>NZ_RAWM01000009.1 GCF_003668875.1 Corallococcus interemptor | reverse complement strand
GCCCCACCCGCACCGTCACCCACTGGCGATTCTCAATGGATGGAAAGGTTGGGGCAGCTATCATCCGCATTTGAAGAGTGTCAAGGTCAACAGACTCCGGGGCACGCCCCAATCGCGCCCCGAGTCCGGGCCCTACCCGCCCTGCATGCGGACCACGATGACGCTGATGTTGTCGTCGCCGCCGCGGTCGTTGGCCAGGTCGATGAGGTGCTTGGGCACCTCATCCAGGTTCGCGTGGCGCGCGACGGCGTCGTGGATCTCCCGGTCCTCGAGCATGTTCGCGAGGCCGTCCGAGCAGAGCAGGAACACGTCACCGGGCTCGGAGACGAGTCCCATGACGTCCACCTGGACCTCCTCCTCGAAGCCGACGGAGCGGGTGATGATGTTCTTGTACCGGGAGTGCTTGGCCTCTTCCGGTGTGATCATCCCCGCTTTTATCTGCTCGTTGACCAGCGAGTGGTCCTCGGAGATCTGCTGGATGAGGTCCCCGCGGATGAGGTACGCGCGACTGTCGCCCACGTGGGCGAAGAAGGCGTGCTCGTCGCGGACCACCAGGGAGATGACTGTCGTGCCCATGCCGGACAGGCGCGCGTCATCCTGGGCGGTGAGGTAGATGGCCTGACAGGCCTTCTCCACCGCGCCCCGGAGCGCTTCCGGTATGGGCGAATCCTGGAGGTTGGGAACGCTGACGAAGGGGTTGTCTCGCCCTTCACGCGCGCGCCTCAGTTCCTTGTCGATGGTCTCGACGGCGATGCGCGACGCGGTACCGCCACCCGCGTGCCCACCCATGCCGTCCGCCACGACGTAGAGCTGGAGCTCATCGTCAATGAGGAAGCTGTCCTCGTTGTGATTGCGCTTGCGCCCGACGTCCGTCAGGCCAGCGGAGATGACTTTATGGCGGGGGGCCGCGGTCTGCCCTGCGGTGCTGGACACGCGCCGGATGCTATGTGAGCCCATTAGTGGGGGCAAGGACGCGCGCGAAAACTCGCGGTGCGTCATGCCCCTCCCCCTGGGTCACCCCTACCTTGTAGGCCCCCATTTCAGGCCGTCCGGCGAAGCCGCCCCCGGGGGCTATTGCCTTCCGGGCCGGATTCCCGGCGCGCCCGGGGCGTGGCCCGGTGGGCCGAGCGCACCAGCGCCTCCGCCGCGCCCAGCGCCTCGCGCGTCACCTCCACGCCGGACATCATGCGCGCCAGCTCCTGGGTGCGCTCGGCGCCCGCCGCCAGAGGGAGAACCTGGGACACGGTGCGCTCGCCCTTCACGCTCTTCTTGATGAGCAGGTGCGCGTCCGCGTAGGCCGCCACCTGGGGCAGGTGCGTGATGCAGAGCACCTGACGGTGGGAGCTGACCTCGCGAATCATCCGGCCCACCACGTCCGCGATGGCGCCGCTGACGCCCGCGTCCGCTTCGTCCAGGATGTAGCAGCCGCACGCGTCGCTGTCCGCCAGTGCACGTTTGAGCGCGAGCAGCAGGCGGCTCGCCTCACCGCCCGAGGCCACCTTGGCCAGGGGCCGCGCCGGTTCACCCGGGTTGGCGCTGAAGAAGAACTCCACTTCGTCCAGGCCGTCCGGACGCAAGCTCTCCCCGGGGGTGACGCGGACCTCGAAGGCGGCCTTGCCCATGGCCAGCCCGCCCAGGCCCTCGCGCACCTGCTGGGAGAAGGCCCCGGCGGACGTCTTGCGCGCGCGGGACAGCGTCAGCGCCGCCTTGCGCGCCCGCTCCTCCACGCGCTTGCGCTCCTGGTTCAGCTCCTCCAGGATTTCGCGCCGGTTCTCCAGCGTGCCCAGCTCCGTCTCCAGCTCGCCGCGCTTCTTGAGGACGCCGTCCAGCGTGGTGCCGTGCTTGCGGCACAGCCGCTTGAGCGCGTCCAGCCGCTCCTCCACCTCCCCCAGCCGCCCGGGGTCGGACTCCAGCCCCTCCACGTACCGGTTGAGCAGGCGCGAGGCCTCCTCCAGTTCCGACAGCGCGGTGCTGAGCGACTGCGCCACGGGCGCGAGCGTGGCGTCGCACTTGACGCCCTCGTGCACGAGCCCCAGCGCGCGCCCGACGATTTCGACCGCGGACGGCGCTTCGCCCGACACCAGCACTTCGGCTTCCGCGCCCTGGCGCTTGAGCTTCTGCGCGCTGCCCAGCCGCCGGCGCTCCGCGTCCAGCTTCACGTCCTCGCCGGACTCCGGGTCCAGGCGCGTGATTTCGTCCAGCTGGAAGCGCAGGAACTCCGCGCGCTCGCGCACCTTGGCGTCGTCTCCGCCCAGCGCGTCCATGCGCGAGTCCACTTCGCGCAGGTTCGCCCACTCGCGGCCGTACGCGGCCAGCGTCTCCTCCAGGCCGCCGTACTTGTCCAGGAGCACCCGGTGCAGCCCGGAGTCGAAGAGGCTGACGTGCTCATGCTGGCCGGCGATGTCCACCGCGCCGCGCGTGAGCTTGCCCAGCACGCCCAGCGTCACCAGCGCGCCGTTGACGTAGACCTTTCCGCGCCCGGTGCGCCCGAGCACGCGGCGCACGAGCACCTCCTCTCCCAGGTCCGGGAGGCCCAGTTCCTCCAGGCGCGCGGCCAGCACCGGTGTCCGGGCGAACACGCCCTCCACCGCCGCGTCCTCGCAGCCCGCACGGATGACGTCCGCATCCGCCCTGCCCCCGAGCAGGAGGCCCAGCGCGTCCACCAGAATGGACTTGCCGGCCCCCGTCTCACCCGTGAGGACGGTGAGGCCCGCGCCGAACGCGACCTCCACCTCCTCAATCACCGCAACGTTCGTAATCCGAAGACCCAGCAGCACCTGCGCCCTCCGCGGTCCGTACGACGGCCCCAATACCTGAACACCCTAGCAGGTCCTGGTGACACTGCACAGGTGTTCGGGTCGGGCGGACGGTGGGAGGGCGAGTGGGAGGGCGTGGCCTGTTGGCGCCACAACCATCTCCCACTCTCGAAGGCGCCCCTAAATCTCGGTGAACAGCTCCTGGATGTCCTGTTCGGTGAGGGTCCTGCCCATGTCGTCCCCGTCCGTGCCGAGCACGCCGGCGGCGAGTTCGCGCTTGCGACGCTGGAGGCTCAGGATCTTCTCCTCCACCGTGCCGCGGGTGATCAGCTTGTAGCTGATGACCGCGCGCGTCTGACCGATGCGGTGCGTACGGTCCGTGGCCTGGTCTTCCACGGCGGGGTTCCACCACGGGTCGAAGTGGATGACGTAGTCCGCGGCGGTGAGGTTCAAGCCGGTGCCGCCCGCCTTGAGGCTGATGAAGAAGAGCGGCGGGCCGTCAGGGCGGTTGTACTCGTCCACCTTGCCCATGCGGTCCTTGGTGCGGCCGTCCAGGTAGAGGTAGCGCAGGCCCTTCTTGTCCGCCTCCTGCTTCAAGAGCTCCAGCATCTCCGTGAACTGGCTGAAGACGAGGGCGCGGTGGCCTTCCGCCACCAGGTCCGCGACCAGTTCCATGAAGCGCTCGAGCTTCGCGCTGGGCGGCAAGAGCGTGCCGGGCGGCATCTTGAGCAGGCGCGGATCGCAGCACACCTGACGCAGGCGCATGAGCGCCGCGAGGATGGAGACGCGGCTGCGCTTGAAGCCCACCTTCTCGATGGACTCGTTCACCTTGCGGCGGCTCTCCTCCAGCACCTCGCGGTAGAGCGCGGCCTGGCCGGGCTCCATCTCGCACCACGCGACGCTCTCCGTCTTCGGCGGCAGGTCCTTGGCCACCTCCGTCTTGAGGCGGCGCATGATGAAGGGCTGGATGCGGCGGCGCAGCCGGTCCTTGGCGGTGGCGTCGTTGGCCACCTGGATGGGCTGCTCGTAGCGGTCGCTGAAGCCCTCCGCGCTGCCCAGGAAGCCGGGCATCAGGAAGTCGAAGATGCTCCAGAGCTCCGACAGGCGGTTCTCCAGCGGCGTACCGGTGAGCGCCAGGCGCGTCTCGCTGGGCAGCGACTTGCACGCCTGCGCGGTGGCGCTGTCCGCGTTCTTGATGTTCTGCGCCTCGTCCAGGATGACGTAGCGGAAGCCCACCTGGGACAGCTGCTCCAGGTCGCGGCGCACCAGCGCGTACGACGTGAGCACCAGGTCCATGCCCTTGAGGTCCTCGGCGCGCTCGCGGCGGTCCTGCCCGTGCCACACCATGGCCTTGAGGCCCGGCGTGAAGCGCTCCGCCTCGCGCTCCCAGTTGGCGAGCACGCTCGTGGGCGCGACCACCAAGGAGGGCTTGCGGCCTTCGTCGTTGGCCACCTTCTGCATGAGGCTCAGGGACTGGATTGTCTTTCCGAGACCCATGTCGTCCGCGAGGATGCCGGACAGCCCGTGGCGCCGCAGGAACCAGAGCCAGGACAGGCCCGCCTCCTGGTAGTGGCGCAGCGTGGCCTGCAGGCCTTCCGGCACGGCCACCTTCGGCACGCCGGAGGACTCGCGCAGGGCCAGCATGGCCTGGCGGGCCTTGGCCTCCACCTCGGTGAACTCACCCAGGTCCGCGAGCAGGTCCAACGCCACCGCCTGGTGCAGCGGCAGCCGCGTGCGCGTGCGGCCCGGCATGGCGCCGGCCTCCTCCAGGAGGTCCGCCACGCGCTTGATCTCCGCGACGTCCGCCTCCGCGAAGGAGCCGTCCTTCAGCGGCACGAACTTGCGGCCGGAGTCCAGCCACATGCGCACCGCGCCCAGGTCCACGGCCTGGTCGTCGGTGACGAACTCCGCGTCCAGGTCGAACCACTGCACGCCGCTCATGCCCACGCGGATGCGCGGCTTGAGCTTCGGGCGCAGCCGCACCTTGGGCGCCTGCACGCCGTAGCGCTCCCACTCCGCGGGCAGGCTGGCCAGGCCACGCGCCCAGAACTCCAGGGCCACGTCACCCGTCGCGTCGAACGCCTGCGCGGCCTGATCAAACCGCAGCCCCTGGTCGAGCAGCAGCTTGCCCGCGGCGCGCTCCACCTCGTCGCGGCGGCGGTAGAGCTTGCGCGCGTCCTCGCCCACGCCGCTGGCGTAGCCCAGGTGCGTGGCCGTGGGGGACACCGCCACGGTCGTCTGGCCATACCTCGCGGCCAGCTGCACCTTCACGCGCTCCGCGGCGCCCTCCAGCGTGAGGACGAAGCGCGGCTCCACCGACTCGTCCACTTCGATGTCGTCCGCCTTCAGCGACATGCGGAAGCGCGGCAGGTGCGCCGCGAAGAACGTCAGCACCCGGTCCAGCTGCCCGGACGGGAAGGCCATGGTCGGTTCCAGCAGCCACTTGCGCAGCAGGCGCGGCGGGAAGTCCGGCTCCACGGCGTGGAGGTTCTGCGCCTGGATGACGTACGTGCGCCGGCCCGCGAGCACGATGACGTCCTTGAGCGGGTAGCCCACGCCATCCGGGAACAAGAGTTCAATCTGCGCGGTGGCGCCATCCGGACGCGACTCCAGATGGATCTGCGGCCGCACGGGCTGTTCCATGTAGACCAGCGGCGTGCCCCGGTAGATGACCCGGCGCTGGCGCAACAGCTCCAGCACCTCGCACAGGTCCTCGTCGGAGAGGACGATGCGCGAGTCGTAGCGGTGCTCATGGCGCGACAGCACCATGAAGATGCGCTCGTCCGCGGGCGCGATGCGGCTGCCCGCCTGGAGCAGGCGCTTCACGTGCACGGGGCCCTTGGTCTGCGCGTCCTGACGGCGCACGTCCACGACCCAGTGGCGGCCGTTGGAGCCACCCGCGCCGGTGTTGGCGGGGGTGAGCCGGTAGAGGAACTCGTAGTCGGGCAGCGACGACAGGCCCAGCCAGCTCTCCACCTTGGCGAGCGCGGGCAGGCTGACGCCTTCCATCCCGGGCACACCGCCCGGGGGAATCTCCTCCTCGTCGTCCGGTCCCAGGTCCTCGGGTTCGGGCGGCGGAGGAGGCGGCGCCGCGGCCTTCTGCGGCGGGGGCGGCGGCCTGAAGCGGGCCGCGTAGATGAGTGCCACGGCGACCACGTGCTCGCAATGCGGGCCAGTGGTGTTCCACACCGGGCAGGTGCAGGAGGAAACGACTTTTCCCTCTCCTGGAATCAGGGCCACGTCGTAGCGCTCGCCGGACGGACCCGCGACCTGCGCGCGGATGCGTTCGGGTTCACGCGTGAGGCCGAAGACGCGGCGGCCTTCGGCCACCTCGCGGCCTTTCTTGAACGTGGCGGGCTGGACCTCGGCCTTGAGGGCGCGGAGCCAGAGTCCGTCCTGGGGGGAGAGGGGGTCTCGGGTGTCAGCGGTGGTTTGCACGGCTTGCAAGGCCCCAGACTCCTTGGTCGGGGGGAACCGCCTCGCTTAACACAGTGAGGGGCTCCCCGCGCGCGGGAAAAAATACGGCGTCCGCCAGCCGATGCGGCCGGGCGGCGCGAAGCTGTGAGATCATCAACGTCCGCCATGTCCGGGTCCCGTCCCAGTCCGCCCACACTCCGGCCGTTGCCCCTGGGACCCTGCGTCCGGGGGCCTGTCAGGCCGGCTGTCACCCCGGCCGGGTACCTTGGATGCCTCCAGGTCCACCCCGGGCGTCATCCCCCGGGCTGAAAAACGCCGCCGTCTCCCTCCGGAGCCCCCACCCCATGTCCTTCGACCCCACGCTCGTCTCCGACCTCCAGGCCGTCCTCCGGGACGTGCCGGACTTCCCCAAGCCCGGAATCGTCTTCAAGGACATCACCCCCATGCTGGCCGACCCGCGCCTGTTTGGCCGGGTGGTCAACGCCATGGCCGCCCCCTTCCGGGGGCAGCACATCAGCAAGGTGGTGGGCGTGGAGTCGCGCGGCTTCCTGCTGGGCGCCCCCATCGCGCTGGCCCTGGAGGCGGGCTTCGTGCCCGCGCGCAAGCCCGGCAAGCTGCCCTACAAGCGCATCGTGGAGCGCTATTCGCTGGAGTACGGCGCGGACGGCGTGGAGATGCACGAGGACGCCATCCTCAAGGACGAGCGCGTCCTGGTGGTGGATGACGTGCTGGCCACCGGCGGCACCGCCGACGCCACGGCCCGCCTCATTGGCCAGCTGGGCGGGCACATCGTCGGCTACAGCTTCCTCATCACGCTCGACTTCCTGGACGGCGCGAAGCGCCTGGGGCCGGACAAGGTGACGTCCGTCATCCGCTACTAGCCCGCCGCCTGGCGCCACCGGGCCTCGAGGTCCGGTTGACGCCCGCGTGGGCCCTGTTTATAAGTTGGTCACACAACCTAGAAACAAACCCACGCCATGCCCCGTCCGTCCAACACCGAAGCGCGCAGGGAGCAGATTGTCGCCGGGCTGCTCAAGGCCATGGCCGAGCGCGGCTACGAGGGCGCGTCCGTGGCGGAGATTGCCCGGGCGGCGGGCCTCTCCGCGGGGCTGGTGCACTACCACTTCGAGGACAAGCAGGAGATCCTCCTGACCCTGGTGCGCTCGCTGGCGTCCCGCGCGCGGCAGCGGTTCGCCACCCGCGCCACGAAGCTCGCGGCGGACGACGCGCGGGGGCGGGTGGAGGCGTTCGTGGACGCGTTCCTCGCCACCGGGCCGGACGCGGACGTGGCGGCGGTGGCGGGCTGGGTCACCATCAGCGCGGAGGCCATCCGGCAGCCGGAGGTCCGCGCCGCCTACGACGAGGTGGTGCGCGCGGACCTGGAGCAGCTGGAGGCGCTGGTCGCGGCGGTGGTGGGCAAGCGCCGCGCGCGTCCGCTGGCCGCGGGCCTGTTCGCCGCCATCCAGGGGTACTTCGTGCTCTCCGCGAGCGCGCCGGGGCTCGTGCCTCCGGGTTCCGCGGCGGGCACCGTGAAGCGCATGGCGGCGGGCCTGCTGGACGCGGCTTCTTCTCCGCTGGACCGTGAGGTGCCGTGATGAGCATCGCCATCTACGCAGGCAGCTTCGACCCCGTGACGGCTGGACACCTGTCGGTGGTGCGCCAGGCGGCCCGCCTCTTCAGCCACGTCGTCGTGGTGGTCGCGGTCAACCCGAACAAGCGCACGCTGCTCACCGCCGAGGAGCGCGTGGCGCTCATCCGGGAGGTCGTGGCGAAGCACCCCAACGTCTCCGTCACGTCCACCGAAGGGCTCATCGTGGAGCTGGCGCGGGAGATTGGCGCGAGCGTCCTGTTGCGCGGCGTGCGCGGCGCCACCGATGCGCAGTTCGAGACGGAGCTGGCGCAGATGAACCGCGCGCTGGCGCCGGAGCTGTCCACCCTCTTCCTGCCCGCGGAGGCGCACCTGGCCGAGGTGTCCAGCAGCGCCCTCAAGGAACGCCTCACGCGCGGCGAGGACGTGTCCGCCTTCTGCCCTCCCGCCGTCATCGCGAAGCTGCGCGAGCGGCTGTCCCCTCCCTCCGGAGCCATCCATGAGCCTGTCCTTCATTCCCCTGGGCGTCGGTGATGCCTTCTCCGCGCTGCACTACTCGTCGTGTCTGGCGCTGGAGGCGGAAGACCAGGTGCTGCTCATCGACTGTCCGCACCCCATCCGCAAGATGATGCGCGAGGCGTCCGAGTCCTCCGGCGTGCACCTGGACGTGGAGCGCGTCAGCGCCGTGGCCCTCACGCACCTGCACGCGGACCACGCCTCCGGCCTGGAGAGCCTGGCGTACTTCTCCTTCTTCGTGCTGCAGCGGAAGATGGAGCTGCTGGCGCACCCGAGCGTCACGCGCCGCCTCTGGGAGGGCCACCTCGCCGCGGGCATGGAGTGCCTCATCGAGCAGCAGGGCGCGGACCCCCATCACAAGCACTTCGAGGACTACTTCACGCACACGCCGCTGCACCTGGAGCGCGCGGTGAAGCACGGCCCGTTCGAAATCGAGTGCCGCTTCACCTACCACCACGTGCCCACCACGGCGTTCCGCATCCGCGCCGGGGGCCGGTGCCTGGGCTACAGCGCGGACACGTCCTTCGACGAAGGCCTCATCTCATGGTTGTCCGAGGCGGACCTGGTCATCCACGAGACGAACTACGGCGTGCACACGCCCTACGAGAAGCTGGCGGCGCTGCCGGAGGCCACCCGCGCGAAGATGCGCCTCATCCACTACCCGGACCTGTTCGACGCGACGGGCAGCGTGATTGAGCCGCTGGTACAGGGCCGGCGCTACACCGTCTGAGGGAGGAGCGCGCGGCCGGCTGGAAGCCCTTCATCCTCCGGGAAGAAGGGTTTGGGGCTTGCGCGTTGCGCCATGTCCGGCCCGCTCGCCTTCATGCGCCGAGTGCGCTACGCCGAGACGGGTTGGCGCTCCCCCGTGCCCCCGCAAGAGAACGACTGTCCGATGATGAAGAAGACCGTGAGCACCTGGGCGGTGCTGCTGCCGCTCGCAATGGTGCTGGCCACCCGTTCCGCCGGGGCCACCGGGACCGTCGGGACGACGCCCCCCGCTGACACCGTCCGCCTCACGATCCTCCACCTCAACGACGTCTATCAATTCCAGCCCACCGCGCGGAACCGGGGCGGCCTGTCACGCGTGGCCACGCTCAAGCGGCAGGCGCTGAAGGAGACGCCGCACGTCCTCACGCTGCTGGCGGGCGACACGCTTTCGCCGTCCGTGGAGTCCTCCGCGGAGGTGGCGGGCGAGGCGCTCAAGGGCAGGCAGATGGTCGACGCGTGGAACGCGCTCGGCCTGGACTACGCCACGGTGGGCAACCACGAGTTCGACTTCGGAGACGACGTGCTGCGCGCGCGCCTCCAGCAGTCCCGCTTCCCGTGGCTGGGCGCCAACGTGGTGAGCGTGAAGTCCGGGCAGGTGTTCGACGGGCTCAAGGCGTGGGACCTGCGCGACGTGGGCGGCGTGAAGGTGGGCATCTTCGGCGTGGTGCTGCCGGAGACGCAGACCTCGTCCAAGCCGGGCAAGGACACGCGCATCACGCCGTTCTGCGAGGCCGCGAAGCGCTCCGTGGAGGAGCTGCGGGCCGCGGGCGCGCAGTTCGTGCTGGGGCTCACGCACCTGACCGTGGAGCAGGACCGCGAGCTGGCGAGGTGCGTGCGCGTGGACCTCATCATCGGCGGGCACGACCACGACCGCGTGGAGGAGACCGTCGCGGGCACGCCCATCTTCAAGCTGGACGAGGACGCCATCGACCTGGGCCGCGTCACGCTGGACCTGGACGCGAAGACGGGCGCGGTGAGGAAGCTCGCGTGGAAGGTGATTCCCATCACCGCCAGGACGCCGGACGACGCGGCGTTCGACGAGCAGATGAAGCCCTATGCGCCGCTGCTGGCCACGCTGGCGGAGCGCGTGGGCCGCTCGCCGGTGCCGCTGGATGCGCGCAGCGCGCAGAACCGCCTGGGCGAGACGAACCTGGGCTCGTTCCTGACGGATGCGTTCCGCGAGGCCACGGGCGCGGACGTGGCGCTGATCAACGGCGGCGCCATCCGCGCGGACCGGGTGCTGCCCGCGGGGACGATGACCCGGCGAGAGCTGTACTCGCTCATGCCCTACCGCAACGAGCTGGTCGCCCTGGAGGTGACGGGGGCCACGCTGCGCGCGGCGCTGGAGAACGGCGTCAGCCTGAGCACCCCGGACGGCAAGCCGCCCGGCCGCTTCCCGCAGGTGTCCGGCCTGCGCTTCACCTACGACCTGCGCAAGGCGCCGGGCTCCCGGGTGACGAAGGTGGAGGTGAAGGGCAAGCCGCTGGACGACGCGGCGAAGTACCGGCTGGCCACGCTGAGCTTCGTGGCCCAGGGCAACGACGGCTACGCGATGTTCAAGGACGTGCCCGTGCTGCCCATGAGCCAGGAGCACCTGTCGCCGTGGGATGCGCTCGGCAAGGCCTTCAGCACCGGCAGGCCCGCGCCCCGCGCGAAGCCCCAGGGCCGCATCACGGTCCTCGGCGCGCCCAGGGGCGGCCTGCACGCCCAGCCTTCGATGAAGTAGGACGTAGCGCGCGAGGCTACCGCCAGGGCGCGGTCCAGCCTCGCAGCCGGTAGACGAGCCGTCCGGCCAGCTCCCGCAGCATGTCCGTGCTCTGGTTGAGCGCCCCCGAGCGCGGCAGCCAGCTCAGCTTCGAGGGCGGAATCGTCGAGGAGCGCAGGTCCACCGCGAGGGTGTCCGCCTTCACGCCCACCGCCGCGAAGCAGCCGGCCGCGCGGGGCAGGTGCGCGGCGCTCGTCACCAGCAGCAGCGACTTCCAGCCGTGCGCGCGCACCAGCGGCTCGGACTCCAGCGCGTTCTCCCGGGTGTTGCGGCTGCGGCCCTCCTTCACGATGCGCTCGGGCGCGATGCCCCAGTGCTCCAGCTGCGCGGCCAGCACGTCCGCCTCCACCACCGCCTCCGGCCTCGCGTCCAGGTTGCCGGCCGTAATCAGCACCTGCCGGGCCCGGCCGTCGTGCAAGAGTTCGAAGGTGCGCATCATCCGCTCCGGCGCGGCGTTGTACTCCGGCTGCCCCGAGCGCTCCGTGGCCGCCGCGTCCAGCCCTCCGCCCAGCAGGATGACCGCGTCGTAGACGGTGTCCGGCCGGTACGTGCTCACCGCGTCCGCCTCCGTCGCGCGCGTCAGGAGCGCCACCGTCGGCTCGATGGAGAACGCGTACAGCACGGCCAGCGACAGCAGCTGCGACGCCAGCGACAGCCGCCGCCACCGGCGCAGCACCACGCCGCCCACGCCCAGGAGCAGCACCCAGGTGAGCGGCGACAGCAGCAGGTCCAACACCTTCGAAAGGACGAGGAACATCTTCCGTACGTCCTACCGCGCCGCGCCCCCCTTGAGGTAGCGGCGTGCCTCGGCCGCTCCGGGGCCGTGCGGCCGCAGGGTCAGGTAGCGCTGGTAGCCCTCGCGGGCCATCGCGGACCGGTCCGTCATCACGCCCACCCGGCCCAGGCCCAGGTGGCACTCCGCGGCGCTCTCCTTCAGCTCCAGGCACTTCCAGAACTTCTCACCGGCCTCCAGGGCCTTGCCCGCCACGAGCAGCTCCTGGCCCAGCGTGTACGCCACCCCCGCGTCCGGGGACTGCGCCATCCACGCCGCGGCGTCGCGCGCCTCCCCCCGGACGTTCACCGGGGGCCGCTTGCGAGCCGCATCCGGCGTGGACTCCCGGTCCTTCACCCGCGCGTCCACCACCGGCTCCGGGGGCGGAGGTGGCGGCGCCAGGCGCTCCAGCGTCACCTGCACGCGCTCCGGCACCGCGGCCTCCGACACGGTGGTGGACCACGGCTGATACCCCACGAACCGCATCAACAGCTGGTGCGAGCCCTCTCCCGGTCCGACCTTCAGCGCCATGGGCGTCACGCCCACCCGCCTGCCGTCCCAGAGCACCTCAGCGCCCGCGGGGTTCGTCACCACCTGGAGCGGATGTCCTCCGGAGGAGGCCTGGAGGGGCATCACCGCCTGCACGACGAAGAAGAGCACCGCGACCGCGACGAACGCCGCCCACACCCAGCCGGGCAGCCCGCTGGAGTCCTGCGCGGCGCTGGTGCCCATCATCGCCCCGGGCGCGTACTCGTCCGGGAACGCCGTCGCGTGCGCGCGGTGCACCGAGGACGCGCGCTCCGGCTCGTCCAGCAGCGCCGGCCCGCCCTCCCCCGTCCACATCGTCACCTGGCGCAGGAAGGACTCCGGAATGCGCGGCGGCTGGCCCGCGAGCTTCAGCTCCTCCTCGAAGAGCCAGCCCATCAGGTGGCGCAGCGTGGACGCGGGGAACAGCGGCGCCCGGTACGCCAGCCACTCCGCCAGCGCGCGCTGGAAGTCCTCCGCGCTCGTGAAGCGGTCATCGCGCCGGAGCGCCAGCGCCCGGGACACCAGCGCCCCCAGCGACGGGTCCAGGTCCGGCGCGTACGTCTGCACGGGCGTCAGGTCGCCCGTGGCGATGCGCTCCATCACCGAGCCCGGGTCGCCCTCCACGGGCCTGCGGCCGGTGAGCATCTCGAAGAGGACGACGCCCGCCGTGTACACGTCCGAGCGCGCATCCAGTCCTTCCGCCCGCGTCTGCTCCGGCGACAGGTAGAGGTACTTGCCGCGCACCACGCCCGCGTCCGTCTCCGGCCGCCCGGCCAGCTGCGCCTTGGCGATGCCGAAGTCGGAGAGCTTCACCTCGCCCTCGAAGCTCACCAGCACGTTGTCCGGGGACACGTCGCGGTGCACCAGCCCCAGCGGGCGGCCCTGCTCGTCGCGGCGCGTGTGCGCGTGGTGCAGGCCCTTGCAGACGTCGATCATCAGCAGCGCGGCCAGCGGCGCCGGCAGGTGCGCCATGCCCTTCAACTTCAGGCGCTTGAGCACCTTGGACAGGGGCTGCCCGTCCACCCACTCCATGGCGAGGAAGTACTCCCCCTCCTCCTGCCCGAAGTCGAAGACCTGGACGATGTTGCCGTGGGACAGCCCCATGGAGATGCGCGCTTCGTTGAGGAACATCTTCACGAAGGCGGGGTCCTGCGCGTACGGGTCCCTCACGCGCTTGATGACGACGGACCGGGACACGCCCTCCGCCACGGTGTAGCGCGCGCGGTGCACCACGGCCATGCCGCCCGCGCCCAGGCGCTCCTGCAGCTCGTACTTGCCGAAACGCGTCGTGGGGCCAGCCGTCGTCACGGGCCGGACGCTACCCCACCGCTCACCTCCGGGGGGAGCCCCACCCCGGACGCGGCCCGCTCAGCGCTCGCCCCAGTGGAGCTTCTGCCGGAGGATGGTGAAGAAGGCCACGCGCGGGTTGCGCACCAGGGCCACGCGGTTGGGCGAGCGCACCACTTCAATGCAGTCCCCGCCCTGCAGCGAGTGCCCCGTCTGTCCATCCAGCGTGAGGTACGTGTCCGCCGTCTCGCTCTTCAGCGTGACGCGGATGGTGCGGTCCGCCGGTACCACGATGGCCCGCTGGGTCAGCGCGTGCGAGCAGATGGGCGACAGGATGGTGCAGTCCACCGACGGGTGCACGATGGGGCCGCCCGCGGACAGCGAGTACGCCGTGGAGCCGGTGGGCGTGGCCAGGATGACGCCGTCCGACTTGTACGTGGTGATGGGCACCCCGTCGATGGACGTCTCGTGGTCCGCGATGCGCGCGAGCGCGCCCTTGTTGATGACCACGTCGTTGAGGATTTCGTCCTCGATGAGGACCTTGCCCCCGCGCATGAGCCGGCAGGACAGCTTCATCCGCGAGTCCACGTGGAAGTTCCCCACCAGCACGTCGTCCAGCCGGGTGAAGAGCTCCTCCACGGAGATCTCCGTCATGAAACCCAGGCTGCCCAGGTTCACGCCGATGATGGGCACGTTGCGCCCGCCCAGCAGGCGCGCCGCGTAGATGAGCGTGCCGTCACCGCCCAGCACCACCACCAGGTCCGCCCGGGCCGCCAGCTCCCGGTCCTCGATGCGCGGCCAGTTCAGCGCATGCGCCAGGGCGCGGTCCGCCAGCACCGTCAGGGCCGGGTGGCGCTGTTGGATCTCCGCCGCCAGGGCCACGGCCTGCGGGGTGTCTCGCTTCGCGACGATGACGAGGGTCTGCACGCCCCCCGGGTTCTAGTCCAGCCGGCCAACCGTCCTCGCGTGGAAAATGACGCACCTGCTCGGCCCCGGACATCACAAGGGTGCGCGACGGGGCGGACAGGGCGCTAGGTTTGGAGGCCCCATGGACCTCTTCGACCACGCCAGCCAGAAGGAACAGGCCGTCCTGGCGCCGCTCGCCGAGCGCATGCGCCCCACCTCGCTCAGCGAGTACCTGGGCCAGGAGCACCTCACCGGCGAGGGCCGCTTCCTGCGCCGCGCCCTGGAGGCCGACCAGGTGCCCAGCCTCATCCTCTGGGGGCCGCCGGGCACCGGCAAGACGACGCTCGCCCAGCTCGTCGCGCGCCACACCGGCGCCGCCTTCGAGACCATGTCCGCCGTGCTCGCGGGCGTGAAGGACATCCGCGAGACGGTGGCGCGCGCGCAGGACCGCTGGAAGCTGAACCGCCAGCGCACGCTGCTCTTCATCGACGAAATCCACCGCTTCAACAAGTCGCAGCAGGACGCGCTCCTGCCCCACGTGGAGAAGGGCACCGTCACGCTGATTGGCGCCACCACGGAGAACCCGTCGTTCGAGGTGAACGCCGCGCTCCTGTCGCGCTGCCGCGTCGTCACGCTGCGCGGGCTGGAGCAGGAGGAGCTCATCGCCGTCATGCGCCACGCCGTCGCGGACCCCCGGGGGCTGGGCGGCAGGGTGACGGTGGATGACGCGGCGCTGGAGTTCATCGCGGACGCGGCGGGCGGGGACGCGCGCAAGGCCCTCACCGCGCTGGAGGCCGCGGCCGCGTACGGCGGCAAGGCGGTGGACCGCAAGGTGGCGGAGGAGGCGCTCCAGCAGAAGATGCTGCTCTACGACAAGGGCGGCGAGGAGCACTACAACGTCGTCAGCGCGTTCATCAAATCCATGCGCGGCAGCGACGTGGACGCCGCGCTGTACTGGATGACGCGCATGCTGGAGGCGGGCGAGGACCCCGTCTTCATCTTCCGCCGCATGGTCATCTTCGCGTCGGAGGACGTGGGCAACGCGGACCCCCGCGCGCTGGGCGTGGCGGTGGATGCGTTGAGGGCCTTCCAGCTGATGGGCCTGCCGGAGGGCACCCTGCCCCTCACCCAGGCCGTGACGTACCTGGCGCTCGCGCCCAAGTCGAACGCGGTCATCGCCGCGTACGCCGCCGTGCGCGAGGCCGTGACGAAGGAGGGCGCGCTGCCGGTGCCCATGCACCTGCGCAACGCGCCCACCAAGCTGATGAAGTCGCTGGGGTACGGAGGCGGGTACAAGTACCCGCACAACTTCGAGGGCAACTACGTCCCGGAGGACTACCTGCCCGAAGCGCTGCGCTCGCGCTGCTTCTACACCCCGACGCGCAACGGCTTCGAGGCGGAGCTGTCCGAGCGCTACGAGGCCATCCAGCAGCAGCTCGCCGCCAGGCGCGGCGAGCGCGAACCCGGGGAGGACGGCTGAAGCGTCCTCCCTCGGGAGTGCATCAGGACACGGCTTCCAGCACGGGGCCCGGGCCGCTGTCCGAGTCCGGGCCCTTGGGCGAGCGCGGCTTCATGCTGCGGCCGGCCACCTCGTACTGCTTGAGCAGGCGGCGGAAGTTGGAGCGGTCCACGCCGGCCGCGCGCGCCGCGCTGGACACGTTGTGGTTGTTCTTCTCCAGCAGCGCGGACAGATAGCGGCGCTCGAAGGCGCGCATGGCCAGGCGCTTGGCCTGGGCGTACGGCAGGTGCGCCAGGCTGAACACCTCCACCGCCGAGTCGGCCTGGGGCGCGGCCTGGAAGCCGGGCGGCAGGTCCTCCACGTCGATGGCGTCGTTGGCCGTCAGCACCACCGCGCGCTCGATGACGTTCTCCAGCTCGCGCACGTTGCCCGTCCACCGGTTGCAGGTGAGCGCCTCCATGGCGCGGGGGCTGATGCCGGTGACCTTCTTGTCCGCCTTGCCGGTGTAGACCTTGAGGAAGTGGTGCGCGAGCAGCGGCACGTCCTCCGGGCGGTCGCGCAGGGGCGGCAGGTCGATGGTGATGACGTTGAGGCGATAGAAGAGGTCCTCGCGGAACTTGCCCTGCTCCTTCGCGCGGGACAGGTCCACGTGCGTGGCGGCGATGACGCGCACGTCCACCTTCACGGGCTCGTTGGCGCCCACGCGCTTGACTTCACCCTCCTGCAGCACGCGCAGGAGACGCACCTGGGTGGCCGGGGGCACGTCGCCAATCTCGTCCAGGAAGATGGTGCCGCCGTCGGCCGCCTCGAAGAGGCCCTTCTTGTTGCCGGTGGCGCCGGTGAAGCTGCCCTTCACGTGGCCGAAGAGCTCACTCTCCAGCAGCGTCTCCGTCAGCGCGGAACAGTTGACGGCGACGAACGGCTTGTCGCGGCGCGCGCTGCGGTAGTGGATGGCGCGGGCCACCAGCTCCTTGCCCGTGCCGCTCTCGCCCTGGATGAGCACCGTGGCGGTGGAGTGGCTGACCGTCTCCACCAGCTTGAACACGGCGCGCATCTGCGAGGACTGACCGATGAGGTCCTCGAACTGGCTGCGCGCGGTGAGCGCCTCCTCCAGCGCGCGGGTGCGGTCCTTCAGCGCCTTGCGCTCGGCGGCCTTGGCCACCGTGAGGCTGACCTCGTCGATGTTCTCGAAGGGCTTGGTGAGGTAGTCGTACGCGCCCGCCTTCACCGCCTCCACCGCCGTCTCCACGGTGGCGAAGGCCGTCATCATGATGACCTCCACGTCCGGGCGGTCCGCCTTGATGGCGCGCAACAGGTCCATGCCGGACAGGTGCGGCATCTTGATGTCGAGCACGACCACGTCGATGGACGGGTCCTTCGCCGCCGTGAGCCCCTCCACCGCGTCGTCGATGGCCACCACAGGGTGGCCTTCCCGCTGGAGGATCTGGGTGACGGCCTTGAGGACGACGGAGTCGTCATCCACAACGAGGACCTTGGCGCGCTTGACTTGGTTCACGGCAACCTCTCGAGCTGCAGGGGAATGGGCAGGAAGACGGTGAAGCGGGAGCCCTGGCCCACGTGGGTGTCCACCTGGAAGGTGCCCCCGTGGTCCTGGACGATTCGGTAGGCGATGGACAGGCCCAGGCCGGTGCCCTCGCCGGGCGGCTTGGTGGTGAAGGACGGCTCGAAGATGCGCGGCAGGTGCTTCTCTTCGATGCCCGCCCCCGTGTCCGTCACCGCGAAGAAGGTCCGGTCGCCCTCGCGCCCCGTCTCCAGGGTCAGGCGGCCTTCCGCCTTGGGCAGCGACTGCAGGCCGTTCTGCAGCAGGTTGAGCACCACCTGCGCGAGCGTGCCGGGGTCGCCGTACACCTTGGGCAACCCGTCCTTCAGGCCCAGCTTCATCTCCACCTTGGGCATGGACTTGAGCTGCGCGCGGAAGAGGACCGCGGCGTCCTCCACGCACTTGGACAAATCAAAGAGGCGCCGGTCTTCCACGCGGCTGTGCCGGCTGAACTTCAGCAGGCTCTCCACGATGCGCTTGCAGCGCAGCGCGCTCTCTTCAATCAGCTTCAGCGACTCCAGGTCGCTCTCGCTGCGGCCCGCGTCGCGGGACATCAGCTGCGCGAAGGCGAGGATGCCGCCCAGCGGGTTGTTGATTTCGTGCGCCACGCCGCCCGCGAGCTGGCCCACCGCGGCCATCTTCTCCGTCTCGATGAGCCGGCGCGTCATGGCCTGCTCCTCCGTGACGTCGCGGTAGGTGCACACCGCGCGGTCGTCGCCCGCGAAGGGGTACGCGGCCACCACGTAGCTGCGCCCGCCCTGCTGCACCTCACCGCGCGCGCCCTTGCCCGTCTCCATGGCGGAGGGCAGCGGGCACCCGGCGCAGGGCGTGTCCCGGCCGAAGAGGTACTGGTGGCAGGGGACGTCCGAAGGCACCTCTTCGATGGAGCGGCGGGCCACCTGCGCGTAGGCGACGTTGGCCCGGCGCACCGCGAAGTCCCGCGCGCGCACCACCGCGAGCGGCGTCTCCATGCAGTCGAAGGACAGCTCCCACTCGCGCTTGGCCGTGGAGAGCAGGCGCGTGCGCAGCGCGACGCGCTCCTCCAGGTCCGCGTTGAGGTGCTTGAGCTCCGCGTTCTGCTCCTGGGTGACGCGGTAGAGCCGGTCGTTCTCCGCGTGGAGCGCGTACTGCTCGAAGGCGCTCTTCACCGTGAGGACCAGGTGGCTGTCGTTCCAGGGCTTGGAGATGAAGCGGAAGATTTCCGAGCGGTTGATGGCCTCTTCGATGGCCTGCTGATCCGCCTGGCCCGTCAGCATGATGCGCTGGGCGCGCGGCGCCTGGAGCTTCACCTGGTTGAGGAACTCCACGCCGTTCATGCCCGGCATGCGGAAGTCGGAGATGACGACCTCCGGCTGGAAGCGCTCCAGCGTGCGCAGGCCCGTTTCGGCGTCCGTCGCCGTCTCGATCTCCCACTCACCCCGGCGCAGGACCCGCCGGATGGACTTGAGGATGTTCTCCTCGTCGTCCACGAGCAGCAGCCGGCCGCGGGTGACCGGTTCCTGCGCCTGCGCTTGAGCTCCGAGGGTTCCCATGGACTTTCCGGGAATCGACATTTGCAATGGCCTTGCCAAACCAGAGATTTGGATAAACCCCGGCAATCACGCCTCTTTTCAGAGACATGACAAAAAGGGGCAAGGTCATTGTAGACCCACCGCCCCCAACCGGGTCAAATGAGACCCCGGGTTTTTGACCCGCTGGGTCAGCCTGCCCGTGAAGGCGGCGCCGAAAACAGGGGCGCGGGGGGGTGGAGGCAGATGCGGTCGCGGCCCTCGCGCTTGGCGCGGTAGAGGGCCTCGTCCGCGGTGAGCAACAGCTGTTCCGGGGTGAGGATGGCGCGGTGGGGGAAGCTGGAGACGCCCAGGGACGCGGTGACGCGCAGGGCACCCTCCGGGCCTGCGTGCAACTCGTTGATTCCCTTGCGGATTCGCTCCGCCACGGTGAGGGCGCCGGGCAGGTGGGTGCAGGGCAGGAGGATGGCGAACTCCTCCCCTCCGTAGCGCGCCACCAGGTCCGTCTCGCGCACGCTGTGCTGGAGGGAGGCCGCCACCTCCCGGAGGACGCGGTCCCCCGCCCCGTGGCCGTGGGCGTCGTTGATGTTCTTGAAGTGGTCCAGGTCCACGAGGATGAGCGACAGGCTCTCGTCGTAGCGCTGCGAGCGGCGGAACTCCTCGCGCAGCCGCTCCTGGAAGTAGCGGTGGTTGTGCACCTGGGTCAGGCCGTCCGTCACCGCCAGGCGCCGCAGCTCCTCCACCTGGGAGTGAAGTGACTTCAACCGCGAGTGCGTTTCGAGGCTCCGGTAGAGCCTCAAACGCAGCTCTTCGTCGTCCCATGGGGTCAGAATCACCTCACCCCCTCTGCGCAGAGCGGCGAGCCGCAGGGCCCGATCCTCCGGGGGCGCAAGAACCACCACGGCGGGTTGGGGCGCCGGTGGTGGTGGGGTGAGGGCCTCCAGCAGGGCCTGGGCCTGGCCTGGGTCGAGGCCACCGGAGCAGAGCAGGACGCCGTCTACCTCCTGGGTGAGCCCCAGCGCCTCCGGCCCGGAGCGCGCCACGCGCAGGGCGAAGTCCTCCGGGCCGAGCGTGCGCACCAGCTGAGGAAGCAGTGCCTGCGAATCGTCCACGACCAGAAGCGTGTAGGGCTGGGTTTTCACCGTGTCCCCGTAAAATGATGACTAGGCGGTACTATAGGGGTTTCCCACAAGAAGGGCCAAGAGGTTTGCCACCGGGGGGGCCGTCTGCTAGCGAGCGCGGCGTTTCCTTCCTGACGGAACGCACGCGACATGACGACCGTGGCCAAGTACCCGAGCATCAGCCTCTTCTTCCCCGCCTGGAACGAAGAGGACTACGTGGAGCGCGCCGTGAGCCGCGCACTGGAAGTGCTGCCGAAGCTCACCGACGACTTCGAAATCATCGTCGTCAACGACGCCTCCACGGACCGGACCCAGGAGGTCTGCGACGCGCTCGCGGCGAAGGTCCCCCAGCTGCGGGTCATCACGCACCCGGTGAACCTGAAGCTGGGCGGGGCGATGCGCACGGGGCTGGCGGCGAGCACGAAGGACCTGGTGCTCTATTCGGACATCGACCTGCCGTGGGACATGCGCGAGCTGGAGCGGGCGCTGCACCTGATGGAGTACCTGGAGGCGGACATGATCTGCGCCTTCCGGTTCGACCGCACGAGCGAGGGCTCCAAGCGCATCGTGTACTCGTTCGTCTACAACCTGCTCATCCGGGCGCTGTTCGACATCCAGATCAAGGACGTGAACTTCAGCTTCAAGCTGATGCACCGCCGGGTGCTGGAGTCGATGGAGCTCAAGAGCCAGGGCTCGTTCATCGACGCGGAGCTGGTGGTGAAGGCCATCCGCAAGGGCTTCCGCGTGTTCCAGATGGGCGTGGACTACTTCCCGCGCACGCGCGGCATCTCCACGCTGGCGTCGCCGTCCGTCATCCTGAAGATGGTGAAGGAGCTGGTGGCGCTGTACCCGGAGACGCGCTCGCCGCCGCCGCCGGGCAAGCCGGTGCGCCTGCCGCCGTCGGTGCAGCCGCTGCGCTCGGTGCAGGGGCGCGGGTAGGACGTCATGGCGTCGCGCACGCGGCTCATCGTCAACGCGGACGACCTGGGCCTGCATCCGTCACTGGACGCGGGCATCCTGCGAGCGCACCGCGAGGGCATCGTGACCAGCGCGACGCTGCTGGCCATGGGGCCCTCCGCCGCGGATGCGGTGGCGCGGGCGAAGGCGCAGGGGCTGGCGGTGGGCGTGCACCTGGCGCTGTCCACGCGGCTGCCGTGCGCGGCCCCCATGGAGGCCGTGCGGACGGTGGCGCCGGACGGGCGGCTGCGCGGCGACTGGGCGGCGTTCGCGAAGGCGTGGCTGACGGGGCGGGTGCGGCGCGAGGAGCTGGAGCGGGAGCTGTCCGCGCAGGTGGCCCGTGCCCGGGAGCTGGGCGCGCAGGTGGATCACCTGGATGGACACCAGCACCTGCACCTGTTGCCGGGGGTGCGGCCGGTGGTGGAGGGCATCGCCGCTCGCGAGGGGCTGCCCCTGCGGTGGCCGGACGCGCTGCCTCGCGCGTCGTGGCTGCGGGCTCCCGGGCCCGCGTTGAAGACGACGGTGCTGGCGGTGCTCGCGCGCACGGCGCCCCGGGCCCGGCCGGGCGTGCGGCGGGTCAGTGCCGGGGGCGTGTTCGAGGCGGGCCGGCTGGATGAGCCCGCGCTGCTGGCGGTGCTGGACGCGCTGCCGGCGGGGGACTTCGAGCTGGGGTGCCATCCCGGTGAGGGTGCGCCACACGTGCCGGAGGATCCGGCGTGGACCTACGGCTGGGGCGCGGAGCTGGCCGCGCTCACCAGTCCCCGCGTGAAGGCGAAGCTCGAGGAGCGGGGCGTCTCGCTGACGAACTACGGCGAGCTTCAGCGGGCTTCGGCGTCGTAGAGCAGGTGCGGCGTGGTGTAGCCCTGGCCCAGGCCCACGACTTCGCGCACCTCGAAGCCCGCGTCTCGCAGGAGCCGGACTCCGTCAACTCGCGGCTTGAGGACCATGCCTCCGCTGGCCTTGGTGCGGCCCAGCAGCGACACCATCACCCACTCCTGCGCGAGCGCCTTGGCGTGCTTCCAGGAGCGGTCGCCCTCCACCTCTTTCAAGAGGAAGCGGCCTCCGGGCTTGAGCAGGCTTCGCACGGACTGGAGGAAGCCCGGCCACTTCTCATCGGGCAGCAGGTACAGCACGTCGCAGACCACCACCGCGTCGAGCGAGTGCGGCTGCGTTCGCGCGAGGTCTTCCACCGAGCCCACGTCGAGCGTCACGTTGGGCAGTCGCGACAGGGCCTGCCTGGCCCAGTGCACCTTGCGCTCGTCCAGGTCCACTCCGAGCACCCGGCGCTCCGGCACCGCGAGCGCCATCACCGCGGACAGCAGGCCGTGCCCGCAGCCGATGTCCGCCACCGTCCCCGAAGGCAGGCGCGACGCCACCGCGAGCAGTGGGGCCGAGGATGCCCGTGCGTGCACGTGGAAGCGCTCGCTCGCGGGCAGGTGCGCGTAGAGCGCCAGGGCCTGGTCCATGAGTCCGCTCATGACACGTACTCCGCGGCTCCGTATGCCGCCGCCAGCGCCAGCATCACGCAGGCGCTCGTCGCGAGCACGCCCCACCTCATGCGCGGACGTTCCTTGAGCAGCAGCGCCAGCGAGAGGAACAGCGGGAAGGCGGCCAGCAGGTAGCGCCCCATGCCCATGAAGTCCTTGCTCGACAGGGCGGGCAATCCCACGATGGCCAGCGTGTAGACGCCGTAGCCCCACCCCAGCCGCTTCGCCGTGGGCCAGATGAGCGCCAGGGCGCCCACGGTGACGGCCGCGTGCCCCACGAGCCTCAGGCCGTCCGACAGCGACATGTCCCGGCTGAAGCCCTGGAACCAGCGCAGCTTCACCCACGTGCGCCAGCCCGGCTTCTGGTCCCAGCCCGGCGCGGACTGCACCTTCACGAACGCGAACGGATCTCCGAACGCCTTCCACTGGTAGAGCAGGTACAGCACGAAGCCCGCCGCCGCGAACACCGGCAGCAGGTCCACCCAGCTCCACTTCAGGCCGCGCTCGTGCTTCCACTCCAGCCGCCGCGCGAGCAGCCCCACCACCAGCGCGGGCGCCACCGGACGCGCCGCCGTGGCCACCGCCGCGAGCAGCACCGCCCACCCCAGCTGCCCCCGCTCCAACAGCAGGAACGCCGCGATGATGAGCAGGAGGAACAGCGCGTCCGAATACATGGCCCCATAGAGGAAGAACGCGAACGGGTAGAACGCCAGCAGCAGCCCCGCGTTCCTCGCCGAGTCCTCATCCGCGCGGGTGCGTGCCCACAGCGTGAAGACGTACAGCGCGCCCAGGCCACACAGCATGGTGACGAGCACGCCCGCGATGAACGTGTCCACGTGCAGCAGGCCCAGGCCGTGCAGCACCAGCGGGTACAGCGGGAAGAACGCCACCGGGCTCTGCTGGCCGGGCGTGTAGCTGTAGCCCTCCGTCGCGATGCGCGCGTACCAGCCGGCATCGTAATGCACCCAGCCCAACAGGACGGGGGCGCCCGGCCACGTCAGCCTCGCGGGGCTGTAGCCCTGCGGGAACGCAATCGCGGACATCGTCACCAGCGCGGTGCACACCACCAGGGCGGCGAGCCCGGCGGTCAAGACGGCACGAGGAGCGGAGCGGACCATTCGGGTCATGCCCTTGGTCCAGAACCGCCCCTCGCGTCAAGTCAGGCCCGGAAACACAGGAGAGGACCGTGTGCCCTCCCCTCCCCCGCCCCGGTGCGTCAGGCTGCCTTCAGGACTCGTAGAAGCCCTTGTTGGCGCGCACCTTCTCCACCAGCAGCGGCGCGGGCGTGAAGCGCTCGCCGTACTTGTCCTGATAATGCTCCAGCTTGCGCAGCAGGTTCGCCGGGCCCAGCGCGTCCGCGTACCGGAACGGGCCGCCCAGGAACGGCGGGAAGCCCAGGCCGAAGATGGCGCCCACGTCGCCGTCGCGTGCGCTGCGCAGGATGCCTTCACCCAGGCAGCGGATGGCCTCGTTCACCATCTGCAGCGCCACGCGCTCGGCCATCTCCGAAGCGTCCAGGGACTTGCGGTCCTTGCCGTGCGGCAGGAGCAGGTAGACCTGCGGGTCCACCTCCTTCTTCTTCCCGTTCTCGTACAGGTAGAAGCCCTTGTTCGTCTTGCGGCCCAGGCGGCCGTCGGACACCACGCCCTCCAGCGCCTTGGGCGCCGCCATGCGCTTGCCGAACGCGGCCTCCATGATGGGCCCCACCTTCTGGGCCACGTCGATGCCCACCTCGTCCAGCAGCGTGATGGGCCCCACCGGGAAGCCGAAGTCCACCAGCGCCTTGTCCAGCTGGACGATGTCCGCGCCCTCCGCCAGCAGGTACGCCGCCTCGTTCATGTACGGCGCGAGGATGCGCGACGTGTAGAAGCCCGGCCCGTCGTTGACGACGATGACCGTCTTGCCCTGCTTCTTGCCCACGTCCACGCAGGTCGCCGTCACCCACTCCGCCGTGCCCGGGTGCGTGATGATCTCCAGCAGCGGCATTTTGTGCACCGGGCTGAAGTAGTGCATGCCAATCACCTGCGAGGGGCGCTTGCTGCCCTTCGCCAGCTCGCCAATGGGCAGGCTGGAGGTGTTGGACGCGAAGATGGTGTTCTCGCCGGTGACGGCCTCCACCTCCGCGATGACCTTGTGCTTGAGCTTCAGGTCCTCGAAGACGGCCTCGATGACCAGGTCCACCGACTTGAAGCCGCTGTAGTCCGTGCCCGCGGTGATGTTGGACAGCTTCGCGTTGGACTCCAGGCGCGTGAGCGAGCGGCGCTTCACGCGCTCGTCCATCACCGTCTGCACCTGCTTGAGCGCGCGGCCCGCGCCCGCGTCGTCCTTGTCCTTCACGCGCACGGGCACGCCCTGGAGCACGCCGGCCACGTAGGCGATGCCGCCGCCCATGAGGCCTCCGCCCAGCACGCCCACCTTCTTCACCTCGCGCGGCTTGAGGTTGGGGTTGGCGGTGCCGTTCTCCTTCTTCAGCGCCGTGGTGGCGAAGAAGATTTCGACGAGGCGCCGCGACACGTCCGTGAACACCAGCTCGCCGAAGGCCTTCGCTTCCGCCTCCAGGCCCGCCTTGCGGCCGGACTCCAGGCCCACGCGGATGACCTGCAGCGCCTTCTCCTGCGCGGGGTACTTGCCGCGCGTCTTCTTCAGCAGCTGCTTCTTCGCCTGGTCGAACATCACCTTGCGGCCGAGCGGGTTGTCCTCCAGCGCCGCCTCCGTCCACAGGTCCTTGTTGATGAGCCCCTGGAAGATGCCGGCGATGCCCTTCTTCTTGCCGCTCTGGGCCACGGCCTTGAAGCCCTGGTGCGAGCGCTCCACCTTGAGCGTGCCCGCCGCCAGCTCCGCCGCGCGCTTGAGGGCAATGTCCTTGAGCATGGGCACCGGCACCACTTCATCCACGATGCCCAGCTTCTTCGCCTTGGACGGCTTGACGTTCTTGCCGGTGAGGATGAGGTCCAGCGCGGCCTGCGCGCCAATCAGCGCGGGCAGCCGCTGCGTGCCGCCGGCGCCGGGGATGAGGCCCAGCTGCGTCTCCGGCAGGCCCACCACGGACTTGGGGCTGTCCGTGACGATGCGGTAGTGGCACGCGAGCACCCACTCCAGGCCGCCGCCCAGGCACGCGCCGTGGATGGCCGCGACCACCGGCTTGGAGAAGGACTCCAGCCGGTCGAACTGCTCGTGCGCGCCTCGGCTGATGGCCTCCACGTCCGCGGGCGACTTGAGGGTCTGGAGGAAGTCGATGTTCGCGCCGGCGACGAAGTTGTCCTTCTTGCCGGAGATGAAGACGACGGCCTTCACCTCCGGGTCCCGCTCCGCCTGGAGGAGCAGGTCGGAGAACGCGGTGCCCACTTCGGGGGACAGCGTGTTCACCGGCGCGCCCGGCTGGTCCACGGTGATGACCGCGACGCCGTTCGTGACGTCGTAGCTCAAGCCCTGCTTCGCTTCGACTGCCTCTTGCTTGGTCGCCATCACGCACGCTCCAGGATGACCGCGGCGCCCAGGCCGCCCGCGGCGCAGACGGTGCACAGCACCGTGTTCTTGTTCCGACGCTTCAGCTCGTTCAGGGCCTGCGTGATGATGCGCGCGCCCGTGGCACCGAACGGGTGGCCGATGGAGATGGAGCCGCCCGTCACGTTCAGCCGCGAGCGGTCCACCTCGCCCACCGGCGCGTTGAAGCCCGCCTTCTTCGCGAACTCCTTGGACGCCAGCGCCTGGAGGTTGCTCGCCACCTGCGCGGCGAAGGCTTCGTGCATCTCCACCAGGTCGATGTCCGCGAGCTTCATCCCCGCGCGCTTGAGCGCCACGGGGGCCGCGTACGCCGGGCCCTGGAGCAGCTGGTCGCCCGGGTCCGTGGCCGCGAACGCGTGCGAGCGCAGGAAGCCCAGCGGCTCGTAGCCCAGCGCCTTGGCCTTCTCCTCGCTCATGAGCAGCAGGGCCGCGGCGCCGTCCGTCAGCGGGGACGCGTTGCCGGCGGTGACGCTGCCATAGCGGCGGTCGAACACGGGCTTGAGCTTGGACAGCGCCTCCAGGCTGGTGTCCTCGCGCACGATGTTGTCCTTCGTGGCGATCTGCTCGTACCTGGGCGGCACGGTGACGTGCATCACCTCGCCGTCGAACAGGCCCTCCTTCCACGCGCGGGCCGCGTTCTGGTGCGAGTTGAACGCGATGAGGTCCTGCTCCTCGCGGGTGATGCCGTTCTCCTTGGCCATCTTCTCCGCGCTCTCGCCCATCGTCTCTCCGGTGGAGTACTCGGCGATGGCGGGGGGCACGGGGATGAGGTCCTTGGCCTTGAGCTTCTGGAAGGGCTTGAGCTTGTCCGGCAGGCTCTTGCCCTTGGACGACGCGGCCAGCGCGTGCGCCAGCGGGCGGCTGGTGAAGATGGGCGCGTCGGACAGGGACTCGGTGCCGCCGGTGATGACGACGTCCGCGTCTCCCAGCGCGATGGCGTTGGCGCCGGCCACCATGGACTGGATGGACGTGGCGCAGGCGCGCGCCACCGTGAAGGCGTCAATGCGCTTGGGCAGGCCCGCCGCCAGCACCACTTCGCGCGCGATGGACGGCGCGGTCAGCGTGGGGATGACCTGTCCGAAGACGACCTGGTTGATTTCGTTGGGGTCCAGGTCGCTGCGCTGCACCAGCTCCTGGACCACCATGCGGCCCAGGTCCAGCGCCGTCAGGTTCGCGAAGACGGTGCCCGCCTTCGCGAACGGCGTCCGCAGTCCGCGAACGATGGCCACCCGCCGGTGGCCGTTGCGCTTCTCGCTTGCCATGTGTGCCTCACCCTCTGTGAAACGAGTGAGGCGCTTCTAACGGCGGGCAATGCACCGCGTCAACGTTGGATTGATTCTTGAGTCAACTGCTCGCCAGTCGGGCGGGCTGGGGATTGTTCAGTCGAGCGTGCCCTGGCGGAGGGCGGCGCCGTGCTTGTGGACCGCGTCCACGAGGAACTTCGCGGCGTCCGGGTCGGTGGGCGGGAGGATGCCGTGGCCCAGGTTGAAGATGTGCCCGGTGGGGCCGGCGCGGCGGAGGATGTCCTTCACGCGACCCTCCAGCTCCTCGCGGGGGAGGAAGAGGTGGAGCGGATCCAGGTTGCCCTGGGTGGCCACGTCCGGCCCGAGGATGCGGCGGCCCTCGTCCACGGGGCAGCGCCAGTCCAGGCCGATGACGTCCGCGCCGGTGCGCTTCAGCAGCGGCAGGTGCGGGGTCATGTTCACGCCGAAGAGGATGACGGGGACGCCGGTGGCCTTGAGCTCCGTCACCATGCGGGTGAGGTACGGGAGGCTGAAGCGCTCGAAGTCCCAGGGGGACAGCTCGCCGCCCCAGGAGTCGAAGATCTGCACAATCTTGGCGCCGGCCTCCACCTGCATCTTGAGGTACGGGATGAGGGTGTCGGTGAGCTTCTGGAAGAGGCGGTGGGCGACTTCGGGCTGCTCGAAGAGCAGGCGCTTGATCTGGATGTAGCTCTTGGAGCCGCCGCCCTCGACCATGTACGCGGCCAGGGTGAAGGGCGCGCCCGCGAAGCCGATGACGGGCACGGAGTCGTTGAGGGCCTTGCGCGTGCGGCGGATGGCCTCCGCGACGAAGCCGGTGCCTTCAACGGGGTCGGGGACGCCGAGCTTGTCGATGTCCGCGGGCGTGCGCAGCGGGTTGGGGAAGTGGGGGCCCTTGTCGCCCAGCTCCAGGTGGATGCCCATGGCCTCCACGGGGATGAGGATGTCGGAGAAGATGATGGCCGCGTCCACGCCCAGGCGGGTGATGGGCTGGACGGTGACCTCGGCGGCGAGGTCCGGGTCCTTGCAGAGGTCCAGGAACGCGATGTTGCCGCGGATGGCGCGGTACTCGGGCAGGTAGCGGCCCGCCTGACGCATCAGCCACACAGGGGTGGTGTCGGTGGGCTGGCGGCGCGCCGTGCGCAGGAGTCGGTCGTTCACGTCGTCACCTTGGGGAGGCGGGTGGGAGTCACGGGCTTCACGGACCGGGGTGTACCCTATCTCCATGACCCGGTTGAACCGCTTCGTTCCAGGGCTGCTCGCGCTCGCATGCATGGCCTGTGCGGCGGGGCGGACGGCTGCTCCCGCCCGGCCTCAGTGGCCGCTGCCCCAGGAGTTGGTCCGCTGGGAGCCGGTTCCCGGCGTGAGCGTCGTGGCACCGCGCCCCCCACCTGGAAGCTCCAGGTCAACGACCGAGACCACCCGCGTCAACTGTGGGCCCCTGCCGGTCCGCGACCCCACCGAGTGGCCCATGGGCCACCACCGGTTGAATTGCTCGTGGGAGGACATGAAGTCCTCCAGACAGTTCCAACTGCATTGGTACCCAGGCGCCTTCGAGGCTGGGAAGTCGCCAGAAGAAAACCTCAGGCGGCTTGAGCAGGATCTCGTCCAGCCCTTCGCACGCGACGAATACACGCGGTTGCCCGCCCCCTGGCTGGGCTGGGAATGGCGCGGCGTGGGTGAAGGAGAGCTGATCCGGGACCGATGGAGCGTCGTAGGAGACGGACTCCTCTTCCTTCAGGCGATCTCCGTCCAAGAAGATCCATACCCCGAGGCCGAAGCCTTCCTCGACTCACTGCGGGTCACTGACGTGAAGTGACGATTCAGCCGCCGTCGCGCCTACGTCACCTGAGCACCCGCGCCAGATAGGGCGCGGTGCGGCTCTCCTTCACCTTCGCCACCTGCGCCGGCGTGCCCTGTGCCACCACACGGCCGCCGGCGTTGCCCGCGCCGGGCCCCACGTCGATGACGTGGTCGCTGGCGGCGATGACGCGCAGGTCGTGCTCCACGACGATGACCGTGTTGCCCGCGTCCACCAGCCCCTCCAGCTGCGCCATCAGCTTGTCCACGTCCGCCGGGTGCAGGCCGGTGGTGGGCTCATCCAGCACGTAGAGCGTGTCGCCGTGCTGCGTGCGCTGGAGCTCCGTGGCCAGCTTGATGCGCTGGGCCTCGCCGCCGGACAGCTCCGTCGCGGGCTGTCCCAGGCGCAGGTAGCCCAGGCCCACGTCCCGCAGCACCTTGAGCGCGCGCTGGAGCGGCGGCTCCTCCGTGAAGAAGTCGAACGCGCCGTCCACCGTCATGCCCAGCACGTCCGCGATGTTCTTCTCGCGGTAGCGCACCTCCAGCGTCTTCGCGTTGTAGCGGGTGCCGTGGCACGTGGGGCACGGCGCGTACACGCTGGGCAGGAAGAGCAACTCCACGCTCACGAAGCCCTCGCCCTCGCACGTGTCGCAGCGGCCTCCCACCGTGTTGAAGGAGAAGCGCCCCGCGCCGTACTTGCGCGACTTCGACAGCGGCGTCGCCGCGAACAGCTTGCGCACGTGGTCGAAGAGGCCCGTGTACGTCGCCAGGTTGGAGCGCGGCGTGCGGCCAATGGGCTTCTGGTCCACCGTCACCAGCCGGCGGATGGACTCCATGCCCTCTTGGATGTGGCCCTCGCTCGCCACCACCGGCTCGCGGTCCAGTGGCTCGCCCTCCTCCTCTTCTGGCGCCAGCGTCTGGCCCAGCCTCGCCGCGACCAACTCCACCAGCGCCTGGCTCACCAGGCTGGACTTGCCGGAGCCGGACACGCCCGTCACCGTGGTGAAGACGCCCAGCGGGAAGTCCACTGCCAGCCCGCGCAGGTTGTTGCGCTTCACGCCCTCCAGACGCAGGCGTCCCGTGGGCTTGCGGGGCTCGCGGCGGCGCAGGGCCTCCTCCTCGAAGAGGTAGCGCCGCGTCCGGGACGACTCCACCTTCGCCAGTCCCTCCGGCGTGCCGCTGTAGAGCACCTGCCCGCCGTGCTCACCGGCGGCGGGGCCCACGTCGACGATCCAATCCGCGTGGCGGATGACCTCCACCTCGTGCTCCACCACGAACAGCGAGTTGCCCGCCTCCTTCAGCCGGTCCAGTGCCGTGAGCAGCGACTCCGTGTCCGCGGGGTGCAGGCCGGCGGACGGTTCATCCATCACGTACACCACGCCGAAGAGGTTGGAGCGCACCTGCGTGGCCAGCCGCAGCCGCTGCAATTCGCCCGGCGACAGCGTGGGCGTGCTGCGCTCCAGCGACAGGTAGCCCAGGCCCAGGTCCGTCAGCACCTGGATGCGCGCGAGCAGGTCCTTGGTGATGCGCTGGGCGACGATGAGCTTTTCGGGGTGCTCGCGGGCCATGACGTCCGCGTCCTTCCCCTTCCCTTCCGCCGTGGGCCGGATGAGTTCCGCGACCTGCTCCAGCGGCAGGCGGGACAGCTCGCCGATGTCGCGTCCCGCGAACGTCACCGACAGCGACTCGCGCTTGAGGCGCTTGCCCTCGCACAGCGAGCAGTCGCTGGCGACCATGTACCGGGCGACGCGCTTCTTCATCATCGCGCTCTGCGTCGTCGCGAAGGTGGTCATCACGTAGCGCTTCGCGCCCGTGAAGGTGCCCATGTAGCTGGGCGTCTCCTTGCGAGCCATGGCCCGCTTCACCTCCGCGGACGTGAAGCCCGCGTAGACCGGGACGGTGGGCTGCTCGTCCGTGAAGAGGATCCACTGGCGGTCCTTCTTCGGCAGGTCGCGCCAGGGCTTGTCGATGTCGTACCCGAGCGTCACCAGGATGTCGCGCAGGTTCTGGCCGTGCCACGCGGGCGGCCACGCGGCGACGGCGCGCTCGCGGATGCTCAGGGAGTCATCCGGCACCATGGAGCGCTCCGTCACCTCGAACACGCGGCCGATGCCGTGGCACTTGGGGCATGCGCCCGCGGGCGTGTTCGGAGAGAACGCGTCCGAGTCCAGCCGCTCCAGCTTCGGCGGGTACGTGCCCGCTCGCGAGTACAGCATGCGCACGGAGTTCGACAGCGTCGTCACGCTGCCCACCGACGAGCGCGATGTCGGCGCGCCCCGGTGCTGCTGGAGCGCCACCGCCGGAGGCAGCCCATCGATGGCGTCCACCTCCGGCACGCCGACCTGGTCAATCAGCCGCCGGGCGTACGGGGCCACGGATTCGAAGTAGCGCCGCTGCGCCTCCGCGTAGAGCGTCCCGAACGCCAGCGATGACTTGCCGGAGCCGGACACGCCGGTGAAGACCACCAGCGCGTCGCGCGGGATGTCCACGTCCACGTGCTTGAGGTTGTGCTCGCGAGCACCCCGGACGCGGACGAAGCCGGAGGGGTCGGAGGCCTTGGAGGTGCGCGGTGCTTTCGGAGGTGCCATGCCAGGGCGGACGTTGCCCACCCGACCGCGCGAGGTCATCCACGAAGCGAGGCCCCGCGTCGGAATCCCGATGCGCGCCGGCCCTCCTCCGTCTGGCAGAGGACAGGTCCGCTCAGCCGCCCGTCCCCGGCCGCTCCAGCCCGAGCGCCGCCGGCAGCACGTACTGCCCGAACAGGACCAGGGGGAACGCCGAGCCCGCATCATTATAGTGGCTGCCTGTGAAGGCCGCGGTGACGCCCAGCGAAGGCGCCACGAAGACGTACTGGCCTCCGTTGCCCCGCGCGAAGGTCACCTCCACCGGCGTGCCCTGGATGACGAAGCGGGCGCTCCACCACAAGAGGCCGTAGTTCACGTCACCCAGCGGCCCCAGCGCCTTGCCGGACTCCGTGACCCACGCCTCGGAGACCTGGCGCTCGCCGTGCCATGCGCCGCCGTCGAGCATCAGCTGCCCCACCTTGAGGAAGTCGCGCGGGCGCAGGCGCAGGTGGCCGCCAGTGTCCGTGCCTGTCTTGCCCGCGGGCTGCCAGGTGACGTCCTGGACCTGCATCGGGGAGAACAGCCAATCGCGCGACAGGTCCGCGATGGAGCGGCCGCTGACGTGCTCCAGCACCGCGCCCAGCAGCACCACGCCGCCCGTGCAGTAGCGCGTCACGGTGCCGGGTTCGTCCCGCATGGGCACGTCCACGATGAAGCGGGCCCAGTCGTCCGTGCCGTACATCCGCTCTTCGTTGCCGGGCGACTCGGGGTCCCAGCCGTCCTCCACCGGGTCCGGCGGCGAGCCCGGCCCCGAGGGCAGCCGCTTGCCTCCGCAGCCCATGAGACACACCACGCACAGCAGCGCCATCCGCTGAAGCATCGCTTCACCCGTCTTCGCACCGGCCCTGGACGCGCGGCAGCGTATGTCACGGGTGGACGCCATCGCGACTAGCGGTTCTTCGCGCCCTGCTCGCGGATGCGCGCTTCCTGTGCGCGCAGCTCGGGGGTGAACTCCGCGCCGAAGTCGTCGTCCTCGAAGATCTGGCGCAGCTCCAGTTCCACGTTGCCGCCCGCGTCGATGGACGGCCAGCGCTTGAGCCACTCCAGGGCTTCTTCCCGCGACTTCACCTGGATGATCGTGAAGCCGGCGATGAGCTCCTTCGTCTCCGTGAAGGGCCCGTCAATGACCGCTGGCTTGCCGTTCGTGAACTTCAAGCGCAGGCCCCTGCTGCTGGGATGCAGGCCCTCGCCCTGGATCATCACGCCCGCCTTCACCATCTCCTCGTTGTACGCCCCCATGGCGGCCAGCAGCTTCTCGTCCGGCATCACGCCGGCCTCGGTGTCCTTGTCCGCCCTGCGGATGATCATGAATCGCACGGTCGTGTCTCCTGCCGCGCGCCCTGGGGGCCGCGGGGGGTGTTCTTCGTCCTGCTTTCAGTGAGGCAACGAATGGGCCCGGGGGAAATCGACACGGCCTTTTATTTTTCCGCCGCGTCCTCCAAGCCCTCGCAATCACGGGGCTTTCCATTTCGGGGGCTCGGGTGTGACAGTGCCCCCATGCGCGCGGGAACGACCTCCACCGGGCCCAGGCCCTTCCCGTCCAGCGGGCTGCTGCACCCCGGGGTGCTGGTGGCCGTGGTGCTGCTGGTGCTGAACGACCACGTGTTCAAGGCGCGCTGGCCGTCGTGGTGGACGGGGAAGCTCTCCGACGTGGCCGGGCTCGCGATGTTCCCGGTGCTCCTCCAGGCGCTGTGGGAGCAGGCGTTCCAGCGGCGTGCGCGGGACTTCCGTCCGTCGTTCGCGGTGATGGTGGGGGCCGTGGTGCTGACGGGGCTGTGCTTCGCCGCCACGAAGCTTTCACCCGCCGCCGGGGATGCGTGGCGCTGGGCGCTGGGTGCGCTGCAGTGGCCCTTCCTCGCGCTGCGCGCGTGGCTCTCCGGCGTGCGCATTCCCCCGGTCCGGGCCACGGCGCACACGGTGGACATCACGGATCTGCTCACGCTGCCGGCGCTGTTCATTCCCCTGTGGCTGGGATGGCGGCGCGCTCGTGAACACGTCGCGCGTATTCCCGCGCGCGAGGAGTCTTCGCTGCCTCCTTGATTGCTGCGAGCTGTGCGCGCCGCTTCGCGGCACGTGTCAGACCCCCTTTTACAGTCGGCCCCGTCACGCATTGAACCGACAGGGGTCGTCATGTCCGCGCGTTCTTCCCAATCCCATACATCCACGCCTTCGAACATCCTGGAGCAGGTGCGGCAGTGCGCCGCGTCCGTCACCCGCTATCCGCTCGACATCCTGACGGAGCACGCGCAGCTCGAGGATGACCTGGGCATCGACTCCGTGAAGCTCGCGGAGATCGCCGCGGTCATCGCTCGCGAGTTCCACCTGCCGCCGGACCGGCTGCCGCGAAACGGCAAGGCGCGCACGCTGGGCGCCATCGCCGGTGCGGTGACGGAGGCGCTGGGAACGGTGCCGGTGCCGGCGGTTCCTGTCGCCGTGCCCGCGGTCGTCGAAGCGTTGCAGGCTCCGGACCTCCTGCCGCGTGTGCGCGCCGTGTTCGCACGCGTGACGCGCTATCCGGAGGAACTGCTCACGCCGCACGCGGACCTGGAGGACGAGCTGGGCATCGACTCCGTGAAGCAGGCGGAGGTCATGGCCGTGCTCGCGAAGGAGCTGGGGCTGGGCGAGGCGCCGAAGTTCTCGCAGCGCCTGCGCACGATGGCCGCCATCGCCGAAGCGGCGGGGACGCTGCTGCCGGCCGCGCCGCCCGTCGTGGAGGCCCGGCCCCGTGCGCCCGTCCACGCGGCCCCCGCGCCGGTCGTGCCGCGTGCGGAGCTGCCGTTCGCGGGGAAGGTCGCGCTCGTCACCGGTTCAGGGAAGGGCATCGGCCGGGTCATCGCGACGCGGCTGGCTCGCGCGGGAGCGACGGTGGTCGTCAACTCGTTCCACTCCCGTGAGGACGGTGAGAAGACGGCGCGGGACATCGTGGACGCGGGGGGCAAGGCGGTCCACCTGTGGGGCTCCGTCGCGCAGGAGGAGCACCTGGAGCGGATGTTCACGGTGATCCGTGACGAATTGGGCGGGCTGGACCTGCTCGTGTGCAACGCGTCCAACGGGCTCATCGGTCCGTTCGACCGCATCGCGCCGCGCGATTGGGACAAGGCGTTCCGCACCTGCATCACCGGCACGTACGAGTGCGCGATGCGGGCTCGTCCGCTGATGGCCGCGCGAGGGGGCGGGAGCATCGTCACCATGTCCACGTCCATGTCGCAGCGGTACATGCACGACCTGGGTTGCCAGGGCGTGGTGAAGGCGGGGGTGGAATCCCTCACGCGCTATCTGGCCGCGGAGCTGGCGCCGGATGGCATCCGCACCAACTGCGTGTCCGCGGGCCCCGTGCACGGCGAGCTGCTGGGGATGTTCCCGGATGCGCCGGAGCGCGTCGCGCGGTGGGAGTCCGCGACGCCCGGCGGGCGGCTGTGCACCGCGGATGACGTCGCGGACGTGACCGAGTTGCTGTTGGGGCCCAAGACCCAGCGCGTGAACGGCGCCATCTGGGTGGTGGACGCCGGCCTCTCCGGGACGGTGGACGGCCTGCTGCCGGCTGCTCGCGCGTCCTGACCCTTCACCTTTCCGGGAGCCATCACCATGAACTTCTTCGCCGTCCCGTATGACATCCACTTCGACGACACGATGGCCTACGGGAGCCATCACTTCCTCACCAACTTCAAGTTCCAGTGCGCGGGCCGGGAGCACCTGCTCTTCAGCCCGCACGCCTTCGAGGAGCCCGACTTCCGGCGCGACTTCGATCAGGTGCTGCTGCTCACCTACGAGGGCTACTCGCGCAACCTCGCCCCGGCCGCGCTGGGCGACAGGCTGGTGGTGCTGACGACGCTGGAGGCGCGCGGTGAGGTGTCCCTGCGTTTCTGCTTCCGCACGTTGAAGAGCGACGGCACGCCGGTGGCGTGCGGCTATCAGACCGTGCTCTGCGCGGACCGTCAGGGAACGCTGCGGGCATTCCCGGAGTCCTTCCAGCGCAGCTTCGAAACGCTGGCGTCGATCCACGAGCCGGCGGGGGCGAAGAGCTTCCGCGACCTCGCGCTGCAGGGAGGAAATGGAGTCCAGGCCATCTTCCCGGAGGCCGTGCGCGAACTGGCGCGCAGCCTGCTGGCGGACACGGCGCCGCGCGGTGTCTCGCGGACCGTGCACCTTCCGGATCCGGTGACGGTGCAGCATCCGGTGGCCGTGACGCCTCCGAGGATGACTCCGGTTTCCTCGACGGGGCGCGAAGCCACTTCCCAGCCGGTGCGTCCATCGGATCCTGTGGCGACTGGGTTCAGATTGCCCTCCGGTGCGACCGCGTTCCTCTTCGCCGGACAGGGCACGTTCGAGCCCGCGCTGTTCCTCCGGTTGAAGGCGCTCCAGCCGGAGCTGCGTGGGGAGCTGGCGGCGGTCCTGGAAGCCTGCCGTTCACAGGGCATCGACGTGGGTCCGCTGCTCGCGGCGGAGGACGTCGCGCAGGTGGGCCGGGCTCTGGACGCGGCGCCGCTGTTGGATCAGCTGGGCATCTTCCTGTGTGGCGTGCTGGGAGCCCGGTGGATGGAGCGCCAGGGCACGCGGCCGGACGTGTTCGTCGGTCACAGCTTCGGGGAGATCGCGGCGATGACCGCGGCCGGCGCGATGGACCTGCGCACGGGCGCGGAGGTGGTGTGCCGCCGCATCCGGGCGCTCCAGTCGGTGCCGGACGACCTGGGCACGCTCGCGGCGGTCGCGCTGCCGGAACCGGAGACCCTCCGGGCCGTGGCGGAGAGTGGGGCCAGGACCCTGGAGGTCGCGGGACGCAATCACTCGCGGCAGACCGTGGTCGCGGGGCCTCGTGCGGAGCTGGAGCGGCTTCGCGCGTTCCTGGAGCGGCAGGGCAAGGGCTTCACCTTCATCTCCAGCCGCTACCCGTTCCACCACCCGAGCCTGGCGCCCGCGGTCTCCGCGTTCCGCGCGAGCCTCGCGGACCTGGCCGTGCATCCGGCACTCGGGCCCATCTATTCGCCCATCGAACGGCGGGTGTACGGACGTGACGGATCCGAGCTGGCCCAGGCGCTCGCGTCCCATCTGGTGCGTCCCTTCGACTTTCCGGGCGCGGTGGAGACGCTGGTGAACGCGGGCTGCGCGCGGTTCGTGGACTGCGGCACGGGAGGACGGCTGACGCGCATCGTGCAGCGGATCCTCCCGGCGGACACGTCAATGACGCTGACGTCCGTGGACCGGGCCCTGCCCGTGGATGTGGCGCAGGGGGTCCCGGCCATCGCGGTGGTGTCCCTGGGCTGCATGCTGCCCGGCGGCGCGAAGGATCCGGAGTCGTACTGGCGGAACATCCAGCGTGGCATCAGCGGCATCGTCGACACGGGGCTGAGTCATCCGGACCAGGTGGTGGACTTCGTGGGCCCGGCGGTGACTCCGGACCGCACGTACACGCTGCTCACCGGGCGGGTCCTGGACAGCGACCTCGTGCCGCCCCCGGGCATCACGCCCGAGCGCTTCCAACGCTACGGCCGTGAGCAGCGCCTGCTGGCGATCGCGCTCACCCAGGCAATGGAGTCCTTGAGGTCCACCGCGCCGCGCGAGCCCGGACGCATCCAGTGCCTGCTCGGATCCACGGCGGACGGTTCTCCCGAGTACGACGACGCGCTGTGCGTCGAGGCGGGAGAGGCCCTGCTGCGAGCGCGGGGAGAGACGGCGCGGGAGTTCTCCACGCTGCTGCGTGAAACCCTGGGTGTCACCGCCACGGCCTCCGAGCTGGCGCCGCACCCGACCCTTCACGCGGTGGTGACGGACGTGGTGGGTTCGGGCGTGTCCACGGTGCTGCTGGACGCGGCCTGTGCGTCCTCGCTCTACGCCATCGCGCTGGGAATGAAGGCGCTGGAGCGCGGCGAGGCCGACCTGGTGCTCGCGGGTGGCGTGTTCTCCCCGGGCCCGGGCAACAGCTGCCTGTTCTCCCAGTTCAAGGGGCTCTCCGCGACGGGGAGCCGGCCGTTCGACGAGCGCGCGGATGGCGTCATCTTCGGCGAGGGCGCGGGCGTGGTTGGACTGATGCGCCTGGACGAGGCTGTCGCCTCGGGGCTGAAGGTGCACGCGGTCATCCGTGGCGCGGGGCTCTCCAGCGACGGGCGCAGCAGCTCCGCGAACGTTCCGCGAGCGGACGGACAGGTGGCCGCGATGCAAGCGTGCTACGCGGCGGCGGGCGTTGAACCGGAGTCCATCCAGTACATCGAGGCGCACGGCACGGCCACTCCGGCCGGAGACGCCACCGAGTTGCAGTCGATTGGCCGGGTCTTCGGAGGCAAGCGCAAGGGCCTCCAGCTCGCCAGCGTGAAGGCGCTGATTGGCCATGTCGGGTGGGCCGCGGGTGCGGCTTCGGTCATCAAGCTGTGCAAGGCGCTGGAGCACCGGAGCTTCCCGCCGCAGTCGAGCTTCGACCGTCCGGGTGCGGCGCTGCGGGCGCTCGGGCCGGACTTCGAGGTGGGCACGCGGGAGCAGCCGTGGCCGGAGAACGCGGACCATCCGCGCCGGGCGGCCACGAATGGCTTCGGCTTCGGCGGCACGAACGCGCACCTGGTGCTGGAGGAGTACCGGGGAGGTCCGCTCGCGCTTCAAGCCAGGGCCGGAGCCCCTGCCCGCGAAGAACTGGTGGTGGTGGCCGCGGACGGACTGTTCCCGGAGGCGCGCTTCGACGCCAAGGGGGTGCGGCTGCCCGACTCCGTGCGGCTGCTGCCGGACATCACGGAGGACATGGACCTCACGCAGCACCTGGGGCTCATCGTCGCGAGCGACGTCGTGAAGAAGCTCGGGGCCTTTGATTCGCTGCGGACGGGGACGGCCATCGTCCTGGGACTGGAGGGCAAGACGCGCCGGGGTGTGGAGGCCACGCAGCGCGTGCTGGCGGACTCCTTGCGGCGCAGGCTGCGCGAGCACATCCAGCGGTCACGGGACGCGGCGCGGCTCCTGCCGCTGGTGGACCGCCTCCACGCGGCGGTGGGCGCGCTGCGGCCCTCCGGGCCCTACACGCTCCAGGGGATGATGCCCAATGTCACGCCCGGCCGGGTGGCGGGGGTGCTCGACACCAAGGGGCCGAACTTCGTGGTGGACGCGGGTGCCGGCACGCTGGCCGCGTCGCTGCGGGCTTCACGGGCCCTGTTGGACAGCGGCTTCGACCTGGTGCTCGTGGGCAGTGCCCACGTGAAGCGACCGGGTGACGGGCTTGATGGGACCATGCCTGAAGAGGGCATGGCGATGCTGGCCGTGACCACGGTCGCGAAGGCGGAAGCGCGGGGCTTGAAGCCGCTGTGCCATCTGTCGATGTCCGAAGAAGCAGGCACCGGACCGGGCATCACGCTGCCGCCGCATTCCGCCAGGGAGGCGCAGGAGGTGCTGCGCGCGGTGAGGGCCGCCTCAGAAGGACAGGCCTCCACGCTGCGCTTCCACCTCGATGGCACGACTGGCGCGCGGCTGGTACTCCAGCTTCGCCAGTCGAGCAGCAAAAACCTGTCCGACAGTCGGACAGGTTTGGACAGCCCGGGCTGGAAGGTGCTCCCGCCTCAGCCGAGCCGCGAAAACCTGTCGAACAACCGGACAGGTTTGAACAGCCCCGGGCCTGAGAGCCGCCCGCCCCACCCAGGCTCCGGAAACCTGTCCGACAGTCGGACGGGTTCGGAGCACCGCGACGGGGCGGGGCTCCCGCCTAACCCGGACCGAGAAAACCTGTCCGACAGTCGGACAGGTTTGGAGCACCGTGATGGGGCGGGGCTCCCGCGGCAGTCGATCCATGGAAACCTGTCGGACAGTCGGACAGGTTTTGACCGCACCGGACGGGAGGAGGCGCCGCGTCAGCTGAGCCCCGGACGCCTGTCCGACAGTCGGACAGGCTTGAACAGCCCTGGCCCGGAGACGCCTGTCAGGCCTACCGGTGCCGTGCAGGCTCGGGAGGGGGCGGCTCGCGTGGAGGATGCGCGTCCACCGTCGACCTCGGCTCCTGTTCCGGAGGCCACTGACGGCTTCGACCACTCGGCGCCCATCCGCTACCACGCGCCGGTGCTCGTCGAGCGTCCCGCCCGGACGACCGGCACACTGTCCCTGCGTGGCAAGCGCGTGCTGTTCATCGCCCAGGACGAGGCCGTGGCCCGTGAGCTTTCCACCCAGGCCCACGACCTCTGCGGTCCTGAGTTCCGCATCCTGCACACAGGCGTCACCGATGCGGGCTCGCGGATCCATGGCATCGACCTCACCCGGGAGGAGACCGCGGAGGCCGGCCTGGATGCGCTCGGCTTCGAACCTCAGGTCATCGTCTCGGTGTGCCGGATGAACCCGGAAGAGAACGAGTCCTCCGTCGTCGCGGACACGGCCCTGCGTCACGAAGCGCTGGAGCTGCTCTTCCTGTCCGCCCGTCGCGCCTACGCGGGCCTGTCCGCTGGCACCGTGTCGCTGGCGAGCCTGTGCATCGGTGGCGTCGGTGCGCGCCGGACGCTGCATCCCGTCACCGGCCTCTTCGCCGGCATGCTCAAGTCCCTGGGCCGTGAGGTTCCGGCACGGAGCATCCGCGCCATCGCCACGGGCGTGCTTCCGCTCCGCACGGCGCTCGACCTCGTCGCGTCCGAACTGGGCACCGGCGACGACACCGGTCCCGTCGAGGTCTGCTTCGATGGCTCCGTCCGCTGCGTCCGGCTGCTTCAGCCCACGGATGTCCCCGCACGGCCCGGCGTCACGCTCACCTCCCAATCCGTGGTCCTGCTCACGGGCGGAGGCCGCGGCGTGACGGCCGTCCTCGCAGGAGCGCTGCTCAAGCGCTACGGCTGCAAGGTCGTCCTCCTGGGACGCAGCGACCCGTCGGATGCTCCCGAGCGCGTGCTCCAGGCTCGCGACGAGGACCTGGGCGCCGTGGAGCGCGAGTTCTACGCGTCCGAGCTCGCCCGTGACAGCTCGGTGCGGATGCCCGCGCTGCGAGCACGCTTCGAGCGCCACCTGGCCGTGCGCGAGCTGCGCGCCACGCTCGATGGACTCATGCGGCTGCCCGGCCAGATGACCTACCGCGCCGCGGACGTCACCCGTCCCGAAGACGTGGACCGCGTGGTGGAGGAGCTGCTGCGCGAACACGGCCGGCTCGACCTGGTGGTCCACGGCGCGGGTACGCAGGTCTCCAAGAAGCTCCACCGGCGCCGGCTCACGGAGCTGCGCGGCACGCTGGACACCAAGCTCTTGGGCCTGCGCAACCTGCGCGAGTCCTGCGCACGCCGCCTCCCCGCCCCCGTGCCCTTCCATGTCCTGACCTCCGCGTTCAGCTACATCGGCAATGACGGACAGGCGGACTACGGCGCGGCGAACGAGGCGCTGGACCGGCTCTGCGCCTGGGTCAGCGACGCGCGCCAGGACGTGCAGTGGTGCAGCGTGGGCTGGCTCGCCTGGGACGGCATCGGCATGACGCGCGGCTCGGAGTACCGCGTGCTCGGCGCCAGCCGCCGCCTGCGCGGCATCCGCGCCGGGGAGGGCGAAGCGCTCTTCCTCCAGCTGGTGGACGGCCAGCCTGTCCAACCCATCAACGTCCAGCTCACCGAAAGCGAGCGCGCCTTCTATGGCCTGGAGGTCATCGCCGCGCGTCCCACGCGCAGGGACCTCACCGTCGACGCGGCGAGCATCCCGTGCCTGGAGGACCACCTGGTCCGGGGCACGCCCACCCTTCCCGGCGCCTGGGCCCTGGACCTCATGTTCCAGGCCGCCCTGGACGACGCGCGCCCGGAGCTGCGCACCGTCACCATCGAGGACGTGCGCTTCTCCCGCTTCATCCGCGTGAAGCCCGGAGCCCGGCAGTCCCTGCGCGCCGAGTGCACGCCGCTCACCGACGACCCCGGCCAGCACAGCGTGCAGGTCAAGCTCACGGGAGACATCGTCCATGCGTCCGGCGTGGTGCTGGAGAAAGACCTCGTCTTCGCCGAGGCCCGCTTCACGCTGACGGCCGAGCCGCCCCGGACCTCCCCCAAGCTGGAGGCCGCTCGCGCCTCGGGCCACGGCGTGTCCGTGCACGACCCGCACTGCGCCGCGGGCTCCCCCATCGAGCTGCGCCGGATGTTCGACTGCCTGGAGGAGATCCGCCTGGAAGAGGATGCCCGCTTCGCACGGCTCGGGCTGCCGGAGGCTTCCCGGCAGGCGGGCCAGGCAGTGCCGGCGCTCGTGCTGGACGCTGCCCTGCGCCTGAGCGCGATGCACGTGGAGGGCGTGTCGAACGACGTGTTCGCCCCCGTGGGCGTCCAGCGGGCCACGTTCGACCGGGACCTGGTGGCGCATGACGCCAGGTCCCCTCGCCGCCTCACGCTGAAGTCGCTCGCCCCTCGCGTGGAGGGGGACCTGCTCCAGTGCGGCACCGTGGCGGCGCATGACGAAGCCGGCCGTCTGCGGATGCTCATCGAAGGCGGCATCGCCCGCCCCATGGCCTGAAACCCCTTCCTGCCTGAGGCAACCGCCATGAACGACCTCCCTTCTTCCCTTCCCTTCGTCCCGGATGACGCCAAGCGGCTCCGCTCAGAGCTGCGCCGAGTGCTGCCTCCGGAGGCCTTCGAACGACAACCCCTGCGCGGCGTCGTCGCGCTGTGCCTGGTGCCGGTGGAGGCGGCGCTCATCTGGGTGCTCGGCACCTGGACGCTGCCCCACTGGGCCTGCCTGCTCATCGCCTTCGTGCTGGGCCAGCTCGTCACCGCCGTGGGGCTCGCCGCGCATGAGGCGCTGCACCACTCGGTGTTCCACAGCCGCAAGTGGGAGAACGTGCTGGGCTGGGCGGGCTTCGCGCCCTTCCTGGTGACGCCGGGCAACTGGAGGGCCTGGCACGTGCAGGCCCACCACAGCGCCGCCAACGTCATGGTGCGCGACCCGGACATCCTCCCGCGCAGGACGGACTGGCACACCCAGGGGTTCGCGAAGCTGTTCCACGCCATGTCCCCCGGCTCCGGACACTGGCTGAGCTTCATCAGCTTCAGCCTCTTCTTCACCGCGCAGGGCCAGGCCTTCCTCTGGCACCACTGCCGCCTGCCCGCGTTCCAGCACGTGCACATGCACCGCGTGCGCGAGCGGGTGCTCACGGTGCTCGTCACCGCGGGCTGGGTGGGCCTGGGGTGGGTGCTGGGGCCGAGGGCCGCGTTCTACGCGCTGGTGCTCCCGCTGCTCATCGGGAACGTGACGTTGATGATCTACATCGCCACCAACCACTGGATGCAGCCCGCGTCGGAGGAGACAGACAACCCGTTCGTAAACACCGCCAGCGTGGAGACGCACCCGGTGATGAACTGGCTGCACTTCAACTTCAGCTACCACCAGGAGCACCACATCTTCCCGGCGCAGAGCCCGAAGTACGCCCCGCTCCTGCGCAAGCACCTGCGGGAGCTGAGCCCCCAGGCGTCCATCGTCTATCCGCACCTGCGCGCCCTGCGCACGCTGTACCAGCGCCCGGCGCTCTACTCCGAGGATGGCCAGACGTTGATGGGCCGCGACGGCACGCCGGAGCTGACCACCACGGCGCTGCGCCAGCGGCTCGAAGCCTCATGAGCCAAGGGGCCCGGAACCCCACGCGGTTCCGGGCCCGCGGGCCTCTATCTACCCGGCCAGTCCAGCGCGCCCCGGCTGGTCACCGTGCCGGTGGGCACGCCCAGCACCTGCGCCACGTCCGCGGGCAGGGGGCTGCCGCTGAGGTACGCCGGGCTGGAGGCGCGCACGGCGTAGTTGCGCAGGGCCTGGTTCACGAAGAACGGATCCCCACCCGACACGAGGTCGTGGCCATGGGCCTCCCAGCCGTGGGTCGCGCGCATCGCGGCCAGCGACGTGTAGTTCACGCCGCCCGTGTCCACCCAGTTGATCAACGACTTCCCGCTGCCACCGGAGCGGTAGTAGCTGTTGAAGTCCATGGCGGAGAAGAACGTGTTCGGCCCCGTGTTGGTGAAGTTGTTGTCCGAGCGCGAGGCCTTGAACGTGGTGATGTTCCCGCCCGACAGGATGTTGTTCACCACCTGCACGTTCACGGTGTCAGGCCCGATGTCCGAGCCGCGCCTGTCCTGCTCGTTGCGCGAATCGTCGTAGACCCACAGGTCGATGGCGGCGTTGTCCACCAGGGTGTTGTTGTAGATCTTCGTGTTCGCCGAGCACGTCTGGATGCCGGCGTACGTGTTGTCGTAGATGAGGTTGGACGCGATGATCCCCGTGTCCGACACCTCGTAGAAGATGCCGATCTTGTTGTTGCGGGAGATGTTGTGGACGATGACGCCGCCGCGGCAGTCCTCGTCACACCAGAAACCCGCGCCGCCCAGGTTGTTCTCGAAGACGTTGCGGCGCACCGTGAAGCCATTCATGTGGGCAATCTTCACGCCCGCCTGCGCGCACGAGCGCGAGCAGTTGGTGCCGAAGCGCTCCGTGTTGTTGGCGTTGACGATGTTCTCCTCCAGGAGCAGCCCGTCCGGGACGACCGTGGAGGAGTTGGTGGAGCCGTTGGAGCCCACGGCGGTGAAGCCGTTGTTCGCGAAGACGGAGCGGCGCACCACGCCGCCCTGGGGCTTGATGCTCAGCGAGCCCGCCGCCATCCGCGTGAAGACGCAGTTCTCCACCAGCGAGTTCGTCGCGCCGATGTACACGGCCGCGCTCGTGGTGCCGCTGTACTCGTTGGTCGCGTAGCGCCGGAAGCCCAGGCCCTTGAGCGCATAGCCGGTGTTGCCCAGCACCAGGGCCACGGGGCGCGCGGCGACCTCCACCGTGTGGCCCGTGGGGTTCGTCGCGATGTAGATGCGGCGGTTCGTCCAGTCGTAGAAGAAGTTGCCCGGCGTGGCCTCCGCGAGCGTCTTCACCTCGTGCACGTAGGTCCCGTCGATGAAGACCATCTGCGGGTCGCCCGCGGCGGGGTTCGCCGGGTCGCCATACATGTCGAAGTGAGCGCACGGCCCGGTGTTCGTCGTCGGCTGGGCGTCGTACTTGTACTGGTAGTAGCCGCCGTTGCAGAAGCTGGGCGTGCTCCAGTCCATGTACCAGTGCCCCGCGCCGTCGGACGTCCACGCCGAGGCGGGCTTGACGTCCGTGCCGTCGAACCAGACCTGTTCGTGCGGGTACGCCTGGATGGTCATGGGCTTCGTCGCGACCCGGTAGTTTCCCGCGCCGTTGTTGAGCCAGTCGCGGTACGTGCCACCGCGCACGACGATGGTCCCGCCGGACGGCACCAGCGCGACAGCGCGGCTGAGCGTGGCCACCGGCGCCGCCTGCGTCCCCGCGTTGCTGTCATTGCCATTCGTCGCCAGGAAGATGGCGCCCGAGGGGATGGCGTAGTTCGTGTCCGGAATCGTCGTGCCCGAGTTGTCCAGGCCGGTGAGGCCCGGGTTGCCCGCCGGGCCCTGGCCGTCCGGAAGCGCGTAGGTCACGGTCAGCTTCGGACGGTTGGCGAGCGTCGCGGCCTCCGACGAGTCCAGCTCCAGCCCGTCCATGTTCGTGTTGGCGTCCAGCACGAAGCCCTGGTTCGTGGCCGCGTTCGCGACCCAGCCCTGCACGACCGCGATGCCCGCCGCGTTGAGGTCCACGCCGTAGCTGCCCGTCGCGCCCGGCAGCAGCGTGGCGAAGGAGACAGCGCCCCGGTCCGCCGCGCCGCTCGCGCCAGCCCCGCTCCACGGTGAGCCGGTGGCCGCGAGCGTCCAGGTGGCCTGCCCTTCCGTCCACGCACGGCCCGCGGCGTAGACGAAGTAGCCCTCTCCGGTGGTGGAGTTGCGCACGTTGAAGGACAACCGGACGGCTTGCACCGTCGCGTTCGCGGGGATGGCGCTCACGTCGAAGCGGAGCAGTCCGTTCGTCGTCTTCCCCGAACCCGTGGGGTAGTCACGGTCCAGGCGGATCAACCCGTCCGCCCCCGCGTTGAGGGTGGGGCTGTTCTCCGAGAGCGTGGCGTCCGAAGCGCCGGTGTACGCGGCCGACGGCGAGACCTGCTCCTGGAACGACACCGTCACGGACGCCTCCAGGGCGCTGTCCACGGTGGAGGGGGCGTCCGCGTCCGGCGGTGCTTCGCCGCATGCCACGGCCAGCAGCAGGAGGACCGGCGCGCGGCCCCTGGACATCAAGGAAGGGAGGAAGGACATCAAGAGGGGAACTCCGTTGGGGGATGAAGAACGGAATTCTCGTTAAATCCGCCAAATTGTTGCGCGGGCTTGATGGCGCCCGGGCGGATGCACAACGTCCCCAGGTCCAATGCGGCCCGAGGCCGACCGCATGCCCGGATGCCGGACGTGAGGGCCCCGCGCCGACAGGCCAGGGCTCACTTTTCACGGAATCATCCGCACCTTGCCTCCCATCGGAGGCAATGGATGCTCACGGAGTCGGTCACAGGCGGTCCCCGCGTGGAAGTCTCTTCCCAGGCCCAGGCCCTTCATGAAGCGAAGGTGGAGGCCATTGCCCGGCAGCTGCGGCAGCGGAAGGGAAAGGGCCCCGCGTCCTTCAAGAAGAAGTCCCCGCCCCACAGCGTCCCCAAGCGGTTCGATGCGCGGCGCCGCGATGAGAAGGTGGACCTGAGCGACCTGGATCGGATCCTCGACATCGACACCGTGGGGATGACCTGCACGGCGGAGCCCGCGGTCACCTTCGACGAGGTGGTGCGCGCGACGCTGCCGCTCGGGCTCATTCCGTACATCGTCCCGGAGCACAAGACCATCACGCTCGGGGGCGCCATCGCGGGGTGCTCCATCGAGTCCATGTCCTTCCGCCAGGGCGGCTTCCACGACACCTGTCTGGAGTACGAGGTCATCACCGCGAAGGGTGAGGTGCTGCGCTGCACGCCCCGCGAGGACCCGCTCCTCTTCGAGATGATGCACGGCTCGTTCGGGACGCTGGGCATCCTGTCGAAGCTGCGCTTCAAGCTCGTGCGCTGCGCGCCCTTCGTCCGCGTGACGAACGAGACGCACGCCTCGCTGGAGTCCTTCCAGCAGGCCATCTGGCACCACTTCCAGGACACCGGCGTGGACTACCTGGACGGGCAGATCTTCTCCCCCACGAAGCACGTGCTGTGCGTGGGCCACTTCGTGGACAGGGCGCCGTACGTCCACCGCTACGACTGGCTCACCGCGTACTGCGAGAGCATCCCGCGCCGGGGCGAGGACTACCTGCCGACGTACGACTACCTCTTCCGCTACAACCGGGGCGTCACGCACGTCAAACCGAAGAACCTCCTGGCGCGGGCGCTGTTCGGAAAGCTCATCCACTCGGACAGCGTGCTGAGGACGGCCAACCGCTTCACCCAGCTGCTGCCGAAGAAGGACCCGCCGGTCATCGTGGACGTCTTCGTCCCCTTCTCGCGCACGGCCGGGTTCATGGACTGGTACCACCGCGAGATGAAGCACTACCCCGTGTGGTGCGTGCCCTTCCGGCGCACGCGCGACTACGAGTGGCTGACGCCGCGGTGGTGGTCCGGGATGAAGGACCCGCTGTTCCTGGACCTGGCCGTGTATGGGATGCCGCAGCCGCCGGGCCGCAACGTCTACAAGGAGCTGGAGGATGAGCTCCAGCGCGTCAACGGCACCAAGACGCTCATCTCGTACAACTACTACGACGAGGAGACGTTCTGGAGCATCTGGAACAGGGACACGTACCAGGCCGTGAAGCAGCGCACGGACCCGGACAACCTCTTCCGGGACCTATATGTGAAGACGTGCAAGGCGGCGCTGGGCCTGGACTCACCCCAGGCCCACTGAGGCTCTAGCCAATCTCCGTGCGCAGGTTCAGCGGGCCGGCGGGGACGCCCACGTCGTGGAGCGCGGGGTCGTCCTTCTCCGTCTGCCAGGCGTTGGCCTCCGTCACGGTCTTGCCGGTCGCCTCGTGGGTGATGGACATCTTGCCGTTGTGGCCCGCGGGGGAAATCTGGCTGGTGTCGAAGCCGCTCCAGCCCGTGCCGGAGCGTGATGGTTTGCGGCTCGTTCGTCTTGTTGGTGAAGGTGTTCGTGTACTTGAACTGGCCCTTCTGGCCCTCGTCGATGAGCTGCATGTTGCTGTTGTAGGGCGACCCGACGTTGTTCCTGGCCAGCCACGGCGCGTTCGCGGGGGCAGGCTCCGTGGAGCCGGCGGACGGAGGGCCGAAGCCGGGCCCCAAGAGCACGACACATGCCAGCCTTGGGGCTCCGTGAAATCAGTCACTTGGGACTGGCGCTCCCCGCTCGTCGCGATGACGCCGATCATCACCTGATGTCCCAGGTCACCAGGCGCGTTCTCCGACGGGGTGTCCGACCGGGCTTGCCTCGCGGTGGATCGCTGTCGAGTGGGGACGGATATATGAAGGACTCCCCCAGTAGCCCCTCCCTTCTCACAAGGAGGCTCCCCGTGAGCCAGGAAGCATTCATCTTCGACGCCGTCCGTACCCCTCGCGGCAAGGGCAAGAAGGGCGCCCTGCATGGCACCAAGCCGGTGTCGCTGCTCGTCGGCCTGGTGGACGCGCTCAAGCAGCGCCACCCGAACCTGGACCCGAAGCTCATCGACGACGTGGTGCTGGGCGTGGTGTCCCCCGTGGGAGACCAGGGCGCGGACATCGCGCGCACGCTGGTGCTGGCCGCGGGCCTGCCGGAGACCACCGGCGGCGTGCAGCTCAACCGCTTCTGCGCCTCCGGCCTGACGGCGGTGAACATGGCCGCGCAGCAGGTGCGCTCCGGCTGGGAGCACCTGGTCATCGCGGGCGGCGTGGAGAGCATGTCCCGCGTCCCCATGGGCTCCGACGGCGGCGCGTGGGCCATGGACCCCGCCACCAACTACGACACCTACTTCGTGCCCCAGGGCATCTCCGCGGACCTCATCGCGACCCTGGAGGGCTTCACCCGCGAGGACGTGGACCGCTACGCCGTGCGCTCGCAGGAGCGCGCCGCCCACGCGTGGAAGAACGGCTACTTCCAGAAGTCCGTCGTCCCCGTGAAGGACCAGAACGGGCTCACCGTGCTGGCCCACGATGAGTACATGCGCCCGGACTCCACCGTGGCCTCGCTGGGCCAGCTGAACCCGGCCTTCTCCACCATGGGGGAGATGGGCGGCTTCGACGCGGTGGCGCTCCAGAAGTACCACGCGGTGGAGCGCATCCATCACGTGCACACGCCGGGCAACTCCTCCGGCATCGTGGACGGCGCGGCGCTGGTGCTGGTGGGTTCGGAGAAGGTGGGCAAGACGCTGGGCCTCAAGCCGCGCGCGCGCATCGCCGCCGTGGCCACCTCCGGCGCGGAGCCCACCATCATGCTCACCGGCCCGCTGCCGGCCACCCGCAAGCTGCTGGACATCGCGGGCCTGTCCGTGAAGGACATCGACCTCTTCGAGCTCAACGAGGCCTTCGCCTCCGTGGTGCTCAAGTACCAGAAGGACCTGGACATCCCGGACGACAAGCTCAACGTCAACGGCGGTGCCATCGCCATGGGGCACCCGCTGGGCGCCACCGGCGCCATGATTCTTGGAACCGTGGTGGATGAGCTGGAGCGGCGCAACGCGCGCCGCGCGGTCGTCACCCTGTGCGTCGGCGGCGGGATGGGTGTGGCCACCCTCGTCGAGCGCGTCTGACCCTTCCCTCCCCTTTCAAAGACTTTCGAGCGAACACCATGAGCGAACAGAACACCCTGCGCTGGGAACAGGACGCGGACGGCATCGTCGTCTTGACGATGGACGACCCCTCCCAGTCCGCCAACACCATGAACGCCGCCTACGTGAAGTCCATGCGCGCGGCCGTGGACCGGCTGGTGAAGGAGAAGGCCTCCATCACCGGCGTCGTCATCACCTCCGCCAAGAAGACCTTCTTCGCGGGCGGCGACCTCAAAGACCTGCGCGATGTGAAGAAGGAAGCTGCGAAGCAGGTCTTCGACCTGGGCCAGGAGATCAAGGCGCAGCTGCGCACGCTGGAGACCTTCGGCAAGCCGGTGGTCGCGGCCATCAACGGCGCGGCGCTGGGCGGCGGGCTGGAGATCGCCCTCGCGTGCCACCGCCGCATCATTGCGGACGTGAAGGGCGCGCAGGTGGGCCTGCCCGAGGTGACGCTGGGCCTGTTGCCCGGTGGCGGCGGCGTGGTGCGCACGGTGCGCATGCTGGGCATCACGGACGCGCTGATGAAGGTGCTGCTCCAGGGCCAGAAGTACCGCCCGCAGGAGGCGAAGGAGCTGGGGCTGGTGCATGAGGTGGTGCCGTCCGTGGACGCGCTCCTGCCCGCGGCGAAGGCGTGGGTGAAGGCGAACCCGAACGCGCAGCAGCCGTGGGACCAGAAGGGCTACAAGATTCCCGGCGGCACGCCGTCCCACCCGGCGTTCGCGGCGAACCTGCCCGCCTTCCCCGCCAACCTGCGCAAGCAGCTCAAGGGCACGAACATGCCCGCGCCGCGCGCCATCATGGCGGTGGCGGTGGAGAGCACGCAGGTGGACGTGGACACGGCGTTCACCATCGAGTCGCGCTACTTCACGGAGCTCGTCGTCGGCCAGGTCGCGAAGAACATGATTCAGGCGTTCTTCTTCGACATGCAGCACATCAGCTCCGGCGGCGGCCGCCCCAAGGGCCATCCGCAGCACACCGCCAAGAAGGTGGGCGTGCTGGGCGCGGGCATGATGGGCGCGGGCATCGCGTACGTGTGCGCCAAGGCCGGCATCGACGTGGTGCTCAAGGACGTGAGCCTCGCCTCGGCGGAGAAGGGCAAGGGCTACTCCGTCAAGCTGGTGGAGAAGGCCGTCGCCAAGGGCTCCGTCACGAAGGAGAAGGGAGACGCGCTGCTGGCGCGCATCACCCCGGCGGAGGACCCGGCCGCGCTCGCGGGCTGCGACCTGGTCATCGAGGCCGTCTTCGAGGACGTGAAGCTCAAGCACAAGGTGTTCCAGGAGATTCAGGGCGTGGTGGCCCCGGACGCGGTGCTGGCGTCCAACACCTCCACCCTGCCCATCACCCTGCTCGCGGAGGGCGTGTCGCGGCCGCCGGACTTCGTCGGCATGCACTTCTTCTCCCCCGTGGACAAGATGCCGCTCCTGGAGCTCATCGCCGGGAAGCAGACGAGCGACGCGACGCTGGCGAAGGCCATCGACATCGCGGTGCAGATTGGCAAGACGCCCATCGTCGTCAATGACAGCCGGGGCTTCTTCACCAGCCGCGTCATCGGCACGTTCCTCAACGAGGCCATCGCCATGGTGGGCGAGGGCATCGCGCCCGCGTCCATCGAGCAGGCGGGACTCCAGGCGGGCTACCCCGCCGCCCCGCTCCAGCTGGTGGACGAATTGACGCTGACGCTGCCCCGGAAGATCCGCCAGGAGACGAAGGCGGCCATGGAGGCGGCGGGCCAGCCGTGGGTGGACCACGGCAGCTACGCGGTGATGGACGCGCTCATCGACCAGCACGGGCGCAAGGGCCGCTCCACCGGGGGCGGGTTCTACGACTACGCGGACGGCAAGCGCACGAACCTGTGGCCGGGGCTGACGCAGCACTTCACGAAGCCGGGCCACACCATCCCCTTCGAGGACATGAAGGAGCGGATGCTCTTCGCGGAGGCCATCGACACGGTGCGCTGCTTCGATGAGGGCGTGCTGCGCTCGGTGGCGGACGCGAACGTGGGCTCCATCCTGGGCATCGGCTTCCCGCCCTGGACGGGCGGCGTCGTGCAGTACATCAACGGCTACGAGGGCCCCACCGGCACCGGCCCGCGCGGCTTCGTCCAGCGCGCGCGCCAGCTGGCGGAGCGCTACGGCAAGCACTTCCTGCCGCCCGCGTCCCTGGTGGCGAAGGCGGAGCGCGGAGAGCGGCTCGAATAGCCCCGGTCGCCCCATGAGGATGCGGCGGGAGCATGACGTGGAGACACGGGTCGCAAGGCAGCGCACCTGTTTCGAAACCCGCGTCACGCTCCCGCCGGAGGCAGCTCCGGGAGGTTCAATACGCAGCGCGTTGGCCTGCCGGACTCGCGGTAGGGGCTCCGACCTGCCGGGTCCTTGCCTTGTCCCAGACGCCTGGCCGGTTTGACTGGCAAACATGAGCAGTCATTTGATTGATGCATGCTCAATCAAACCCCGGAGTACCAGTCCTGCATCCAGAGTTCCGAAAAGGTGTCCTGGCGAATTGATGAGCTGCTGCCCAAGGACACCGTGCTCGACTTCAGCCACCGCTTCCTGTCGGACGCGCTGACGGGGACGGAGGCCATCCCGTTCCTGAGCACGGAGGAGCGGCTGCTCCTCAATCAGATCCGCTCCAACAGCTACGCCCACCTGTTCCTGTTCCTGGAGGAGTACGCCGTCGCCCTGGCCGCGCAGCGCGCCGGGCTGGAGCTGCACGGGAACCCGACGCACATGCGTGCGCTGCTGCGCTTCACCGAGGAGGAGCTGAAGCACCAGCAGCTCTTCGCGCGCTTCACCGGCGCGTTCGCGAAGGGGTTCAAGGTCGCGCCGGCGCTGCTCGACAACCAGGTGGAGGTGGCGCGCGCCATCATGGCGAAGTCGAACCTGGGGGTGCTCATCTTCAACCTGCACATGGAGCTGATGACGCAGCAGCACTACCAGGAGACGGTCCGCTCCAACAAAGACGAGTCGTTGGACCCGCTGTTCTGCAACCTGCTCAAGCACCACTGGCTGGAGGAGGCGCAGCACACGCGGCTGGACTTCCTGGAGGCCCAGAAGATCCTCGCCGAATCGCCCGGGTCCCTGGACGCGGCGCTGGCGGAATACACGGAGCTGCTCCAGGCGCTGCGGGGGACGCTGAACGCCCAGCTCGCGCTGGATCTCCAGACGCTGGAGAAGGCGGTGGGGCGCACGTTCACGCCCGAGGAGCGCCAGCAGCTGCACGAATCGCAGGAGCGCTCCTACGTCTGGGGTTTCATCGGGATGGGGATGAAGGCGCCCCTCTTCCTCTCCCGCCTGCGCGCGCTCTCCCCTGTCGCCGAGCAGCGCGTGCTGGAGCTGGCCCCCACGTACTATTGCGCTTGAGCCGGGCCCGGCGGGGAGGGCCTTCTGCCCTCCCCGCGAGGAGGCTCAGAGCACGTTCGCCTTGGCCTGCTGCGCCTTGATGAAGACCTCGCGCAGGCGGGTGGCGACCTTGGGCATCACGTCCTCGAAGGCGAACTCGGCGGACTGCCGCAGGGCCTCCTGGCCCGCGGCGGCTCCGCCCAGCCACGCGGAGGCGCCCTTGCTCTTCTGGGACGCGCCCTCGAACAGGTCGCTCATCTGGACGGTGTCCTGGCCCCCCTTGGAGCGGACCGTCAGCTTCAGCTCCGACACGAAGCCGCCGGCGTGGACGTCGAAGAATTGGATCTCCGGGATGATGAGCACGTCCGCGTCGCCCAGGTCGTCCGGGCTGGAGGCCTCCTGGACGGACTGGAAGACGGTGCCCATCATCTGCGGGAAGCTGCGCGTGAGCGCTTCACCAATGGTGATGTTCCAGGTGTGCGCGGCCCCCAGCGCGAAGTAGCTGTCCGAGTCGATGCGCGCCTTCTGCTCCGGAGAGATGAAGTAGCGCGCACGGAGCGCCAGCGGCGTCCCGGCGTTGGACATGGGCGCGGGGCTCGGGCGCACCTGGTGGGTACAACCGACGCACGCGAGCAGCGCAAGCAAAGGCAGCACAAGGTTTTTGGGCATGGCGGCTTCTTAGCCCACCCGGCCCGGCCTCCCAATCCCACCTGGGGACGATACCCATGCGACGAGAAGGTATGCCCAGACCCAGGGGGCCTGGACACCCGTCACGCCGCCGTCACGCCTGCCATCAGGGCCTCTGCACGATGACAGACACCCGGGGTGAGCTGGCATTGAGGCATGGAGGAAGGCCGATGGCGTTCCGACAAGAGCTGTTCGACTCCGCGCCCATCCGGGTGCGGGTGGTGGAGGGCGCCTCCGAAACGCGGCGCTTCGTGCCGCCGCACCTGGAGGCGGACGCGGACGTGTCCATCGCCGGAGTCCACGACGCGGGAGGCGCCGCCGTGGAGGCGCTGCGGCGCGAGCCCGCGGACATCCTCTTCCTGGACGTGGACCTGGAGGACCTGGACGGCTTCCAGGTCCTCCACGAAGCGGGCAGCGCTGGTGAAGACGCTGCCCGAGCCCTCCCCTGCCCCGCGCTACCTGGAGCGGCTGGTCATCCGCGAGGTGGGCCGGGTGACGCTGCTGCCCGTGGAGGACGTGGATTGGATTTCAGCGGAGGACAACTACGTCCAGGTGCACGTGGGCGGCCCCGGCCACCTGCTGCGTCAGCCGCTGCGGGAGCTGGAGGCCCGGTTGGGCCCCGAGCGCTTCGTGCGCATCCACCGCTCCACGCTCGTCAACCTCCAGCGCGTCCAGGAGCTGCGCCCGCTGCTCCATGGCGAATACCAGGTCATCCTGCGCGACCGCACCACGCTGAAGCTCAGCCGCGGCTACCGCGAGCGGCTGGGCCCGCTGCTGGCGCAGGGGTGAAGGGGGAGACCTCCGCCGACGCCGCCTGGAGCCGGCATTGCGCCTCGGCGGCCCGCGCCTGCGCGGCCTCCGCGTGACGCCCCAGCGACTGCATGAGGGACGCGGCGCGCGCGTAGTGCCCCGCCGCCAGCTCCGGAGGCAGGACCTGTTCGTCGGAGCGCGCGGACGCCAGCAGGTGCGGCAGCGCATGCTCCGTCCAGCCCGCCCCCAGCCAGTGGTGCGCGAGGAGGATGGAAGGCGCGCCGTCCTCCTCGAACAGCGCGGCGAGCCGGGCGTGCAGCCCGCGCTCCTCGCCGGGCCCCATCCCCGCCCGCACCGCCTCCATCACCAGGTCGTGGCTGAAGCGCTCGCCCAACAGGACCTGCGCCGCCTCCAGCTCCGCCAGGGCCTCGTGCGCCTCCGCCGGTGTCACCTGGAGCCCCCGGGGCACCAGCGAGGCCCGGAAGAAGGCCCCGGCCAGCGCCGCGAGCCGCGCGCACTGGAGCGCCACCGGGGACAGCCCCTCCAGCCGCCGCTGGATGAGCGGGCCCACGCGTCCGGGAGGCGGCAGCCGCTGGGGCCACTCGCGCTGGAGCGAGTCCGTCTCCAGCAGGTGCTTCAGCGTCTCCACCACGTACAGGGGATTGCCGCCCGTGTAGCGGGCCAGGGCCTCCACGTGCGCCTCCGCGCCCGGCAGCCCCATGGCGGCCACCATGCGCCGCACGTCCTCGTCCGTCAGCGCGTCCACCTCCACGATGCGCGCGAGCCCCGCGTCGACGAGCCGTGACACGTGCATCCGCGCCTCGGGCGACAGCTCGCCCCTGCGGTAGCAGTCGATGAAGCGCAGGCTCCGGCCGCCCGGAGGCGCCGTGTCCGCCAGCCGGGAGAACGCGAAGGTGAAGGCCCGGGCGCTGGCCGCGTCCCAGTACTGCACGTCGTCCGCGACGCTGATGTCCTCGTGCTCGTGGAGCAGCTGGAGCGCCGCCACGATGGCGTCATAGAAGCGCAGCATGCCGGCCCCGGACGCCAGCGGCGGCAAGAGCCGCGGCTCTCCCAGCTCCGGGAGGATGCGCGACAGCTCCGTGCGCACCCAGTCCGGCAGCTTCACGTCCGGCCAGCGCCGCAGCTGCGTGCGGAAGGCGCGCGCCTGGGAAGCGAACGGCACGTCCCGGTCCCCCGCCCGCGCCTCGATGCGTCCCCAGCGGCCCTGCGTGGCCGCGAACTCCTCCGCGAGCCGGGACTTGCCGCTGCCGGGCTCGCCGGAGATGAACAGCAATTGGCCCGCCTCCCAGCCCGCCTCCAGCTGCCGCCACGCGGCCTCCCGGCCCACCAGCACCGGAGGCCGCAGCACGGACAGCGGCAGCGCGAAGCGCGTGGCCGGAGCGGGACGCGGGCGCGCCGGGGCCTGCTCCACCTCCCGCACCAGGGCGAGCGTCTCCGGCATGGGGGTGACGCCCAGCTCCCGGTCCAGCACGTCGCGCAGGTGCTCGAAGGTCGCGAGCGCCGCGCCCCGGTCCCCCTGGAGGTACTGCAGCCGGATGAGGTGACGGCCGGCCTGCTCGGATTCGGGCTCCTGCCGCGCCCATGCCCGGGCAAGCCCCAGGGCCGCGCTCCAGTCCCCCGCCGCGGTGAGCTGCGTGATGCGGGCCTCGCGCGCCTCGCGCACCCACCCCGCGATGCCCGCGCGGGCGCCGTCCAGCCAGCGCGCCAGCTCCGGGCAGTCATCGAAGTCGAAGCCGGCCAGCAGCGTGCTGTCCTCCGCGTCGACGCACGCCAGGGCCTCCGTGTGGGCGCGGGCCTCGGAGGCGGCCTTGAGGCACGCGGCGTCCACCGTCGACGGTGCGCTCAGGGCCAGCCGTTCGGTGTCGCCCTCCACCAGCGACTCCTCCCCCGTGGCGAGCCGCAGCCGGCGCAGCAGCTGCCGCAGGTTGCCGCGCACGGTGGTGGTCGGCGAGTCCGGCCACAGGAGGGAGGCGAGCGGGAACTTGGGCGAGGGCCCCTGCAATGCCAGCCACGCCAGCAGCGCCGCGGTGCGCCGCTCCAATCGCACCCGCTGCCCGTCAGGGCCGCACAGCCGCGCCAATCCCAGGACCTGCACCCGCCATTCCCTGCCATCCACCGGAAGTCGCCCAGGCGTCGCGTCGTCGTTCGAACGGCGCACTTTATATCGGCGGGCCAACGCCAGAGGCCCTTCATCCCCTCGCGGCGGCCATGGCGCCAGGAGGCACCATCTGTCGCCAGACGTGGGAGCAAGCCTCCGTCAGCCCATCCCGTCTGGAAATGGGCCACGGCCAGACGGGCGTTGGAGCGCTGGTGAAGGCCCCCGTGAAGCCTGGAGCCGCGCACGCCCCGTGCGCATTCATTCCCCATGCTGGCCTTTCGACAGTGCGGCCTTGGGTTGCTGTCGCTATCCGTGGCCTGGCCGGTGTTCGCGGCCGGACCCACGGCCTGGGGCGAAGGGATGATGGTGAAGGTCCGTCCCGACGACACCGCTCCCGGCACCGCCACCGAGGTCCGTCTCACCGCCGCGCGCAACGAGTTCGTCTCCTTCCAGGTGGCGCTGCACGGCGGAGACACCGGCCTGAAGGGCGTGCGCGCCCGCCTGCCCGCGCTGGAGGGCCCGGGCTCCAAGACGCTCACGGGGCCGGACGTGATGCTGTACCGGCAGACGTACCTCACCACGCGGCAGGCGTCCGTGCCCGGGCAGCCCGTGGGGCGTTGGCCGGACGGGCTGGTGCCGGAGACGGATGAGATTGCCAACGAGGCGCGCAATGCCTTCCCCTTCGACGTGCCCGCGCGGGAGGCACGCGCCCTCTGGGTGGACGTGCACGTGCCCGCGGACGCGCCGCCCGGCGAGTACTCGGGCACGGTGACGGTGGAGGCGGACGGAGGCTTCCAGCGGCAGGTGACGGCGAGGCTGACGGTGGTGGACGCGCGGATGCCCGGCACGGCCTCGCTGGCCTCGGCGTTCCCGCTGTCGCCGGGGCAGGTGTGCCTCGCGCACCTGGGGCACGCGGACTGCTCGCACGCGGAACTGCAGCCGTTGCTCGTGCGCTACCAGCGGCTGGCGCTGGAGCACCGGCTCACGCTGCCCAAGCTCTTCGCCAGGATGTCCGGGCCCCAGGCGTGGAGCGAGTTCGACGCGACCTGGGGGCCCCTGCTGGACGGCACCGCGCCCACGCGGCTGTCCGGCGCGCGGATGACGAGCCTGGAGTACACCGGGCCCCTCACCGGCGCGGGGCTGGCGGATTTCACCACGCACCTGCGCGAGCGCGGCTGGTTGGACCGGGCCTATGCGCGCATCGGCGACGAGCCGCCCCACGGCTCCACCTTCGAGCAGGTGCAGGCCGCGGGGACGCTGGTGCGGCAGGCCGCGCCCGGCCTTCGCACCCTGCTGACGACGAACTCCATCAACCTGGAGACCTACGCCCTGGGGCCCCTGGTGGACATCGTGGTGCCCCTGGTGAACCACCTGGAGGGCACGGAGCCGGGCTTCGTGGGAGACCAGACCGCGACCTACGGGAGCTTCCTCTCCCGTCCCGGAACCGAGTTGTGGACGTATCAGAGTTGCATGAGCCACGGCTGTGCGCCCGGCTTCCCCATGCCGGAGAACCAGCCGGGGGCGGGCTGGCCTTCGTACCTGGTGGACCGGCCCTCGGCGAAGGCCCGCGCCATGGAGTGGCTGACCTTCCTCTTCGGCGGCACGGGTGAGCTGTATTACGAGATGGCGTTGATGCTGCCCACGGCGTGGACGAACCAGTTCCACTTCAATGGCAACGGGGACGGGACGCTGTTCTACCCGGGCACGCCGGCTGTGATTGGCGGGACGACGGACGTGCCGCTGGCGTCACTGCGCCTGAAGCTCATCCGCCAGGGGATGCAGGACTACGAATGGCTCAAGGCGGTGAGCGACGCGGGAGACCCGGCCTTCGCGCACCAGGTGGCGCGGGAGCTGATTCCCACCGCGTGGCAGGTGCCGGACGACGGCGCCGCGTTCGATGCCGCGCGGCTGCGGCTCATCCAGCGCTACCAGGAGTTGACGCAAGGCAATCCGGCCGCGCCACGCATGGGCGCGGAGCCGGGGGATGCACCGGTGACGAAGAAGCCCGTGGCTCCGAACGTGCCAGGCGCCACGGGCGGCTGCGGTGCGGTTTCTGGCGCTCCGGTGGCGGGCCCCCTGCTGTGGGCGCTCTGGACGCTGGGCAGGAGACGCTCGTGCCGCCTCCCTACGCGGCCGAGCGCGAACGCCGGCGGCGCGTCATGCCCCAGGCGAACATCAGCAGCCCGCTCCAGCTGAGGCCCGCGGAGGTGCTCGCGCCACAGCCGAAACCTCCGGCAGGGGACGGTTCGTCGGGAGGCTGGACGCGCGCGGTGACACGCACCGGGAAGGTGCACGTGGCGCTGTTGCCCGAGGCATCCGTCGCGGTGGCCGTCACCAGCGTCGTTCCCACGGGGAACACCGCGCCGGACGCGTGGCTGTAGCTCAGCGTGGGGACGGAGACCGCGTCCTGCGCGATGGCCGCCGGGTAGTCCACGGCCAGGCCCTCTGGAGGCGCATCCTCCTTCTGCACCAGCGAGGGACAGGTGACCACCGGCTCGGTGGTGTCCTGGACGGTGATGGTGAAGGCGCAGGACGCCGAGTTGCCCGCGTCATCCGTGGCGGAGAGGACGACCTCGGTCGTGCCTGGCGGGAAGAGGCTCCCGGTGGGATGGCTCAGCGACACGCTGGGAGACACCGTCACCGTGTCGTGCGGGGTGGCCACGAAGAAGTCGACCCGGGTGCCCATGGCGTCCCGGGCCTCGACGGCCCTCGGAGCCGGGCAACCCACCTTTGGTGGCGTGGTGTCGCGCACCGTGACGGTGAAGGCGCATTGGCTGGTGTTGCCCGCCGCGTCCGTCGCCGTCGCGGTGACACGGGTGATGCCTGGCGGGAAGAGCGACCCGGGCGCATGGCTGACCACGAGCTCCGGCGTGGGCGTGACCGCATCCACGGCCGAGGGGGCCACGAAGTCCACGATGGCACCGGTGGGCCCCGTCGCCTCGGCGACGACGTTCGCGCCACACGTCAGGACCGGAGCCGTCCTGTCGAGCACCACCACGAAGAAGGCACAGCCGGAGGTGTTGCCGGCCTCGTCCGTCGCGGTGGCGACCACGCGCGTGGAGCCGACGGGGAAGACAGCGCCGCTGGCATGGCTCAACTCCACCTGGAGCGGGGCCGTGACCGCGTCCGTGGCCGTGGGGGTCGCGAACGTGACCGTGGCGCCGGAGGGGCCCGTCGCCTCGACCACCACCTCCGGGCCGCACGTCACGGACGGCGCCTGCGTGTCGCGCACGGTGACGAAGAAGGAACAGGTGTCCGTGCGGCCCAGCCCGTCCGTGACGGTGGCGCTCACGGACGTCGAGCCCAGCGGGAACTCCGTCCCGGAGACCTGGCTGTACGTCACGGAGAGCGGCCCGCGTCCAGCGGGCGTCGCGGCCGGGTACACGACGGAGGCGCCCCGGGCGCTGGTGGCCTCCGCCAGGACCGGCGAGGGACAGGTGACCTTTGGAGGAGGCGGCAGGGACACGGTCACGGTGAACGTGCACGAAGCACTGTTGCCCGCGCCGTCGGTCGCACGGACCCGCACCTGCGTGTCGCCCACGCCGAAGTGCGAGCCCGACGCGGCGCTGTACTCCACCGTGACGTCCGACACCGGATCCGAAGCGCTCGCGGCCGCGTAGGTGACATTGGCGCCCTGGAGGCTCGTGGCCTCCACCGCGAGGTCCGCCGGACAGGACAGCGAGGGCGGCGTCGTGTCCCGCACGGTGACAGGGATGGCACACGAGGCGGAGTTGCCCGCCGCGTCCTTCGCCGTGGCCATCACTTGCGTGGTGCCCACGGGGAACGTGCTGCCGCGCTCGTGGCTCAACGTCAGCGCGGGCGCCGACGTGACGGCATCCGTGACCGTGGGGGCCGGGAAGTCCACCGGGGCCCCGGTGCGGCCCACGGCCTCCACCACCACCTCACCCGGGCACGTGAGCACCGGCGCGGTGGTGTCGCGCACGGTGATGGAGAAGCCACAGGAGGCAGAGCGCCCGGCACCATCCAACAGCGAGGCGGTGACAGCGGTGCCTCCCAGCGCGAACACGCTCCCGGACGCCTGGCTGTACGTCACCGCGAGCGGAGGCTGGCCCGTGGCACTCGCGGCCGGGTAGCTGACAGGCACGCCCGAAGCGCTGGTGGCCTCGGCGACCACGTCCCCCGGGCAGGTGAGGGTCGCGGGCGGATAGGTGCAGGTGCCGCTCCCGCACGTTCCGCCCACGCACGCGCTCGAACAGCAGACGCCCTCCACGCAGAAGCGGCTGGTGCAGTCCGGATTGCTGCCGCACTTCGCCCCGTTCGCGGGGTCGTACACCAGCCGGAACCTCACCCGGAACTGGCCCGGCATCCAGTCATGGGGTTCGTACACCGCGAGGAAGCGCCCACGGCCCCAGGAGGCCAGCGAGAGCGGCGTCGTGTTCACCACGGTCAGGTCCAGCGGGGTCATGTTGGACAGGAAGAACCGCGACGCGTCGACCTGGGACAGGTCGGGCGCCAGCCGTCCACCCATGAGCTGGAGACTGGTCGGCGTGACCTCCCGCCAGACGAGCAGATAGACATTGCCGTCGAAGGCCACCGCGGGCACCTCCTTGGAGATGCTGGTGTTCGCGAAGAACGACCGGCCCCCGTTGTCCAGGACCGCGCCGTCCTGGGCCCGGACCCGCGCGCCGTAGACCTCGGACCGGGCGCCGCTCTTCTGGTCGGTCCAGACCGTCAGGAAGTGGCTTCCATCGAAGGCCACGGCGGGGGTCCGCTGCGCTTCGGCGCGGGTCGTGATGGGAAGGCTCGGGCTGTCCACCACGATGCCGTCCGAGGCGCGCACCCGTGCGCCATGGATGTCTGGATTGGTGCTGCCATTGCGCTCATCCGTCCAGGCCACCAGGAAATAGCCCGCGCCAAAGGCAGTCGCGGGACTGCTTTCGTTGAAGCTCCCCGTCGCCACCGCGATGCCGTCGGCGTCCAGCACGGCGCCGTCCGACGCCCGGATCCGCGCGCCATATACGTCGGTCCCGGTCCCGTTCCGGGAATCCTCCCACGTCACGAAGAAGAGCCCGTCCCCAGAAGCCACCTTCGGGTTCCCCTGGGGCTGGGCCGCGGCGCTGATGATGAGGTCGGGCGCGTCCAGCACCGCGCCATCCGACTCGCGGATGCGCACGCCGTGGATGTCCCCGTCCGGGCTGCCCAGCGCGCTGGCCCTCCACGTCACCAGGAACCGCCCTTCCGCGAAGGCGACGGAGGGCGTGCTCCGGCTGCGGCTCCCCGTGCCGAGGCGAACGGGTTTCGGGTGGAGCAGCGCGCCGTCCGTTGCCCGCAGGCGCATCCCGTAGATGCTGGAGGCGCCAGACAGGTCCCGGTCATCGCTCCAGACCACGAGGTAGCTCTGCGTGCCCGCGGCCACCACGGCATCGACCTCCGCGTTGTTCGCGGCGGAGAGCAACAGCGAAGGGGTGTCGAGCACCACGAAGTCCGACGCCCGCACCCGCACGCCGTAGATGTCCTGGAGCACTTCGGTCCTGTGCTCCCAGACCACCAGGAAGCGGGTCCCGTCGAAGAGTGCGGCGGGAGACTGCTTGTCCAACGAGGGGGACGCGGACAGGAGGACGCCCCCTGGATCCAGCAGCGCGCCATCCGCCTGCACCCGCCGGCCCAGGATGTCGGCCTGCTTGCGCCACACGACCAGGAAGCGGCTTCCGTCCGAGGCCACGGCGCTCGACTCCTGCGCCGTCGTGCCGCCCGTGGCGATGGCCAGCCCCTGCGGATCCAGCACCACGCCGTCCGAGCCCCTGACCCGCGCGCCGAAGGTGCCCGTCACACCGTCCCGGGCGTCATCCCAGGTCACGAGGAAGGTCCCGGCCATGGAGGCGATGGAGGGATGGGATTGTCCGCCCGCCGCCGTGGAGATGGGGATGCCCGCCGGATCCAGCACCGTTCCCGCGGCATCGACGCGGGCGCCATAGAGGTCGTCCGACATTGGGTCGTTCCGGGAATCACTCCAGGCCACCAGGAAGCGGCTGCCATCGAAGCTCACGGCGGGCGAGCCCTGGGCGCCGGGCCCGGTGCCAATGGGAATGCCGGCCGGATCGAGGACCACGCCATCCGACGCCCTCACCCGCGTGCCGTAGACGTCGCCGGGGGTCCCGTTCCGGGAGTCGTTCCAGACCACGAGGTACTGGGTCCCGTCGAAGGCCATCGCCGACGAGGACTGCCCCCCGGCGGCGGTGGAGAGGGAGAAGACGGAGCCCAGGCGCGAGCCGCTGGAGATTTCGTACCGCGCGCCCTTCACGGAACCGCTTTCATCCCAGGTCACCAGGAAGTGGCGTCCATCGGTGGCCACGGAGGGATGGGACTGATTGTTGGGACCCGTCGCCAGGCGAATGCCCTTCGGGTCCAACACCGTCCCGGTCAGCGTGGTCACGCGGGTCCCGATGACATCCTGGTTGCCGCCGTTGTCGACCGTCCAGATCACCAGGTAGGTGCCGCTGCTGGAGCTCACGGCGATCACCGGCTCGGACTCCGCGTTCCGGGTGGGCGCGGGCACCGGATAATCAATGGTCGTCTCGGATGAGGAGTCGATCGCGCCCAGCGCGGCCAACGTCTCCTGCCCGCCGGTGAAGCCCTCGGACTCGGAGCGATAGGCCTGGTTCACGCGGCGGATGACCGCCTGGAAGTCGATGGGAGGCGAGCCCTCCACCGGAGCACTCGCTGCGGGCTCCTCGGGCATCTGCGTGGGAGTGCAGGCGGTGAGGAGCAACACCAGACCGGCCGCGAGCACGGACGTCAAACGGAGAGGATGGCGGGAGGCCATGAGGACTTCCAGGTTGGGAAGAGAGGTGTCAGCCCATGCGCGACACGGCGGCACGCCGACAAGGACAGACGCTACCTGAAAGCCTGCTCCCTCGATAAGGGGGCCGCTCTGCGGTGCATCCTGACCCGGAGCCCGTTTTCAATGCCTTTCATGTTTCGCGCCGTTCAACGTCCGGGGGTAGATTGCAGCGCATGAAGATGCATCTCGCACTGCGAATCACCGCGCTGTCGCTGCTCTGCGGCTGCGCGACAATTGACACCTCGAGCCTCACGCCGTCCTGCCGCGACCAGTACGACGCGTGTCTCAACAGCTGCGCGAAGTCCTCCCCGCCCCCTTCGCGCCAGCCGCCGGACTCCGTGCAGGGCCACGCGGAGCGCCTGACGCCCGACACCCAGACGCCTGGCTGCGTCGACAGCTGCAACCAGCAGGCGAAGCGCTGCGGCTGAGAGCCCATGGCCCCGGAGCGCTACGAAACGCTGGATGGCTCCACGCCGGACGTCACCCCGCTGGCGGCGGAGGTCGGGCTCAAGCAGCCGTTGAGCGCCTTCACCCTGCTGGAAGGCGGTGACGTCTTCGAATCACGCGCAGGCCGTCCTCCCGCGGAAGGCCCCGCGAAGGCCCGCGCCTACGTGAGCGTGAAGCTGGAGTTCAAGCCGTACGGCGCACCGGCGGCGCAGGTGAAGCGGGTGCAGGAGGAAATCATCCGGCAGCTCTCCGGCAACCTCCAGCTCATCGCCCGGATGGAGGCGGCGCGGCCCCTGACGCTGGAGCTGATTCCCCCCGGGCACACGCTGGTGAAGTACGGCTATCCCCGGGCCGTGTCGCCCCAGGCGGCGGGCCTGTTCTGGGACCACCCGGACTGGCCCCGGGCCCGCATCGCGCTGAGACAGGACCGGCTGGAGTCGGAGCAGTACCTGGTGTTCCACGAGATGGCGCACGCCATCCAGGGACTGGCCTTCACCCAGAAGGAGAGCGAGCTCATCTACCGCACGATGCTCCGCACATACCGCAGCCGCGCGGCGGTGGACGAGGTCTTCGCCATCTACAGCGAGCGCGAGTTCGTCACCGGCGTCTCCGAGCGGGACCTGCGCGCACCCGGCGTGTACGGCATGGCCCGCCAGCGGTGGAACGAGGAGCACGTGTTCACCCGCTTCGTGCGCAACCTCTACTTCCCCTACAAGCCCCTGGCGGGCGGCACCGCGGGAATGACTTCGTCCAGCTTCGGTTGAGACGGCTTCCGGGCGCATGGTAGGAGGAGGCGGGCCGGTCGCCTCGGCGGAACATCATGGACTCCCCCGGTGCTGGACGGCCTCGTCGTCGGTTGACGCGAATCATCGCGAGCGCGGGCCTGATCCTCCTCGCGACGTTCGTCCTCCTGCTCATCGCGGTCGTGACCGCGTTGCACCACCTGGATCACCCCTGGCTGAAGTCGCGCGTCGTCGCGCAGGTGGAAGCCGCCACGAACGTGCGGCTGGACTACCGGACGGCGCGCATCGACGTGCTCTCCGGGCTGCGCATGGAAGGCCTGGTGGTGCGCACCCCGCCGCCGTTCCAGGACGTCGAGCCGGACCTCCTGCGTGTCGGCGCGCTGGAGGTCGCGTGGTCGTTTGGGGCGCTCGTGAACGGACCGGTCCGGGTGGAGCGGGTGGCGGTGCGCGACGCGACCGTCATCCTGGTGGCGGATGACCAGGGAACCACGTCCCTCACGAACCTGACCGGACCGCCGGAGCCCGAACCGCTGGACGAAGCCGCCCCCGGCACGTCCCAGCAGGTCGCGGAAATCTTCGCCGCCCCCTTCCCCGTCTCCAGCATCGCCCTGGCCAACGTGTCGCTGACCCATGTCCGCGTCCAGGGCCGCACGGTGGTGGACCGCTGGTCGCTGCGCGGGCTGGAGGCCGGCATCGAAGCGAAGCCCCAGGACAAGGCCTGGAAGCTCCTGGTGGACCTGGGGCGGACGGGAAAGCCCCTGGCCCTCACGCTGAACCGCGAGGCGCCCGCCGTCCCCGGAGCCGAGGCCCTGCTGGAGCTGGCCCTGTCCGCGGAGGTGAACGCGGACGCCGCTCGCGTGAAGATGGACCTGGACGTCGCGCGGCAGACCTTCGACCCGCGCTTCACGCTCCGCTCGCTGCTGCACGGCGCGGTGACGGCGAAGTTCGATACGGAGAAGCAGCTCACCACCGTCGACCTGGACCGCACGCGGCTGACCGACAGCGCGGAGGTGGAGGCCCGGGTGGTGCTGCCGGACTCGGCGGAGGTGCCGCCCGTGCTGACGCGGGCCCTGGCGAACGTGGACCTGGGGCGCCTGTTTCAAGGGCTCCCGGCGGACCTGCGCCCCTTCTCCGTGGAGAGCGGCAAGGTGCACCTGGAGGCCCAGGAGGTCACGCTCAGCGACATGCCCCAGCTGGGGGCGCAGGGACGGGTCGGGTTGGATGTCGACGTGGCGAAGCTCCTCTTCGCGCAGGAGGGCCAGCGGGTGGAGCTGGGCGATGGACGCCTCTCCCTGAACGCGACCCCGGATGCATCGCAGGGACTGGCCGCGAGGCTCACGTTCGCGCTCCAGGGGCTCGACGTCGGGGGCGCCACGCCGCTGCGCATTCCGAAGGCCTCCGGTGAGCTGACGGGGAAGCAGCTGCGGCCCGACCTCTCCTCGCCCTTGCGGGTCGCCGGAGACGCGGCCCTGTCCGCCAGGGTGGACGCGCTGGACCTGCGCGCGTCCGGGCACCGCGTGACGGCGGAGCGGATGGGCTTGAAGCTCCAGGCGCCGCTGACTGCGAAGCCTCCCTTCGCGCTGAAGGCGGACCTGCCCGTGGAGGCACTGCGGATCATCACCCCGGAAGGCCGCGAGGTGCTGAAGGGCCCCGCGCGCGTCCAGCTGAACGTGACGGAGGCCTTCCCCACGATGGAGGACCCGCGGCGGAGCAGGGCCCGCGCACGGGTGGAGCTGGACGTGGGCACGCTGCACGCGTCGCTGGACGCCACCAAGGGCACCGACGACGTGGCGTACGCGCTGGACGTCCAGACGCCGGACCTCGTCGCCGCGCGGCCGTACCTTCCGGAGGACGTCGCCGCGCGACTCTCCTGGAAGCAGCTGGCCGTCACGCTGACCTCCAAGGGCAAGCTGACGGCCCTCTTCGAGCCCTCGCCGCGCGTGGACCACCAGACGGAGCTGCGCCTGCAACGGCTGGGATGGGACGACGTGTCGGCCGCCACCGCCGCGCTCGTGCTGAAGTCCCAGGGCGACGCGTGGAAGCACAAGGGCGACCTGGACCTGAAGGTCGAAGGGCTGCGCATCGCAGAGACCGACGCGGGCACGCAACACCAGACGCTGTCGTTCGACATCGACCGCCGCAAGCTCGCGCTCCGGCTGGGGCTCAACGGCCGTGAGGGGCTGAAGGTCGCCGCCGACGCTGCGCTGGCATACGACCGGAAGGCCCGCGCGCTCCGCGTGGACGTGAAGGGGGACTTCCCGCCCCTGGGGCCCCTGTCGCCGCTGCTGGCGAAGGCGCGCGTGCCCCCGGAAGTCGACCCGTCGAAGCTCGCGATGACCGGCGAGCTGCACGGCACCCTGACCGGCCTCATCACGCACCTGGGCTCCGACGGCAGCTTCCGCCTGGCGCCCATGCCTCCGCGCGCCGCCAGCTTCGAGGGCAAGGCGCAGGTGGACCTGCGCGGCGTGCGCTGGAAGCAGGCGGACCAGACCATCAACGTCCCCGCCCTGCGCTGGCAGGGGGAATCCCACGCGGAAGGCCCCAAGCGGACCGTCCGCACGACGCTCGCGGTGGAGAAGCTCACCGTCAGCATGAACGAGCGCCGGCTGACGTTCGCGGACCTCTCCAGCGACAGCACCGCCACCTTCACCGACCAGTGGGAGAAGGGGGACATCGAGCTGAAGCAGCGGGTGAAGGTCCGCTCGCTGGAGCAGAAGCCGGCGCTGCCCTACCCCGTCCAGGACGTGGAGGCGTCGTTCTCCGTCCAGCGCAAGCCCACCGGCGTCATCCGCATCCCGGACCTGCGCCTGTCCAACGGCGGCACCCAGACGCAGCTGAAGGTCCAGGGCCGGCTCGACCTGAGCAACGAGCAGCAGCGCATGGGGCTCCGGGGCTCGCTGGAGCAGGACCTGGCCCACCTCGCGCGGGCCGGGCAGCTGGAGAGCAGCGGCAAGGCCACGGTGAACTTCCGGGTGGCGTCTCCGGACCTGACGGTGTTCCGCACCACCTCCAACCTCAAGCTGGAGAATGTGAACGTGCGGATGCCCGCGTCCGGCATCGTCGTGGAGGCGCTCAACGGCGACGTGCCGCTGACGGAGAACGTGGAGGTCTCTCCGGACGGGGTGCGGCTGCTCAACGACCTGGACGTCAATCCGTACTCGATGCTGCGCTTCGCGGATCAACACCCGCTGCTCACGCGCAGCGGCTTCATGTCCGCGGACCGCATCACCACGCCGTGGGTGACCATCGCGCCGCTGGCGGGCAACCTGGCCATCAACCAGAACGTGTTCTCCATGAGCCAGCTGGAGATGGGCGTGCGCGGCGGGCGCATCACCGGCCAGTGCATGCTGGACTACCAGGGCAGGAACTCCACGCTGGAGGCCCACGTGCGCGCCACGGGCGTGAAGTCCTCCCGGGGCGAGCCCTTCGACGGCAACGCAGCCATGGTCATCTCCGCCCGGGATCGCAGCATCAACGGCCGCGCGGAGATATTGCGCATCGGCAACCGCCACCTGTTGGACCTGCTCGACCTGGAGGACCCGCACCACACCGACCCCGCCACCAACCGCGTCCGCTACGCGTTGAGCCTGGGCTATCCGGAGCACGTGCGCGTGAGCTTCAAGCAGGGCTTCGGCAGCCTGCTCATCACCATGGGCGGCCTGGCCCGGCTGGTCAGCATCGATGAAATCCGCGGCATCCCCCTGGGCCCCATCGTCGACCGAATGATGACTTCCATGACCCCTCCGGAGGCGCTGCCATGAAACACCGTGGGTTGCTGCTGGTGGCCGCCCTCACCGCTCCCGGGTGCATCCGCGCCCCGGAGATCGTCATGGTGGACCGGGCGACGGCGCTCGAGGAGCAGGCCGCGGGCTCGTACAAGGACGTGGAGCAGCGGCTCGCCAGAGCGGGCATGAACCCCACGCCGGTGCCGCTGACGCCCAACCAGCTGGAGGACCTGGGCATCCAGCCTCCGCCGCTGGTGGAGAACCTGGGCAAGACGCAGGCGGACCGCGTGGACGACCTGGTGCGGCGCCACTGCGTGGGCGAGGGCAAGGACGGCCTGCTGGTGCTCACCCGGAAGCAGTGCACGGCCGGGCGCGTGTCCGCGGACGACGCCTCCCTCGTCGAGCGCGTGAACCGGGCCCGGCGCCAGCTGTGGCAGTGGATGAAGACGGTGCGCCCCGGCGTGCCGGAGGCCACGCTGCGTGAGAACTGGCGCCAGGCGCACGCGGAGGGCGTCGTCTGCGGCGGCTGGATGGAGGCCGAGGACGGCACCTGGGGAGAGAAGAAGTGCTGACCTTCCGGGCCCCCTGGTTCCTGGCCCTGGCCGTGCTCCTCGCGAGCGACGCCCGGGCCCAGGACGACGAGAACGACGGAGGCATGGTCCTGCCCGAGCGGCTCACCGTGGGCATGGGGGACCAGTTCCTGGGACAGCTGGCGCCCGACGAGAACCAGCTGCTGTTCGTGTCCAACCGGGACATCGCCACGGAGATCTTCAGCCAGGACCTGGAGAAGGGCCGCGAGCGCCGCCTCTTCGATGAAGGCGCGGACGTGACGTGGCCGCGCATCAGCCCCAATGGCAAGCAGCTGCTCTACATCTCCTTCCGCACCCAGGCCGGCGGCCAGCTGTGCGTGAGGGACCTGCCGGAGGCGAAGGAGCGCCACTGTCTGGAGGAGGAGACCAGCGCGCTGCAGGCGGAGTGGATTGACGACACGCACATCGCGCTGGTGAGCCGCGCGACCATCCAGGGAGACCTGCGGCTGTCGAAGGTCGCGCTGGAGGCCCGGTGGCAGGTGACGCCGCTGCTGGAGCGCAACCTGACCAGCCCCGCGTTCTCCCCGGACGGACGCTGGCTGGTGTACGTCCCCGTGCAGCGCTCCGCGCAGGAGGTGGGGCCGGGCTTCGCGGCGCGAGCGGCACCGCACCTGGAGGCCGTCCGGCTGGATGTCCCGGGCGCGGCCCCCGTCCCGCTGACGCTGGACATCCCGGGCAAGACGGGCCAGCCGGTGTTCGCGCGCGACGGACGCTCGCTGTACGTGGTGCAGTTCTTCACCGACTCCAACGGGGACGGGGTGATTGACGCGAGCGACAGCGGGGTGCTGTTCCGCGTGCCCTTCCCTTCCGAGCGCGACGACGCACCCGCGCAGGCCTCCGCCTCCAGCCCGGATCAGCTGACCAGCCAGGCGTGGAACTGCGAGTACCCCTCCCCCACCGCCGCGTCGGTCATCACGACCTGCTCCCGGGGCCTGTCGCTGGACGTGTACCGGCTGCCGCTGGGCGGGCAGGTGCCCACGCAATGGGACGTGGCCCGCCTCAACGAGGAGCTGGGCATGGTGGGCCGGCGCGCGGATCAGCTCATCCTCTACCGCCAGCGGATGCTGCTGGAGAAGCGGCCCAAGCTCCGCCGGCTGTTGCTGATGCGCCTGAGCCAGCTGCACCTGGCCAACGGCGACTTCGACGCCGCGGAGTACTACGCCCGGCACATGTCCACGGTGGAGGATCCCCCCACCGCCGGACTGTCGGAGCCCCTGCGGCTGCTCATCGCCCACCGCAAGGCCCTGAAGGAACGCGACCGGGGCCGCATGGTGGACGAGCTGCAGGAGGCCGAGCGCCAACGCATGGCGGCGTTGGACCCCGCCGCCGCGCCCAGCCCACCCTCCGCCGTCTACCGGCGCGTCATTCGCAGCGAGCTGGCGCAGTCCTCCGGCGACTTCACGCTCGCGAAGCAGGAGCTGGAGGCGGCCTGGCTCACGGACACCACGCCGCGCGCGGTGCTGGAGGCCTGGCATGAGCAGGCGGACGCGCTGTACCGCGAGCTGGACGACCGGCAGGCGCTGGTCGCCGCGGGACGCCAGCTGTCCCAGAACAAGGTCTTCAAGGCGGATGATCAGCTCGACTTCGCGCGCGCCGCCGTCCGGGCGCTGTACCGGGGACGGCCCTACGCGGAAGCGGACGCCGCCATGGCCCAGGCGCTCGCGGCGGAGAGCCCGGGGACGCCGTATGCGTTCGCCCTGGAGCTGGGCCGCCACGTCAACGCACTGAACGTGGAGCGCCCTCCCCGCCCCGTCCGGGACGCGCTGGTCGCCTTCTACAAGCAGCAGCAGGACCCGCTCCGCCGCCGCATGGTGGTGCAGGACACCGCCGAGCGCGCGGCGAGCCTGGGCGCCGACGGCGTGATGGAGGACCTGGCCACGCTCTACGTCGACGACACCCCGGCCGGCACCGAGGAGCGCCGCCGGGCGGAGCGGCTGTTCCGCCGCGCGCTGATGGGCCGCGCCTACCGCCGCATGGCGAGGGACAGGATGGACGAGGCCCGCGCGGACTTCGACCTGGTGACGCGGCGGACCGCGTCGCTGGAGAGCGCCGTCGAGTCCATGAGCCTGCGTCTGCGCGCGGGCGTCGCCCCGGAGCAGATCATCCAGGAGGTCACCACGGACGTCCCGGGCAAGGCGAAGTCGCTCTCGCACTTCGTCAAGGCCTACGTGACGACGCGCCGGCTTTCCAAGCTGGACGACGAAGCCCACGCCCAGGCGGTGAAGACCGGCCTCGCGGAGCTGCGCGCGGCGTGGCAGGAGCTCAAGAACCAGCGCGAGGTGCAGGCCCTCATGGGGGCCATCCACCACGAGGACTTCCTGCGCGGCCACAACCCCGCCGCCGCCGAGCGCGCCAACCGCCACTACCTGGTCGCCCTGGACCTGGTGCGCAACAACGCGCGCTACAAGGCGATGCTGCTGGGCGCGCTGGGCCTCTTGCACACGCAGGTGGGCAACTACCACATCGCCCTGGGCTACCTGGACGAGCGGGACAAGCTGCCCTACACGGACAACGGCGCGGGCCTGTCGGTGGCCCTGGCGCGGGCCCGGGCGCTCCTGCACGTCAACCGCGAGGCGGAGGCCGCGCAGGCGGCGGACAAGGCCCTGGCCACCGTGGAGGCCGCGCCGAAGCTGGCCCGGTTCATCCCGCTGGTGATGGACCGGGCGGCCCTCTACAACCTGGCCGCGGGCCGCTTCGAGCGGGCCCTGGCGCTCTACGACCGCGCGCTGCCCCCCATCGAGGCCGGCCCTCGCGACGAGGAGGGCCTGCGCAACCGGCTGGTGCTGCGGCTGGCCCGTGGTGGCGCGGCGCTGGGCGCGGACCAGGCCCAGCGGGCGCTGGACGACCTGGACCAGGTGGACCGGGAGCTGTCGACGCCCGCCGTGCAGGCCACGCTGAAGCAGGCCCACGCCACGCCCAAGTACGTGCAGCGCGCGTATCGCATCATCGCCGCGGGACTGCGCGCCAACGCGGAGACGCGGCTCGGGCGCAGGGACGCCGCCGCCCGAGCGCTGGAGCGGCGGCGCGCGCTCTTCCTGGAACAGTTCGACGAGCTGGACCGCGACGAGGACATCCGCGCGGTGACGCTGGCGGAGCTGCGGCTGGCGGAGAACGCCGTGGACCGCCGCGAACCCGCGCAGGCGGCTCGATGGCTGGGCAAGGCGCTGGAGCACGCGGACTCGCTGATGGCGCGCACCCACGCGCCGGTCGATGCGGGCCAGCTGGACGTGCTCTGGTTCGCGGCGCAGCTGCAATCCGAGGCGGGGACGCCCATGCCCTTCAACGTGCCCCAGCGGATGGAGCAGGCGCGGCGCACGCTGCTGGAGCAGCGCGACCCGGCGTGGCGCGCCTATCTGGCGTGGTTCAACATCTACCTGGCGCTCGACGGCGCCGGGCAAAAGCCAGTGCCTGCGCAGGAAGCCCGGAGCGCGGCCGAGTAGCGCGTCTGTCTTTTCGTCGACGTCTCGGACAGCCCCCCGGTCCTTTCATTGTCTCCCTCCCTGGCAATCCCTTGCGTGACGGGCGTATGCTTTTCCCCACGAGAGTGGGCCCGGGGGGGCTGGCAACTCCTGTTCATACCGTGCGGTCCGGTCGGAGCCTCCATGGGGGAGGTGGCTCCCACCCTCGATTGGCGCTTGCCGCGAAACGAGGCTGCCTGTGACTGTGAAACGCATCATTGGAGTGTTTGTCTGCTGCGGATGCACCGTGCTGGTGGGCTGCGGGACGCCAAGGCCTGCCCGGATCGGGCGCTCCCTGGCGCTGCCCAACGGAGAGCCCCGGACGCCATGCGAGAGTGAGGACTGGTACGACCTCGCGCCGGCCCGTATCGAGGCGAGGGCCCAGAGCGGCGTCGGGAACTACCAGGTCCATTACTTCAAGGACTACGAGGGCATCGGCGTCTTCAAGGTGGGCAAGGACCAACCCGAGCCGCTCGAAGGCTTGTGGGCCAGGCTGGGCGAACCCGAGCTCCAGCGCAGACATGAAGAGCGCCTCGAGCCCGTGAAAGCCGCGCAACGGCACAGCCTGTACTGGAGCCTGGGGAGCCTGGGGGGAATCGCCGCGGGGCTCGGGACGGCCGTCGCGCTCGTGGACAAGAATGATACCGCCGCCTCCGTGGCTGGCGTCACCGGGCTCGTCGCGGGCGTGGTGGGACTCGTGGGGGCCCTCGTGTCCGCCCCCACGGCCCGGGACGTCCTGGATGCGAACGCGCGGGCCAGCCTGCTCATGCCCGGGGAGGACGACGTGTTCGCGGGAAGGCGCGGGGTCAACACCCTCAACAGCGTGCGCAGGCTCCAGTGCGGCGGGCGGCCCGTGGCCTTCACGGAGGAACGTCCGGCGGATTCGCGCGTCGCGGAAGAAGCCGTCCCCGCGTCGAAACCCCACGTCGCGGAAGAGGCCGTCCCCGCGTCACAGCCACGGGATGCGCAGCAGCCCGCCACTCCGGTGAAGGCGCGCGGCGAGCCGCAGAAGCCCATCACCGTCTGGCCGCCGCCCTCCAGCCCCTGAGGGCCCGCGGACGGCCGCTGTCCATGATGGCGGCTGAAAAAGCGAAGGGCCCGGAACCTTTCGATTCCGGGCCCTTCTCAGTGGCGAGGAGTACGGGACTTGAACCCGTGGCCTCCGGCGTGACAGGCCGGCGTTCTAACCAACTGAACTAACTCCCCACAAAAATCTATATGGGCGGAACAGGGATTGAACCTGTGACCATCGCCTTGTAAGGGCGCCGCTCTACCGCTGAGCTATCCGCCCTGCGCGGCCCCGCCGTGATTCAGTGAGGCGGCTTGTACCGTCCCCATCCGCCCCCGTCAAGCATCTGTTTTCGGGGCACCTGAATCGCGCTCTGCCCCCTCGGCGGGGGGCGGATCCGACGACCGCGGATCCGCCTGCTAGGCCCGGACCTTCCACCGGCGCACGCGGCGGCGGGAACGGGGAATCATCACCACGGCGCCCACCAGCAGGGCCACCGGCACGAACACCAACATCGTCTGCATCATCGCCTCCATGCCCTACAACATACGGAGGCCGTCTGACATCCTGACGGGGAGTTCGTGACTTTCAGGAAACGACATTCCAACCCGCCGGGCTTCCGGCTGCCCTGGCGGGCAGGGGGCCGGACTGGCGGTGGGCGGGGCCGCTACCGCGTGACGTCGACGGTGTAGACGCCGTCACCGGACGTGGCGGTGCCCGTCACGTGGGTGCTGCCCGGCGTGCGGCGGACCTGGCCGGTGCCGTCGTCCTCGATTTCACCCGTGAGGGTGAGGTCCAGGGTGACGCTGCCCTCCAGGTCCCCGGTCATCTGGAAGGGCCCCTTGAGCGTCCCGGTGAACGTGCCGCCCGGGATGTCGCGCAGCTGGAGGGTGAGCTCCGGCTGCGCCGCCGTGTCCGTGCTGGAAGCGTAGGTGATGTTCACCGGGTCCTCGTCCCCACCCAGGGCAATCTCGCCATCGGAGTACCCGGTCATGCCAATGCGCAGGCGCATGCCCTTGTTGGCCGAGCTGCCCTGGTCCACCTGCCCGGTGACCACCAGCGTCCCGGAGGCGGCGCCCGCCGTGGACTGGGCCGGGATGTTCGCGCTGGACGCGGCGTTGAAGCCGGCGAAGCCCAGCTGCAGGGCCTTGCTCACGGACGGGTCCAGCCCGAGGTACGCGCGGCGGGCCTGCTCGTCGGAGCTGATGTCGTCATCACCGCAAGCCGTGAGGCCCAGGGACAGGATGAGGGAACACGCGACAGCGGTCACGGAACGCGAAAGGGGTCTGAGCATGATGGGAATCTCCTGTCACCCAAAGCCAGGAGACCCCGGCCGGTGACGACCGGCCACGCGCCTCAATCCCAGACGCATCAATCGACCGTCACCAGCACGAACTTGTTGTTGATGTCCCGGTCCACGGGCGTCACCACCTGGTCCGGCCGCGGCGAAGAGCGGCCCTCCATGCCCGGGCGCGAGGACTGCCAGCCCAGGAAGCCGGCCACCGCCAGGAACGCCAGCCCCAGCAGCGCCTCCGCGGACACCTGCGCCCGCGACGCCACCGCGCCCAGCGTGGCCGCGCCGGACAGCAGCAGCAGCGACACCGCGCGGGCGCCCGGTGACGCCTTCTGCTTCGCGCGCGGAGCAAACGCGTCGAACGCGAGGTACGCGCCGCAGGCCAGCAGCACCAGCGTCACCAGGTCCCCCCTCCACAGCGGGCGCGCGGCGAAAGAAGAAGTGCGCGCCTTCCCAGAAGGGGTACACGTAGTCGCGGCGCTCGATCATCATCCGAGCCACCTCGCCGTAGTGCGTCTCCCAGGTACGGCAGGAACAGGAGGGCCGCGAAGCTGGCGGTGGCCACCACGACGCGCGTACTGACGGGCAGCTGAAGCCACCCCTTCATCCCATTCGCGGAGAGGGTCCCCTTGCCGAGAATGGCCTCGGTGAAGGTCTGCTCCGGCTGCTGTTCGCCTTCGCTCGCCACGGGCTGGGGCTCCTTGAGTCGGTTCGGGCGGATGCCCCGTGCACACCGGCACGGGCCTCGGCTTTCTATCCCCGCCGCCTCCGCTGCGCTCCGGCATGTGCCGCATCCTGGGCGTGCGGCTCGCGCCGCGCGAGCGCCAGACCCTGGAGCTGCTCCTGCTGGGACTCGGCGACAGCACGGGCTTCGTGGTACGGCTGCCATCATCATGAGCCGCCGTTCCCGACGCCTTTTGACGACTGTCCTTGGAGCGTTCCTCCTGTGCTGCGTCTCGTTGCCGTCATGGGGCCAGACGCCGCCCACGCGCACCGCCCTGCGCGCCGCCCGGCTCTTCGACGGGAAGAGCGACCGGCTCCTTCCGGACGCGGTCGTGCTCATCGAAGGCACGACCATCCAGGCCGTGGGCAGCGGCCTCTCCATCCCCCCGGGGACACGGGTCATCGACCTGGGCGACGTCACGCTGCTGCCCGGGCTCATCGACGCGCACTCCCATCTGCTGCTGGACGTCGACCCGTCGAACGAAGGAGGCGGCCTCCTCACCCCTGTCGCCCAGAGCAGCACCGCCGAGCGCGCGCTCCTGGGCGCGAAGCTGGGCCGCGAGATGCTCGAGGCCGGTGTCACCACGGTGCGCGACGTGGGCAACTCCGGGGTCAACGGCGATGTGGCGCTGCGCAACGCCATCCAGCGGGGCTGGGTGCAGGGCCCGCGCATCTCCGCCTGCACCCGCGCGCTCGCGCCCCAGGGCGGGCAGTTCCCCACGCTCCAGCCTCCGGCCCAACCCCTCATCGAGCAGGAGTACGTCACCGTCTCCGGCGTGGAGGAGGCCCGGCGCGCCGTGCGGCAGGCGCTGGTGGACGGCGCGGACTGCATCAAGGTCATCGTCGACAACGGGCACAACCTCCTCTCGTTGGAGGAGCTGAAGGTCATCGTCGAGGAGGCCCACCGCATGAAGCGTCCGGTGGCGGCGCACACCACCACCGACGCGAGCATCCGCATCGCGGTCCAGGCGGGCGCCGACTCCATCGAGCATGGGTACTCCCTCCCCGATGACGTGCTGGCCCCCATGGTCCGCAAGCGCATCTTCCTGGTGCCGACGGATGGCCCGATGGACGCGTGTGACTTCTTCGATACCCAGACCGGCGACGCGGAGCGCCGGCGCCAGATGAAGGAGCGCTGCAGGAAGAACATGGCCAGGGCCCAGGAGCGCCTTCGCCGCGCGGTGGCCGCGGGTGTCCGGATCGCCGCGGGCTCGGACATGTACACCGTGATGCCAGGAATGACGCGAGGCCAGGCCAGCGTGAAGTGGTTCGTCGCCTATACCGAGGCGGGGCTCAAACCCGTGGACATCCTGCGCGCCGCGACCGTGAACGCCGCGGAGCTGCTGCGCATGCAGGACCAGGTGGGCTCGCTCACTCCGGACAAGCGCGCGGACCTGCTCGCGGTGGAGGGGGATCCGCTCAAGGACCTCCAGGCACTGATGCAGGTCCGCTTCGTGATGAAGGACGGACAGGTGGTCCTGGACGCGCGTCCTACGAGGTCGCCTTGAAGTCAGCGGCGGACAGGCCGTGCCGCTTGAGCAGGTCGTAGAAGTCGCTCCGGTTGCGCCCGGCCATCCGCGCCGCGGCGCTGACGCTGCCGTTGCTGCGGCGCATGGCCTCCGCGAGGTAGGCGCGCTCGAAGGCGTCGCGGGCCTCGCGCAGCGAGGGCAGGTCCCCGGTCCCGACGGGGACGCCAGGCAGCTGCGTGCTCTCCACGGGGGCCCGCTCCAGCGCCTGCCCCAGCCGGGGCACATGCCGCGGTTGCAGTTCGTCCGCGCCGGCCAGGAGCACCGCGGCCTCCATCTCGTGGATGAGCTCCCGGACGTTGCCGGGCCAGCCATAGCGCTGCAGCAGCTCCACCGTCGCGGGCGCCAGGCGCGGCGGGCGCAGGCCATAGCGGTTCGCCGTGCGCTCCAGGAAGAGCTGCGCGAGCAGCGGGATGTCCTCAACCCGCTCGCGCAGGGGCGGCAGCTCGATGGGCACCACGTGCAGCCGGAAGTAGAGGTCCTGCCGGAAGCGCTTCGCGGCCACCTCCTCCGACAGGTCCCGGTTGGTGGCGGCGACCACCCGCACGTCCACGGGCTCCTCCACGTCCGCGCCCACGCGCGTGAGCCGCTGCTCCTGCAGCACGCGCAGGAGCTTCACCTGCACGGACGGGGACGCCTCGCCAATCTCATCCAGGAACAGCGTGCCGCCGTTGGCCGCGCCGAACAGGCCCTCGCGCTCGCGCACGGCCCCGGAGAACGCGCCCTTCACGTGACCGAACAGCTCGCTCTCCAGCAGCTCCGGAGGAAGTGCGCCGCAGTTGACGGCGACGAAGCGCTCCGCGTTGCGGCGTGAGAGCACGTGGAGCATCCGCGCCGCCAGCTCCTTGCCGGTGCCACTCTCGCCGGTGAGCAGGACGGTGGCGTCCGTGGGGGCGATGCGGGCAAGCACCTCGCGTACGCGGGAGATGGCCTCGCTGACGCCCAGGAGCAGGGGCTCACCGTCCTCGCCCATGCGCCGCCGCAGCTCGGCCACCTCGCGGCGCAAGAGCGAGCGCTCGAGCGCGTGCGTGAGCTTCTGCATCAGCTCGTGGTCGTGGAACGGCTTGGTGAGAAAGCCGTAGGCGCCCTCCTGCATGGCCTGCACCGCGGTCTCGATGGAGCCGTGCGCGGTGAGCATGATGACGGACAGCTCGGGGGCCCGCTGCCGCACGGCCCGCAGGACGTCCATGCCGTCCATGTCCTCCAGGCGCAGGTCGAGCACCATCGCGTCCACGCGCTCCTGCGACAGCCTGCGCAGGGCGGCCTTGCCCTCGCCCTCCACCGTCACGCGGTAGCCGCGGGAGGTCATCCGCATGGACATGAGCTCCGCCAACTGGAGGTCATCGTCCACCAGGAGCACGTGGGGCTGCGGGCCGGTGGGTTCAGGCGTCAAGGCGGGCTCCAGGGGACGCGGGGTCCTCGAGGGGAATCCAGAAGATGAAGGTGGCTCCAGGCCCGGAGGTCTCCGCGAGCGACAGCTCGCCTCCGTGCGCGGTGATCATCTCACGCGCGATGGTCAGGCCCAGCCCCGTGCTGCGGCGCCCGCCGACCTCCAGGCTCGCGAAGGGGCGGAAGATCCACTCGCGCGCGTGCGCGGGCACGCCCGGGCCCTCGTCCGAAACGGACAGCTGGACCGCCGGCACGGAGCTGGCGGCGCCCGGGCGCTTGCGGCCCACCAGCTCACACGAGATGCGCACCGTCTTGCCCGCGCTGGAGACGGAGATGGCGTTGCTCACCAGGTTGGACAGGGCGCGTTCAACGAGCGCGGTATCCATGGGCGCGCGCACGGGCTTCGCGGCGGGTTCGTACACCAGCTGGACCTTGCGCTCGTCCGCTTCGAAGGCGAGGTCCTGGAGGACGTTCTGGACGATCTGCTCCACCGAGGCCCCGGCATTGCGCTGCAGCGGCTGGCCGGACTGCACGCGCGACAGGTCCAGCACGGACGTCACCATGCGGATCTCACGCTCGCACGCCGCCTGGGCGAGCTTCACCACGCGCGCCTGCTGCGTCGTCAGGGGCCCCGTGCTGCCATCCCCCAGCAGCGACAGCGCCTCGCGCACCCGGGCCAGCGGCGTGCGCAGGTCATGGGACACCGACGCCACGAAAGCGCTCTTGAGCTGATCCAGCTCCGCCAGGCGGCCGCGCATGCGGTCCAGGTCCAGCGAGAGCGCGCGCAACTCCTCGGGGCCGCGCAATGGAGGCAGCGGGCTGAAGTCCCCCTGGCCGATGCGGCGCGCATGCGTGGAGAGCAGCGCCACCGAGTTCGACACCGCGCGCGCCTGCGACAGGGCGAGCACTCCCGCGGCGAGGATGCCCAGCAGGCCGAAGAGCCCACCGGAGCGCAGCGCCGCCGAGCCGATGGAGCGCGCATGGTCCTCCTTCGCCTGGATGGCCAGGCGCATGTCCCGCGTGCGCTCGGACCACACCGTGGTCAGGACCTCGTCCAGGTGCAGCCGCCGCTCCCTCAGGGGAAATGACAGCATCGACTCACAGGTGCCGGCCTGCTCCAGCTGCAGGGCGTACTGCACGTAGTCCTGGGCGCTCGCGCGAAAGCCCGCCTCCAGCTGCTCCGTGCCGGCGCCGAGCGCGGTCTGGAGGTCCTGGCGTGCGCTGGCGACAGCGCGGTGCACGGAGGCCGCGCTGTCCTCGTGCTGCTCGCAGGCCACCACGCCCCGCCGCACCGCCAGCTCGAGCGCCCAGGCCGCGACGTACACGCGCTGCTCGCGCTCGAAGGCCGCGAGTTCCTCGTGCCCCACGCTCGCCACCACCTCGTGGGTGTGCATGAGGCCCACGGCCATCTGTGAGAACGCCGCCACCAGCAGCGCGGTCACCACCGCGTAGGACAACAGGAGCCGGGCGCGCAGTCGAAGCACCAACATGGCGCGCAATCTAGCGCGCGCCCGAGGGCGCGGCCCGGCCCTTCGCACGGCCGTCCGCCGGTCCCGACAGTGTCGGCCGGAGCCGACAGGAGGGCTGAAGGGCTGGACCGACAGGCGGCATCCGCTTCCCTCTGGGAGAGCCCGTGGCACGGCATCTGTAAGAGGCCGTCCACCATGCGTTCGACGACCGCTCTCTCCAAGCGACCCTTCTCGACCCGGCGTACGGGCGAGCTCCTCCAAAGCTGGCGCGAGATGGTGAAGCCCAGCAGCCTGCCAGCCGACGCGGCCGCAGGCCTCAGCGTGGCGTGCGTGGCCCTGCCGCTCAACGTCGCGCTCGCGACCGCCGCGGGCCTGCCCGCGAGCGTGGGCCTTGTCTCCGGTGTGGTGGCGGGTGTCGTGGGCGGTCTGCTCAGTGGCAGCCGCTACCAGGTCACCGGCCCGGAGGCGGCGCTCTTGCCCCTGGCCGCGGCCATCGTGGCGGCGCATGGGGCCGCGGGGCTCGCCATCGCCACGGTGCTCGCGGGCGCCATCCAGGTGGTGCTGGGGCTCGTGCGCGCCGGGCGTTTCGCGCGGCTCATCCCCCGCCCGGTGGTGATGGGCTTCACGGTGGGCATCGGGCTCCTGCTCCTCAACACACAGCTGCCCAGGCTGTTCGCGGTGGAGGACACGCACGCGAACGCCGTGGCGCTCGTGACCCAGCGCACCTGGGGCGCTCACGTGGGCTGGCTCGGGGTCGCCGCCGGAGCCCTGACGGCGCTGGCCATGGTGGCCCTGCCCCGCGTGCACAAGCGCATCCCCGCGGTGCTGGTGGGGCTGACGCTCGGCACCGTGCTGATGGTCACGCTCGGGGCGGGTTACGACGCTGTGGGCGCGCTGCCGCGCTCGCTGCCCATGCCTTCGCTGCCGTCCTTCGAGGGCGTGCACTTCGCGAGCCTCCTGCCGGCGGCCCTGGGCCTCGCGCTGCTGGCGTCGCTCGGCTCGCTGCTCGCGACGAGTTCTCTTGATGCGCTCACCGGTGCGCGCACGCACAGTGACCTGGACCAGGACCTCATCGGGCAGGGTCTGGCGAACATGGCGGCCGGCGTGTTCGGCGGCTTCCCGGTGATGGGCGCCATCGTGCGCGCCAGCGCGTCCATTCAAGCGGGTGCCCGCACCCGCGCCGCCTCCGTCCTGCACGCCCTGTGGCTCTTCGTGGCCATGGCGATGCTCGCGTCGCTGGTGGCTCGCATCCCCATTGCCGCACTCACCGCCATCCTGCTGGTCGTGGGGGTGCGCCTGCTCAATCTGGAGGGCCTTGTTGCCATGTGGAATCAGTCCAAGTCGACGTTGAGCGTGGTGCTCGTCACCGCGCTGGGCATTGCAGTGTTCAACGTGTTCGCCGGCATCGGGGCCGGGCTCGCGCTGGCGAGCCTCCTCTACGTGCGGCGCCATGGCGCCTTGCGGCTGGAGGTGCAGCGGGTGGAGGACGTGTCGCAGCTGCAGCGCGGCCTGCACATGCAGCCGCCGGAAGCGCCCAACGCCCCCGAGGCGCTGGACCTGCTGGTCGCGCGCGTGGACGGGCCCATCCTGTTCATCAACCACCTGAAGCTCTACGACCTCGTCGAGGGTCCGCCCTGGGCGAAGCTGGTGGTCGTGGACCTGGCGCGGGTGTCGCTGGTGGACGCCGCCGGTGTGGCGACGCTCCAGTACCTGGCGGAGTTCCTCGCCGTGCGAGGCTCGCACCTGGCCCTGGTGAAGGTGCCGCCCCACCTGGAGGCCGCGATGGAGCCGCTGACGCAGCACCTGCTCGAGAAGCGGCTGCACGGCTCGCTCGAGGGTGCGCTGCTGGGCGCGGGCCTCATGCCTCCCGCCCCCATGGAGGAGCCGGTCGTCCACCCCGCGCACGCGTCCATGGAGCCGGTCTCCCGCCCCGCGCACTCCGCGCAGTTGTAGGCGTGGCGCTGTCCGTGGGTTGCGGCCAGGCCGTAGCGAGCACCGAGGAGGAACTGTCGGATTCCTTCTCCCCGCAGAACGAGGTGTCCGCGATGGGCGGTGAGGGCGGTGGACATGACGGCGGGCCGCACTGCCCGCCTCCTCACTGCCCGGTGGCTTGCGGCCCCCACGGCGACAAGGTCCGCATCTGCCACCACGCGCCGCCCGACCAGCCGGGCTCGAAGACCATCGAGCTCTGCCTGCCCATCCCCGGCGCCTCGGCCCACCTGCGTGAGCACGACGAGGACACCTTCGGCTGCTGTCCGACGGACCACCAGGTCCGGGGCGGCTCAAAGGTGGAATCGGGCTCCCTGTCAGGAACCTCCCGGGTGAAACTGTCGGTGGCCGACGCAATGTCTGGCCGCGAGGGGGCCCGGTGGACCGCAAGGATGATGGCAGCCGCGAGGTAGTCGTTGGAACGCAGTATCCGCTCGGGCAGCTGGCCCGGGCGCTCCAGACGACCCAGGAGCACCCGGACGCGGAAGCGCGGGCCCGCGCGCAGGACAAGGTGCGTGCTTGGACGGAGGTCTTCTCCGGCATGCTCCAGGGCACGCTGGCCATCGGCTCCCGCGTGCCCGTGGCGGAGGTCCCCTCCTGGGCGACGCTGGAGGTCGCCAAGGGCGGCTTCGCCACCGGGCGCCTGCTGGCGGAAGGGGACCTGCAACCGCATGAGCAGGCCCTGCTGTCCCGGCTCCAACGGGACGACGACACGGGCAGCGCGCGAGCGGTGCTGAACGCGTGGTACCTGGGCGAGGAGGGGCTCGCGGAGCTGCGGCGAATGCTCCAGACGGGCGGCTATCGCATCCAGGTCCCCGAGGAGGGCGCGCTGCTCGTCGTGGCGTGGCTGCTCGACCATGATCAGGCGGAGCGCGCGCGAAGCCTGCTCGACCAGCTGGCGCCATTCTTCCCGCGCCTGCGCTTCTACCCGGTGCCGGCCACGACGCCCCAGTCGGACACGGCCTTCGTCCATGTGCGCGAGGTGGAAGCGACGCGAGCGGCGCTCAAGCAGGTCCGCGCGCGCCCCGCGCTCCAGCGCCAGTGGGAGTCCGCGAGGGTCTGGACGCCCCTGTATGACCGCCTCGTGGCGCTCTGGGCGGGGGCGTTGCGCGAAGCGCCCCTGGGTTTCCAGCTCGACGCGGACTTCAAGCAGCGCACGCACACCCTGCTCTCCGACATCGACGGCGCGCTCACGAAGCACACCCTCTGCGCCTGGCCCCGCAAGCCGCAGCTCTCCTTCGGCCGGCTCCTCACCGTGCTCAAGGACGTCGTCCACGCGCGCATGACAATCCTCCCAGGACAGGCGCGGCGCGTGCGCGGCATCCTCGACGCCATCACCCAGGCGCGTGGCCTTCCGGGCTCCGAGCGTCTGGACGCCCTTCGCACGAAGCAGCGGGAGCTGCTGGAGCGCCCGAGCGTCGTGGACTTCGCCCGGGAGACCCTGCGCCGGCTGGACGGACTGCCCGGGGATGCCGGGCTCGACTCACTCGAGGCCCTGATGGCGCCCGTGAAGGGCTTCGCCATCCCCGCCAGCATCGAGCGCAAGGTGCGGCTCTCCCTGAACGCCCCCGTGGAGACGCTGGTCGAGCAGCGCCTCATCCGCTCCAGCGAGACGCTCGCCCGCGTCGTGCCGCAGCTGTCCGCGCAGGTCCGGGCGCTCGGCATCTCGCAGCCCTCCCTGCGCGCGCTCTACGCGGCCCTGTACACGGCCTTCCGCCGGCGCCGCTCGCTGCTGCTCTTGAACCTGGAGTCCCAGGTGAAGCTGGAGGAGCTGCCGTGGGTGGCCGCCATCGACGCGTACCGGAAGCAAGGACTCACGCAGGAGTCGGCATCCAGGCAGACCCTGGAGCAGTTGCTACGGCTCACGCTGGGCGCGTTCCCGGAGGTGCTCCTGCCCAACAAGCTGCTCCAGGAGGTCCGGGCCCTGCTCAAGAGCGCCGGCCTCCAGGTGCCGGTGGTGGACGAGCTGGCCGCGGACATCTTCATGGGCACCTTCACGGAGAAGTTCCTGGAGGCCGCACAGCAGGCGCAGGAGCTGCTCGCGGGGACGCTGTACGCGCGCTACTACGACCTGCCCTCCGGGCTGCGGGAGATGAACGCCTCGAAGCACGCGAGGCATGAGGCCAGGACCTCGGAGGCCTTCGCGGCCCTGTGCACGGCCCGCGCGAAGGATGGCGAAGACAGCGCGCGGTGGAGCCCCGCGGCGAACGGACGGATCATCGAGCAGGCGCAGATCCTCACCACCCACAATCTGGCGACGCTGGTGGAGGCCCTGGACCTGCGGCCCGTGCTCGAACCCCAGCTGGAGGCGCTGGCGCTCCGCTGCTTCACGCGCGTGTGCGAGCTGCTGGAGGCGCGGCCGCCCGGGTACCACTCCAGGCTCCGGAACCTCAAGAACGCCGCCTATGCTTGGCGGCACATGCTGTTCTTCCTCTCGCTGCGGCCCGAGGCCACCCATCCGGCCTTCCTCCAGGAGGTGGAGGCCCGGCTCTCGCAGCGCGGAGGTGAGCTGCCCCAGCGGCTCGCGCCCGCCATGCTCGGGCTGCGCCACGTGGTGAGCGGAGGACGGATGAAGGACGCGCCCCCGGGAGCCCGGTGCTTCCTGGGGTGGACCTTGAATCGCCACTGGGCCCTGGGCACGGCCCCCTGAACACCTCAGGGGGCCGTCCCCATCAACGCATCAACGAATCAAGGCAGCGGCGACAGCTGGATGTTGTCGAAGTTCGTGTCCCAGCCGTTCGACGTCGCGAAGGTGACGGACGAGCAGGAGCCCTGCCAGTTCGTCACCACGTGGGTCACTTCTCCCGGCGTCAGGTTGAAGGTGCGCGTGGGCTGGTTGAAGCAGCTCAGGGTGAGCGTCGCGCCCGAGTCCCAGGTGAAGGCATCCAGGCCGACGACGGTGCGCGCCCCGTAGATGCTCAGCTGCCCCTGGTTCACGCCCCCGCCATTGAACGAGATGCTCTGCGTGGTGAACCCGCCCCAGGGCGACCCGAGGTACCACTTGTTCTGCACGAAGTAGAAGGGGCCGTGGGCACCGGTGATGGCCGCGTCCGCGCCGTCGAATCCATCGAAGGTGACCAGGTTCGTCGAGGCGCCAATGGGGATGCTCAGCGTGCTCGTGTTGTTGCCCGGCACGTTGTCCGTCTCGGAGGCGGTGACGATGGCCTGGAACTGGAACGTGCCGGCGACGGAAGGCACCAGCGTCATGCGGACGACGGCGCTCTGCCCGGCGGACAGGCTCGTGAATTCGCAGTGCATGACGTCGTTGGTCCAGTAGCCGCACGAGCCCGCCGACGTGGTCGGGTAGAAGGCGAAGGGCGCGAGTCCGGCGGGAACGGGGACGTCGAGCGTGAGGTTGGTGGCCGTCCGCGTGCCGTGGTTCGTCACCGTGATGTCGTAGTCGAGCGCTTCGCCCCGGACGCCCGTCCCGGCGGGGAAGTCATGCCGCACGGACACGTCGACCGGGGACGCGTCACCCGTCGCGGGCACGAAGGCGACGTCCACCCAGAAGTTGGCGTTGTAATAGGTCTCCGTGGGGAAGGCGCTGCCGTTGAGATGGCGCACGCCGTTGCCCCCCGGCGTCAGGGCGGACGGGGCGTGCAGGGGCGGCATGTCCACGCCCGCGCTGGTGAAGTAGTTGGACGTGATGCCGTAGTAGCCCCCGGGCGCGAAGTACGACACGACGTAGGTCGTATTCGCGGCGATGCTCACCGGCGTCGGGAACGCCAGCTCGCGCCAGCCGAAGCCGCTCTCCACGGGCGCCGTCACGGTGGTGCCCAGCAGCGTGCCGGTGGCGCTCCACAGGTGGCCCACGGCCGGAGGGGTGTTCGCGCCGCTCTTGTAGTAGCGGACCTTCGTCACCGTGCCCGCGACGTCCGAGTGGAACCGCAGGCCCACCTCCGCCGGCGTGGCGTCCCCGTTGATGCCGTGCGGATCCCCCGTCACCACGTTCCAGAAGCTGCAGGGGTTGCAGTTGCTGGTGCTCGCGAGCGTGGTGGCGGTGACGGTGGCGGACGCGGGCCCCACGTTGCCGGCGGCGTCACGGCCGCGCACGGAGTAGGAGTACGCGGTGGAGGGCGTCAGGCCCGTGTCGCGGTAGCTCGTGGTGGTGCCGGGCAGCTCCGCGATGAGCTGGCTGCCCCGGTAGACCAGGTGCCAGCGCGCGTTGCCCTGCGTCTCACCCGAGCCGTCCACGGACGCGTACCAGGTCAGGTCGATGGCGGTCGGCGAGTTGGGCGTCGCCGCCACGTTCGTGGGCGCCGCCGGGGGCGTGGTGTCATTGGGCTGGAAGGCCACGTCCACCCAGTAGTTGCTGGCCTGGTAGCTGTCGGCGGGGAAGCCGCTCGTGCCGCAGCGGTAGAGGCCGTTGCCGCCGCCCGTCCCGCTCGCGGGCGCGTGCAGGGGCGGCGCATCCAGCGCGGACGCGAAGCCGTTGCTCGTCACGGCGTAGTGCCCCGCGGGCGCGTAGTACGAGACGACGTAGTTCGTGTCGGCGGAGATGGTGACCGGCGTGGCGAAGCGCACCTCCTGCCAGCCGGAGGCCGTCTCGTTCTGGAACGTGGCGGTGGCCAGCAGCGAACCGGACGCCGTCCACAGGCTGCCGGTGTGCGTGCCGGTGTTGCCCGCGCCCTTGTAGAAGCGCACGCCCATGATGCGGCCCGGAGCGTCGCTGCGGAAGCGCACGCCCAGCTCCACCGCGCCGCTGTCATTCGCGGCCGCCACGGCCGGCACCGCGGAGTCACCGAAGAGGGCGCGCTCCCCCGTCAGCAGCGGCTGCGCGGCCTCGTCGGTGCGCGGTGTCTCCGGCTGAGAAGGATTACAGCCCAGCTGGAGGCAGGTGAAACCCACGACCCACGTCGTGACCCATCGTGATGCATGTCGAAGCATTGAGACTCCTTGGGGGGGAAAGACTGGCGATGGAATCTCACACATCACGATTTCATGGAAGAAGGGCCATTCCTGGTTAGCGTATGCAAATGAGGACCGTCGCTGAATGGAAGACCACGCTGCGTGCCGCGATGAAAGAGGCACTGCGCACCCGGAACGCCGCCGCCTCCGCGGTGCTTCGGGAAGCGCTCGCCGCCATCGACAATGCCGAGGCGCCCGACATCCGCGTCGCGCCTGCACCGGCCGGTGGCGGCATCGCGGGCGGCACGGTGGGCCTCGGCAGTGGCGAAGTGGCCCGGCTGCTCCTGTCTCCGGAGACGGTGGATGCGCTCATCCAGCGCGAAATCCAGGAGCGCCGGGACGCGGCCGCGCTCTACCTCCAGCTCGGCAGGCAGGAAGAGGCCCGCCTGCTTCAGACGCAGGTGGAGGTGCTCCTGGCGCTTTGAGCGCGCTCCGGGCCCGGACGTGTTCCCATCACGGGGACATGGCGCGCTGGACCTGCTCCAGGGGGTCCCGGCATTCGACATTCGCGGGTTCCAGGCGGATGCATTGGAGGACTCCGGCTCGTGAGCGCAGCCCGCGAGGAGCAGCACCGCGACACAGGCCACGACCGCACGCTTTGGGTTCGTGCAGGGCTCCTTCTTGAACGATAGCTCAGCGGACGCGGAAGACGGGCTCCACCCAATAGTTGGAGCTCTCCCAGCTCAGCGTGGGGAAGGTGCCCTCGGGCCCGTAGGCGAAGACGCCACCGTCCGCCTCCACGTGCAGCGGCTGGGCGTAGTACGGGATGACGAAGGCCTGCGAGGCCACGGTGTAGCCACCCGCCGGCGCGTAATACGACACGGTGTACGGCGTGTTCTCCTGCACGGCCACGTCCGGATACAGGTCCACCGTCTGCCAGCCGCTGCCCGGCCCGCCCTCCCCCACGAAGATGCCCGTGGCCAGCAGGACGCCCTGCGCGTCCCACAGGTGCACCACGCGCTCCTCCAGCGGCGCGCCCGGGTCCCGGTAGAAGCGCACGGCGTCGATGATGCCCGGCACCTCGCTCTTGAAGCGCACGCCCAGCTCCACGCCGGCCGTGTCATCGGACGCGAAGACGCCGGAGGGCGGTGTCTGCCACAGGCGATAGGCGGTGGGCGCGGGCGTCACCGGGGCCCGGTACGACGCGGCGCTGGTGCCGTACGTGTTGGACGCGCGCACCTGGTAGAAATACGCGACGCCATTCGTGGCGGAGGTGTCCAGCCACGCAGTCCGCGTGAGGCCCGACGCCACCTGCTGGTACGGCCCGGCCTCGGCCGTGGCGCGCAGGACTGAATACGTCCGCGCCCCCGACGCGGCATCCCAGCGCACCGCGGCGGCGTTGTTGCCGGGATAGGCCCGCGCGAAAAGCGGCGTCTCCGGAGGCGACATCTTGACCAGCGGCTCCACCCAATAATTGGAGTTGTTCCACGTCTCCGTGGGGAAGGTGCCGCTCGGCCCGTAGGCATAGACGCCGCCGCTCGCGGGCACCGACAGGACTCCGGCGCTGTAGCCGCTGGCGAAGAAGTCCTCGGTGACGGTGTAGCGCCCCTGGGGCGCGAAGTAGGAGACGACGTACTCGGTGTCCGCCGCCAGGGGGATGTCCGGGTAGAGATCCAGCGTCACCCAACCCCCGTGCGGCCCGCCCTCGCCCACCCAGACGCTGGTGGCGAGCAGTGCGCCGCTCGCGCTCCACACGTGCACCTCGCACCGGGAGAGGGGCACGAGGGGATCCCGGTAGAAGCGAACCTTGTCGAGGACACCGGACGCCGAACTCTGGAAGCGCACGCCCACTTCCACGGGCGTGATGTCCGAATCGAGCTGCGCGGGAGACGGCGCCGTGGTGCCGCTCCACAGCGAGGCGGTCGTCTGCGCACGCGCGAGCCCTGGCACGCAGAGCAGGAGGACGCAGAGCAGCGAGGAGAGCATTTCAATCCGCTTCATCAGGGACCTTCCGTCCGCGCGGGGCGGACGCGAATGACAGGCGGCGCGGGGGCGCCCCACGCATGTCTACTCCGATTCCAGAAAAAACAATCCTCTGATTGGCAAAGCCAGGGCCATGCCTGGTGCCCCCCTGACTGGAGAAGGCACCTGGTTCTGGCATCATGTCGCTGTAGCCATGAGGAATGACGATGCAATGCCCATGCTCGTATGACTGCAGCCACGAGATGCACCGGAACGACGGCGTAGCCGGGCTGCCTGCGTTCATCCTGGCAGCGCCAGGAAAGGATGAGGAGAAAGCGAAACGCCCAGCAACTGGCGATACAGGGCTGGCCCTCAATCGCATCCTGGCGTCCCTCCACAGTCTGCTTCCAGAAGTCTTCCCGTCTACTTGCCGGTACCAGTACCGGATCGCCAATGCGTACAGCAAAGCCCTGTACAAAAGCGATAGCAACAACAAGACCAGCCCAAACGTCAGCGACGTGGACACGGACGCCAACAAGAAGCGCCTGCTGTCTGAAGTCAAAGACGCGCCGCTCGTCATCGCCCTGGCCCCGTCAGCAAAGCGGCTGGCCCCATACCTGAAAGCCAATGGATGCAACATTCTGGATTTCGGCGAGCACCCTGGGCAGCAGGCAATCAACGGCGGTGCTTCCAAGTACAAGACCTACAATGGAGTAACGCTCAAGTCAGCCAAAGACCATCTGGCGGGGCCCAACGGAGCGACCATCCGCCGCCTGGCTCGCAGCAAGGAGCGACTGGAAATGCTCCTGAGCCAGATGCGGTATCACTCGTTCGCTGAGACGGGAATCCTCGGCGGCCTCAGGGCTCAGAAGCTGTTCGACTGTTTCATCGAAACATCCATCATTCCCAACACCCAGGCACTTCCGGAGCCCTGCGAACACTGCCAGGCGTTTCACCAAAAATGGACGAAGAACTGGGAAACGATTGAAGCACTCCTGCCCTTCCTCTAGCAGAAGCAAGCGGCGAGAACGGGCTGGAGGCCGGGTGGCCCCCTCCAGCCCGTTCACCGAGGGCGGAGCCTCAGGGCCACGGGCTCAGTAGCAGTAGCACTCCGTGCGCGTGCACCAGCCAGAGCTGAAGTTCAGCTCGATGCACTGCGCGATGCAGGCGGAGCACTCGTACGACGCGGGGGCCTCCGGGGCTGGCGTGAGGGCCTGCGTGGCGCTGAATGACAATGCGGTCCCCGCGACGACGGCCAGCAGGGTCTGTCCCGTCTTCTTCACAAAGCCTCTCATGAAAGCCTCCCGGAATGGGTTGACGTCGAACGGCCACCGCGAACTCTGCCACGGTTGCCCATCCCACCGCCGCCTCCGTCACCGTGCGCTGCTGGCCACGTTCACCGTGGCCGTGGCGCTGGCCGCGAGGCCGAAGTCCTCCTGGTAGATGCTCAGGTCCACCGTGTGGGTGCCTCGCGCGCCTGGAGGCACCGTCTTCGTCATCGTGAAGGTGGAGTCGCCGCCCGGCGGCAGGTTGACGCCCCATTCGGACCAGGCCGTGTCCCAGCCTTCCGGCAGCGTGGATCCGAAGTCGTACCAGACCCAATTGCACGAAGCGGAGTCGTTGTTGGTGACGCTCACAGTCCACGTGACGTCCTCTCCCGGGGCCGCCGTCACATTCGCCGGTGAGAGCGTCAGCGTGGGCGGCGTCGCGATGCAGCGCTCGACGACCTCCACCGTGGCCGTGCCCTGCACGCTCTGACTGCCCCTCGTGACTGTGACGCCCGCCGCGTAGAGCCCGAGCGGCGCGCTGTAGGGCACATACGTCTGGAGGCCCAGCATGCCGGAGCTGGCGGCGGCGAGCGTGCGCTGCGCGGGCAGCGGGTCGAAGCCCCAGCCCGTTGGAACGATGGGGGACAGCTGGAAGGTGCTCGGGCCGCAGCCGGCCGAATCCCGGTTGATCAACTCCAGCGCGAACTCCGGCCGCGCTCCGGGCCAGATGGCCGGCGCCAGAGGCGTCACCCGCACCTCGGGCGCGGCCTGCACGCAGGTCGTCGTGCGGTACTGGACGCGCACCGTCAGCCCCGTAGGCGTCGCCGCATCCACCGTGAGGGAGAGGTCGCTGTACGGGTCGTTCCACGTCGTGCCCGGCAGCAGGGCCGGGTCGTTCCAGGAGGACGTCCCCGGCGTGAAGTCGAGCAGGTGGGTGCCATCCCGCGTGTCCGCGTCCGCCAGGTGGATGAGCGCGCCGCCGAACACCTGGGACGCCAGCGTCGACTCGTAGAGCCCCACGGGCCGGCGGTACTCCACCCACAGCCAGTCGTTGACGCCCGGGCGCCTGCGCACCTGGAGCGCCTTCAGGCCACCGGACGCCACCACCGGCGCGAGCGTGAAGGTGCCGTCCGTGCCATCCACCCGGGCCACCGAGGAGGACGCCAGCCAGCCGATGCGCGCCTTGTGCGGCGCCGCGTAGTGGCCCAGGTTCCAATCACCCATCGACGAGAAGCGGTCCCCGTACTCGTCGATGGTCCCCAGGGTGCCCGGCATGCCCAGCGGCTCCGCGCCGAAGTCGCGCGAGCCCGCGTGGTTCAGTGACAGGTTGTGACCGGCCTCATGGGTCACCAGCTTCACGGCGGTGTCGTGGTTCGTCATCCAGTCCGCGACGAGCCAGGTCACGGAGGCCGTCACGGTGCCATCCGCCGTCGCGACCTGCCCGCAGGACAAGGTGGCCTGTCCCGCGTAGGCACAGCCCTGTGAGGGATTGGGGTGGACGATGAAGATGCGGTCGTACTGCCGGAAGTCCACGTCCGCGTCCGCAGCCCGCACGGCCGCGTCGCGCATCGCGTCCGTCTCCGAGCAGGAATAGGCGCGGTCCAGCGTGTACCAGCCCCGCACGGCGCCCGTGGTCGTGGTGCGGCCCCCGGACACCTCGCTCCAGTAGGTCGCCAGCGAGCGCTGCGTGGTGGAGAAGAACGCGTCATGGATGCCCTGCGGCGTGGCGGCGGGCTGGGGCATGCCCGGGAAGGCCGCGAGGATGACGAGGCTGCGTTGCACGCCCGTGACGCCGCACCCGCCCGAAGTGGCCTGCATGGCCGAGGCGTGGCGGTCCACCTCCACGGTCCGGGCCATGAAGCGCTGCCCTCCCTGGGCCCCGCGCACCGTCACCCGCTGACCGCCGCGCAGACCCTCCGGTACGCCACCGGTGAAGGCCAGCGGCAGGCGCTGGCCTCCGACGACGAGGAAATACTCCTCATGAGACGCCGTGAACGACGGCGCGTCCACGACCCGGACCTCGAGCTCACCCTGGACCACCTGCTCCGCTGGGCTGGCAACCTGGGTGTTACAGGCCGCGAGCCATACGGCCGCGACGATGATGCACAAGCGTGACATTTCCCCTCCGGGGAACGGTGGCCGGCACGGGAGTGCGCCTGGCAACCGCCGCGCGCCTTGTGCCCGCGGCTTCGCGCGTGCGCAATGCATCCGTCGAAGTTGTCACGCGGATTTCAAGCAGCTCAGCGCCGCGCCGCGCGCTCCTTAAGGTAGCGCTGGAAGAACTCCGGCTGCAGCCAGACCGTCATCCGGGCTCCCTTGCGCGGAGCGAAGAACGGTCCCGAGTCCACCCAGTCCCCTCCCGACCGCAGCCGGATGCCGAGGGTGTAGACCGGCTCCTTGAAAGAAAGTGTGAGGGGAAGGACTCCCCGCTGGACCACGACCGCGTCGTTGGGGACCGTGGGAAAGGCGACAACCTCCGCCTCCACGCCCACGGGGGCCTCAATGCGGAGGACGGCCTCATCTCCGGAGCCAGGCTCCTGGCGGAGCTGGTAGCCGTTCCGGCTGTCGAGGAGCGCGAACCAGTCCTCCCGCCTGTAGTCATCCACCCTGGCGCCGACCGTCATCCAGAACAAGCGCCACGCTGGCCTGACCCGGTTCCAGTACTGCTGCGCATCCGTGGCGTCCATGCCGCCACCCTGGCGAAGACCGTTGATGAGATCCCCCGACAGCATGTCGAAGAGGCTCGGGTTGTCATCCGCCGCCCCGGTTTTCCGTATGCCGCCAAGCCACTCCACGATTCCATCCTCGATGCGGTACAGCGGCTTGTCGTCCTCACGGACCTGCCGCCCAACTGCATCCAGCCTCCGTGCCACCAGGGACGCTCGCTGGGAGATTGAAACCCTGGACCGCCACGACGCCCGGCCCGCCTTCACGGCGAGGTCCGAGGCCTCGTAACGCGCATCCAGCTCGACCTCTCCTGGATCATTCCGCAGCCGTTCGAGCGTCGCCTGGATCGGGCGAAGTCCCAGCGCCGCAGTGAGCACGACTCCCTGGAGACGGACGGTGGCGGAGGGTGACGCCAGGAGCCGCTCGACACCGGGCAGCGCCAGTCCGCCGAGCGTTGCCAGCTTGTCTCTCAGCTCCTGGAGCCTCCGTCCCTCGATGCGCAGCCGTGAGACGGGGCGGCCATCGTTGCCGCAGAGCACCACCGGCTGCTCCTCGATGAGTTCGCGTGGAGCGGGCTCCACCTCCCAGAAGGCCACGAGCCCCTGGCCTCGGGCCACGGCCTTCGCGCTCAGCGCGCTGAGCTCCGGATGGCCGCCGAGCAGTTCGGGGTGGACCCTTCGCCTCGTCAGGAGCTGGATGAACTCGAGCAGGGCCGACCGTGCCTCGTCATCTCGGGCACCGGCGGCCAGGGACTCGAGCCCGGGCAGCAGCGATTCACCCCGGGGAAGCAGCCGCACCTGCGCCTCCGCACGCTGGGCGCGGTCCGCCGAGATGAGCCAGGCAAGCAGCTCCTCATCGCTCTGCGAGCCCGTGTCGGGCGCGAGTTGTTCCGGCTCCATCCAGGACCAGGGGGGACCGGCAAGCCGCTCCGCCAGGGGCGGTGGCCGCGCCGCGTAGACGCCTGTGGCGCCTCGGGAGGGGGCGCCCGCGGCACACGCGGCGGTCGTGATGGCCAGCATGCAGAGCAAGACCCGTGGCGCACCGTGCATCCTCAAGCGTCCACCTCCAGGCCAAGACTGTAATGCCAGACGGAAGAGTTCGTCACTCCGGGAGCAGCAGCCCGTCTTGAGCACCACCTCCACGACGTGGATGGACTCGGGACAGAAGTCTCAGCCAGAGTCCATCACCGTTCATACGGCACGGGCAGCGAAACCGGGTCGTCCAGGCGCACTCAGCAGCCGAACCGGTTGCAGCCGTAGTTGAAGCGGGCGTCGAACGCGAGCCCCATGAAGGTGTCGTTCGGGCTGCGATACAGCTCCTCCACGAGGCGGCTGGCCAGTGAGCTGGCATTGACGGAAGCCCACTCGGAGCCGTCGTTGTTGTCGAAGGGGCCCTTGAAGCCATCCTGCTGGCCGGTGACTCCCGAGGCCATGTCGCCGTCCTGCTGGCCCGCCATGACGAACACCAGGTGGCGCACGTTGTCGCGGCCCGGGTTGAGCGGCTGCGCCAGGAAGGTCCGCTTCTGCTTGTCATTGGCCACGCCGAAGTCCTCCCACCAGTGGTACTCCGGGCGGGTCTGCACGCTGTTGCAGGGCAGCGGGAAGCGGTTGCGGCAGCGGCGCACCTTGGAAGGAGCGCTTCATTCCGGGAGGCTTTCGAGGAAAAGGGAAGAGCAGAACCGCGTGGGGTGCGGAATCTACCCTTTCCCCCTCTTCCCGGAATGCCACGCATCGGGGCTGGCTGCTCCACGGGCTGGGAAGCGGAGCGTGCCCCGTTCAATCCTACGCGCCGCGCAGGGTCGCTTCGCGGCTTCTCTGGCTTCGCTACGGAACCGGGTAGACGCAGACGGCGAGCGCGCCGCAGCCGAACTCGACCGCGAGCTTGTTGCAGCCCGGCTTGAAGTCCGACCGATACATGGAATGGGTCTGGGTCCGGCTGTAGGGCCCATCGATGCCCACGCCGCTGTAGCTGATGGACACGGTGAGGCTGCCATTGCTCCCGGTGCCAGCAGGGATGAGCGTCGTGACGCTGCACGCGGTCTCCGTGCTCGCCTTCACCGGGATTCCCTCCCCGCCAATCTTCACGCTGGTGATCTTCGTCTCCCCGCTGTTGTCGAAGACCACGTAGGCGGTGGACGAGTTGTCGATGAGTTCGCCGTCCTTCAGCGTGAAGTCGCAGGCCCCGGGCGTCCAGGTGCCCTGCCGGTACTGGCCCAGGAACGTGTTGGTGCCGTTCTGGGGCTTGAAGCGCATGGTGGTGCCCTCGAACACGACCTCGTAGTCGGGCAGGTTGTGGTTCGCGTCCCAGCGGATCATCCGAGGGCTGATGAGCCGGCCCTTGTAGAGGCCCGCGGTGGGGGAGCCGGGCAGCTCGCACATGTACACCCGGTCCGACGACTGGCCCGCGATGCCGCCGTACGCGATGTCGGTCTGATAGCCGTACTCGCTGCCGTAGCGGTTCCAGATGCCGGTCACGACCATGCTGTCGCCGCCGGTGTCCGTGTCGTCATCACCGGCCACGCTGGTGTCACAGGCGCTCAGGGAGGTGGACAGGACGCAGCCGAGGAGGAGACGCGCGAGGGAAGAGTTCACGGGAGGGCCTTCGGTGGGGTGAGAGGGTTCGCGGCACCCCCATACCATCAAGGCGGCAAGCAGGCCTCAGGAGCAGTCCCTACGCGCCGCGCAGGTCCGCGGTCCTCAGGAACGCGGGCTTGCGCCGCGCGTGCGAGGCCTGCTCGTAGGCGTAGGCGAGCTTGAGCAACACGGGCTCGCTCCAGGCGCGGCCAATGAACGACACCCCCACCGGCAGCCCGTGCACGTCGCCCGCGGGCACCGTGATGGACGGATAGCCAGACACGGCCGCGGGCGTGGAGCTGCTGCCCAGCCAGTGGTCGCCCAGCACCAGGTCGATGGGACCCGCCGGGGCCTGCGTCGGCGCCACGAGTGCATCCAGCTTGTGCTTGTTCATCACCGCGTCCAGCCCTTCCGCGCGCGAGTACCGGCGGCAGGCCGCGAGCGCCTTCTTGTAGGCGGCGTCCGTGAGCGGGCCCTTCTTCTGCGCCTGGAGCAGCAGCTCCTGCCCGAAGTAGGGCATCTCGCGCTCGCGGTTCTTCTCGTTGAAGGCGATGAGGTCCGCCAGCGACCGCACCGGGGCGCCCTCGCCCAGCTGCGCGAAGTAGGCCTCCAGGCCCGCCTTGAACTCATACAGCATCACCTCCAGCTCGGGCTCGTCGAGCTTCGCCATGTTGGGCAGCACCACCGGGTCCACCAGCACGGCCCCCTGCGCCTTCATCAGCTCGAGCGCGCGCTCCACGATCGCGTCCGTGGCCGGGTGGTAGCCGAAGAACCGCTCGCGCGGCACACCGATGCGCGCACCCTTGAGCCCCTGGGGGTCCAGGAACTTCGTGTAGTCCGGATGGGCGCGGCCCTTGCCCGCGGCGGTGGTCGCGTCGCGAGGGTCCTCGCCCGCGAGCACGCTCAACAGCGCCGCCGCGTCCGCCACGGTGCGCGTCATGGGGCCCGCGGTGTCCTGGGTCGAGGAGATGGGGATGATGCCCGCGCGGCTGACCAGCCCCACCGTGGGCTTCAAGCCCACCAGCGAACACGCGGACGCGGGCGAGACGATGGAGCCGTCCGTCTCCGTGCCCACCGACACGGCGCAGAAGCTGGCCGCGGTGGCCGCGCCCGAGCCGGAGCTTGAACCGGAGGGCGTCCGGTCCAGCGCGTAGGGATTGCGGCACAGGCCGCCGCGTCCGCTCCAGCCACTGGTTGAATGCGTGGAGCGGAAGTTGGCCCACTCGCTGAGGTTCGTCTTGCCCAGGAGGACCGCGCCCGCGGCGCGCAGCCGCTCCACGATGAAGGCGTCACGCGAGGGGACGGCGCCTACCAGCGCGAGCGAGCCCGCGGTGGTCTGCATCTTGTCCGCCGTGGCGATGTTGTCCTTGATGAGCACGGGGATGCCGTGCAGCGGCCCGCGCGCGCCCTTTGACTTGCGCTCGGTGTCCAGCGCCTCCGCCAGCGTGAGCGCGTCCGGGTTCACTTCGATGACCGAGCACAGCGGCAGGTCCCCGGTGCGGTCGAGCGCGCGGATACGTCCGAGGTAGGCCTCCGTCAGCCCGCGCGCGGTGTACTTGCCGGAGTCCAGGCCCGCGCGCAGCTCCGCGACCGTCGCCTCTTCCAGCGCGAAGGTCCCGGGCGCGGCGGCGGCCGGCGCGGCGGCGCGCGCATCCCGGGCGGCCAGCGCCCCTGTCACCGCGGCGGCGGCCCCCAGGAGCGTGCGGCGGGAGAGACCCGCCGGGTTCACATCGGAGGCAGCCGTCTTCTTCGTCATGGAGCAGGCACCTGTTCTGGGAGGGGCGCCAAGTGGACCCGATTCCACCTCCAGGAGGAAGCGCCGCGGCGAGCCGTTGTGACAAGGCTGGCACAATCCCATCCAGGGGCGCTGTCAGGGGCGTGTGATACAGATTATGCCTCACCTGGAGATCCCCCCATGCATCTGCGTGCCCTTGCCTTGACCTGTCTCACCGCGCTCGCGGCCTGTGACAACACCCCCATTGAAACCGAGTCCGCGGAGGAGCTGGGCGTCAGCACCGCCGCGGAGACGGCGACCCGCCTCTACGCCACGGTGGGCAACAACGAGCTGAGCTTCGAGACGCTCGGCACCTTCGAGCAGCGCGACGGCGTCCGCGCGCTCATCCTCCGCGCCACCGCGAACCGCTACCTCGCGGACGTGCTCAGCTTCGTGCCGGACGACGCCTTCGGCGACGCGAACGTCATCAGCGAGCGCCGCTTCGAGATCGTCCTCCACGAGGGGCACGAGCTCAACACGGTGCTCTCCGGCCTGCCGCTCTTCGTCAAGGTCACCACCAACACGGGCACGCCGCGCGAGTACACCGCGCGCATCGTGGTGGCCCCGCGCTTCTACGACTTCCGTGGCGACTCGGGCATCTGGATCGACGAGGCCGTGACGCCCCGCTACGTCATCCAGGGCAACGACAATCTCCTCTACCGGGGCCACGCGTCGGTCTCCGGCTACGTGGACTGGCTCTCCGTCACGGCGCCCGACGGCATCCCGTCCGTCTACGGCCGGCCCAACTACAAGCTCGACTGGACGTACACGAAGCTGCACGAGGCCATTGATCCGCACACGGTCCCGCTCGCCTTCAGCGCGGGCGGCGACAATGGCGCGACGATGCAGAAGACCGCCCGGCTCGTGGCGCGCGTGACGGAGTTCGCGCTCACCGACGGCGATGCCTACGACGTCTGGCCCAGCCCGCCCTGCGACCCCGTCGTCTCCGCCTGCTACCTGTCGAAGCCCGCGGGCACGACGGACTTCAGCCAGTGCGGCACCTACCGTCAGGTCCTGCGCTGCACGTACTGAAGCAGTTGCCGTGAACGGGCCTGTTCCCTCATGGGTCTCCTGGGGGAGCGGGCCTTTCACCGGGAGTTGGGGTTCCTGCGCCGGATTCGCTAGAAACCCCTGCCGTGCCAACCCCCTCCCTCTCCCCGCGCAGCTTCGCGTCCTCCACGCTCGCGCTCTGGCTGATGGGGCTGGCCCTGTTCGGCATCTACACCGTGAGCGAGGCGCGGCTGCAGACGGACTCGCTGTGGTCCATCCCCTCCGCGGCCAGCATCCTCCACGAGGGCAACACCGACCTGGACGAGTTCCGGCACTTCTTCTTCCCGGGGACCGCGTACGCGCGCAACGAGGCGGGCGGCCACACGTACTACGTGTACCCGCCGGGCGTGATGGTCTCCGCGCTCCCGTTCCTGGCCGCCGCCGAAGGGCTCATCACCCTGATGGAGCCGGTGCTGCCCCGCCTGGGGACGTTCGGCGCGGAGGCGCTGGCCTGGCGGACGCTGTTCCGTCACACCGGCAGGGAGTACCTGGGCACCTTCGCCCGCACCGAGCAGCTCATCGCCTCGTTCTATGTCTGCGCCGCGGCGGTGGTGCTCCTCGTCACCCTGCGCAGGCGGGTGTCCCCGGGGGCGGCGCTCGTCACGGTGCTGCTCTTCGGGCTGGGCACCACGGCGTTCTCCACCGCCAGCCGGGTGCTCTGGCAACACGGCCCCGGGCTCTTCGCCATCGCCTGCGTCATGTTGCTCCTGGCCCGGCCTGAACAGACCGCGCGCACCGCGTTCCCGCTGGGCTTCTGGGTCGCGGCCGCCTACGCCTGCCGGCCCACGCACTCGCTCAGCGTCCTGGTGGTCACCGGGTTCATGGCCCTGCGCTACCGCCGCCAGCTGCCGGCCTACTTCGCGGGCGCGGCGCTCGTCGCGATTCCCTTCTGCGCGTACCACCTGTCGGTCTACGGCTCGCCGTTCTCGCCCTACTACCGTCACACGGTGGACCCGTTCGCTGGCCCGTTCTTCATGGCGCTGGCCGCCAACCTCGTCAGCCCCTCGCGCGGCCTCTTCGCCTTCTCCCCGTTCCTGGTGCTGGCCGTCGTGGGCTTTGTCCAGAAGTGGCGCGGCCGGAGCCTGGAGCCCTACGAGGTCGTCTTCGCCCTCATCGCGGTCCTGCACTGGGCGGTCATCTCCTCCTTCTTCATCTGGTGGGCCGGGCACTCCATTGGCCCGCGCTTCTTCACCGACGTGCTCCCGTACGTCGTCTACTTCCTCGCGTTCCCCGTGCAGTCGGTCCTGGAGGCGCCTTCACGGCACCGCGTCCTCACGGGCGTGCTGGCCGTGACGGCCGTGTTCAGCGTGTTCGTCCACTGGCGGGCATCCAATGCCTATGACGTCCACAACTGGAACTCCGTGCCGGTGAACGTGGATGCGGATCCTTCGCGCGTCTGGGATTGGAAGGACGCGCAGTTCCTTCGAGCCTTTCCCAAGGAGCCAACACCATGACGTCAGCGAAGCATCAGCCCATCCTCGCGCCCGGACTGCCCAAGCCCGTGGGCCCGTACTCTCCCGGCATGCAGCTGGACCGGCTGCTCTTCATCTCCGGACAGGCGGCGAAGGACCCGGCCACCGGCATCCAGGCCGAAGGCATCGAAGCGCAGACGGAAGCGGTGCTGCGCAACCTGGAGCGCATCCTCGTGGCCGGCGGCTCCAGCCTCCAGCACGTCCTGCGTTGCGGCGTCTTCCTGGTGGACATGCAGGAGTTCGCCCGGATGAACGCCGTCTACGAGCGCGTCTTCGCCGGTCACCGGCCCGCGCGCACCACCGTGCAGGTGTCCGCGCTCCCTGACGCGGGCCTGCGCGTGGAGATTGACTGCATCGCCTACGTGCCTTGATTCACCCGCATCCGGCTGGCAAGCGCCCTCCGGCTCAGCGCGGGAGGTCGAACTCCACATCCGCGCGGGCCCTGGACGTGGAGCACTGTCCCGACGAGGCCCCCGTCATGTCCAGGACGAGATGGCCCGCGAAGCGGGTGGCGTCGTTCACCCGCAGCTCCAGTGTCCCGGTCACCTGCTGGCGGACGTCGTCCTCCTGTATTTGCCCATAGCAGCCCGTGTGAACCCACGCCGCGCGGACGCCCGGACCGTGGGCTTCGCCCGGGGTGAAGGTGGGGTCGATCCCGGCCTGCACGGGGACCACCACCGCGCCGTCGATGCCGAAGGTCGCGGGCCCCGCGCCCAGAAGCGCCGTGTCGAAGCGCAGGTTGAAGCAGACGTTCGAATCGTCGAACAAGCCCCTGCCCTCGGTCTCCCATCCGCAGACCGCAAGACGGCTGACTTCCGGCGAAGCGGGGTCGTCCGGGGCGGTGAGGACTCCCTGCTGGACGTCACTGAAATACCTCCATTCCCCTTCGTACTCCGCCTGGACCGTCCCCAGCTCCCCCACGGGGTCATTGGAATCACAGGCAGGAAGTGACAACAGCCCCAGGGCGAGGAGTCCGCGGGGAGAGAAGGCGCGGGCGCAGCGGTTCGTCTTGGATTGAGGGCTCATTCGGGTTCCGGGGTCCCTTCCGTCCCCCAGGCTGTGGCGCGCACCATCGCTGATGTGGTGTCGCAAGTGAATCCGCGCCCCCACTCCCCTGCGCAACCAGGCCCGGGGGCAGCGTCCGTATTCCGTCGTGAAGCCCCGGGCCACCGGGGGCATCACCCTGGAGACCCCGTTGCAGACGTTTGACCTGTTCGCTCCCACCACCGAGGCGGAGCGCCACGCCCTGTATGCGCGCATGCGCGCGGAGTCAGGGCTCTGCCGCATCGCCCCCTTTGGCGCCTACGCCGCCGCCCGCTACGAGGACGTGCGCACCCTCCAGAAGGACGCGCAGCGCTTCTCCTCCGAAGCGCTCGCGATGACGGCGGAGCCGGCCTGGCTGGGCCCCAACCCGGTGGCGCAATCGCTTGTCACCCGGGATCCGCCGCGCCACACGCAGCTTCGCGCCATGGTCAACCGCGCCTTCGGTCCCACGGGCATGGCGCGGCTGGAGGCCCAGGTGCGCCACGAGGCCCTGACGCTGGCGGAGGCCGCGGTCTCCCAGCGCGAGGTGGACCTGGTGGACGCCTTCTCCTTCGTGCTCCCGCGCAACATCATCGGGCGGATGCTCGGCCTGGAGCCGTCCACCTTCACCGAGTTCAAGCGCTGGTCGGTGAACATGGGCCTCATCACCTCCGCCGTGCCGGCGCAGCACGCGGGCATCCGCGACACCGTGAAGGAGATGGAGGACTACCTCGGGGGCGTCATCACCGCGCGACGCCGCCAGCCGGGCGAGGACATGGTGAGCGACCTGCTGCGCGCCGAGGTGGACGGCCAGCGGCTCACCGACGCGGAGGTCCTGGCCTTCCTCTTCCTGCTGCTGCCCGCGGGCATGGAGACGACGGCGCAGCTCATCGGCAACGCGGCCATCCTCCTCGCGCGCCACCCTGAACAGCTGGAGCAGGCGCGGGCGGACCGCGCGCACATTCCGCGCTTCATCGAAGAGGTGCTGCGCTGCGAACCTCCCGCGCAGTTCGCCTTCCGCGTCGCCACGTCGGACGTGGAGCTGTCCGGGACGCCCATCCCGGCGGGCAGCCTGGTCATGGGGCTGGTGGCGAGCGCCAACCGCGACGAGCGCGTCTTCGAGCAGCCGGACGCCTTCCTCCCCGGCCGGGAGAAGGCAAGCCAGCACCTCTCCTTCGGCCATGGCATCCACTTCTGTCTGGGCGCGCAGCTCGCGCGGATGGAGGCCCGGCTCGCGCTGGAGGCGCTGGTCCCGCGCATCCGCGCCCTGCGCCTCGCCTCCCCCACTGTCGAATGGCTCCCGGGGCTCACCATCCACGGCCCCCGGACGCTGCCGGTGGAGCTGCTTCCGGCATGAACGACCGGGTTGCGGGACCCGCACCTGGAGCGACCCTGGGCCTTCACCCCTGGAAGGGGTGAGGGCTTCTTCGCCCCACCCTCCCCGCGTGCAACGGGCTTGTTATCGTGCGCGCCCATGAATGAGCCCACGGCCGTTACGGATCCACGCATCGGCTCGGTGTTGCAGGAGCGCTACCGCATCATCGAGCGGCTGGCCGCGGGCGGGATGGGCATGGTGTACCGGGGCGAGCGGCTGGAGGTGGGCAAGCCCGTCGCCATCAAGTTCCTCCACGCCTGGGCCGCCCGGGACGAGGACTTCCGGAAGCGGTTCCAGGTGGAGGCGCGAGCCATGAGCCGCCTCACCCATCCGTGCTGCGTGTCGGTCATCGACTTCGGCGTGGACCAGGAATCGCCGTTCATGGTGATGGACTTCGTCACCGGAGAGACCCTGCGGGGCACGCTGCGGGATGGTCCGCTGCTCCCGGCCCGGGCCCTGGGCACCGTGCGGCAGGTGCTCGCCGGCCTCGCCCATGCCCACGCGCAGGGCATCATCCACCGCGACATCAAGCCCGAGAACATCATCGTCACGCACGCGGAGGGGCTTGGAGAGCAGGTGCGCATCCTCGACTTCGGGCTGGCCAAGCTGCGCGACGAGGTCACGGGCCTGACCTCGGGGTTGATGCTGGGGACGCCGGCGTACATGGCCCCGGAGCAGATCCACGGCGAGCCGGTGGGCCCGCCCACGGACCTGTATGCCACCGGCGTGCTGCTCTACGAGCTGCTCACCGGGAAGAAGCCCTTCAACGCCACCAGCAACGCGGAGCTGCTGCGCATGCAGCGAGAGGTGACACCGCCCCGCTTGCGCGACGCCGTCCCTGACGCGGGCTTCTCCGCGGAGCTCGAAGCGACACTGGCGAAGGCGCTGGAGAAGGCCCCGGGGAATCGATTCCAGTCCGCCAAGGAGTTCCTGGCCGCGCTCGAAGCGGCCGGGGCGGGCCCGGCCGTGACGCCCGCGGCCGGTGATGCGCCAGAAGTGCCGCGCTCCTCGCCCACGCCAGCACGTCCCGGGGAGGACGCGCTCGCGACGCGGAACGTCCGGGCGCAGCCCCGCGCGACGCCCGTGGGCCTCCAGGCCGAAGTCCGCGCTCCGGAGCCCCTACCGGTGGCTCCGACGGAGGCCGTGGCCAGGAAGGAGGAGTCCGAGGCCACGATCCGCTCGGGCCCCATCACGTCCCCACCCGCCCGCAGCGGCGCGCGCCGGCTCGTGGGAGGCGCGGCGGTGCTCGGCCTGGCCGCGATGGGCCTTGGCTGGTGGGCGATGTCGTCAAGGTCCGCGTCTCCGGCGCCGGTGGCCTCGGAGCGCCCGTCGCCCACGGCCCCGGCGGTCGAGGACACACGGGCGGAGGCTCCGGCGTCCGCCACGGAATGGCAGCCCGTGGTGGAGCAGCTCCCGGGCATCGACGAGGTCCACCGGTTGATCAAGGCGCAGCGGCGCGACGCGGCCCTGGCGGCGCTGAAGAAGCTGGCGGCGAAGCACCCGACGAGCGCCTACGTCCGCTACCTGGAGGGGAACGTCGACTTCGACAACCTCCGCTGGGTGGATGGCGTGGCGGCCTACCGCGCGGCGCTGCGCAATGACGCCGCGTACCGCAACGCACCGGTCGTCATCCAGAACGCCATCCGCTGCCTCGTCAGCGACCGGTACCACGGCACCTGCCAGGACTTCCTGCGCCAGGACCTGGGCGAGGCCGCGGTGCCCGCGCTGGAGGAGGCGGCCCGCGAGCACCCCATGGCCAACGTCCGCTCCCGCGCCGCGTGGCTGCTGCGACAGCGCGGCCCCCAGTCCTCGACGGGCTCACGCTGAGAGGAAGCCATGCCCCTCAAGCGATACTTCACGCCCTTTCGCTGTGCCACCTACCTCCTGCTCCTGTACTGCGCCGCGCACACAGCGGGCGGAATGCTGGCGCAGGCGAGCCTGGGGGCGGAAGCCGACGCCGTGTTCGCCCAGATGAAGTCCGTGTCGTTCGACTTCAACGGGGCGGCCAGCACCTGGTATGGCTTCTGGTTCGGCTTCGGGATGATGGTGTCTGTCTTTCTCGTGTTGTCCGCCGTCATCGCCTGGCAGCTCGACAACGTGCCCGTGGATTCCTGGCGCGCGGTCTCGGGCATGGCCTGGGCGCTCGCGGTCGCGCACGCGGTGACGGCCCTCCTCAGCTGGAAGTACTTCTTCATGGGCCCGACCGTCTTCGGGATCGCCATCACGCTGCTGATGGCAGTCGGCACCTATCGAAAGGGTGCACGAGTGGCTGCCGCGCGGACCGCAATGGGTGGATGATGGGCGCATGTCGCCGCCTCCGGCCCATCCGTCCCTGACCTCACTGGTGCCCCCGCCGGGCGAGCTTCTTCGCACGCAGCGAAAAGCGGGCCGGTCCGCCGTGGTCGGCCTGATGCTCCTGTGGTGCGCCGCCTTCGTCAGTCCCTTCGTGACCTACCGGGCGGACGTGAAGGCCGCGGAGGGCGAATTGCTCGTCCACCTGTCGGACCGCGCGGGACTCCAGGCCCAGGCCCTGGGCGCGCACCTGGGCCTCTTGCGCTCGGAGCTGCAGCGGATGGCGGAGCACCCGTCGCTCCGGCCCGAGGATGGCGCCACGGGCCCCGAGGTGGCGCTCCTCGAGAACGCCTTTGGCCACACGTCGCTCTTCTCCGCGGGCGTCGCGCTGGTGTCCGCGGACGGCCAGCGCATCTGGAGCGACCCGGCGAACATGCAGCTCGGCACCACGCCGCTCGCCTCGCGCCCGTGGTTCCGGCGGATCGTGGAGAAGCGGGCCGCTTCGGTCGGACTGCTGGACGAGGAGGGCGGAGGGCTCGTCGCGGTCGCGGTCCCCATCGTGCGCGATGAACGGGTCGTGGGCCTCCTCGTGGGCGAGCTCGCGACGGCGAACGAGCTGCTCCCGGTGCATCGCGGGACGAACGAGTCCCTGGTTGCGCTGCTCGGCGAGCGCGGACGGCTCCTCCTGCCGGCCGCGCCCCCGCCCCTCCTGCGCCAGCCGGAGCTCGCCTCGCTCCTCCGCCCCATGGTGGATGCACCCGGGGCCGTGACGCTCGGAGGCACGCGGCTGCTCGGCGCGGCGGCGCTCGTCCCCGGAACCGACATGCTGCTCGCCGTGCTCGAGGACGAGGCGCGCGACCGCGAGCTGCTCAAGCGCCGCTACCTGGGCCAGCTCGGCTTCCACACCGCGCTGCTCGGCGGCGTGCTCCTGCTCTTCACGGTGCTCCTGCGCCGCTCCTATCGCTCGCTGATGGCGGCCGAAGAGCAGCTGCGCCGCCAGGAGACGATGGCGGCGCTCGGCACGGCGTCCTCGCTCATCGCCCACGAGGTGAAGAACGCGCTCAACAGCATGCAGGCCGCGCTCAGCATGATCCGCGCGAAGGGAGGCGAGACGACCCTGCCCGTGCAGGCGCTGCGCTCCCAGGCGGACCGGCTGGGCCACCTCGCCCGCTCGCTCTTGAGCTTCGCCTCCCCCCAGTCCACGCAGCGGCGCAGCTGTGAGATGCACCTGCTGGTCCAGGACGCGCTCCAGGCCGTGAGGCTGCTGCCGGAGGCCGCGGACGTCACCATCGATACCACGCTGCAGGAGGGACTCTTCGTGAAGGGAGACCCGACACTGCTGGTCTCCGCCGCGGACAACCTCATCCGCAACGCCGTCGAAGCCGGAGCCGTGGCGCACGACACCGGCCAGCAGCCCACACCCCGCGTCGAGGTCCAGCTGCTTCGCGACGGCGCGGAGGTGGTGCTCGTCGTGGAGGACAACGCGGGCGGCGTGCCCCCGGCCTTCGAGCCCCGGCTCTGGGAGCCCTTCGCGGTGGGCCGCTCGAAGGGCATCGGGCTCGGGCTTCCGATGGTGCGCACGGCCATCCGTGCGCATGATGGAGGAAGCGTTTCCTACCTGCGCGTACCCGGAGGCAGCCGCTTCACGGTCCGCCTTCCGCTCGAGAAAATGGCTTCATGAGCACCTCCCTGCTGCTCGTCGATGACGACCGGACCTTCTCCTCGCTCGCGGCCTCCATGCTGAGCCAGGAGGGATTCCGCGTCCGGGTCGCGCGCTCGCTGCATGAGACGCGCGTCGCGCTCGCCGCCGAGGCGCCCGACCTCGTCGTGCTGGACCGGCGGCTGCCGGACGGAGACGGGCTCGTCTTCCTGCCCGAGCTGCGAGCCCAGCTTCCGACGACCGTCGTGCTGATGGTGACCGCGCACGGCGACATCGAGAGCGCCGTCGAGGCCATCCGCGCGGGCGCGCGCGACTACCTCAGCAAGCCGGTGGAGATTGACGACCTGGTGATGCGCGCGCGCCGCGCGGCCAGCGACCTGCAACTCCAGGAGCGCCTGCGCCAGGCGGAGAGCGTCCTCGAGGGACGGCACCGGCTGGCGGAGTCCCGCTCGCCGGTGATGCAGCGCACCCTCCAGATGCTGGAGCGGATCGCCACCACGCCCAGAAGCCCCGTGCTGCTGCTCGGAGAGACGGGGACGGGGAAGGCGGTGCTCGCCCGTCATCTCTACGCCCTGCGCCAGAAGCAGGGGGCCTTCGTGCAGATCAACTGCGCCGCGCTCCCGGACACCATGATGGAGAGCGAGCTCTTCGGGCACGAGCGCGGCGCCTTCACGGACGCGAAGACGGCCCGGCGCGGGCTGGTGGAGCTGGCGAGCGATGGGCTCCTCTTCCTCGACGAGGTGGGTGAGCTGCCGCTCGCGCTCCAGGCGAAGCTGCTCACGTTCCTCGACAAGGGAGCCTTCCGGCGGCTCGGAGGCATGACGGAGCTCACGAGCACCGCCCGCATCGTGGCGGCCACCAACAAGGACCTGGAGGCGGAGGTCGCCGCCGGGCGCTTCCGCGAGGACCTCCTCTTCCGGCTCAGCGTGTTCCGGGTGGACGTGCCCCCCTTGCGCGAGCGTCGCGAGGACGTGCTGCCGCTCGCACGGACGCTCGTGCAGGAGCTCTGTTCGGAGCTCGGCCGGCGCCCGGTCCCCTTCTCTCCGGCCGCGGAGGAGCGCCTGGTGAGCTACCCCTTCCCCGGCAACGTCCGCGAGCTGCGCAACGTGCTCGAGCGGGCGCTCGTGCTCGAGGTCGGCCCCGCGCTCGAGCTGCAGTCGCTCGCCAAGGGCGGCGGCGCGCCGGCCCCGGCCGACCCCAACGCCTTCTCCGTGTCGGGCCCGCCCCGGCCGCTGGATGAGGTGGAGCGGCTGTACGTGCGGCACGTGCTCGAGCAGCTGGGAGGCAGACGCGTGGAGGCGGCCAAGGCCCTGGGGCTGTCCTACCCGACCTTCCTCCGCCGCCTGGAGGAGGCCTCCTCCTCGGAATGACAGAGTTAAAATCTCTTTCATCGCCTGGCGAGGGGCGATTCAAGTTTCTTTCATTCCCCCTCCGTCCCGCCGCCGCGCTCTCGACGGAAGAGGGCTGATCCAGGTCGGCACGACGATTGCGTAGCCCCCGCTGTCACCCCGGGCCCTGGTCTGGCCCGGCAGAGATGACAGGGGAGCTCAAGCAATGACTTCGGATGTAAAGGCAGCAGAGGCGAGACCGTCGTTGAAGACGATCCTCGCCTCGGATTTGCCAGCTTCGCTGGTGGTGTTCCTGGTGGCCCTGCCCCTGTGTATGGGCATCGCGCTCGCCTCTGGAGCGCCCATCATGGCGGGCCTCATTGCCGGCGTCGTCGGTGGCCTGGTGGTGGGCCTGCTGGGCGGCGTGCCGCTGCTCGTGAGTGGCCCCGCGGCGGGCCTCGCGGTGATGGTGTTCGGCTTCATCCAGCAGCTGGGCTTCGCCGTGACGTGCGCGGCGGTGGCCGCGGCGGGCCTCGTGCAGGTGGCGCTCGGCGGCCTGAAGGTGGCGCGGACGGCGCTGGCCATCTCGCCGGCGGTGATCCACGGAATGCTCGCGGGCATCGGCATCCTCATCGTGCTGGGGCAGGTCCACATCGTCCTGGGTGGCTCTCCGCAGAGCAACGCCTGGAACAACCTGCGGGAGCTGCCCGGGCAGGTGATGAACCTCCATGGCACGGCCACGGTGCTGGGCCTGCTCACGCTGGGCGTCCTCATCGCGTGGAACTTCCTGCCGAACGGCAAGCTGAAGAAGGTCCCCGGGCCGCTGGTGGCGGTCGTGGGCGGGACCGTGGTCGCGGCGGTGCTGAACGCGGACGTGGCCCGGGTGAAGCTGGCGGCGAACGCGCTGTCCGCCATCCAGCTGCCGGCGCTTCCGGAAGGCTCCATGTGGGGCGCCTTCATCGTGGCGGCGCTGTCGCTGGCGCTCGTGGCGAGCGCTGAGTCGCTCTTGAGCGCGGTGGCGACCGACAAGCTGCACACCGGCCCGCGGGCGAACCTGGACCGCGAGCTGCTGGCGCAGGGCGTGGCGAACACCGTCTCCGGTCTCGTCGGCGGTCTGCCCATCACCGGCGTCATCGTGCGCAGCGCGGCGAACATCAACGCGGGCGCGAAGACGCGCTGGTCGGCGGTGCTGCACGCGGTGTGGATGCTGGCCTTCGTGACGCTGTTGGGGGGCCTGGCGTCCTACGTGCCCCTGACGGTGCTCGCGGGCCTGCTGGTGCACGTGGGCCTGAAGCTCGTGAACCTGGCCCACATCCGGGAGCTGCGCCACCGCGGCGAGCTGCCCGTCTATCTCATCACCGTGGCCGGCGTCGTGGGCATCAACCTGCTCGCGGGCATCGGGCTGGGACTGGGCGCGGCCATCCTCCGGCTGCTGTGGCAGCTGGGCCAGGTGCGCGTGGAGACCCAGGCCGTCAATGGCACGCACCAGGTCTGCATCAGCGGAGCGCTGACGTTCGTCGGCGTGCCGAAGCTTTCGACGGCGCTCGCGAAGATTCCGGCGGGCTCTCGCGTTGAGGTGGACGTGGCCGTGAACACGCTCGACCACTCCGGCTTCGAAGCGCTGGAGAGCTGGGCGGACACGTACCGGAAGACGGGCGGCATCGTGAACATGGAGCCGCTCGAGGACGTCTGGACCCGTCGCAGCGCGCGTGCGGCCCCGTCGGCCGAGGCCGCCGCGCTCTCCCCTTCCTCCCCCGTTCATCACGTTTCGACTCTTTCTCCCGGAGGTGTGCAGTGAAGAAGCTCATCAGAGGTCTGCTCGATTTCCAGCGCCACACCCTGCCCTCGTACCGCGCGACCTTCGCGCGGCTCGCGAAGGGGCAGTCCCCTGACTGCCTCTTCATCAGCTGCTCGGACAGCCGCGTGGTGCCGAACCTGCTGGTCTCCACGGATCCCGGTGACCTCTTCACCGTGCGCAACGTGGGCAACCTCGTCCCCCCCGCGGTGACGGGCGGACAGCACTCCGCGGACCGCGGGGAGGCGGCGGCCATCGAGTTCTCCCTGGGCTTCCTGCCCATCGAGGACGTCGTGGTCTGCGGCCACTCCAGCTGCGGCGCGATGAAGGCCATCCTGGCCGGCGGCAACGTGGACGGCGCGCCGAACCTGGAGCAGTGGCTCGCGCACGGAGCGCCCTCCATGAAGGCGCTGCGGCAGAACAACTCCCAGGTGGGCGAGGGGCTGCCGGACGCGGATCGCCTCTCCCAGCTGAACGTGCTGGCGCAGCTGGAGCACCTGAAGACCTACCCCATCGTGCGCGACCGGCTCGCGGCGGGGACGCTGCGGCTGCACGGCTGGTGGTTCGACATCGGCGCGGCGCAGGTCCACGCGTACCGTGAGGACCTGGGCCGGTTCGTGCCCATCGATGAGACCGAGGGTGAGCGGCTGCTGACGTCACTGGCGGAAGAGCCGCCCGCGCTCCGCGCCGTGCAGTAAGGCGGCCTCGAGCCTGGATGCAAGAAGGGCCCGGCACCGGAAGGTTCCGGGCCCTTTGCTTTTCTCCCCTGTCGCCTAGAAGGGACGGATGTCCAACCTCCGCCCCTATCGCGATGTGGCTGACTTCGAGGCCATGAAACACCTCGTGACCCAGGCCTGGGCGGAGCGCGGCCCCCACGTGGAGTGCGCGGTGGGAGACCTGACCTGGCGCCTGCTGCGCAATGCACAGGTGCGGCCGGAAGAGGACATCGCCCTGTGGGAGCGCGCGCCCGGACACCTCGCTGGCTTTGCGTGGGCCTACGGCAACGGCGACGTGGACCTGCTCGGCCATCCGCTCGCACAGGCTGACGCTTTCGCGCGGGACGTGCTGTCCTGGGTTCGCGCACGCCACGCCACCCTGTGGGCGCTGGAGAGCAACGGCCCGCTGCTTGAGGCATTGCAGCGGCTGGGCTGCCAGCGCACCCCGAACGGCTGCTACCTGCACCTCGCGCTGTCACTCCACGCACGGCCACCCCCGCCGCCTCCGCTGCCCGCGGGCTACCAGGTGCGCGCGGTGCGAGGCCCCGAGGAGGTCGCCGCACGCGCCCTCGTCCACCGGCGCGGCTTCGGCACCGAGCGGATGACGACGCAGGTGTACGCGCGGCTCATGGAGGCGCCGCGCTACCAACCCACGTTGGACCTCGTCGCGGAGGCCCCCGACGGCAGCCTCGCGGCTTGCGCGCTGGGTTGGCTCGACGAGGCCAACGCCGTGGGCGAGTTCGAGCCGACAGCGTGTGTCCCGGAGCACCGGCGGCGCGGGCTCGTGCGCGCGCTCCTGTACGAAGGACTTGCGCGCATGCACGGGTTGGGCGCCAGGCAAGCCATTGTGTATGCCTTCGATGGCAACCCGGCCTCCGTCGCGCTCTACCAGTCCGCTGGCTTCAGCGTGGTGGACCGCAACCTCGGCCACGTCGTCCCAATCCCTTGACAGGCCCGGGCTTGCAAAGCCTTGCTGGCATCCACTGTGGCCCCGGTTGAACGATGGGCAGGGAGCGTGTCGCGATGGGTTTCTGGGACAAGCTTTTCGGGCGGGGCAATGTGGTCCGGGAGCAACGGGAGCCGGAGAAGAGTCCTCTGGAGGCCCGTGTGGCCAGGCTGCTCGAGGAGGGCGTGCAACTGGCTTCACGCCAGAGCTACGACGCCGCCGCGGAGCGCTTCAATGCAGTGCTCGTGCTCGCGCCCGACCATCCGCTGGCCCTCGTCAACCTCGCGGGCATCGCCCAGGACCGGAGCCACCAGGAGGAACAGGGCGCCAACCGGCCAGAAGTGATTGCACGGCTTGACCGCGAGGCCGCGGAGCTTTTCGAGAGGGCGCTCGCGGTAGCGCCTTCGCTGTCGGTGGGAGTCCGGACGCCCGTGCTCATCCGACTGGGCCGGCTGCACCGCCTGCTGGGTGAGCATGAGAAATCACGCGACACCCTGCTTCGCGTCGCGCGCGATGCCGAAGCGAGCGCCCAGGACAGGCAGACCGCCCGCGAGGAACTGACCACCACACATGCACGCCTCCTGGGTTTCCCTGAACGGAACCCGTCCGAGGCGGAGGCCAAGCGCTACGCCCGGCTCTGGCAGGAGGCCACCACGCCCATCAAGGGCCTGCTCGGGGACGACATGGACCGGCCCCTCTCCCAGGCCGAGGTGCGCCGATTCGAGACAGCGCGTCCGCTGCTCCAACAGGCCTTGGATTTGATCCCGGAGAACTGGGCCGCGGCGTGGACGTTGGGCATGGTGGAGCGCCGCCTGGGCAACGAAGCGCGCTCGCTGGAGTGTTTCATCCGGGCCTTCGAGCTCAACCCCTACAACCCGGACGTCTCCCGCGAGGCTTCAATCAGCGCGGGGCTCGCCGGGCGCATGGAGGACGCGGTGCGCTTCAGCGAGGCAGCACTCGATGTGGACCCGGCTGACGCGGGGCTGGTGGCCAACCTGGCCCTCAACCTGCTTCTGGCGGGGCGCGCCGCCGAAGCCCTGCCCCATGCAAAAGAAGCCGTGGCCCGCGCGCCCAAGGACCGCGTCTCCCAGGCGGTGCTCGCGTTGACCGAGCAGGTCGCCTCGGGGGCCCTGTCCGTCGAGCAGGCCCGGAAGAAGGCGCTGGGGAGATGACGTGTGAAGCTCCGCGGAGTGTGTCCAACTTCACTCGCATTGCTTGAATCCAGTGGATTCCAAGGTGAGGTATGCTTCAACCCGAAACATCCTCACCGGGAGACACACATGATGCAGACGTTGAAGAAGGCGAGCCGGGTGCTGTTCGCGATGGGCGCGGGTGCATTCGTTTCGTTTGGAGCCACGCTGGCGCTGTCCACGCCGGCGACCGCGGAGGCCTCGCAGGTGGAGTGCTACGCCGAGGAGTGCAACGCCAGCTGTGTGGCGAAGGGCTTCCGGCTGGGCAAGTGTTACAAGGCGGCTTGCACCTGCTTCTAGCCGCGTCCGTGGCGAGGCCCGGTGCCATTTCCGGCCCGGGCCTGGCCCACGCGTCCTACAGCTTGGACTCGAGCAGCGACTGGATGCTCTTCGTGCGGTCCTGCACGTCGTCGATTTCAGCGCCTCCTTGCCCATGACATCAATGGTGATGGCCTTGAGCGCCGCGATGAGCGGCACGAAGTACACCTTGGGCCAGCACTCTCCGCGCGACAGGTCCGTGCAACGTCGCGCGTCACGGTTGCTATGCGTGGCACCAGAACGCCACCAACCTGAGCGAACGCTGGGGCGACATCCAGCTGGACGAGGATCAGATCATGATCCAGTCACCCGGGACGTCGGACGTGACGATTGCCTTTATCGAAGCGGCGCTCGCGGACCCGGCGACTCCGGCCCTGGCGAGCTATCCGCCGTCCATCGGGACGGCGTGCGGCCTGGCGAACTGCTACGCGAATTCCTACACGACCGAGTACTGGGATGACCCGACGCTCAATGACAACCTCGCCACGGCCTTCGTGGAGATGTTGAATTGGGCGAAGGAGATCTATCCCGCGCAGGCCGCGACGTATCAGTCCATGCGCACCGCGTACGGTGACTTCCTGCGCCGCGCGCAGATGCCGCAACCCCAGCCTGCCTGGGCGCAGCAGTATGACAGCCAGATGCAGCCGCGCTGGGCGCGCAGCTGGGAGGCTCCGGCCATCGCGGGCCAGGAGAGCCAGGACGTCATGTGGGCGCTGCTTCGCCTCTACCAGCTGGACCCGGGCGTCCCGGCGAACCGCGCCGCGGTGGGCACCGCGCTCGCGTACCTGGAGACGGTGGACTACGCCAATGACACACTGCTCTCCCGCTACATCGAACTGGACGACACCGCTCCGTCAAACATCGGCTTCTACACGGTGAAGGCCGGCGGCTATCCCGCCCGGTTCTCCACCGCGCCGCCGACCTACCAGAACTACGCCTGGGAGGTCCCGTCGCAGCTCGCCGCCATCCGCGCGGAGCACAACCGGCTGGCCACGGATACGACCGTGATGAAGCGCTCCTGTCAGCAGCTGCGCGCCGACACGGCGCAGGCGGTGGACGCGGCCGTGAACAACGAGCGGTGGATCACCACGTACAGCCCGGCCGGTCCGCGCAGCGGCGCGACTCCAGGGGACTACCTGGACACGGCCACGTTCGTCCGGAACCTGCGCACGCTGGCCGAGTTCGTCACGCGCACGACGACTGACTGCACCGCGTGGAACTACTGAAACAGCGCGATTCACCCACGGTGTAGCCAGGGGCGTGGGTCGCCTCCCCGCCTCCTGTTTTTCTCGCGTGTGGCTCGCGTAGCATGTTCACACCTTGGACGGATTGACGTGGCTGACGGTGGGTGGCAGGGCCCGGCGCTGGTGGCCCGGGTTGCTGGTGGCGGTGGGCGTGGGTGCCTGGGTGCTTCGGGCCTTGCCGTTCTTCCATCGCGCCGGGGCGCTCGGCTACGTCGTGAACTACGACGAGGGCGTGTACGCCGCCGCGTCCGCGCTCCTGTGGAAGGGCCTCTTGCCCTACCGCGACTTCCTCTTCGTGCACCCGCCGGGCGCGCTGCTCCTGGGGGCTCCGGCCGCCGCCGTCGGCGCGTTCGGTGACCCGGCCAGGGGCTTCGCGCTGGCGCGCTGGCTGGCCACCGCCATGGGCGCGGTGAGCACCGTGCTGGTGGGCCGGCTGGCGATGCGGGCCTGGGGACCGGTGGCCGGCGTGGTGGCCGCGCTCGCGTACGCGATGCACCCGGAGGTCGTCACCATGGAGCGCGGGCCGTTCCTGGATCCGCTGCTCAACCTGTGCGGACTGGGGCTCGCGAACGTGTGGCTCCTGCCCTCGGGCCGGGCTCCCCTGCCCCGTCGCGCGGGGCTCGCCGGGGTGCTGGCGGGCGTCATGGCGTCGGTGAAGGTGCTGGGCGGCATCTGGGGCGCGGCGGCGCTGGTGGCCCGGGCGCCCGAGCTTCGCTGGAGCCTGGCGCGGCGCTTCGTGCTGGCCGCGTCGTTCACGGTGCTGGCCCTCGTGGGGCCCCTGGCCCTGATGGCCCCGGGCGCCTTCGTGCGCGACGTGCTGTGGTTCCAGTCCGCCCGCCCCGAGGACGGCGTCACGTCCCGCTCGGAGCGGCTGCTGGAGATGACCCACGAGCGGCGGCGCTACGCCCTGCTGCTCGCGGCGGTGGGCCTGTGCGTCGCGCTGGCGCGGGCCGTGCGGCGCGGCACCCGCGCCCAGGCCGCCCCCGAGCGCTTCGTCGCCACCGCGTACCTGCTCACCGTGGCCGCGTACCTCGCCGCGCACAGCTACTGGTCCAACTACAACGCGCTGCTCGCGGGGCCGGAGGCGCTGCTCGCCGGACTGGGCGCGGCGGCGCTCGTGGGCCTGGCCTCCGCGCGGGCTCGGCCCGCGGGCGCGGTGGCGTTCGGGCTCGTGCTGCTGGCGCCGCTGCACTCGCTGCGGGAAGCGCTGCGCGGTTCGGAGATCCGGCCTCCGGAGCAGGTCCTCCTGGCCCGCTACGTGCGCGAGCAGGTTCCGCCAGACGCGTCCCTGTGCGGCTTCGAGCCGGGCTGGGGCCTCCTGGCCGGACGGCTGCCGCCGAGGCTCCCGGGCCAGGCCGTGCCCCTGGACACGTACGCGCTGATGCTCCAGGACGCGGTCGCGTCCGGCACGCGCTTCCCGGACGCGGCGGCGGCCTTCGCCAGCGCGGACTCCCAGACGCGCATGCTCGCGCTCCTGGCGCGGTGTGACTTCGTGCTCCTGGGCGCGCGCGGCCAGTGGCAGCTGTCCACCGGCAGCCGCCGCTGGTTCCAGGCGAACTACTCGCGCGGCGTGTCGCCGGACTCCCCCGCCGTGGAGCTGTGGCGCCGCCATGAGCTGACATCCGCCTCCGCCACCGGCGCGTCCCCGTAGCTCGACACGCCGGGCGCTTGACGCCCCGCCGGAATCAGGGGACGAACCGGGCCCATGCCCTACACCCCCATCGTCGCCACGCTGGGCTACGTGATGTCGCCGGACGGCCAGCGGGTGCTCCTCATCCATCGCGACGCCCGCCCGGATGACGCCCACTACGGCAAGTACAACGGCCTGGGCGGCAAGATGGAACGCGACGAGGACATCGCCGCGTGCATGCGCCGGGAGATCCGCGAGGAGGCCGGCATCGAGTGCACGCGCATGAGCCTGCGCGGCACCCTGTCCTGGCCCGGCTTCGGCAAGCACGGCGAGGACTGGCTGGGCTTCATCTTCCGCATCGACGCCTTCACGGGCACGCCCCTGGACAAGAACCCCGAGGGCTCGCTGTCCTGGGTCCCCGTGTCGTCCATCCTGTCCCTGTCGCTGTGGGACGGGGACCGGCACTTCCTGCCGCTCGTGTTCGACGAGGACCCGCGCCCCTTCCACGGCGTCATGCCCTACGAGGGCGGCCGCGCGCTGAGCTGGTCCTTCACCCGACTGTAGGGCCGTCCTCCGACCAACGCTCGCGCGGGTTTTTCAAGCCGTCCCTCCCGCCCTGCCGCTACAACCGCCGCCTTCCCATTGGGACTCACGTGAAGGAGCGCGGCGCATGGACCTCATCGGACAGCTCTCGCAGCAACTTGGAGTGGATGGCACGCAGGCACAGGGGCTCGCGGGTTCGCTCCTGAAGCTCGTGCAGGGCACGGTGCAGGAGAAGGTGGGCCCGGACGCGGCCCGGCAGATGGACCAGGCCATCCCGGAGATGCAGGGCTGGCAGCAGCAGGCACAGGCCCAGGCCCCGGCGGGCGACGGCGGCGGCCTCATGGGCGCCCTGGGCGGCATGCTCGGCGGCGCGGGCGGCGGTGGAGGAGGCGGCGGCGGCCTCATGGGCGCCCTGGGCGGCGCGGCGGCCCACGCGGGCGAGGTGGCCGGCGTGGTGGCCATCCTCCAGCGCTTCAACCTGGACGCGGGCAAGGCCACCCTGGTGGCGCCCATCCTCCTCAACTTCCTCAAGTCCCGCCTGGACCCGGGCCTGGTGGGGAAGATCCTCGCCGTGGTGCCCCTGCTCGCGGGCGGCTCCGGCGGAGGCGGCGGTCCCCAGGGCGGTGGCGGGCTGGGCGGGATGCTCGGCGGCCTGTTGGGGAAATAGGACCGGGGGCCCGGGCCCCCGCCGGGCTACAGCGCCATCGTCCCGGCGATGATCTCCTTCATCACCTCGGACGTGCCGCCGCCAATGGTGAGCATGCGCACGTCGCGCCACGCCCGCGCGACGTGGGACTCCTCCACGTAGCCCATGCCGCCGTAGAACTGCTGGCAGTCATAGGCCACGCGCTGGGCCAGCTCCGTGGTGAGGAGCTTGGCCATGGCGATCTCCTTCACGGGCTTCTGTTTGCGTTTGCGATTGAAGAGCTGCACCGCCTGATAGGTGAGCTGCCGCGCCGCCTCCACGCGGGTGGCGTGGTCCACGAAGGTGTGGCGCCACACCTGGAAGTCCAGCAATCGCTTTCCAAACGCCTGACGCTCGCGACCGTAGCGGATGGCCTCCCGCAGCAGGTCGTCCATCACCGCCACCGTGTAGAGCGCCGTCACCAGGCGCTCCGCGTGGAAGCTGTTCATGATGTGGAAGAAGCCGTCGTTCTCCCGGCCCAGCACGTAGCGCGCGGGGATGCGGCAGTCCTCGAAGTAGAGGATGGCCATGTCCGACGAGCGGTGCCCCACCTTCTGGAGCTTCTTCGACACGCTGAAGCCCTTCACGTCCGTGGGCAGCGTCACCAGCGAGATGCCCGGCGCGCCCTCCCCGCCCGTGCGCACCGCCAGCACCAGGAAGTCCGCGCGGGCGCCGTTGGAGATCCACGTCTTGGCGCCCTGGATGACGTAGTCGTCCCCGTCCCGCCTCGCCGTGGTGCGCAGCCGGGCCAGGTCCGAGCCCGCGTCCGGCTCGCTCATCGCCAGCGCCGCGATGCGCTCCCCGGTGAGCGCGGGGGCCAGGAACTCGCGCTTCTGCTCGTCGGTGCCCAGCTCGTTGATGACCGGTGTGGCCATCTGCCCTTGCACCAGGAGCGACATCGCCACGCCGCCGTTGCGCGCGCGCGCCAGCTCCTCCGCGAAGGCGGCCACGTACCAGTAGTCCAGCCCACTGCCTCCGTAGGCCGGATCATGGCTGATGCCGAAGAAGCCCAGCTCTCCGCAGCGGCGGAACACGTCCCGGGGGAACTCGCCGGCCTGGTCCCACTCCAGAGCGTGCGGGGCCAGCTCCTTCTCGGCGAACTGACGCACGGTGCGGCGGAATGCCTCGTGCTCCGGCGTGAAGCGCTCATCCATGGCGCGGGATGCTGTCAGGGCCTGACCCGCGCTTTCAAGCCACGCGGGCCTCAGCGTGCGCGGATGAACGTGAGTGACAGGGCCTGTCCGCCCCGCTGGAGCGCGAGCACCGCGGGGCTGCCCGGCGAGCCCAGCTCCCGCCGCCGCGCCTCGCCCGTGTCCAGCACCACCGCTCCGTCGATGGAGCGCACCACGTCCCCGACCCGCAGGCCAGCGACGTCCGCGCCCTCGGCGATGCCGCTGATGACCACGTCCCGCCCCGTCATGCCGAAGCTCAGGCCCAGCCGTCCCGGCTCCACGCGCTGAAGCCCCAGGCGCCAGTCCCCCAGCGCCTGCGTCTTCCCCGCCGACAGCGTCACCCGCCGGTCCACCAGCTCCCGTCCCCGGCTCCACGCGGTGAGCCGGTGCGCGCCAGGGGCCAGGTCCTTCAACTCGAAGCGTCCGTCCGCGCCCGTGGTGGGCGACGCGATGCCATCCGCGTCCACGTACGCGCCCACCAGCGGTTCACCCGTGCGCGCATCCACCAGCCGTCCGGACACGCTGCCGCCCGCGTCCACCACCACCTCCACGATGGCCTCCGCGCCGGACGCAAGTGACACGTCCACCTTGCCCGCGCGCCCGTCCGGCAGCGTGGCCGTGACGGTGACGCGCGTGGGGAAGACGTCATCCACCTGGAAGGCGTCCCCGGAGAACTGGCGCTCCACGCTGGAGAGGAAGTCGTCCTCGCCGCGCGCCGCGGTGACCGTCAACGTGAAGCCCCGCACCTCGCGGCCTCCCGCCGAGCGCACGGTGCCCCTCAGCCGGGCCCCGGGCTTCAGCTGGAGCGTGAGCTCCTTCCGGGACGCGGACACGCTCACGGCCTCGCCCTGCCGTCCGCCGTTCGTGGACCAGACGCGCCACGCGTCCGAACCCAAGCCATCCAGCGCCAGCACCGCCTGACCGGACGCGTCCGTCATCTCCTCCGCCTGGATGTCCGTGTGCCCCGCCTCCGTGGCCATCACCGTCGCGTGGACGCTGGGCGCGCCGTTGGGCTCCAGCACCGTCACGCGGAGCGGCTTCTTCGGCTCGCCCACCACCAGGTCCACGTGGCGCCGGCCGCCGGCCTCCAGCTCCACGACCTGCTGCTGGTCGCCATTCTGGAAGCGCAGCGCGGACAGCCACGCGCTCAGCTGGTAGCGCCCCGCGCCCACGCGCATCGACCACGTGCCATCCGGCTTCGCGGGCACGTCGACGGACTCGGAGGCCGGCGCGTCCACCCGGTGCGCGGTGACCGTCACCGGGCCCGAGGGCCGCGCACCGTCCTCGGTGCGCACGGTGCCCTCCAGCACACCTTCGTCCACGAGCGTCAGCCGCGCCGTCGCGGTCTTCCCTGCCTCAACGCGCACGGGCTGGCGCACTTCGTCCTCGCTGTTCGCGCGGCGTGCCGCGACGAACACGGTGCCTTCCGGCACGTCCTCCAGCGTGAAGCGCCCCTGAGCATCCGTCACCGAGGGCAGCGCGTCCGGCAGCGGCAGCCACCGGAGCTGGGCCACCACCGTCACGCCGGGAAGCGGTGCCTGGGCGCCATCCACCACCGTGCCCTCGATGCGCCCCGGCGCAGCCAGCTCCAGCACCAGGTCGAAGCGCTGACCCGCGAGCACGCCCAGCCCCATGCGCGTGAGCGGCTGGAATCCCGGCGCGAGCACCCGCACGTCGTAGGCGCCCGGCGCGAGCCCTCCCACCTCGAAGCGCCCGTCCTCCTCCGAACGCACCTGGAGCAGGTCCGCCCGGTCGCCGTGCGCGCGCACGCCCACCGTGGCCCCCGCGATGGCCTCGCCCGAGTCCTTGCGCCGCACCACGCCCGCGAGCGACGCCGCGCCGCCCAGGCGGATCCGCACGTCCTTCACCGTCATGCCCGGCCCCACCACGACCGGGCCACCAGCCGCGCCGGTCTCCTCCCCATGGCGGGCCGTCACCTGGAACGACCCGGGCGGCACATCCAGCGAGAAGCTCCCCGTGTCGCCGGCCTCCACCTCCACCGCGCCGTCCTCGCCCCAGGCGCTCACGCGCGCTCCGGACGCGGGCGTTCCATCCGCGCGGGTGATGAAGCCCTCGATGAACGCGGAGCCGTCCAGTTCGACACGCACGTCCGTCCCCGGCACGTGCACGCGCGCGATGCGGTGGGGCGCATGGCCCGGGGCTCTCGCCTCCAACTGGTATTCACCGCGCGCCAGGCCGTGGAATCCGAACGCGCCCCGTGCGTCGCTGAGCGCTTCGTGCCGCGCCTCGTCCGGCACGGACGCGCCCGTCTGCAGGAACACGGGGAGCGCATCCTCGAAGCCGGTGTGCGGCGTGAGCGTCAGCTCCACCTGGGGCACCGGCGCGCCGCCCACGCGCTCCACCGTCAGGCCCGTCAGCGACACGCCGGGCTCCAGCACCAGGCGGACCGTGGACAGCGCTTCACCGCGGGGACGCGTCACCTCCGCGCGCGCCAGCGCCAGTCCTTGCGCGCGCGCGGTGACGAGATAGGGACCGGGACGCGCCGGCAACACCAGCGCGCCGCCCGCGTCCGTCCGCCCCTGTCCCGCCACGCGCCACGACGGCAGCCGCGAACCGGGGGACGCCGGTCCCCGCAGGTACAGCGTCACCTCCGCGCCCGCGAGCGGCCCGGACGCAGTGACGGCCTCCACGCGCAGCGCTCCATCCGCGCCCCGCATGGGCTGTTCCACGAGCGCGGTCGCTCCGCCTCCATGGCGCGCCGCGGTCCGCGCCGGGCCGGACGCGGGCGGAGGGGAGGACGTCACCGCTTCGCCGCGCACCCCCACGACGGCCGGCGCGGGGGCGCGCATCCAGACAAAGCCGCCGGCCAGCAGGAGCGCCAGCCCGGCCACCACGACGAACACCTTTCGAGACGCCATGCACCCTCCGGGAGAGGTGCGCCCCAAGACACCTCACCCGGTCCCCAGGTTCCAGGAAAGTGCACGCCGCGCACGCGCTACAGGGGCAGGAACGCGATCCGGATGCCCGCGGTGAACAGCGCGTGGAAGCCGTCATCCACGGGCGCGAGGTCCTGGTCCCGGCTGCCCACGCCGGTGATGTCCAGCGTCTGCGTCCCGGTGCGCACCGTGTACTGGCCCACGGACGCGCTGATGATGGGCCCCACCGACAGGCTCCGCGACACCCGCAGGTCGCCGCCCAGCGTGACGCGCGCGATGGTGGGCCCCCGGTCGTTGACGTGCGTGTCCACGTGCGTGGGGACGAACACGCCCGGAGCCACCTGCAGCTGCGTGTCCCCCTCCACGTGGCTCTTCAGGATTTCCAGACCCACGCCCAGGCCGATGTAAGGGTCGAAGCCCGAGCCCGGCCGGATGTGGTAGCGGACCTCCGGCCCCACGCGCCACTGGAAGGTGTCGCACTGGAAGCCCTCCGGGCACGACAGCGCATTCGTCTTCGTCAGCACCGGCTCCCAGCTGCCCCACACGCCCAGGTAGAAGCGCGGCGTCACCCGGAAGCCCAGCTCCGCGATGATGGGGAAGGAGATCTTCGCGGAGTCGGTGATCTTCAAATCCTCCAGGCCGCCCCCCGGGCTCTGGCCGTTCGTGTAGACGTAGCCCAGGCCGAAGCCCACGTTGCCGCTCACCGCGAACTGCGGCCCGATGCGGCCCATCTCCGCCTGCCGCGACATCCCCTCCGAGCTCGTCTCCGAGCTCGTGGTGGTGGACGTCGTCGTGGTCGTCTCCGTCTCCGCCTGGGGCTCCGGCGGTGGCTCCACCGGCTCCTGGGCTCCCGCGGAGGTGGCGAGTCCCAGCGCGGCGGCGAGCGACAGCGTCCAGCGGAACGGCGCATTCATCGAGGTCATCCGGTGCATCCTCCGTGTTCGGGATGGATGCGGACGGAAGCAAGCCGCCAGCGCCGTTAGAAGCCACCCGCCCCCGGCGCGCGCCGCCATTCGACAGACAGCCCCCTTCAGCGACCACTCGCGGACATCCACCCCACCCCACGGGGAGGCAACCTGGTGGGGTGGATGGGGAGCAGGGGCGCGGGAGGACCTGGGACGCGGGCCCGGCGCCCTGACCGCGATCCTCAATCTAGCAAGACGGCCCGGAAATCCAACGGGTTGACCCGGCGCAGGCCAGCGTTCACCTTGCACGGCCACCAACGCCCACGTAGCGGAAAGGAAGACGTCATGGCCGGCCAGGAGCTGTCGCCCGAGGCGCTCGCGCTCATCGCCGAGGAGGAGGCCCTGCTCTCCCGCGTCCAGCAGGCGCTGGCGGAGGCGCGCCGCCAGGCCGCGGGGCGCACGCTGGACACGCAGGGGCTCATGGCCCAGCTGGCGGTGCTGCGCGACGACGCCACCACGGCGCACGCCGCGGACCTGCCGCACGTCTTCACCCAGATGAACGAGGTGCGCTCCATGCTGGAGCGCCAGGAGTCCGTGCCGCTGCCGGACGCGAACGCCCCCTACTTCGCGCACCTGCGCCTGTCCGGCCCCACGGGCGCGCGCGACTACCTGCTCGGGCGCACCAGCTTCGCCAACCTCTCCGCCGGCGTGCGCGTCATCGACTGGAGATTCGCCCCGGTGGCCCGCGTCTTCTACAACTACGAGGAGGGCGACGCGTTCGAGGAGTACTTCGGCGACCGGCTCTCCGAGGGCGAGGTGGAGGCGCGCCGCCTGGTCATCATCGAGAAGGGCGTGCTCACCCGCATCAGCACCGGCCCGCACCTGCTCCAGCGCGATTCACAGGGCCGCTGGCACGCGCGCGGGCGCGACGCGACCTCCGTGCTCTCGGGCGGCACCGGCACCGCCGCGCGTCCGGGCTTCCTGGGCGTGGGCCGCGGCGAGACGCGCGTGGAGGACGCCTTCGGCGTGACGGCGCTGCTGGACGCGGAGCAGTACGCCGCCGTCAGCACCGGCCCGGAACAGCCGCTGCTGGTGCTGGGCAGCGCGGGCAGCGGCAAGACGACGGTGGCCCTGCACCGGCTGGCCAAGGTCGTCTTCGACGACGCGAAGACGTACCCGCAGGCGCGCACCCAGGTCGTCGTCCCGGAGGCGGGCCTGGCCCGGCTCACGCGCCGGCTGCTCGCGCCGCTGGGCCTGGGCAAGGTGTCCGTGGAGACGCTGGAGTCGTGGTCGCTGGCCACCGCGAGGAGCGCCTTCAGCGTGCCCGGCATCAAGCTGTCCCCGGACACGCCCGCGCTCGTGTCGCGCTTCAAGCGCCACCCCGCCCTGCGCCGCGCGCTGGCCGGCCGCCTGCCCGTGTTCAAGGGCAAGCCCCTGCCCCCCACGCTGGACCGGCTGCGCATCAAGCTGGCGGACGCGTACCTGGACCGCGCCTTCCTGGAGGCCGTGGTGGAGGACGCGAAGGGAGAGCTGCCGCGCACCGTGGTGGCGGAGGTGCTGGAGCACACGAAGCACCAGACGGCCACGCCGCTGTCGCGCCAGTACAAGGGCTTCGACGAGGACCGGCTCGTCACCGTGGACGGGCGCGCGATTGAAGCGGACACGACGGACGCGCTCGCGGGCACGGTGGACGCGGACGACCTGCCCATCCTCATGTTCCTCAAGGCGCAGCGGGGCGCGCTGGGCGCGGAGCGGCTGGCGCACGTGGTGCTGGACGAGGCGGAGGACTTCTCCCTCTTCGAACTCTTCGTCGTCAGCCAGCTGCTCGGCGACAGCCGCAGCTGCACGCTGGCCGGGGACGACGTGCAGCAGACCACCACGGGCTTCGCCGGCTGGGACGCCGCGCTGGAGGAGCTGGGCATCCGCGACGCCGCCACCTGCCGGCTCCAGGTGTCCTACCGCTGCCCGCGCCCGGTGGTGGAGCTGGCGCAGCACGTGCTGGGCACGCAGTCCCCGTCCAACGCCGCGAAGGCCGGCCGCGAGGGCGCGCCCGTGGGCTTCCACCACTTCCCGGACGAAGCCCAGGCGTGGCTCTTCCTGGGAGACGCCCTGCGCGACCTGGTGCTGCGCGAGCCGCACGCGTCCGTGGGCGTCATCGCCAGCAGCCGCGAGGCCGCCCAGTCCTTCCACCGCGTCATCCGGGAGATGCCCTGGGCGCGGCTGGTGCTGGAGGGCGACTTCTCCTTCGAGCCCGGCGTGGACGTGACGGACGTGGACAACGTGAAGGGCCTGGAGTTCGACTACGTCGTCCTGCCGGACGTCACCGCGCGCGCCTACCCCGCGGACGACGAGGCCCGCCGCAGGCTGCACGTCGCCGTCACCCGCGCCTCCCACCAGCTGTGGGTGGCCTCGTCCGCCGTGCGCTCCCCGCTCATCCGCACCTTCCCCGGCGCGGACGCGTCCCTTCAGGGCTGACGGCCGCCGCCCGCGCGCCACTCCTTCTGCCGCTGGGCGTGGGCCTCGCGGCGCGCGAGCGCGTCCGACTCCTGGCGGGGAATCTCCGCCAGGCGCGTGCGGTGCATGTTCACGCTCAGCTCCAACAGGCCCCGGTGCTCGGACGGCAGCTTGTCGCCGTAGTCCTGGAGCATCGTGGTGGCGAAGGCGATGGCGTCCTCGGACACCTGGCGGCGGTGCTCGTAGTACTGGTGCACCTCTTCTTCGGACGCCTCGTTGGACAGCACCTTGCCGTAGAGCGCGTTCCACTTCGCCTTCACGCCCTCGCGGCGGCTCAGCTCCGCCGGGTCCTTCGTGGGCGCGTCCATCTCGAAGTACAGGTTGCCCGGCAGCTTCGCGCGCAGCGCCTCCAGGTCCACCGGATAGGGGGCGGGCTCTTCATCCGGGGGCGCCGCCTGCACCTGCGCCGCCGCCGCGCCCACCAGGTCCAACCCGCCGTCCTTCGAGCGGGGCACCGCCGGGGTGGAGGCGAACACGGGCGGCGGCGAAGGGGCCTGCGTCACCGTCGCGGGCGGCGCGGACGGCGCGGTGTCCTCCGGAGCCTGCCCGCCAAAGACAAGCCACGCCCCCACCGCCAGGACCAGGACTCCCGCAGTGCCCAGGGGCAGCTTCCATCGCGCGTGCGTGCTCATGCCCAAGGCCATACCGCGCGCCCCGCACCCGCCGCAACCCACGCCATGCCCTCACACCGACGCGGCGCGCAATTGATACATTTAAAACATGTCCCGGCGCGTCAATTCCCAACCCCTGGCTGACGCGCAGTGACAATTACAATCCTTTCAGATGGAATGCTCCACTCTACGCGGAATTCACTATTTTCACCGCAAGCGAAGTTTCCCTGCTTCCGGCTGATAAACAAAAACGTATCATCCGCGGCCGCAACCCCACTCGAACTCCCCCTCTTGGAGGAAGCCGCATGAGAAGTTTTCTCTGGATGAGCCTTCTGGCCCTCTCCGCCCCCGTGGGCGCCGCGCATGCCGAAGTGCTGGTGGAAGGCATCGTCGACGTGCTGGTGGACGGCGGAAATACCTACCCCTGGCAGAAGGTGGCGCTGCCCGGCCTGAAGTGTGGCAACGGCTCTCAGTACAAGTTCTTCGTGCACAAGACGGGTTCGCCCAACGTGCTCTTCATGATGGAGGGCGGTGGCGCGTGCTGGGACTATGACTCCTGTAGCGGCCGCCTGGGCATCCTGGGCGCGGCGAACCCCAACGGCATCGCCGACGACTACATGACGCAGTTCACGGCGAAGTACGTGTCCCCCATCGTCAACGGCGCGGACCCGGGCCTGCCCTTCCGCGACCGCAAGGACATCGTCACCAAGGGCTGGAACATCGTCTACCTGCCCTACTGCACGGGCGACGTGCACATTGGCAACAACGCCAAGGTCTACACGGATACCACCGGCGGCCAGGCGCCGCTGACCTGGTACCACAACGGCTACAACAACACGCTGGCCGCGGCGAACTACGCCAAGCAGCAGTTCCCCAGCGTCCAGAAGCTGCTGGTGACGGGCTACAGCGCGGGCGGCACGTCCACCTCCGCCGGCTACTACTTCATCCGCAAGGCCATCAACCCGGCCAAGGGATACATGATCAACGACTCCGGCCCCATCTTCATGGCGCCGAACGCGAACTCCCTGTCGCGCTCGCTGCACAACCAGATCCGCTCGTCGTGGAACCTGGACTCCGTGTTCAGCCAGCTGCCGGCCAGCTTCAACATCAGCGACATGGGCTCCATCAACAAGATGGTGGCCACGGAGTTCCCGAACGACCAGCTCGCGTACACGGGCTACACGATGGACTACAACTACTCGCGCTATTCGTATGAGCGTTTCAAGACGCCCAACGACGAGGCGTCCATCCACGCGTACTGGAAGCAGGACCAGGATGCGTTCGTGACGGAGCTGAACAAGTACAACAACTTCAGCTACTTCATCCCGCACCAGCGCGCCATCAACGCCAGCCACTGCAGCACCATCATCACCTTCGTGGGCGCGCACGCCTGCCAGCGGATGGAGAAGAAGTACTGGTACGAGTACATCGACAGCCCGTGGCAGTCCTGGGCCTGCCACAGCGAGATGATCCCCATGGACGTCTTCCTGTCGCGCTTCATCAACAACAACCAGCGCATCCGCATCTACGAGCCCGCCAACAACTACAACAACGAGGACGCGGGCATGAGCATCCTCGCGCCCCTCATCAACGGCGCGCTCGGCGGGTAGTCCCCACCGCTGTCTGTCCCTGAAACGAAAAACGGGAGCGGGCCCCAGGGGTCCGCTCCCGTTGTCTTTTCAGGCCTGCCCTACCGGCTTCAGGTGAGGCCGGGCAGCGTGCCCACGTAGTCCGGGTGGCCGAAGCGGTCCACGTTCACGCCGAAGGCCTGGGCAATGGAGGTGAGCAGCTTGTTGTGCGCCACCGCGCCCGGCAGCGGGCTGCCCGGGCCCGGCCACGTGTCCAGCGGATCCTTGCCGGGGCGCAGGGACAGCATGCGGCCCATGCGGAACTTCCCGCCCGCGCCGCCCGCCAGCACCGTGGGGATGGACACGTTCATGTGGCCGGCGGCGTCCCCCAGCTCGTTCCCCCAGAGGATGAGGGTGTTGTCGAGCACCGTGCCGCTGCCCTCCGGGATGGACTTGAGCGTGTCCATCAGCCGGGCCACCTGTTCGGCGTACCACCGCTGCACCCGCACCATGCGCAGGCGGATTTCGGTGCGCGCCGGCTCGGACTGGGTGTCCGTGCGGTGGGCGATGTCGTTGTGGATGTCCTCGTCAATGCCAATCCACGGCATGGACGACCCGGGGATGGTCATGGTCACCACGCGCGTCAAATCACACGCGAACGCGCGGGCGATGAGGTCCATGTGCAGCTCGGTGAGCGCGGGCATGCTGTTGATGTCGCCCAGGTCGCTCTCCGAAGGCGCCTCCGGCCGGGCGCAGTTGAGCGCGCCGGTGTGGGTGAGCCGCCGCTCGATGTCGCGCAGCGCCGCCAGGTGCGTGTCCAGCTTGGTGCCCTCCGCGGCCGCCAGCCGCGACTTCAGCCGGGTGGCGTCCTTGACGAGGTAGTCCAGCAGGCTCTTGCGCCGGGTCAGGATGGCCTGCGCCTCCGCCGGGGAGCCGCCCAGGCTGGCAAAGAGCCGCTTGTAGACGTTGGCGGGGTTCAATTCGAACGGCACGCGCGAGCCGTTCTCCGTGAAGGAGATGCTGTTGTAGACGTGCTGGGCGCCGAACTGCTCGAAGGCGTGCAGCTGCAGCGAGCGGAACTGGGTGACGCCGCCAATGGTGTTGCCAATCACCTGGTCCAGGGACGGGCCGGAGGGCAGCTCGTCGCCGCTGGACACCTCCACCTGGCTGCCGGTGAGGAAGGTGACGGGGCCGCCCTCGTGGCCGGTGCGGCCGTGCTCGTAGAGGACGCGGTAGTCCAGGCCGTCCAGCACCAGGAGCTTGTCGCGGTGGCGCTGGAGCGGCTGGAGGACGGAGTTCTCGAAGTTGATGTCGTAGCCCGTGTCACTGCCCTTGGGCGTCCAGTACTCCGGCAGGAAGCCGTGGGGGGTGAACAGGGCGATGAAGCGCAGGGGCGCGGCGTCCGCCGCTTCGGCCACGGAGCTGGTGAGCAGGTGCGCGAAGGGCGCCGCCATGGCCGTGCCGGACAGGAGCTTCAGGATGCTGCGTCGGGAGAAGTCGCGGGGCATGGGAGTCAAAGCTCAACGGGTGGGCAGACGCCGCTGCGTGAAGGAAGCCGAGCGCACCAGGCTGACCAGCGCTTCGGTGATTTTCAGGTGGTCCGAGCGGTAGGGGCCCGTGCGCATGGCGGACAGCAGCTCCGTGTCCGAGGCGTGCTCGTCGCGGCCCATGGCGTAGCGCACCAGCTGCAGCGGCACGCAGTTGGCCAGCTCCTCGCTCGTCGTCAGGTAGCGCGCCAGCTGCGCGCCGCCGGTGAAGCTGCCCAGGTTGGTGGTGCCGTCCTTGGCGATCACCGCGCCGCTGGCGTCCACCGTGCGGCCGTTCTCCACCGTGCGGTGCTGGCCCAGGCCGTCGAAGTCCTCCATGCCGAAGCCCATGGGGTCGATGGTCTTGTGGCAGCTGGCGCAGTTCGGGTTGTTGGTGTGCGCCGCGAAGCGCTCGCGGGTGGTGGCGTCCTCCGACAGGGCCGGGGGAATGGTGGACACGTTGGCCGGCGGCGCGGGCACCGTGCGGCACAACAGGCGCGTGAGCACGAACTTGCCGCGCTTGATGGGCGAGGACGAGTCGAAGTGGGCGTACGTGGCCATCACGCCCGCCTGGGTGAGGATGCCCTGGCGCTCCGGGGGCAGCGTCACGCGGCCCAGGCCGGTGTTCTCATCCACGTTGGTGCGGTCCAGGCCGCCGTAGAAGTTGGCCAGCGTCTCGTCCACGAACGAGTACTTCGCGCCCATGAGCTCCTCCACGGAGCCCGAGTGGTCCTTCACGATGGAGTCGATGAAGGCGTCGCGCTCGCGGACCATGGAGTCGCGGAAGTCCACGCTGAAGTCCGGGTACACGAGGTTGTTCTTGTTGACCTTGGCCAGGCCGTTGAGCCCCAGCCACTCAATGAAGAACTGGCGCAGCTTGTTCTGCGCGGCCTCCGTCTTGAGCAGGCGCCGGGCCTGGGCCTCGCGCTCGTCGGGCGAGGACAGCGAGCCGGCCTTGGCGGACGCGAGCAGCGTGGCGTCCGGCGGCCCACCGGTCACCATGAAGGACAGCTCCGAGGCGACCTCGTAGGGGGTCAGCTCCACGACCTGGCCCTTGCGCGCGGTCTCCGGGCCCAGCTCCGTGCGGTACAGGAACGACGCGGAGGAGAAGAGCGCCTGGAGCACCAGCTCCGCGCCCGTCTCCATGGTCCCGCCCTGCTTGCCCTGGTTGAAGAGGGCCAAGAGGTCCGTCTCCTCCTCCGCAGTCACCGGGCGGCGGAAGGCGCGCTCACCCACCTTCTGGATGAAGGACCGCGCGCACTCATCCGGCGTCTTGCCCTTGGGGCACGCGTACAGGTCACTCAGCTGTGACTTGCCCTGCTCCGCCAGCGTCACCGCCGCGGTGTCCAGCTGATCCGCCAGGAGCGACGTCACCTGGAGCCGCTCGTGCGTGGAGAAGCCCAGGATGGTGTCCTCCGCCGCGAAGCCCTGGGCGATGTCCACCTCCGTGCCCAGCACCGCGGCGGCGGACTTGTTGTACTCGTCGCGCGTCAACCGGCGCACGCGCGCGGGCGCCGCCGCGCTCTCAGGTGCCGCGTCCTGCCCACCGATGTTGCCGGTGCAGGCGGAGGCGGACAGCACGAGAGCGGAGGAGAGGTAGAAACGACGCAGTGGCATGATGTCTGGCATTCCTCGCACCCGCGCGGCCTGACAGACGACCGGCGCACAGGCGGTCAGCATTGTAACGGTTGCTCCCCACGCGGACAGGGGGGATTTCATTTCCGGGCGTTTCCACGCTTGCCCGACAAAGAAGCCCTGCTCACGGGGCATGAAGTGCGTCCACGCCTGTCAGGTGCGCACACGGTGTGGGGACGACTCAGGGAGGGACTTCCTCGCCCCGCGCCTTCCACCAATTCTCACCGTACGAGATGAAGATCTGCTCACCAGGGTGGATGTCCCGCAGTGCGTGATAACGGAACACATCGCGGTCCTCCGCGCGGCCGTACTCCGCGTTGGGATCGCTCGCGTGGTTGTAGATCATCCCGTAGCCCATCACGAGCGCGACCCAGTTCCCATAGCGGTGCTGCTCGTGGCGGTGCCAACGAATCTCGAAAACATAGTCGTCGAGCGGTTCGCCCCGGCACAGGCGCTGAGGGACCTTGAGGTAGTGGCACTCCTCGATGAGCTCGCCCGCGGCGATGAAGACGTCGGTGAAGACGCCCATCCCCCACTCGCACGGGCGCACCTTCACGCCGGGGTGGAGGAACAGCGCCGGGCCCAGGTTCATGAGTGCTTCGTTCTCGCTTCCGGTGTCGTCCACGCTGGAGCGAACCATCGCGCAAGACGGGTGGCCACGGGAAGCCGTCACGAACGGGTGAAGCGCGCCTCGACCTGCCGTGAAGTCAGCCTGCCTGGCCGCCAGGCACGGGGCGGCGGCGGAAGGTGTGGCGCAGGAGGTACAGGCCGGGCAACAGCGGCAGCCAGAGCGTGAAGCCGCGCAGGAGCAGCGTGCCCGCGAGCGCCGCCTCCACCGGGACGCCGAAGAGGTTGAGCATGCCCACGGACGCGGCCTCGTAGGTGCCCACGCCGCCGGGGATGATGGACACCGTCTCCGCCATGGAGGCCACCATGAAGCTGACGAACACGGTGCTCAGGGGCACCGTCTGCCCCATGGCGCGGAGCATGGCGCCCAGCGTGGCCGCGTCCAGCACGTACACGGCCAGTTGCAGGACGACGCCGCGCGCGAGCAGCCCCGGGTTGAGCAGCATGCCGGGCGGCACCTCCGCGATGGCCTTGAGCAGCGTGCCCAGCGACGGGATGCGCCGCGCGAAGCGGCCCGGCTTCCACTCGCGGTGCCGCGTGGCCCAGAGGATGCCCAGGGGGATGATCAACGCCACCACGCCAAAGCCGGTGACGAGCCACTGGATCCACTCGTTGAGCTCCGAGCGGCGCCAGAGGAAGTACAGGCTCGCGCCCACGCCCAGCGCCTGCGCGATGTAGAAGCACAGCACCGTGAGCAGCACCGCGCCCGCGGCGGTGCCGGGGCTCGCGCCCTCGCGGCGAAGCCCCCGCCCCACGAGCAGCGACCCGCCCACGCCGCCGGTGGGAATCACCTGGTCGAACGCGAGCTTCATGAGCGACAGCCGCGCCAGCGACCACAGCGACGTCTTGATGCGCGCCCGGTGCAGGACCATCCACCAGATGCCCGCGACGCACAGGTAGGTGCCCACCTGGAACGCGGCGGCCACCAGCAGCCACGCGGGCCGGGCCTGCTTGAGCAGCTCCAGGAACTGCTTCTCCTCGTTGTGCCGCGAAAAGATGAACGCCAGCAGCACGGCGAGCAGCACCACCCCTGGAATCCACCAGCCCCGCCGCCGCTTCGCGGGAACCTCCAGCGGTTCCTCCAGCGTGGGGATGGGGTCGGCGCGAGTGCCCTCCATGCGGCTCCTTTCCGGGAATGGGATGGCTTCGGAAAGAATGCGCTTCATCGCCCCGGGGGGCAGGGTCCCGGGCGCGGCGGCCTGCCTGCCCTGCGTGCGGGAAGGCAAGCACTCGGAGGCCTGCTCGCGGCGGGCGGTCTGGTAGAAGCCCGCGCATGTCCGACGACATCCTCGTGCTGGCGTACGCCGGCTGTGACACCTGCAGGAAGGCGCTGAAGTGGCTGGAGGCGCGGGGCGTGGCCCACCGCGTCCGGCCCATCGTGGAGCAGCCGCCCACCGTGGCGGAGCTGCGCCAGTGGATTCCCAAGAGCGGCGTGTCCGTGCGCAAGTGGCTCAACACCAGCGGCCAGAGCTACCGGGCCCTGGGCAAGCAGAAGGTGGACGCGGCCTCCGACGCGGAGCTGGTGGAGTGGCTGGCGAAGGACGGCAAGCTGGTGAAGCGCCCGGTGCTCGTCACGAAGGACGCCGTCACCGTGGGCTTCAAGCCGGAAGCCTACGAAGCGCTCTTCGCCCTTCACGGTGCTTGAGGGCGGGCGGCCGGACGGGCCCCCGTCCGACCGTCGTCGCGTGCGGGGCGGGTTGCCACGTTGAGGGGGCATGGAAATCGGATCCAGACGCCCCTTGGGGGAGATCCTCCTGGAGCTGGGAGTGGTGGACAAAGGCCAGCTGCGGCTGGGGCTCGTGCACCACCACGAGGTCCATGTCCCGCTGGGACGCGCCCTGGTGAGCGAGGGCGTGTGCACGGAGGCGGACGTGCTGCGGGGGCTGGCCGTCCAGTTCGACGTGGACGCCGTGGACCTGGACCGGCACCCGCTGGACCGGTCGCTGACGAAGCTGGTGCCCGCGCGCATCGCCCGGCAGTACGGCGTCGTGCCGCTGCGGCTGGAGGCGCGCGAGGACAAGGAGGTCCTGCACCTGGCCGTGCCCGCGCCGCTGTCGCTGGACGCGGTGGATGACGTGCGCGCCGTGTCCGGCAAGGCGCGCGTGGAGCCGCACCTGGCCTCCGACAGCGCCCTGTCCCGCGCGCTCAGCGCCCTCTATGGCATCCGGGAGACGTCCGAGTCCTCGCCGGAGCCGCGCCGCCCCGCCGTGCCCCACCCGCCGCTGATGCTCTACGGCTGGCCGCCCGTCACCGCGGTGCTCATCTCCCGCACGCTCGCGCGCAACGGCATCCCGTCACGCGTCGCCACGCCGCTGGAGGTGCTTCATACGCGCGCGAACGACGTGGTGCTGGCCCCGCTCCAGGCCATGGAGGGGCTGCTCGCGGGCGAGGTCCACATCGAGGGCGAGCTCATCGTGCACGGCACCAACGACGACGAGGGCTTCGACCGGGCGCGCAAGCTGAACGCGCGCGGCTTCCTGGCCAACCCGCGCGACGAGGAGCTGCTCCTGCGCGCCGTGCGCAGGCTGCGTCCGGACGCGGGCAACGAGGACTCCTGGCCGCGCCACTCCTGACAGGGGCTACGGGGCCGCTGACGTCGCCGGGGCGGCGGCCTGCATCGCCGGCTTCACGGGCGCGGGGCGCGCGGTGTGCTTTTCGTCTGGAGACGGGGCCTCCAGGCCCAGCACGCCCAGAACCTCCGGATAGACCTTGTTCGCGAAGTAGCGGCCGCCGGCCACGGTGAAGTGCACGCCGTCCGTCATGCGCAGGCGCATGGGCTTGCGGAAGCCCTCCACGCGGGCCTGCTTCAGCGCCTTGCCGCGCGCGTCGGTGAAGTAGGGCCGCGTCTCCAGGTGCACGGCGTCTCCACGCCCGGCGATGACCTCCCGCTGCAGGTCGCGGATCAGCGTGAGCTTCTGCTCGAAGCGCTGGCGGCCCGTGGCGGGCAGCTCCAGCCAGACAATCTTGCGGCCCGGCGCGGAGATGGCCGTGACGAAGTCGGTGAGCCGCTGGCGGTATTCGCCCTGCCAGTCCGGCTTGCCCCAGGCCACGGTGGCGCGCCCCTGACGCGTGTGCAGGGCCTGCCCGTCGTTGCCGCCCAGGATGACCACCACGACGTCCGGCTGGTGCTCCTGGACCTCCTGCTGACCGACCTCCAGCCAGTCGAAGAAGTCCGGGCGCGCCAGGCCCGTGGAGGACTTCGCGCGGCGCTCGCAGCGGATGCCCGGGTGCGCGGCCAGCTGGTTCTGGAGGTACTCCCCGAAGCCCGTGGCGATGAGGCTGTCACCCAAAAGCAGCACGGTGCGGCGGGGCGCGGGCGCCGGGAGGGCGGCCCGGGCCGGAGCGGTGGGCAGCACGGGCGAGGCGGTCAGCCCGGGGGCGGATTCCGGAGCGGCCTGGGCCGCCGTGGACAGGAACGCCAGGAAGAGGAGCGCGCGAGAAGGACGGGTCGACATCGGCGGAGGCGAAGCTACTTCCCGGACCCCGCGTCCGTACAC
>NZ_RAWM01000099.1 GCF_003668875.1 Corallococcus interemptor | reverse complement strand
AGCCGGTGGTGGGGTTGATGAACCGGAACGTGCTGCCGTCGCTCGCCGTGCTCTTTCCGGCGGACGTCCGGCCGGAGCTGGCGCCGGGGATGACGCTGGAGTTCCAGATGCCGGACATGCCCCACCCGCTCGAAACGGTCATCGAGCAGGTGGAGGGGCCGGAGGAGTCGCTCCAGTTCGCGAAGGCGCACCGGCCGGCGGACGCGCAGTACCGGGACGGAGCGGTGCTGATCCGCGCGCACGTGCCGGGCCGGAACTACGAGCGGGACGGCAAGAAGCGCGTCTACCAGGACGGAGAGCTGGGCCGCGCCTCGGTGAAGCTGGGAACGCAGCGGCTGCTCGTCGCGTGGTTCCCGGGGCTGCGGAATGCGCTGCCGTGAAGCGGGCCTGGTCGCGTGCCTCGCGGCCCTGACGGCAGGCTGTGGGGCCTCCCGTCCCATTCCTGGCGTCGTCCAGGCCTCCGCTGGAGTCCCTGCGACGAGCATCCCGGGCCCGATGCCCTCGTTCGGCCCATTCGACTCCTTCTCGGATGCCCTTCAGGCGGCGTGTCCTCTCATCCTGGGCAAGCCGCACGCCACCGCTGGCAGGCCTACCGGGCAGAACTTCCAGCTGCGTTGGCGCCTCTCACGCGAGTACTGCGCCTGGCTGTATTACACGCCGGACCGGAAGTACGAGATGAGCATGCTCGCCGCGGGAGCGTTGCACGACGATCCCCAGAAGCGCACCTGCAACCTCCCGTCGAACGTGGACGACGCGCGCTATGCCCCGAACAGCCTGGGCTACGTCTTCGTCCTCCACAACCATCCCTACGACAACGTGTTGTCGGACCGTGACATCCAGTTCATCGTCGCCATGGCCACCGAGCACGGTGTGACCGTGAAGACGCACACGGGTGAGATTCCGCTGTCCATCGTCGCCTTCTTCTCCCTCTCCGATAGCCTGGAGCAGCCTCCGTGTGACGGGTTCTTCCAGTACATCCCCGCGACGGGAGAGTTGTTGCGCTGGCTGCGAAGTGACAAGGGATGGGGACGGCAAGTCATCGGCCGGGTGGAATGGCTGGATGCCACGCGCTACCGCATCGTGCGTGAGTGAGGAGCGCCGACGATGAAGCGAAGCGCATCGGTGTTGGTGCTGGGGCTTACCGCTGTCGGATGCACACGCGCCTTCGTGGCGGGCAAGGTCCCGGTAGACGATGACCGCTCGATTGTCTTCCCTCAGTTCTTCGAGCAGCCAGCGCTCCAGGTCGGTACGTCCGAACAGCCCATCGTGCTCGATGGAGCCGTGCTCCGGGCCCTGACCCTGGCAGCCGATGATTATCTGCCCGCGGAGCGGCCTGACACGCCGTGCCCTGAGCGGCGCGCGGCCCATCTCTTCAGGATCATCCAGCGCGAGGACGTCCTCTTCGTTCGCATCGACGTAGACCCTGCGGCGTGCGGAGGAATCCAGCCGGGGCTCGACTCCGGAGTGCGGTACGCCATCCATCGGGATGGACGAATCCTCCGTCGGGTGGTGGATGGAATGGAGCCATACGTGCCCTTCACGGATGGCGGTGTCATGGAGAAAGCGGAACCTGGCGTTTCGCCCTCCTTCGACCCGGCGCGCCCACGCCCCCTGCCCTTCTTGGACGCAGGCGCCGCATTCGACGCCGGAGCCCCTGACGCTCAGGCCCCCTGACGCGACAGCCGCCGCTCCAGGCGCTCAAGACGGAGCTGGTGGTCGTCGGGCAGCTCCACGGGGGCGGCGAGCCTCGCGTGGTACAGCGCCCGGGGCAGGTCCTTGAGGGAGTGCTCGTAGAGCTTCGTCAGCGACAGGTGCAGCATGGCGCCCTGTCCTGGCTTCGCGAACGTGAGCGCCCGCTGCAGGTGCGCCGCCGCCGTCTCGCAGTCCCCTGCCCGGCGGCAGAGGCGCGAGGCCAGCACCAGCGCTTCGATTCCCACCGCGCCTCCGCTCTCCGCCGCGGCCTTCGCGAACGTCAGCGCCCGCTCCGCGTCCCCTGCCCGCTCCGCCACCTGCGCGAAGCCGAGGAGGTCTCTCGGGTCCTGCCGCTCCGTGCCTTCCGACTGGAAGCGGCGCACCAGGTCGCCCAGCAGCGCCGCCAGCAGCAGCAGGTCCTTCTGGTTGTGCTCCAGCACCGGCACCAGCTCGGAACCGTCCGTGCCTCGCAGGAAGCGGAAGTACAGCTCCGGGATCAGCGAACCGTCCACGTCCCCCACCCGGTGGTGCCCCAGCACCTTCGACTCCAGGTGCACCAGCCGCGCGCCCTCGCCCCGGTGCTTGAACACGCGCCGCGCGCAGTGCAGCAGGTCCAGGTGCGGCAGCTCCCTGGGCACCGGCACGCGGTTCAGCACGAAGCGCGTGCGCAGGAGCGGCCAGTCGAAGCTCTTGCCGTTGTACGTGACGAGGCACGACGACGACGCCATGCGCTCGGCCAGCAGGCGCAGCATGGGTGCCTCTTCCCCCATGCGCCGCAGGAAGAGCTGCTGCACTCGCAGGGCGCGGCCCTCGAACCAGCCCAGGCCCACCAGGAACGGCACCGTGCCCGTGCCGCCCGCGAGCCCCGTCGTCTCCGTGTCCAGCATCAGCATCCGCGTGAAGTCCACCGACTCCAGTTCCGGATGCAGCGCCAGCCCCGCCACCAGCCGCGCCTCCACGTCGAGCGCCGCCGCCACCGGCGCCGTGCCGTGACGATGGTCCGGCGCATACAGCTGCTCGGCCACGTGCACCGTGCCATGCGGCGTCGAGCGCGCCTCCACTGGCAGCGCCCGCGGCTCGGGGACCGGCGCCACCGCCTTCCGAGCCGACGCCGTGCCCTGACGCTCCGCCCAGAACGCCAGCATCTGGCGCAGCGATTCCACCCGAGGGTCCGAAGCACCAGGCTCCACCGCCTCGCCCCGCTTCGCCGCGAACCTCCGCCGCGCCTCCTCGCGCAGATCCACGAGGCCTTCCGCCCGCGCGGCCTCCTGGACAGGGACGTCCGCCGGAGGCGCCTCGTCCATGGACATCCGCTTGCGCAGCGTCTGGACCAGCACCTCCGCGAGGGTGGTCGTCCCCGCCTCCTCCGCCGGCGGAATCCGAGCCACCTCCGCCGGTGTCTCCACCACCGGAGCCACCGCCACGGCGTTCACGGGCGCCCGGGCCTGACTGCCGGGGCCCGCGCTGGTGAGTCGGGACAGCTTGCGCTTCAGGTCCATGCCGCGCCCGTGCTCCTCACTGCACCCCGGCGACGCCGAGCGCCGCCAGCAGGTCCAACGCCAACCGCTTGCGCGGATGCGCCCCGGACGGCGCGCTCCCCGGCTGCCCACCCGCCGCCGGCCCGATGCACGCCGGACATCCGTCCTCGCACGGGCACGACTCCAGCAGCTTGCGCCCTCGCAGGAGCAGCTCCTCGCGCTGATCGTACAGCCGCGCCGCCAGCCCTACGCCGCCGGGCACGTTGTCGTAGAGGAACAGCGTCGGATCAAACCCCACGCCGCCATCCTTGCGCGGCGGACCGTCCGGCTCGTCCTTGCTGCCCAGCGTCCGGCCCAGGTCGCGCGGATCGCTCATCAGCCCCACGCACGCCACCGTGCGCAGCGCGGACCCCAGCCCGCGCAGCGCGTCGATGACCGCGGGCCGGGGCGCGTCCATGCTCCGCACCACCGCCTCCGGCACCGTCAGCCACAGCGCCGACGTGTGCATCTGCATCTCCGGCAGCCGCACGTCGCCGTAGCCCACGTTCTCGTGCGTGTGGAACTTGATCTTCTTGTAGCCCACCACCTTCTCGATGACGGACACCTCGCCCAGCCCCGCGTGCAGCGAAGGGCCCAGCGGCGCGCCCTGGTCCTCCTGGATGACGCTCACGCGCACGTTCGTCATCGCGTCCGTGAAGTAGTCCGGCGCCACCTTGCGCACGAAGGCCTTGTGGTTCTCCAGGTCCAGCATCTCCACCTGGTACTGCTCGGAGTCGTGCTGGTAGATGGCCTGCTCGTGCAGCTGCGTGTGCGCGGAGCGGAAGTCCATCTCCGCCAGCGTCTTGTCCGTGCCGCGCTCGATGACCACCACGTTGTCCCAGCCCACGCTGCGCAGCGACACGTGGTGCGCCGGGTACGCGTCCGACGACCAGTGGAACATCCGCCGCCCGCCCTCGGGCGCCTGTGACGGGTGCACCACCTGGTGCTGCGTGAGGAAGTCCAGCGCCTCCGTCGTGTTCTCCACCGGCACGTCGCCGAACGCGTCCCCTTCCTCGAAGGGCAGCTCGAATGCGGCGCACTTCAGGTGCTGGACCAATATCTCCACGTTGTCCGGATCAATCCGCGCGTGCTCCACCGGAGCGCCCGTGAGCGCGCGCGGATCCGCCGCGAAGTATTGATCCAGCGGATTGCTGGACGTCACCAGCAGCGCCAGGCTGCCCATGCCACGCCGGCCCGCGCGGCCGAAGCGCTGCGCCAGCGCCGCCACGGAGCCCGGGTAGCCCGCGCACACCACGGCATCCAGCGAACCGATGTCGATGCCCAACTCCAGCGCGTTGGTGGCCACCACGCAGCGCACCTCGCCCGCGCGCATCGCGGCCTCCGTCGCGCGCCGGGTGCCGGGCAGATAGCCGCCCCGGTAGCCCTGGATGAGCGACGGATCCAGCTTCTCCTCCACGAACCGGTCGCGGAGGTACTTGAGCATCACCTCCACGTTGTTGCGCGACTGGCCGAACAGCAGCGTGGACACGCCCGCGCGCACCAGGTCCGCGGTGAGCCGCACCGCGCTCTTCAGGTAGCTGGCGCGGATGCCCAGCTCCGCGTTCACCACGGGCGGGTTGTAGACCATCACCCGGCGCTCGCCGGACGGCGCCCCGCTCTCCGACACGAGCGCCACCTCACGGCCCAGCATCCGCTCCGCGTGCGCCTTCGGGTTTCCAATGGTCGCCGACGCCAGGATGAACGTGGGCGACGCGCCATGGAACCGGGCCACCCGCTGCAACCGCCGCAGCACGTTGGCCAGGTGCGAGCCGAAGACGCCCCGGTACGTGTGCAGCTCGTCAATCACCACGTAGCGCAGGTTCGCGAACAGCCGCGCCCAGTTCGCGTGGTGCGGCAGGATGCCCGTGTGCAGCATGTCCGGGTTGGTGAGCACCACGCCCGCGCGCTCCCTCGCGGCCCTGCGTGCATCCCCCGGAGTGTCACCGTCGAAGGTGATGGCGCCATGGCCCAGGTCCGCCTCGCGCATGAAGGCGCGCAGGGACTCCTCCTGGTCGCGCGACAGGGCCTTGGTGGGGAACAGGTAGAGCGCCCGCGCTTCCGGCTCGCGCGCGAAGCGATCCAACAGCGGCAGGTTGTAGCAGAGGCTCTTGCCGGAGGCCGTCGGCGTGGCGATGACCAGGCTCTCCCCGTCACGGGCCCGCTCGAAGGCCTCGGCCTGATGGGAGAAGAGCTGCTCGACACCCCGGCGCTTCAGCGCGTCCCGGACCTGCGGGGACAGCCCCTCCGGCATCGGCGCGAACACGCCGGTGCGGGCGGGCGTCACGGCGTCGTGGACGATGTTCGGCCACACCTGCCGGTCCGTCTTCCAGGCCTGGAGGACGGCGTCCAGCCCGCGAGCCCCCGACCACGGCGTGCGGCGCGGGCCGGAGAAGGCCTCGGTTTCCTTCTCGGGCTTCATAGGGCCGGCCACTGTACAGACGTGTACCCGGAAGGACAACGCGCGTCAGGACCCGCCGCGTCGGTCTTTTGGGGGCCCATCACCCACATTCGCCTCCGACAGTAGCCGGCCCGATTCCCTGCCAGGCGGACGGCCTCGACGGGCTCGAGGCGTGGACCCTAGTGTCCCGCGCCCGTGGCGCTCGCGATCTTCCTCTTCACGTACATCTTCATCGCCGGGGCACGGCTGCCCTTCGTCAAGCTGGACCGTCCCGGAGGCGCGCTCCTGGGCGCCACGCTGATGGTCGTCGCCGGCGCCGTCACGCCGGCGGAGGTCTTCGGACACAGCGCGGCCCGGGACCAGCAGGCCATCGACATGGACACGATCGTCCTGCTGCTGGGGATGATGCTGCTGGCCGTGTACCTGGCGCAGGCGAACTTCTTCCGGGCCGCCGGAGCCAAGGCCCTCAAGGTCGCGCACACGCCCAAGCTGCTCCTCGTCGCCGTGACGTTCGTGAGCGCCGTGCTGTCCGCGTTCCTCGTCAACGACACCGTGTGCTTGTTCCTCACGCCGCTGGTGCTGGTGGTGGTGGAGGACGCTCGCCTGCCGCCCGTGCCGTACCTGCTGGCGGTGTGCATGGGCAGCAACAGCGGCTCCGTGGCCACCTTCACCGGCAACCCGCAGAACATGCTGATTCAAGGCGCATCCGGGCTGGGCTACGCGCGGTTCGCCGCGTACATGGCCCTGCCCGCGGTGCTCTCCACCGTCGTCGTCGCCGTGGCGCTGCTCTACATGTTCCGCAAGGAGCTCCCGAGCGCGCGCTTCGACACGCACCCGCCCCCGCTGGAGGTGGATCGCCGGCTGCTCGCGCTGGGACTGGGGAGCCTGCTGGGCGTGGTGGTGGCGTTCTTCGCCGGATTGCCCATGAGCTGGAGCGCGCTCGCGGGCGGCGTGCTGGTGATGACGCTGTCCGGGCACGAACCGCGCGAGGCGCTGGAGCGCGTGGACTGGGTGTTGCTGCTCTTCTTCGCAAGCCTCTTCGTCGTCGTGCACGGGGTGAACAAGGCGGGCTGGGCGGAGGAGATCCGCCAGGTGTTCTCCCCGCTGATGGCCGGGCCGCCCTGGCGCGAGACGCTGGGCTTCGCGGCGCTGACGCTCGTGGCGTCCAACCTCTTCAGCAACGTGCCCTTCGTGATGCTCGCGCGCGCGTGGGTGCCGGCCATGCACGAGCCGGAGCTGGCGTGGCACGTCCTGGCGCTCGGCTCCACCCTGGCGGGCAACCTCACGCTGGTGGGCAGCGTGGCCAACCTCATCGTCTTCGAGGCCGCGCGCGGCAAGGTCCGCATGGGCTTCATGGACTACCTGCGCGTGGGCGTGCCCGTGACGCTGATCAGCTTCGCCGTGGGGCTGGGCGTGCTCCTGGCCGAGCACGCCCTCTTCTAGGCGTCCGGATCCGGCAGCTCGCCCGGAGGCAGCTGACGCTCGGGCGGCGTGGGCGCGGCAGCCGGCGCGGGCGCCGGGGTGACGGCGGAGGGCACGGTGTCTGGCGCGGTGTTGCCCGTGGGGGCCGAGCCCTTGCGGTTCTTGGGCGTCAGGTCCTTCACGAACATGTCCGCGACCTTGTCCAGCAGGTCCGTCATGGCCAGGCGGAACAGCTCCGGCTCCTTGCCGACCTTGAACGGATCCAGGTGCGGCGCGCCCTGATCCACCCCGTCCATGTCGAACGGCCGGCGCCACAGCTCCGAGCGCCCATCCACCCGGAACATGCGCCCGTAACCCTTGAGGTAGGCCCCGGCGCGCCCGTCCTCGCTGCGCATGCCGTAGTCCTGGATGACGAACTCCACGATGGTGTCCGCGCCCAGCGGGGCCATCAGGTCGTAGTCCGGCGCGTTGGCGGGCACCTCCTCCACCAGGAAGCTCTCCAGCGCGGAGGCCACCCGGGCGGGGTCCACCGTGTCCGTCCAGGGCGCTTCTTCCGGCAGGCGCGACAGGGTGGTGACGCGCAGGCGTTCGGAGAGCTCGAAGCGCGTGACGGCCTGCTGCAGCTTCACGGTGAGCCGGCGGTCCGCCTCCTTGGGCTCCAGCTTCTTGAGCTTGTCGGAGTACGCGCCGTCCTCCTGGAACACCTTGCTCTTGGGCCCCGCGCGCTCCTCGATGCGGGAGATGAAGGCGGGCCGATGGACCCGGTCCAGGTCCGCGCCGGACAGGCGCTGGGAGGCGCATCCGGCGGTGAAGGCCACGAGGACTGCCGCGAAAAGGAGGCTTCGGCTTCGCACCATGGGGCCCAGGCTAACCCATCCCCGCCCCCCTGGCCTGTTTGCGACCCACCAGAAGGCCTGGGGAACGTCCGGCGCTGATATGCTGCCCGGCCGTGAATCCTCCCCCTTCCGTTCCTCCCGGCCCCGGCCCCAACCGCAAGCGGCGGCTGGGGGAGATCCTGATGGACGCCGGACTGCTCACCGAAACCCAGCTGCGCACCGCGCTCGCGGAGCAGCGCAAGTGGGGCGGCCGGCTGGGCCTCACCCTGGTGCAGATGGGCGTCGTGGACGAAAGCTCCATGGTGCACGCCCTGTCGCGGCAGCTGGCCATCCCCACCGTGGACCTGGACAAGCACGTCCCCGTCCCGCACGCCCTCCAGGCGCTGCGCGTGGACATCGCCGAGCGCTACACCGTCTTCCCCATCGCCTACGAAGCGCCCACCAAGACGCTCACCGTGGCCACGTCGGATCCGACCAACGTGGAGTCCCTCCAGGAATTGGCCTTCCACTCCGGCCAGAAGCTCCAGGTGGTGGTGGCGACGGCGTCCTCCATCGAGCGCGCCATCCGGCACCACTACCACGGGGAAATCACCTCCACGGCCGCCACGCCGCTGAGCTTCGGCATGGAGGAGGCCACGTTCGAGCTGGCCCCGCCACAGCAGGCGGAGGCCGCCGCGCCCGCGCGAGCCTCCACGCCGCCGCCGGTGGTGCGCGACGCGGAGCTGGCGTCGAAGGTGGAGGCGCTCACGCAGCAGGTGGCGGACCTGGAGCGCATGGTGGCGCAGCAGGCCCGCGTGATGCGCGCGATGATGGACGCGCTGGAGGCCCGGGGCGCATTGACTCGCGAAGAGGTCCAGGCGAAGGCCCGGTGACTTGCGCATGGCGCTCCCCTTCTCCGAAAAGCTGAAGCTGGAGCTGACCGTCACCGCGGGCGAGCAGGCCTTCGCCATCCCCGGTGGACAGGTGAAGGACTTCTCGCTGCGGATGACGCCCACGGGCTTCCGCTGCGAGCTGACGTTCTGGACGACGCTGGAGAAGGCGGACGCGGCGCTGTTCACCGCGTTCAGCAAGCCGGACCTGGTGCGGGTGCGCCTGGCGCTGTCCGGCGTCTTCGACCCGCCCACCACGCCGCTGGTGGTGCAGGGAATCGTCACGGAGAAGCGCCTCTCCGGCACCGCGCACGGCAACAAGGACAGCGTGGCGGTGGCCTTCCGCCAGTACACCGTCACCTTCGAGGACCCCGCGCGGGTCCTCTGGAAGCAGCACCGCCCGGTGGAGCTGCACACGGCGAAGAAGCTGTCGGAGCTGCTGGACGCGCACAAGCCCGGCGGCCTGCTGCTCACCTACGACTGGGACGCGCTGGAGGAGAAGCACGCGCTCTTGTGCCTGGGCATCGGCGACGACCTGGCGGCCGCGAGCTTCTACGACTTCGTCCTCTGGTTCGTGGACACGCGCGGCGGCGTGCTCACCTACGACAGCCCCAAGGACACGTACACCTTCTCCGCGAAGAAGCCCGCCACGGGCACCGTCACCGGGCTCAGCCGCAAGCACGTGGCGCGTGTGGACGTGGAGCTGCCGCCCGTCATCCGTCACAGCACGCGGGTGCTCAACGCCTTCGGGGCCGGGGCCACCACGGTCGCGCTGGAGCAGTCCCAGGCCGTCGCGGGCATCCAGCACGACATGCTGGTGCGCACGCCCATCGCGGCGGAGGCCGAGCAGCGCCAGTCCCTGGAGAAGGGGCGCCTGCGCGTGCGCAAGCGCCGCCTGCGGCTGACGTTCAGCGACATGCCACCCGTCGCGCTGCACCCGGGGGCGCTGCTCAAGCTGGATGGAGGGCGCTGGAGCCCGGACCTCACCGGCCTGGGGGAAGACCACCGCGTGGCGGAGCTGGCCTTCGACGGTGTGGGGCTCCAGGCCGGTCCGCACGACGGACCGCAGGAGACGATGCAGGGCTACACGGTCAGCCTCTCCGTGCTGCTGGAGCAGAAGTCGGATCCGGTGCCGGAGCTGCCCGCGTACCGCGCTCCCCGCTACCCCATCTACGTCGAGGGCAAGGTGCACAGCCCCGGCGGCGAGGCCTCCGACCGCATCTACCTCCAGGTGGATGATCAGAAGACGTCCGTGACGAACTACCGGGTCGCGATTCCGCTCTGGAACAAGACGGTGAGCGTGCCGGCGGAGCCCAACCAGTTCCCGGGGACGTTCTACTTCCCGCCGTACAAGAACGAGCGGGCCCTCATCGCGCTGCACTTCGACCACGCGGAGCTGCACCGCTTCCTGGACTGGGGCGAAGGCGTGCGCATGCCCCAGGACAGCCAGGGGGATCAGATCCTCTTCGGCAAGAACGGTACGAACCAGACGGCGCTCACGCACGACTACCAGGACAACAAGCCGGTGTGGAACCTGGGACGGGTGAACTCCAGCGACACGGAGATCATCCGCCTGTCGGAGGGCCACCTCCTCATCCAGACGAAGGAGAACTCCGGCGGCGCCACCACCACGCCCACGTACGACGTGACGCCGCAGGTGGAGACGGCGAAGGGCGACCTCACCGCCGGAGTGGACGGCGCGGTGAGCGACGCGACGGCGGCGTACAAGGAGTCGTCCGCGGCGGTGAACTCCAAGCTGAACGCGGCGACGGAGGAGACGGGCGCGGCCCTCGCGGCGGCGGAGGCCCAGGTGAAGGGCAAGGCCGCCGAGTCCCGCGCGAAGCTCACCGGCGCACTCAACGGGCTGGATGGACAGGCGGGCGCGCTCGGCGGCGCGGCCGCTGAAGCCAAGGCCGCGCTCGCGGGGCTGAAATGAACGACCTGCGCGCCACGGTGGCGAAGCACAAGGCGGCCGTGGAGGGCTTCGGCTCCGGCATCACGCCGCGCCTCGCCTCGGCCAAGGGCGAGGTGGAGGCCCTGGCCCAGGGCGTGGTGGAGCAGGTCTCCGCGCTGCGCCCCTCCATCAGCGCAGCGCTGGGAGGCCTGCTCGCGCAGGTGAACGCGGCGAACGTGACGTTGGCGGACCCCTCCCCCCGCTTCCAGTCGCTGGCCACGGAGGTGGAGGGGCATCAGCAGGCGCTGACCGCCTCCAGCACGACGGCGCGCTCGCAGGCGGAGTCGCTGGGCCAGGAGGCGACGGCGAAGAGCCAGGGGCTGGAGGCGCAGGCGAAGTCCTCCGCGGAGGCGTCCCAGGGGCAGCTCACCGCGCTCCAGCAGCAGGTGGCCCAGAAGTGCGACGCGGACAAGAAGTCCTTCGACGCGAAGCTCGCCAAGCGCAAGGGCTCCAAGGAGGAGACCGAGGCCCGCCGCGCGCAGGGCTACGCGCTGATTGAACAGACGCGCTCGCAGCTCACGCAGGACCTGACGGGCGTGGGCTCCACCCTCGGAGCGGCGCTGGCGGCGGTGCTGGTGCGGCTGGCCACCTCGCGTGATGCGGCGACGGGCCGCAGCACGCAGCTCACCTCCACGCTGGACAGCGCGGTGAAGGACCCGGTGAGCGCGCTGGAGGCGCTGCACCAGGAGATCGTCAACGCGGGCACGACGGCGAAGGACGCCCACCAGCAGCAGCAGTCCGCGCTGGAGGGTCAGCGCAAGACGCTGGTGGATCAACTGATGGCCGCGGCGGCGGCGGCGGCCGGCATCGTGGATCCGCTGGACACCCAGGTGGCCCCGTCGCTCACGGCGGGCCAGACGCAGGCGGACGGGGCGCTGGACACGCTGGGAAGAACCATCAGCGGCCAGGTGGCCAGCGTCACCGCGCAGCTCACGGCGGTGGAGAAGTTCATCGACCAGGTGCAGCAGCAGGTGGAGAGCGCCATCACCACGGTGAGCGGCACCATCGACGGCGTGGTGCAGGGCGCGCTCACCGCGGTGGAGACCATCAAGGCGCCGTTGAAGGCCACGCTGGAGGCCGCCTTCACCACGCTGGACACGCTGGTCGCGACCATCAGCGCCCTCAAGCAGCAGGTGATGGCGCTGTTCGAGTCGCTGCCGCAGCTGCTCGAACAGCTCCAGACCCTCTTCCAGCAGATCGTCGGTTCGCTGGAGTCACTGCTGGAGCGCGCCATGGGCCTGCTGGACGCCATCCCGGCCGCGGACCTGCCCAAGCCGCTGGTGAGCCCCGCCGTGCAGGGCATCAGCCAGGTGGTGGGGCAGATCACCACGCAGCTGGGAACGATTTCGTCCCAGGTGGGCACGCAGCTCCAGGCTGTGCAGAAGACCATCGTCTCGCAGGTGGAGACGGTGCAGACCCAGGCGCAGACGCAGATCGACACGGCGACGACGCAGGCCGTGACGCAGATGGGCACGCTCACCCAGTCCGTCCTCCAGGGCATCGAGCAGGCCTCGACTCAAATTGGCCAGATCGTCGCCGCGGCCGTCACGCAGATCGGCACCGTGAAGGATCAGGGCGTGCAGCAGATTGAGGCCATGAAGGCGCAGGTGGCCGCCCGGGTGACGCCGCTGGACACGCAGGTGCCCCAGCGCCTGGAGGCCCTGGACGCGCAGGTGGGCTCCGGCATCGACGCGGCGGTGCAGGCCATGCAGTCCGCGCGGGACTCGGCGGAGGGCCAGGTGACGTCCGCGAAGGGCCGCCTGGATTCGCACCTGGGCACCACGAACACGTCCGTGACGGCCGGGCTGACGTCGCTGGAGACGGCCCGAGGCAGCGCGGAGACCTCCCTCACCACCCAGGCCGATTCCGCGCTGGCGGCCTTCAAGCAGCGCGCGGAGGGCCTGAAGTCGGGCGCCCAGACGCAGGTGGATTCCGTGTCCACACAGGCCACGGGACAGAAGCCGCAGCTGCTCTCACCGCTGGACGCGATTGGCGCGCAGCTCCAGGCGGGGGCCTTCGCGAAGCCGGTGACGGCGGCGAACGGCCGGGTGACGGCCGCGCTGAACGCGCTGGGCCCGAAGCTGGACGCGCTCGCGTCCTGACGCCCTGCCCTACTTGGGCGTCGCGACGGCCTCGGGCGCCTTGGGCGCTTCCGGGGCCTTGGGCGCCGCAGGCGAGGACTCCTGCGCGGGCACGCCCTTGGGCAGGTCCGTGCGGATGCGGCTCTCCTGCAGCTCGATGTCCACCGTCTTGGGCACCGGCACGTCCAAGAGCGCCTGCCAGGCTCCATTCGGCGTGGTGAAGAGGAAGCTCACCGCCACCGCCTGCTCCGGCGGCAGGGGCACCTTCACCTGCTTCGTGTTGCTCGGGTAGATGACCACCGTCTGGAGCACGGACTCGTCCGGGCTGATGACCTTGGCCGCGACGTCCGAGTAGCCCTCCGTCATGGACGTCTTCGACACCGTGCGGATGAGCATGTAGAGCGGCCGGCCCTGGTTGGTGCCCGGCGGCGCCTTCACGTTCACCGTCAGGCTGGGCGCCGCGCAGCTGCCCGCGACCACCGCCGTCACCAGTCCCGCCGCCAGCCTCACGCCCCTGCCCTTCATGGCACCACCCCACGGAATGGCGCCCATGGCTCGCCGCGCAACCCGAAGCTGATCTCCAGCACCTTCTCGTTCGCCGCCAGCCCACGGCCCGGCAGCACCCACACCACGTTCTGCTGATCCGTCAGCGTCGCGGACTCCAGCAGGCGGAAGCAGTTCCACGACGACTCCGACATCTCCATGGAGCGGTAGCGCTTCCCATCCCGCTGCGGCGAGCGCAGCTCCACGCCAATGGACGACGGCTGCGGGCTCCACCAGCTCAGCGGGAACTCGCTCCACGCCGGCCGCTGGTTGAACCCGAACGACGCCGCCCCGCCGCACTTCAGGTACGACAGCGTCACGAAGCTGTCCGGCGTGGGCGCCGTCGGCAGCGGCAGCGGGCGCACCTGCATGGCGATGGGACGCGGCTTGCCCTCGTCATCCCAGAGCATCCTGGACAGGCGGCCCAGCTGGCCCAGCGCGGTGAGCATGCGCGGCGGCAAGAGCAGCCGCGACTTCAGCGGGTAGCGCAGGGACCAGTCCGTCCCGCGCTCCTCCACCACCGGCGCCAGCACCTGCGTGACGAAGCCCCAGAAGGCCCCGTCCTTGCGGCGCAGGACCTCCAGCTCCACGGGGTCGACTTCCTGCGACGCGCTGGGGTTGAACGGGTAGCGCTTCACCAGCGGGTCCAGCGTGCGGCGGGCCTGGTGGGTCCACTGCTCCGCGATGACGCGCTCCAGCTCCGCGCGGCCCCGGTTGCGCACGACGATGAAGGGCTGGCGGAACGGCTGACGGAACTCGCCCACCAGGCCGTGCTGATCCAGCCACGCGTCCACCCGGCGCAGGTACGAGTCCTCCTCCTCCAACAACATGCTCAGCCCCACCCGCCCCACCGGCGACAGCATCTCCGCCAGCTGCGAGCCGGCCGAGGACGCCGTCGCGCCAGCGGCCCCGGGCGCCGCCGGATTCGCGGGCGCGGCGGGCTTGGGCGTCGCGGGCTTCAGTCCGGACAGCTCCTGCTGAAGCTGCGACACCAGCGTGGTGTACGAGGCCAGCTCCGTCAGCGCGCCGTTCTTGTCCGCGGTCATCAGCTGCACCACCGGCTTGAAGGGCGCCACCGCCTCGCGCATGGGCGCGTAGTACTCGCTCTCCAGGGGGCCCACGCCCGCGCGGACCGCCACGTCGCGCAGCATCGCCTCCAGCGGCGAGGACGGCTGCAGCAGCACGGACAGGTCGCTGGCCAGCGAGCCTCGCGGCGTGGTGCGGAAGCGGTAGCCCCGGTACGTCGCGTACAGGTCCTGGCCGTAGCGCTTCGCGAAGGTCTCCACCTTGCCCTGCACGAAGGTGGCGCGCTCCACGGCCTCCTCGCGCGTCAGGCTGGACTTGGCCAGCCGCGTGGTGAACTCGTCCACCAGCGGGGCCAGCTGCGCGTCGAAGGCGGCCTTGCCCAGCACCTTGCCCACCACCGGGGCCTGCCCGCTGGCGAACTCCGTGTCGTCGTCCCCCACCCCTTCGCTGGCGACTTCCGACGTCGTCTCGCCCGCGCGCGGGTTGAACGAATCGGCATTGAACGGCGTGCGGCCCGTCTCCTTCAGCGTGCGCAGGACCTTGTCCAGGAGCTGCCGGGACACGTCCATGGGGCGGAACGTGAAGTCGCGCCGGAGCACTTCCACCTGGTAGCGCGCGTCGCCGTCGCTGGGGGCGAAGAGGCCGTCCGCGCGGGTGAGCAGCTCCGCGGGCGTCATCCGGGCGGCGGCGCGCAGGGCGGTGTCGGCCTCGTCCTCCATGCGCAGGATGGCCTCCAGCGTCTGGCGGTTCTGGCGCTGCCAGTCCAGCGAGTCCAGCAGGCTGCCCACGCCCTTCAGCTGGCTTGCGTCCGGCTCCGCGTCCGACGCGTTGATGAGGTCCATCAGCTTGCGCGCGGAGTAGTACGGCGCGCTCTCCGCCAGCGACGTGCGCAGGCGCTCCCGGTCACCCGCCAGCGCGGCCCACCGGGACAGATCCAGCTCCTTCGCGGACAGCACGTCCTGCAGCTGCGTGAGGTGCTCGCGCCACGGGCCCAGGAGGCTGTCCATCGTCAGCCAGCCGTAGGGCCAGCGCGTCCAGGGGACGTCCTCCGCGAAGGGCTTGTCGCTGGCGATGACGTAGTTGGCGACCATCGGCTCCGCCAGGCCCATGGCGTCCAGCCAGTTCCGGTCTGGATCCCCGTCGGACAGGCTCAAGCCATAGGCCTCCGCCGTCCAGCCGAGCTCCTTCTTGTACGGCCCACGCACGCTGCGCAGCATGAAGTGGCCCAGGCCCTCGTTGCGCGAGCTGTACAGCACGCCCAGCGTGTAGAGCACGTGCTCCGGCCGGCACAGCGTCTCCTGGTGGCAGCTGTCGTCCGCGGCGGGCGCCACGGGCAACGGCGCGGCGCGGGTGCCCCGGCCGGTGAACACGGGCGCGGGCTGGCACCCCGGAATCTGGCTCGGGCAGCGCCGGCACTGGTCCTGGCACTTCTCCAGCATCGGCTTGAGGTAGGACATCCGGATGCTGCGCGCGAGCCGGGCCCGCAGCTCCTCCCGCTCATCCGTGAAGCTGTGGGCCAGCGGCGGCCAGTAGCGCGTGGAGTGCCACAGCTGCTCCATGGCCTTCACCGCGTCGGTCGTCTGGGCCTCCACCACGGAGCCGGACACGCTCTGGTTGCGCTCCTCCAGCCGCTGCACCGTCACCTGGAACGCGTCCAGCTTGTCCTGCGTGCGCAGGATCAACCCGTAGAACCGCGCGTACGCGAACAGCACCGGCAGGCACCCCACCGCGAGGATGACCGCGCACCGGCGCAGGTGCGTCCAGCGGTAGTCGCGGACCAGCAGCTCCGCCGGCTGATCTCCCTGCACCGCCAGCGCGCCCGTGGGCGGGGCCTCCGCGCCGTGCGAGGACAGGTAGACGCGCTTGAGGCTCAGCGGGAACGCCAGCGAGCCGCCCTCCATCAGGGTGGACACGAAGCGGCCCAGCGCCGCGAAGGCCTCGCCGCCGCGCGAGTAGAAGTTCGCCAGCCGCTCGAACGCATCCGGCGACAGCGAGGTGAGGCCCAGCGCCAGGTACTTCTCCATGGGCTGGAGCGCTTCGGCCAGCTCCCCTTCCCTGCCGCGCGGAGGAACCTCCAGCTCCAGCGGCACGCCGTTCTTGCGCAGGAGCTGCGCGAAGTCCGCGTAGCCGTCCAGCGTGTCCATGTGCGTCAGGACGAGCCGCGTCTCCACGGGCGACTGGCACACCTCCGACAGGAGATTGACCTTGCCGCGCAACAGCTGGGTGACGCGCTTCACCTCGTCCGGCGAGGTCTCCAGCAGCCAGCTCACCTTCAGGACGATGACGGCCCGGCCCTTGTGCTTGCCGCCGAAGGTGGCCTTCCACAGCCGGCGCAGCGCGCGCCGCGCGTGGTGCGAGTCGTCCTCCAGCACGGGCGCCGCCAGCTCCTGCACGACGACCTCCGGCCCCAGGAACACCTTGAGGAGCGGGTCGTCCGTGTAGCTGGGCATGAACTGGCGCTGCTGCCGCTCCCAGTCCACCTCCGCTTCGATGAGGTCCGACTTGCCGCTGCCCGCGGGGCCCAGCACCACCAGCGTGGGGAAGTCCCGCACGGACGCGCGGAAGCGCCACGGCAGCTTCGACAGGAACTTCTTGCGGACGGCCAGCAGCTGCCCCGACGCGAGCGGCTTCTGCTCGCCCGCGAGCGAAGGGCCCCGCTGTTGCCGCTTGCGCCACCAGAGCGTCACGCCCACGCCAATGGCCGCGAGCACCACCCCGATGCCCAACACGAGCACCCAGTGGGCCTTCAAGGCCGCCAGGAGGGACTGGAGCGCACCCACGGTCAGCCGCCGCCCCTTCCGCCCGGCTTCACGGCCAGCTGGAGCGCTTCCAGCACGTCCTCCGCCTCCTCCAGCGTGGCGGTCAGCTTCGCGCGCAGCTTCTCCTGCTCCTGGGGCGACGGCAGCATCCCGTCCCCGGGAGGATCCAACGCCACCAGCCCCTCACGCACGGAGTCCAGGAGCGGCTGCACGCCCTGCTTCAGCTGCCCCAGCTCCGCGCCCACCCGCTGCTCCAGCGCGTCCAGCAGCGCGAGCATCGATGGAGCCTTGGGGGGCGGAGCCTTGGCGGCCGGCGCGGGCGGCCGGGGGTCCTTTGCCGGGAAGGGCCTCAATTGGAGACCCACCACAGGAGGACGGGCAGCCCCAGGACGATGGCCGCCGTCACGGCGTAGTAGTGCACCGGGAAGTCGTAGACGGTGGGCACCGAGGGCGGCACCACCGGCGCGGGCGGCGCCATGGCCGCGGGCTGCGGGATGCGCTGGGAGATGCGGTCCTTCAGGTCCCGGATGCGCTCCGGCTGCCCCACGAGGCGGCCGGTGAAGCCCGCGGCCAGGCAGAAACGGATCATCTCGAAGACGATGGGCGGGGTGTCGTTGCGGCGCAACTTCTCTTCCACGAAGTCGTAGAAGAGGTCTCCGCCTGCATCAACCTGAAACAGGTTCTGCTGCAGGAGCGGCCAGAGATGTTGCTCCGCGTCCGCCAGCCGCCGCAGCACCCACTCATCCAGGAAGAAGACGAAGGGACGGATCAGATCCTCCACCTCGTCGGGCTGCATGTCCTCGCCGAACGCGGCGCGCAGGCGCTCCAGTTCCACCATCAGCGCCTGCTCCAGGTGGCCCAGCGCCTCCTGCCCCACCCTGCCCTGCGGACGGCGCGCACCCGGGGCAGACTCGGCGGGCAGGGCCCGGTCGAGGAGCTGGCGCACGCGTCGCTGCGTGGCCAGGAGTGCGTTCCAATGCTCCAGTTTCATGGGGATGTTTGTCTATGTTGGAAGCTGTAGCGGCCCCAACCCAGCCACCGAGGCCTTGAGATCAACGGTCGCCTCGTTGTTCCAAGCATCAAGCAGGTCCCTCAACTGCTCAAGAAAGCAGATGACGACAGGCTCGAAGCTCTGGTCGAAAGGCTCCATCACGGCCTCGTAGGCGTGGCGGAGCCCCGAACCCTTGAGCGCGCTGTCGGGCACCACACTGAACTTCAACTCCTTGAGCCAGGGAAGGACGCGGCGGAACGGGCTCTCCGCGGGGGTCCCCAGGTGACCCAGCAGGGCGACCACCTCGTCCCGGCCCAGCGTGGGCTTCGCCTTCCATGCGAGGAATTGCGTCAGCGCCTCGACATCATCCCGTAGCACGCTGTCGCGGTGGGGCTGGAGGCTGCCCACCGTCTGCCATTTCAGGCCCTCGAGGTGACGGCCCGGGATGGACACCTCCACCCTGCCCGCCGCCTGCGCGGAGAACTGCGGCTGGTGCCACAGCGCCTCCAGCACGATCTTGCGGGGCGCGGTGAAGGCCTCCGGCATGCGCACGATGAGGCTCTGCCGGGACGCGAGCTTCTCATCGAAGGTCTCGTCCACCTCGTAGCTGGGGCCCTTGCCGGGCAGGAACGCGGGCCTCAGGGGCGCCAGGCCCGCCTTGGTCATCTCGAAGACGCCCGTCACCGAGTGCAGGGTGAACTCGCGCCCCGCGCTCATGCTGATGATGGGGTGCTCCGCGCGCGTGCCGTCCGCCACCACCACCTGCGCGGGCTCCGCCTTGAGGTTCACGACCGGCACCGTGAAGAGCTGGAAGAAGTCCGGGTGCAGCGAGCGGCCGATGTTCCAGTCCTTGTCCAGGTCCAGGCAGATGCAGAAGCGCATCCAGGAGCTGCCGCGCGGCGGCGGCACCTTCACGTGCACGAAGAGCTGCTGCTCCGGGAACTGGAAGAAGGCGCGCAGGCGCTGGAACGGGTGCGCGTAGAGGCCGCTGTCGTCCGGCGCGGGCGGGTCGCGGTTGAAGGACACCTCGCAGGGGCTGCCCACGGAGTGCTCGTCCGCCTCCTCGTCGTAGACGACGCTCACCTGCTTCACGTGCTTGCGCAGCGCATGGAACACCGCCAGCGACGAGCGGTAGTCGTCCAGGTGCCGCACGTGCAGGCTGAGCACGTCGATGGGGTCCTTGCGCGCGAAGCGGGACTCGAAGCGCAGGATGAGCCGGTGGCCGCTTCGCACCTGCGGCACCACGTCCGTGCCCTTGAGGAAGATGGGCAGCACGCGCAGGTCGCGCTGGAGCCGGAAGGAGCCCGCCACGCCCTCCGCGGGCGTCAGGCGCAGCTCCGTGCCCCGGGTGAGGAGCACCGGCTCCACCATCTTCTCCGTGGGCACGGCCTGCGCCATGGCGGCGGCGGGCACGGGCTCCAGGAGGAAGTCGAAGAAGCCCGCGAACAGCCGGCGCCAGGTGGAGCGCAGGTTGTGCAGCGTGGCGTGCCGCGTCTGCACGGAGAAGAACGCCATCGCCTCGATGAGGCGGCGCACGTCCGGGTCCTCGCGGTCCAACGGAGCCGCCGGGTGCCGCTCCTGGAAGCGCTGCCGGAAGCGCTCCAGCCCGTCCAGCTCCGACAGGAAGTCCAGGTAGATCTTCTCGGAGAAATCCTTCACCGCCCGCTCTCCCGCCGTACGTCAATCGTTGCCATGTCAGCCCAGCTTCACCAGGGTGCCGCCCACGCTGGTGATGGAGCCCTTGAGGTTCGCCATGCCGGAGCTTTCCAGGTCGAGCTTCCCGGTGCCGGCCACCTTGGTCATCGCGCCGGTCATCTCAGCCTGCGACTTGCCGGCGAGCTTCAGCGTCACGCCGTCCACCTTCGCCTCACCGCCGGAGGTCACCATCTCCGCGCCCATGTTGCCCTTCATGGCCAGCTTGGACGTGGCCTCGATGTTCACGTTCGCGCTGGAGGACAGCTTCGCGTCGCTGGTGGCCGTCTGCGTGAGCTTGGCGCTCGTCTTGAGCGTCATGTCCTTGGTGCTCTCCACCGTGAGCGTGTCCTGGCTGGTCCACTTGGAGACGCCCTTGGACTTCATGGTGATCGTGTCGGTGTCGAAGGTGAGGTCCTTCACCGTCACCACGATGCTGTCCTGCTTCTGCACGATGGTGCTCGTCTCCTGCTGGCCCTTCACCGTGATGGTGATGCTGGTGCCGTCCATCACGATGGTCTGGGTGATCTGATCATCCCCATTCTCGACCTGGACGGTGATGCCGCCCTTCTTGTCCAGTTCGATCTTGCAGACCAGCGTGCCTGCCGCTCCCGGTCCTGAAGCTCCCATCGTCCCTCCCGCCTCAGGCGGACTCTTCCTTCACCAGGATGAGCAGGTTGCCTTCCTTGAGCTCGACCTTCTCCGTGTCGCTTTCGTTCGTGCGCTGCAGGCGCCACAGCGGCTTGTTGTCCTCGTAGAAGTGCCGCATGGACGTGCCGCTTGTCGTCGTCTTGCCGACGAGCAGGTGCACGCCCTGCCCGTCCGAGGGCAGCCGCGCGCCCGCGCGCCAGTCCAGGTGGCGCTTGAGCCAGGCGCGCAGGAAGTCCAGCGCCACCAGCACCCGGGCGCCCTTGTAGGCCGGGAAGTAGAAGTGCCCCGGCTGCAGGTTCGCGTTGAAGGGCACCTGGACAATCTGGTTCGCGAAGAGCGGCAGCTTGACCTTGTAGCTGTCCAGCGAGGTGGCGTCGTCCGTGTACGCCTGCCAGGTCTCGTCCTTCTTCTCGCCCACCTCGCTGACGACCAGCCCCTCCACGAAGCGCGGGTACACCGGCGCGGTGAAGGGCGGCAGGTCCACGTGCGCTTCCGCCTTCTTCTCCAGCCGCGTGGTGAAGGTGATGAGGAAGCGGCTCTCCGGCTTGGGCCGCCGGACGGGCTCCTCCCCTTCCCCGCCCGCCGGAAGCTCGCCCTCTTCCACGGGCAGCGGCTCCGCGCGCAGGTTCATCCGGCGCACCCGGAAGTCCTGCGTGGCCGGCACGCCCGCGGCCGTCCAGCCGGCCGTCTCCGGCAGCTTCACCAGCGCGCCCGGGGCGAAGGCCACCGCCGGGAAGCGGTTCCAGTCCAGCTCCACCTCCAGGCCGCGGATCTTCAGGCGCGCCGTCTCCAGCGTCACGCGGGCCTGCACGTCGTCCGCGATGTCCGTGCGCAGGAGCACGTCCTGGCGGACGCCGGTGACGGCCTGGGCGTTGGTGATGGCCTGGTTCTTGGGGCTCTCCGCGGCGGCGTTGAGGACGGCCACGTCGTGGCGCGCCACCTCCGGGAACACCACCGACACGCGCTCCACGTCCGCCGCGCGCAGGGTGATGGGCGTGGCGCTGGCGTCCTTGGCCGCGCGGAACTGGTAGCCCTGCGCCGTGTAGTCGTACGCCAGCACGCCGTTGCGCGTGTGCGTGAACCAGATGGCCCAGTCGTAGAAGCTGGCGCCGGACTCCGGGGACAGGCCCAGGAAGATGAGCGGCAGCGTCTTGTCCAGTTGCGCCGCCCAGTCATTGGCCAGGGCAATCTTGTCGCCCTTGTGCGCGTCCAGCACGTCCTGCAGCGTCTTCTGCGTGTAGAGCACGCAGGGATGATGCTGCGTCCAGAGCAGCCGCGCGGGATCCACGAAGCGGACGGTGTAGTGCCGGTAGGTGATGCCCGCGCCCTTGGCCTGGGCGACGGACTCCTCCGTGAGGGCCTTCTCCTGCACCAGCCCCTTCACCTTCAGCGACGTGAAGGTGGGCTTCGTCGCCGTGTCGGAGTGCACGGCCTTGAGCTCCAGCGCCACCTCCGCCAGGTCCGGCTTGAGGAAGTCCGCCAGCAGCTTGTCCTGCTTCTGGCCGCCGTGCGCCGTCTCGTCGAGGACGCGGAACTCCACCCGCCCCTCGTGCCCCCAGCCGTGCAGATCCAGCTCGAAGGCGAGCACGTCCGACGAGGGGATGGCGTGCGCCGTCCCGCCAATGGTGAGCGTCAGGCCCAGGTCCAGGCGGTCGGCGAAGGCCATCAGGTGTCCTCCGCCTGCACGCGCACCCGGCCGGTGGTGGAGTGGAACATCAGCGACAGGTGGCAGGGCTGCCCGTCGAAGGTGCCCTTGCAGTCGAAGTAGAGCCACAGCGCGCTGTCGCGGCCGCGCAGCTTCACCTCCGGGTCCACCAGCCGGGGCTCGTGCTGGGTGATTTCCTGCTGGATCTCAGCGGTGAGCGCTTCGACCAGCTCGCGCGTGCCCAGCTTCTCCGTGTACCCGCCCAGCCCGAAGTCGTGCATGAAGTAGCCGTAGCCCTTCTTCGTGTTGAGCACGGCCTCGATGTTGCGCATCACGTGCTCCAGGCTGTCGCGCGTGTTGGCGCCGTCCTTGCGGGCCGCGAACTTGTCCAGGAACGGTGCGCGCCCCATGGGCTTTCAGCTCCTCCGCCAGAACAGCGACGTCTGGGCGCCCCTGAGCGCGGGCGTCACGTAGAAGGCCAGGCCGTCCTCGCGCAGCGCGTGCTGCCACTCCTCGCCGTTGCTGAGGAGATACCAGTCGATCTCCGGCCCCAGCGCGTGCGGGAAGGACGGATACGGCACGTGCTTGAAGGGCACGCCCTTCAGGGCCTGGCGGCGCACCAGCGGCAGCCGCGAGGGGCTGGCCAGCTTCACGCCGTCCAGCGGCGTGCGCTCGCCGGGCTGGGTGCGCTGCACCAGGAGGTACGCCTCGCTGGCGGAGCGGATCTCCGGCGGCAGCGGCGTCATCTGGAACTGCCCCTCCTTCGCCTGGAAGGCCTTGTGCGTGGAGCGCGTGGCCTCCGGCTGGAAGCTGCGCGTGAGCAGGCGGATCCACCCGCCCAGCGACTCGTTCAGCGCGTCGTGCTGGTACACCGGCATCTGCTCGTCCGGGAGCATCTCCAGGTAGCAGCACGCCTCGAAGTACAGCCGGCGCAAGCCGTCGAACAGGTGGTACGGGTGCACGTACACCTGCCGGAACATGTCCCGGCGCAGGGCGATCAGCCGCTGGACTTCAAAGAGCGCCCGGCGCGCGTTGGTGAGCCGGTCCGTGCGCAGGTACGTGTCCGAGATGTTGGTGAGCAGCTGCTGGCGGACCTGATCCAGCAAATCGTCCAGCGTGGTGAGCAGCCGCTCCAGGAAGGGGTTGGGCCCCACCAGCAGGAGCGCCGGCACCCAGTCCGGGGACGTGTGCCACGCGCCGTCCTCGTCCTGGGACACGGCGGCCAGGCCCAGCGACGCGATGGTGCCGTCCAGCACCGGCTCCGTGGACAGCTGCAGCTTGTGCAGCACGCGCTGGAGCACCGGCGGATCATCCGCGTACAGGCGGATGCCCTCCGCGCTGACGGTCTCCTTCAGCACGTGCAGGTAGACGATGAACTCCGTCTTGCCCACGGCCTCCAGCGACAGCGGGGAGATGACGGCGTTGCCCGGGACGTCCAGGAGGTCCCCGGCCTTGGTGACGACGGTGAGCGCGGAGATGGACAGGCTGCCGCTCTGCAAGAGCGACTCGTTCCAGGCCAGGTTCGCGACGCCGTAGGACGGCAGGCCGGACAGGGTGGCATGGAGGCGGATCTCCGCGTCCAGCGCGTCCTCCTGCGCGACGAAATGCTCCGGAAGAAGCGTCTGGCCAACATGCCAGCGGACCCGTGCGAGCTTGTACCGCTGCATACGCCTTGGTTTCCTTCCACCCGCCTTGAACCCGGCCGGGAGCCAGAAGTCCTGCTCCCGGCCGGTTCTAGGCTCGGACCGCGGCCAACGCTACTTGGCGGCCGCTTCGGTGATGCCCCACTTCTTCGCGATCTTCTTCGACGCCGAGGTGGCCAGGTTCAGCGACTGCTCGGTCGCCTGCGGCTTGATGCCGATCTGGAACGTGAAGTTCTTGGGCGACTGCACTTCACGCGACTCGTTGTCCGCGACGGACATGTTCAGGTCGTCGCCGTTCTTCTCGAGCAGGCCCTTCATCTCCGCGTCGAGGAAGTTGGACTTGAAGTACTTCTTCCCGATGGGGTCGTACTCGTAGATGACGTACTTGAAGTTGACTTCGATGTTGCTGAAGTTGCCCAGCAGCATCTCCGCGATCTTCTGCTTGTTCGCCACCGACACCTGGCCGGAGAAGTACATGGCGTCCGTCACGCCCGTCTCCCACAGGTAGTGGTTGAGGACGGCGACGACCTTGTCCGCGATGGCCGCGTCCGGGTTCTCAGGATCCTTGATGGTCTCCTGATCCGCCGCCAGCGCCTCGCCGCCAATGGTGATGGCGGTGATGTAGCCCACGGGGGACTGCTTGTCCTTCTTGAAGTTGAAGCCCTGATACACGTCCAGGCTGCGCGAAAACTGGGGCATCTGTCACTCCAGGGGTTGGGGGGCAGGCACTCACCTGCCCCAAGTGGGGTGCGGCTTATCCGAGCCGCGACTCGAGCATCAGCTCCACGTTGAGGCCTTCGAACTGGATGTGCGGGAGCACGGCCAGCTTGCAGTCGTACCAGCCGATCTCACCGGGGCGCGGGAACACCACCACGCTGCTCGCCTTGAACGGGAAGCGGCGCACGGTGAGGTCGTCCGGGTTGGCCACGGTGGTGACGTAGTTGGACAGCCACGAGTCCAGCTGCCGCTGGATGTAGGGCGCGTCCGCCGTGTTGCCGATGTTGTCGCGCATGATGCACTTCACGTAGTGCGCCAGCCGCGTGATGGAGAACGTGTAGGCCAGGTTCGTGACGAGCTGCGAGTTCTCCGAGTCCTTGGGGTCCTTGAACGTCTTGGCCACCTTGGCGGACTGGGTGCTGAAGAACGTCGCGTCGCTGGAACCCTTGCGGTACACGAGCGGGATGAAGCCGCTGCGCGCGAACTCGTACTCGCGGTAGTCCGGGATGGCGATCTCCACCGGGGCCTTGATCTCCTCCTGGCCGCGCAGGGTGAAGGTGTCCACCGGCAGGCCGGAGATGAGACCGCCGCCCTTGGGGCCGCGGATGGACTGGCACCAGCCGGAGATCTCGAACGCCTTCACCATGTTGCGCGCGAGCAGGATGGCGGAGTTGCCCCAGAGGTACTTGTTGGAGTCGCCGCTGGCCGTCTCGGTGAAGTTGAGGACGTCGCAGGGGTTCTTGTCCGGGTGCCAGGGCAGGCGCAGCACGTAGCGCGGGAAGGTCAGGCCCACGTACGCGGCCTCCTCCGTGTCGCGGAACGCGTTCCAGCGGCCGAACCGCGGGTGGGCGAGCACGCCCTCCAGGTTCTTGATGGCCTCCATCTCCTCGATGGTCTCGCAGCCGAAGAACTTGTGGTTCACGGCGGAGATGAACGGCGCGTGCGCGGCGTTGGAGATCTTCGCCATGCGCTGCAGCCAGGTCAGGTCCGCGGGCGACGAGGAGAAGTCGTACAGGCCGACGATGGCGCCAAAGGGACGGCCGCCGTACTGGTCGTACTCCTGGATGTAGACCTTGTCGAACAGCGCCCCGGCGAAGATGTTGCTGGAGTTGTTCTCGAAGTCCTCCGCCAGCTCATCCTTGCCGACGTCCAGGATGTCGATGGCGATGTTGGCCTTGAAGTTGGTGTGGCTGACCAGGTCGTCCAGGCCGCGCCACGTGGACTCCAGCTTCTGGAAGGTCTCGTTGTGGAGGATCTCGTTCATCTGCGCGTCGATCATGCGATCGATGCGGCTGATGACGTCCAGCACCTGGCCCTTGTCGAAGCGGGGGGCGGCGTTGTCCGGGCCCTCGACGGGGGCCACGTTCTGCAGGAGCGCGGCGACGCTGGAGAGGAAGCGGCTCTCCAGGGTGACCTGCTGCTCGTCCGCGGCGGGCGCGAAGTTGGTGGTGATCATCGGCGCCGATTCCTGGGGCGGATCGAGCCGGACGCTGGTGAACAGGCGCTTCAGGTAGGTGGTCTCAGCCATGGCGGAGTCCTTTTAGAAGTCGAAAGAGTGGGAAGGCGGATCAGGAGGCGGCCGGGGGCTTGGCACCCGCGGCGACGGTGGCGGCGACCGCGGCCGTGGCGGCGGCGGCACCCGTGGCGGGCTTGCCAGCGGCGGCGGCGGTGGCGCCCGCGGGCGCGTCCGTCTTCGCGGTCTCTCCGGCGGGCAGACGCATGGTCTCGTAGCCCTTGAGCTCGTTGAGCAGCTCCTTGAGCGCCTCCGGCTTGGAGAACAGCTCGTAGAGTTCGCGGCGCAGCTCCTTGCGGTTGTCGATGTTCGACTGCATCTCCACCAGGAGCGTCTTCAGCAGCAGCAGCGCCTTGAGCTTCGGCACGTGCTTGACGATCTCATCCGGGTGGAAGGACTTCATCCGGTTGATGGGGAGCGTGACGTTCAGCGAGGCTTCCACGTCCGGGTTGATGCGGTTGGGGACCTCGAAGTTGGCGGACATCTTCATGTCCTTCATCAACTCGTCGAGGTTGCGGCCATCCACGCTCCGCAGCTTCCGGGTCTCCAGATCCTGCTTCCGGTCCTCGGAGGACTTCAGGGAGAAGTCGCCCATGACCAGGAGCCGCAACGGCAGGTTCACCGTCTCCTGCTCGCCGTTGATGGTGGTGCGGTACGTGAGGGTGATGCGGGATTTGGGAAGCTGGTCCTGAATGGCCACGGTGACTCCCTGACAGACGCAGTGCGTGTGATGCCCCCCGTACTGCCCTACCGCTCCGGGAGTACGCGCTGCCGAGTGAACATTTACAGCCTAGGCGCGATCAGGAAATCCCGTCAACCAGCCGACATGTCAGGTCTAGCGGGGTTCTGATGATCGCAATTGAGCGGTGTCCCCCGTGAACAGGAGGACCTCCTGGGTCTGTTCCGGGCCTCCTACCAGCGGCTCGTAGCCCAGGTGGCTGCCGTCCTGCAGCCGCGCCCAGCTGCTCTGATCACGCAGGCAGAGGATCACGGCGAGCGCGAGCGGCGTCTCCGCGAGGCTCGGGAGGATGCGGGTGTTGAGGCGGCGGCGGGCCTCCACGGCCCAGGGGACGCCGGTGCCGGAGTGGGGCTCGTTGAGGAACAGCCGCACCTCCACCCCGCCCGTTGGAACGGTGGCGAAGCCGCCCACGGCGCTGCCATCCCCGAGCGCCGCGGCGCCCAGGCGGATGCCCTTGGCTTCGATGCGCTGGCGGCGCGTCTCGCGGCGCACCACGACCTCCGCCTCCGGGAAGACCTTGGCGAAGAGCCAGTGCAGGCTGCTGGGGCACGCGAGGCGCAGCAGGCGCAGCCGGTGCGCGGTGGAGTGTTCCCACCCGGGGAGCAGGGACTCGTCGCGATCCGGGAACTGGCCCGCGAAGCGCGTCCGCAGCAACAGGTGGTCAAAGTAACCCAGGAAGTCAGCCATCGTGTCCTGCTCCAGGCGATCCATGGCCTGGAAGATGAAGGATGGCAGCGGCGTCTGGAGACTGAGCAGGCCCAGGTTGACGGTGATGACCACGCGCTTGCGCGGGTGGCGGGAGAACTCGATGGCATGCACCAGATGGGGCTGGTGCACGGTGCTGCGGTGGCTGCGGAACTCCACCTCCGCCTCGCCGTAGCCCTCCTTGGCGAGCAGGTCCAGCAGGGCCGGTACGTCGAAGCTGCGGATGCGCTCGCTGATGCGCTCCTCGACGGTGGGCTTGCGGCCCGGCTGTTCGCGCTCCAGTGCCATGGGGGCTATTCGTCGTATTCCGAGCCGCCGCGGGCCTGACGCGCCTGCGCGACGAGGAACGCGTCCAGGTCCACGCGGTAGAGCTGATCCATGGCGCGGAAGGACAGCGTCTCCGTGTTGTGCAGCATGGGCTCGATGGCGTCCGCGTTCTGCGCCAGGCCATTGAAGAAGCCGGAGAAGAGCTGCGGCAGGTACACGCGCGGGTCGAAGCGCTCCACGGTGGCGAGCACGTCCACGGCGATGACGCTCGCCTTGGCGTAGTCCTCGCGCTCCAGCAGCGCCTCGAAGGCGGACAGCTTGCGGACCAGCTGCGCCAGCGCGGGCGACATGGGGACGCTGGGGCCCGGGTCCTGCTCCGGCTGCGCGCGCGAGGCCTTCTTCTTCACGCGAGCGGGGCGGACCTCCTCTTCCTCCTCCCCGTCGTCGTCCTCTTCCTCGTCGTCGTCCGGAGCGGCGGCGAGCTGGGACTCCGGCTCTGGGGCCGCGGCCCTGGGCTCCTCCGGGGGAGGCAGGTGGGGCACGGCCTGGGCGTGGGCGCGCAGCGCGCCGAGCAGCGTGCGCATGGCGTCCATGCACGCGGGCTTCTGCAGGATGGCGAGGGCGGCGATGAGCGGGTCGCCCAGGGCCAGGGCCTCATCCATGGGCTCGCGGTTGCCGGGGGCGCTCCAGGTCTGCCATTGCGCGTCCTTGAGGCGCGAATGGTGTTCCAGGTGCTTGCCCATCATCTTCAGCAGCCAGCGAAGGCCCGTGTCCGCGAAGACGAGCTTCTTCTCCACCGGGCCGAAGAAGTCCCAGTTCTCCGTCAGGGTGCGCTTGAGGGAGCGGAACAGGACGGGCAGCGCCTTCATGCCCTCCGCGAAGAAGTGGCCGAAGAGGTACGGCCCCACCAGGCGCACGTCGCGGATGCCCTGGCGCAAGAGCCCCTCGGCGGCGCGGGCGGCGTCCGCGTACTCGCTCTTGGCGACGAGGCCGGTGATGGCCTCCAGGCGCGGATCCGGGCCCTCGGACTCGTCGAGCGGCACGGGGGCGGTGGTGAACTCCGTGTCGAGCAGCGTGAAGTCGACCGGTGCCAGCACTTCCGCGGGGCTACCCATCGATGGCCACCATCTGTCCGGGGACGACGACCTGGATGACGCCGCCGTAGCTGCACATGCACTTCGAGTTGCTCTCCAGGGCCGGCATGTTGCCGATGAGCACCGTGGGGCACCCGGGCACCCAGGGGGCCGCGGTGGCGGGGATGCAGGGCATGGGGGTGAGGACTCCGAAGGCCGCCGCGGTCGCCGCCGCCACCATCGGGTTGGCCAGGGACTGGCACATGCCGAAGGGCAGGATGTTCATGAACGGCTTGTTATCCATGATGTTGGCCGCGGGCGTGGTGGCCAGCACGCGGTTCGTGGGCAGCACCATCAGCGACGAGGGCGCCATCCCGAAGCTGCATTGGAGCATCGCTCCCATCACGACCTGCGCACCCATGTGCCGCTCCTTTTCACCGCGCTGGCGGCGGGCCATCTTCGCCCGAAGCCGCGGCGCTTTCCAACAGCCGGCTCCGGAGGGCGGTGAGGGCCTGGAACATCGGGTCCTTCGCCTTCTTGTGCAGCGCGCCGGTGAAGAACTGCGAGGCGCACCACGCGTCGTCGACCGCGCCCTCCACCCGGTGGGGAAAGAGCGGAAAGAACTCGATGCGGTCGGGCAGGAAGTCCCCGCCCAGCGACATTTCGATGCGCCGGTGGATCTCCTGCTCGCCGGACGAGGGAGCAGGCGCGGCCCCCGTGAAGGCCAGGAGGATGAAGCGCGACTGGCTGGCCAGGCCGCCGGTGGACACCGGCACCACGCTGGTGCCCTTGAGGAACGGCACGTCCTCCAGCGCGGCGGTGACCTCCTTCGCGGAGTAGGTCCGGCCTTCGCGCCGGAAGCCCTGCGTGCCCGCGTAGTGGTAGCGCTGGCGGATCCGCGCGAGCACGACGTGGCCCGGCGGGCGGTCCTTGTCCGGCAGGAGCGTCAGGACGCCCACGTCCGAGGGTGCCCCCTGCCCGCTCTCGTTCGGATCCTTCAGCGTCCACGCGCGGCCCGGCACGGGGAAGACGTCCGTGTGCACGTCCGTGTGCGGCTCCGTCACGTTGCGCGACGACATCAGCACCGCGCCGCCGGCGGCCGCGTCGATGAGGATGTTGGAGGACGGCACGGCCTGCAGGCCGCACTGCTTCACCCACGTGCGCCAGGCCTGCGCGTCGAAGGGCTCCTCCGGGTTGCGGAACCAGTGCTGCACGTTGCGCAGGGAAGCGCGGTGGCGAAGGAGCAGGTCGCGCAGCCTCGGCGTGACGCCCAGGGCTCGCACCGGGTGCTCCAGCAGCGGGGCCGGGTTGAGCGCCAGGTCCGCCATCTCCAGGTGCAGGTACGTGGCGCCGCGCAGCAGCGTGGCGAAGAGGAGCGCGGGCAGGTGCTGGAGCACCGGGAAGTCCGGCGCCGCGAGCAGGTCCCCCGGCGACAGGCCGAAGGTGAGCATCCCGTCACCGATGGCGCCCTTCCACGCGTCCTCCGCGGTGAGGGGCACGGGCGTGTGCGGCGGATCCACCAGCGGAGAGAAGAGCAGCCCCACCACGTCCGAGGGCTTGTACGTGTGCGACGTGAAGCCCGGCGCTCCCCTCCCCTGGCTCTTGAGCAGCAATTGCTCGTAGCCCTTGAGGAGCGGGAGCTGGTGGGGCTCCGAGGCGATGAAGTCCGGCGTCAGGGCCTCCAGCCGCGTGGCCATGGCGCGCGGGCCCATGGGCGGCAGGAGCGTGAAGCAGCCTCCCAGCTTCAACGTGGCCAGGAGCGATACGAGCAGCTCCTGCCCCACGCCGTGCACCAGGCACACCTTCGCGCCCGGCTCGACGCCCTGATCCGCCCACTCGCTGGCGCGGCGCGAGGCCAGGTCGTGCAGGGCCTTGTAGCCGAGGACCTGCCACCCCTGGATGCGCTGGTGCGTGCGGAACGCGGGGCGCTCCAGCGCGACGTGGCGCACGATGAGGTCGTGGAAGAAGTCGTACTGCTGGCCCGGGCGGCTCTTGGGCGGCGGGACGCCCCGGCCCGCGTGGCCCTCCGCGAGCGCGATGGCGAACCCGTCCGGATCCTCCCAGCTCTCCTGCCACCACTTCGGGGCCCCGGACTCCGGAGCGAAGCCGGCTTCCAGTTGCCGGAGGATGTCCTTCACGTCGAAAGGCATGGGTGTCTAGCGAGAGGGAAAGTCGAAGCCGACCTTCACCATGAAGCGGACCTTGGAGCGCACGTTGCTGTCCGGGGCAATGGTCGTCAGCGGGGTCGCGCCGCGCTTCTGCGTCTGCTGCGGTGCGCGTTCGATGGACGTGGGTACCACGGCGCGCACCAGCGGGTGGCGGGACTGGAGCGGCGGCACGTGGAGGTCCACGTCCCGGCCGAAGAGCCACGCGCCGCAGCGCCACAGGACGTCATGGCGCCGGGTGAGCAGCGTCCAGAAGCGGTCGCGCGTCTCCGTGGCCTCGAAGAGCAGCGGTGAGTTTTCGCCCTCGCGGGCCTCGCCGGGCGCCGCGAGCAGCGCGCGCAGCTGCTGCGCCACGCGCTCCACTTCGCTCACGTCGTCGGGGGTGACGGGCGAGCGGCCGGCGAGCTTCGCCTCGTGCTGGCGGAACAGCTCCACCAGGCCCAGGCAGTCCCCCACCACGTCGCGGTGGCCGTCGGTGTGCGCGGCCGCCACGTCCGCGGTGGCGAGGAAGGAGGCCTCCGCGAGCGCCTCCGCGGTCTTGAGCAGCTTGCGGCGCAGCTGCTGCGCGCGGTCGAAGAGGGCTCCGAAGGTGCTGGCCCTCATGTCGCGCTGCACGCGCAACGCGGCGTGGGCCAGTCCCTGGGCGAGCAGTGGGAGCTCGCGCAGCTCCTCCAGCTTCACGCCCGGGAGCGCGGCGACTTCCGACTCGTGGGCCAGGACGCTGTCCACGCCGCGCTTCGTGTTGTGGAAGGCGAGCGCGATGTTGGAGCGGCACTCCTCCAGGGCGCCTTCGAGCGCCTTCGCGGGCGCGAGGAAGGCGTCATAGCCGGGCTCGGAGGCAAGGGCTTCCAGCTCGGCGATGTCGTCGGGCCCCAATCCCGTGGTCGCGTGCTGGCCTCCAGCCATGACGGGGAGGATAGCGGGCGATACCGGGGGTCACAACCTGACGCCCCGCGCCGCGTCCCCACGGGCCTGTTGGGCCGTCCGGAGTGGAGACGGCCGGGGGACTCGTGGGGTGGGACGCGGACAGGAGGACCCGCGAGGGCGCTATCAGACGAGGATGAGGTCCTCGTCGTCGTCGCCGGGCTCCGTCCCGGACGGGCTGCCCAGCACGTGCTCCGTGCGGCGCAGGCGTTCGTCGCTCAGGTCCGAGACGAGCATCAGGACCTGCGGGTGGCTGGAGATGAGCGAGTCGAAGTCCTCGCGCGGCAGGCGCAGCAGCGTGGTGTGGCGCGTGGCCTCCACGGTGGCGGTGGCCGGCGTCTTCTGCAGGAGGGAGATTTCGCCGAAGAGATCCCCTTCCTTCAGGCTCGTCAGACGCTGCCCGTTCTTGCGGACCTCCACCTCGCCGGAGAGGACGACGTAGAGGCCGTCGGTGGCGTCGCCTTCGCGGATGATGACCTCGCCGCGCTCGACGTCGCGGGCCCGGAAGCGCTCCACGAGGTTGCGGCGGTCCTTGCGGTTGAAGGGGCGGAACAGCGCGGAGCTGCTCATCACGTTCGCGAGCAGCCGCTCACGGCAGAACTTCTTGAGCGCCTTCGCCACGGGCGGGTGGCTGAGCGAGAGCGTGGCCAGCACGGCGGCGGAGATCTCGAGCACCTGCGTGTCGTCGTCCGCGGACTCCACGGAGGCGGCGCGCGGGGCTCCGGACAGGAGCGCCATCTCGCCGAAGAAGGCGCCGACCTCCAGCGTGGCCAGGTCCTGGCGCTGGCCGTTGTCCTCGCGGAAGACGCGCACGCGGCCTTCGCAGATGACGTAGAAGGCGTCGCCGTGCGAGCCCTGCGCGAGGATGCGCTCCCCGGGGCCGAAGCGGCGCAGCGGGCAGCGCTCGAAGAGCTGGATGAACGCGTCGCGCGGCAGGTCGGAGAAGAGCGGGATGGACGGTAGCGCGTCCCAGGTGCCGGGGCCGGCCTCCTCGGTCAGCTCGTAGACGGGCTCTTCTTCCGGCGCGTGCTCGGCCAGTCCGCGCTGGGCCGCGAGCTCCACCGCGTGCAGCAGCGAGTCCGCTTCGATCTCCAGCTCCGTGAAGCTGGAGACGCGCAGGGACGCGCGCCAGGGCTCCGGGGCTCCGGCGGTGGTGGGCACCACGGAGGCTCCGGCGGCGGGCGTGACGGGAGGCCTGGCGGGGGGCGCGTCGGTGCGGCGCGGGCGCAGGCCCGGGGG
>NZ_RAWM01000098.1 GCF_003668875.1 Corallococcus interemptor | reverse complement strand
CCCCCGCGCCCCTGCCCCCGGAGCGCGAGCACGCCAGCGCCCTGTCGCTGCTGGCCATGCTCCAGCGCGAGGGCCGCTTCCTGGACTTCGTGCAGGAGAACGTCGCGGCCTTCCCGGACGCGGACGTGGGCGCGGCGGCCCGCATCGTCCACGAGGGCTGCCGCAAGGTGGTGCACCAGTACCTCACGCTCCAGCCGGTGCTGCCGCAGGGCGAGGGCGACAAGGTGACGGTGCCCCCGGGCTTCGACGCGCAGCGCATCCGGCTCACCGGCAACGTCGCGGGTGAACCTCCTTATGGGGGCACGCTCCGGCACCACGGCTGGGTGACCACGGAGGTGAAGTTCCCCACCGTCAGCCCCGCCATGGAGCCGCGCGTGCTGGCCCCGGCGGAGGTCGAGCTCGCCTGAGGCCCGCCCGGGCAGCAGGCGGCGCAGCATCCGCAGTCCCCTTCTCTTCGAGGAACCACCAGGCCCCTTCCCGGGGTTTTTGACCGATATGGCCCGATACGCGATCGGCATCGACCTGGGCACCACGCACTCCGCGGTGTCCTACTTCAACCTCGAGGACGCCAGGCCGCGCGGCCCCTCCCAGTCCATGCTGCCCGTGCCCCAGGTGACGGCGCCCGGCACCGTGGAAGCGCGCCCGCTGTTGCCCTCCTTCCTCTATCTCCCCAGCGCGCAGGAGTTCCCGGAGGGCAGCCTGGGGCTGCCGTGGAACAGCGAGCCGGGCGTCATCGTGGGTGACTTCGCCCGCTCGCACGGGGCGAAGGTGCCCACGCGGCTGGTGTCCTCCGCGAAGAGCTGGCTGTCGCATCCGGGCGTGGACCGGCGCTCGGCGCTGCTGCCCTGGCAGGCGCCGCCGGAGGTGCAGCGCGTGTCGCCGCTGGATGCGTCCGCGCGCTACCTGCGCCACCTGAAGGAGGCGTGGGACCACACCTTCGCGCGCGCGCAGGAGGAGTCCGGCAACGCGCTGTCGAAGCAGGAGGTCATCGTCACCGTCCCTGCGTCCTTCGACGCGGCGGCGCGCGACCTCACGCTGGAGGCCGCGAAGGCGGCGGGCATCGAGCACATCACCCTCTTGGAGGAGCCGCAGGCCGCGCTGTACGCGTGGCTGGAGGCGATGGGGGAGAACTTCCGCAAGCAGGTGAAGCCCGGGGAAGTGATTCTCGTGGTGGACGTGGGCGGCGGCACGTCCGACTTCTCCGTCATCACCGTGAAGGACCGCGAGGGCGACCTGGAGCTGCTGCGCGTGGCGGTGGGTGACCACATCCTCCTGGGCGGCGACAACATGGACCTCGCCCTGGCGCACACGCTCAACCAGCGGATGGCGGCGGACGGGCGCAAGCTGGACGCGTGGCAGTTCAACGGCCTCACCTACGGGTGCCGTCAGGCGAAGGAGACGCTGTACGCGGATCCGTCCGTGGACCGGGTGCCCATCGCGATTCCGGGCCGGGGCTCGTCGCTCATCGGCGGCACGCTGCGCACGGAGCTGACGCGCGAGGAGCTGGACCGCGTCCTCACGGATGGCTTCTTCCCGGTGACGCAGGTGGCGGACCTGCCTCGCACCGCGCGCCGCACGGGCCTTGCGCAGATGGCGCTGCCGTACGCGCAGGACCCGGCGGTGACGAAGCACCTGGCCGCGTTCCTCACCCGGCAGGCCCAGGCGCTGGCGGCCAGCGTGGACTCGCCGGTGGACGTGACGGGCAAGGGCTTCCTGCACCCCACCGCGGTGCTCTTCAACGGCGGCGTCTTCAAGGCCGGACCGCTGAAGGGCCGCGTGATGGAGGTCCTCAACCAGTGGCTCGCGGCGGAAGGCGCGCCTCCGGCCAAGGAGCTGGAGGGCGCGGACCTGGACCTCGCGGTGGCGCGTGGCGCCGCGTACTACGGCTGGGTGCGTCAGGGGCACGGCCTGCGCATCCGTGGCGGCACGGCGCGCGCCTACTACGTGGGCGTGGAGACGGCGATGCCGGCGGTGCCGGGCATGGAGCCGCCGGTGAAGGCGCTGTGCGTGGCGCCCTTCGGCATGGAGGAGGGGACGCAGGCGGACGTGCCGCCGCAGGAGTTCGGGCTCGTCACCGGCGAGCCCACCAGCTTCCGCTTCTTCGCGTCGTCCGTGCGGCGTGATGACCGCGTGGGCGAGATGGTGGAGGACGTGGACTCGGAGCTGGCGTCCGGGGGGCTGGAGGAGGTGGCGCCGATTGAAACGACGCTGCCCGGACAGCCCACGCCCTTTGGCGACCTGACGCCGGTGAACCTCCAGGCGGCGGTGACGGAGGTGGGCACGCTGGAGCTGCGGTGCCTGGAGAAGAACGGCTCCGGGCGCTGGAAGCTGGAGCTCAACGTGCGCATGAAGGAGTAGAAGGGGCCCCGCACACCGGAGGCGTATGCGAATCGTCGGCATCGACCTGGGCACCACCCATTGCGCGGTGGCATCCGTGGATCCAGCAAGGGGCTCGGGGGCGCCCGTCGAGGACTTCCCCCTGCCCCAGCTCGTCCGCCAGGGCGAGGTGGCCCCGCGCGCCCTCCTGCCGTCCACCGTCTACGTCCCCGCCGGCCACGAGCTGGCCCCGGAGGTGCTGCGCCTGCCCTGGGGCGACGACGGCGGCCCGTTCGTGGTGGGCGAACTGGCCCGCTGGCAGGGCGCGCGCGTGCCGGGCCGGCTGGTGGCCTCCGCGAAGAGCTGGCTGTGCCACCCGGGCGTGGACCGCTCCGCGCCCATCCTCCCGTGGGGCGCGCCCGCGGACGTGCAGAAGCTGTCCCCGGTGGACGCGTCCGCCCTGCTGCTCACGCACATGGCCCGGGCGTGGGATTACGCGCACCCGGATGAGCCCCTGTCCAAGCAGGAGGTGGTCATCACCGTCCCCGCTTCGTTCGACGAGGCGGCGCGCGCCCTCACGGTGAGCGCGGCGCGCAAGGCGGGGCTGGAGAAGTTCACGCTGCTGGAGGAGCCGCAGGCGGCCTTCTACGACTACACGGCGCGCCACCGCTCGGACCTGGAGCAGACGCTGGCCCAGGTCCGGCTGGTGCTGGTGGTGGACGTGGGCGGCGGCACCACGGACTTCACGCTGGTGCACGCGGGCGTGTCGCCGGAAGGCCCCATGCTGCGGCGCCTGGCCGTGGGCGACCACCTGATGCTGGGCGGCGACAACATGGACGCGGCGCTCGCCCGGCGCATGGAGGAGAAGCTCACCCAGAACGGCCGGCGCCTGTCCGCGACGCAGTGGACGCAGGCCATCCAGGCCGCGCGCACCGCGAAGGAAGAACTGCTGGGGCGCACGCCGCCGGAGAAGTACGGCGTGTCGCTCATCGGCGAGGGCAGCCGTCTGTTGGGCGGCACGCTGTCCACGGAGCTGGGCCGCGACGAGGCGCACGCGCTGGTGCTGGACGGCTTCTTCCCCCTGTCCCCTCCCGAGGACCGGCCCCGGCGCGCGGCGCGCATGGCGCTCCAGGAGCTGGGCCTGCCGTACGTGCAGGACCCGGCCGTCACGCGGCACCTGGCGGCGTTCCTCGCGCAGCACGCGGCGGCGGGCTTCGCGGCGCTGGGCGAGACGCCGTCGCACGAAGGCGCCCTGCCCCGCCCGGACGCCATCCTGCTCAACGGCGGCGTCTTCAACTCACCGCAGATTTCGGCGCGGCTCATCGACGCGCTGTCCGCGTGGTGGCCGCAGGCGCCGCGCATCCCGCTGCTGAGGCACGAGTCGCTGGAGCTCGCGGTGGCGCGGGGCGCCGCGTACTACGGGCTGGTGCGGCGCGGGCATGGCCTGCGCATCGGCGGTGGCGCGGCGCGCGCGTACTACGTGGGATTGCAGCGCGGCCCGGACAGCTCGGAGCAGCCCACGCTGTGCCTCATTCCGCGCGGCTTCGAGGAGGGCCAGAAGGTGGACCTGGGCGAGCGCCCCTTCACGCTCACCCTGGGCCGGCCGGTGCAGTTCACCCTCTTCTCCACGACGAGCGACCGCATCGACAAGCCGGGGGACCTGGTGCCGCTGGCGGAGGACCTGAAGCCGCTGCCGCCCATCCACACGCTGCTCAAGGGCGCGTCCGGCAAGGTCAGCGAGGTGCCGGTGCACCTGCAGGCGGCGCTCACGGAGATTGGCACGCTGGAGCTGTTCTGCGTGTCGGACGTCGCGGACGAGCGCTGGCGCCTGGAGTTCGAGCTGCGCGGCACCGGCGGCTCGCACGAGCTGACCGTCACCGAGTCCATGCCCGCGCGCTTCGCCGAGGCGAAGGACAACGTGGACCGCGTCTACGGCAACAAGCCGCTGCCCCTGGGCCCCAAGGACGTGAAGCAGCTGTCGCGCACGCTGGAGAAGGTGCTGGGCCCGCGCGAGACGTGGCGCGTGCCGGTGCTGCGCGAGCTGTGGAGCACGCTGTACGCGGGCGCGAGCAAGCGCCGCCGCTCGGATGACCACGAGCGCGTCTTCTACAGCCTCACCGGCTTCTGCCTGCGCCCCGGCTTCGGCTACCCGCTGGACGGCTGGCGCGCGGAGCAGACCTTCAGCCTCTTTGACGCGCTGGTGCAGCATCACCAGGACAAGGCCGTCTGGACGGAGTTCTGGGTGATGTGGCGCCGCATCGCGGGCGGCCTCACCGAGGCGCAGCAGCAGAAGCTGTACGGCTACCTCCAGCCGCACCTGTCCCGCCGCGTGCCTCCGGACGCGCCCACGCAGGGCGGCAAGCTGAAGGGCATCCAACCGGAAGGGTTGGACGAGATGATCCGCACCGCCGCCTCGCTGGAGCACCTGTCGCCAGGCGACAAGGCGGAGGTGGGCCGGTGGATCGCCGCGCGGCTGAAGGCCGAGTCCCGCTCCGGCGGTCCGTGGGCGTGGGCCCTGGGCCGGCTGGGCGCGCGCGTGCCGCTCTACGGCAGCAGCCACAAGGTCGTGGACGTGGAGACGGCGGAGGCGTGGCTGGAGCTGCTCTTGTCCCTGGACCTGCGCAAGGTGGACGGCGCGCCCTTCGCCGCCGCCCAGCTGGCGCGCCTCACCGGGGACCGCACGCGAGACCTGGATCCGGCCCTGCGTGAGCGCACGGCTCAGGCGCTGGTGGCCGCGAAGGCCGCGGACACCTGGGTGCGCATGGTGCGTGAGGTCGTGGCCCTGGAGGCCGCGGACGAGGCCCGGGCACTGGGCGACACGCTGCCGGCGGGTCTGCGGCTGTCCTGAAGCGGGGGCACTTCCGGGCGGATCCGTCGCATGCGGGGCGCGAACGTGCGCGCCCTCGCGGGGCGGATCATCCCGGGCGGTGGATCAGACCTGGGCGGTGGCCGTCACGTCGCCAGCGACCGCCGCCGGAGCGTCCACGAGCGTCGGAGCCACGGGCGCGGCGTCGAGCGGCACGGCGGCGACGACCTGGAGCACGGGCTCCGTGGCGGCGACGGCGGGCACCTGGACGGTGTTGGCCTGGGACTCGTCCTTCTTCGGCTTCTTCGTCCCCGCGCCCGAGCGGCAGCCCCGGCACCACGGCTGGTTGCGGATGGCGCCGTCCGCCATCTTCCGCAGCCCGAACTGCGCCAGCGGCTTGAGCGTCTTGCACTTCAGACACATCAGCGAGATCAGAACCTCGTGGCCGTCGGCGTCGTAGACGGAGGACTTGCGCCGCTTGCGCGGCTGGCCCGGCTCGCGCGCCTCTTTCTTCTCGGGCGCCACGGGGACCATCATCGGGGTCACTTTGTAGAGCATCTCTTCTGTCCCTCCCACGCACGGGCTCCAACTTGCTCGCGCTGGCATTGCGCCGCGCCTGCAAGGGATCTCGCGTGCCCTAGAGTAGGGAGGTTTCCCTCCGTTGGAAACTGATCCCAGGCCGAAAATTCGGCCCGGGCCGCCTTCTGTTGATCTTCCGCTGGGTTGCGCCGCGATCCAGCCCCAGCGGATCAGCACGGAGGGAAAATTTCCAACGGTGGGCGCACCTTTTCAGCGCTTCGCGTCCGCGCAGGGCTCCTCCGCCTTCGTCAGGCGCACGCGCCCGAGCGCCGGGGGCTTCAGCGCGTTGCCGTGGGCGCGGCCGTATTCAACCAGCACCTCGCGCAGGTCCTGGCCCTGCAACAGGTTGATACGTTCCCGTGGCAGCGTGGACGTCAGCGGCCCCACTCCGTCGCCTCCGCGCAGCAGGAAGTCCGGCACCGCGACCCGGTAGGTCCCCTTCGCCTTCAGCGGCTTGCCGCCCGGCAGCGTCACGCCCTGGAAGCGCTCCGGGCCCGGGCACGCGCCCAGCGTCACCTCCAGCCCGGAGATGGCGAAGACGCCCTTGCGGCCGCCATAGGCCAGCGACAGGAAGCGGCGCAGCTCGTCCGCGCTCAGCTCCAGCACCGCGAGCGTGTTGTCGAAGGGGAGGACTTCGTAGAGCTTGCCGAAGGTGAGCGGCCCCTGCGGAAGGTCCGCCCGGATGCCGCCCGCGTTCATCACCGCCACGTCGGCGCGGGCCACCTCCCGCATCGCGTCCGCGATGAGGTTGCCCAGCGCGCTCTCGCCCTCGTACACCTGGGGCATGCGGGCCTGGACCTCCACGCCCACCGGGCGGCGCTGCTCCTCCTCCACGCGCGCCTCCGCGGGGGCCACCAGCGCCTGCACGCGGGCGTCCGGCGTCACCGGCTGGCCCATGAAGGTGGCCGGCACCAGCCGCACGTCCTTCGCGTCCTTGAGCAGCCGCGCGTCGCAGGTCTTCCGCGTGGCGTCCACGGCGCCGCACACCGGGATGGCGGCCTGGATGCGCGTGCGCCCGGGCAGCACGCGGTGGGTCACCGGATCCACGAAGAGGTCCACCACGCCGAACGAGCGCGCCAGGCCCGTCGTCTCGATGACCGGCACGTCGCCGAAGAAGTGCCCCATGGGCTGGTGCGTGTGGCCCGCCACCACCGCGTCCACCGCGCCCGGCGGCAGCGACTCCACCACGGCGTAGATTTCCCCGTCGTCGCGCTCGCAGCCGGACGTGTCGCGCGGGTTCGCCAGGTCCGTGCACTTGCCGCCCGCGTGCGCGACGGCGACCACCACCTCCGCGCCCTGCTCGCGCAGCGACCGCGCGGCCTCCCTCGCGGCGTCGGCCAGGGGTTGGAACTTCAGGCCCGCGACGTTGACGGGGTTGGTCGTCTGCGGCGTCGACAGCGTGGACAGGCCCAGGAGGCCCACCTTCACGCCCTTCACGGTGACGACCGTGGTGCCGTCATTGCCCAGCCACGCCGGGTGGCGGCCGTCCTTCTCGCGCACGTTGGCGGACAGGAAGGGGAACTTCGCCTGGGCCACGCGGGCCTTGAGCGCGCCCAGCGGGTCCTCGTCCGGACGCCGCGCCACGGGCTCCGGGCCCACCGGCCCGTAGTCGAACTCGTGGTTGCCGATGGCGACCGCCGCGTAGCCCAGGAGGTTGTACACGTCGACGACGATGGCGCCCTCGACCAGGTTGGACGCCAGCGTGCCCTGGAACAGGTCGCCGCCGTCCACCAGCAGCACGCCGCCCGGGTTGTCCTCGCGCAGCCGCGCCACGTAGGACGCGAAGAGCGCCGCGCCCCCCTCCTCCACCTTCTGCCCGTCCGGCAGCGTGGCGCGGTGGGGCATCACCCAGCCGTGGAAGTCGTTGGTGCCCACCAGCGTGAGCCGCACGGGCTCGGCCGGGGCAATCGCGGGGGGCGGAGTGGCGGGAGCGGGCGTCGGGCCACCCTTGCAGGCGGAGGCAAGCACCGCGAGCGCCAGGGCGGTGGAACGAAAGGTGCGCATGGGGCGCGCACTTCATCCCGCCCCCCTGTCGCTTTCAACCCGCTTCGAGTCTCAGCTCCGGCGCCGGCGGCCCAGGAGCGCCATGGCCAGCAGGCCCAGCGTCGCGACGGCCGGCACGGACGTGCTGGTGCACCCGCAGCCGCTGTCGTCGTCGCCTCCAGGGCCGCCAATCGGGTTGCCGTCGCCCGGATTGACGATGACGCCGCCACCGCCGTCATTGCCCGTCCCGCCGTCCTGGGCGGTGCCGCCGTCCGGCTCCGGGAGCACGACGAGGAGCGGCGGAGTGAACGCCCGGGCCACGTTGCCCCAGGAGGTGAGCTTCACGTTGTCCCCCAACGTGCTGGTGCTGAGGCCGTCGTGCGCGACGAAGAGCCCCTCCGGGAACGCCGTGCCCAGCGGCCCCGAGTACGCCACCAGCCCGCGCGACTGCTGCACCGGGTCCGCGCCGCCGTCCTGCCCCAGCTGGAACGCGCCCACCCGGCCCAGCGTGCGCCGGTCGAAGACGACGAAGGTGTTCGCGCCCGGATCCGACGCGATGAGGTAGCCGTCCAACGCGGAGGCCTCATACAGCGCGATGCGCCCCACGGACGTGAGGCCGCCATCCCCCAGGCCCACCACCTGCGTGCCCTGGATGCCGGCGTCCGCGTCCGCGCCATAGCGGTAGAGCCCCTGCCCCTGCTGCGCCACGTAGAGCGCGCGGTACGCCGGGTCCACCACCAGCCCCTGCACCGTCCCGGCCGGGATGTCCCGCAGGGGGGTCGCCGTGACGCCACCGTCGGTGGGCGTCAGCGCGAACTGCCGGATGCCGCCGGCCGCAAGGCCGCCAAACGCCTGGATGGCCCCGTCCGCCCCGCGGGTCAGCCGCACCGTCCCGTAGCTGACGCCCACGTCCAGTGGGGCCCCCGTGGGTGACAGGCGGGTGAGCCCGCCGCCATCCGCCGCCACATCCATCACGTAGGGCACGAGCCCGGAGAGCGTGGGGTTGGCGCTGAGCACCAGCGACGCGGACGTCCCGCCCGCCAGGGGGAAGCCGCCCAGCACGTCCACGCTCGTGGCCGTGCCCTCGGTGACGGCCTGCAGCTCCCCGCCGTCCAGCGCGTAGGTGAACAGGCCGTTGTTCTGGTCCGCCGTGATGAGCCGGCTCGCGGCCGGGTTGGCCGGGTTCACCCACAGGGCCACGTCGTTCACCGTGCCGCCGCCCGAGCGGGCCCCGGGCAGGGTCTGCGACGTGTAGGGCACCTGCACCGGCGGCGCCGTCTGGGCCCCGGCGGCCGAGCTCACGAGCACGGCCGTCAACGCTGGGAGGGAGAGGTTGCGCATGGGCGGCTCCTGGGCAGGTCGCTCCCTACCTAGGCACGGGCCCGGCCCCGTTCAAGTTCCCTGAAACCCTGGGACTGTTGGCAGACGGCGAAAGCCTCGGGTACAACGAACAGCGTCTTCCAGCGAACAGACAAGGGCCATGGCCAAGCGCGCACTCATTACGGGCATCACGGGGCAGGACGGCAGCTATCTGGCGGAGCTGCTCCTCAAGAAGGGCTACGAGGTGCACGGCATGGTGCGCCGCTCCTCCGAGGAGAAGTTCGAGCGCATCGCTCACCTGCAGGGCAAGGTGACGCTGCACCAGGGCGACCTCCTGGATCAGTTCTCGCTCGCGGCCCTGTTGAACCTCACCCAGCCGGACGAGGTCTACAACCTGGCGGCGCAGTCCTTCGTGCCCACCAGCTGGAACCAGCCGGTGCTCACCGGTGAGTTCACCGCGCTGGGCGTGACGAAGATGCTGGAGGCCATCCGCCACACCCGCCCGCAGGTGCGCTTCTACCAGGCGTCCTCCAGCGAGATGTTCGGCAAGGTGCTGGAAGTGCCGCAGTCGGAGGACACGCCCTTCTACCCGCGCAGCCCGTACGGCGTGGCGAAGGCGTACGGCCACCACATCACGGTGAACTACCGCGAGTCCTTCAAGCTCTTCGCGGTGAGCGGCATCCTCTTCAACCACGAGTCGCCCCGCCGCGGCCTGGAGTTCGTCACGCGCAAGGTCACGTACAACGTGGCGCGCATCAAGATGGGCCTCCAGGACAAGCTGCCCATGGGCAACCTGGACGCCAAGCGCGACTGGGGCTTCGCCGGCGACTACGTGGACGCCATGTGGCGCATGCTCCAGCAGGAGACGCCGGAGGACTTCGTCGTCGCCACCAACGAGACGCACACCGTGCGGGAGCTGGTGGAGATCGCCTTCGCGCGCGTGGGCCTGGACTACCAGAAGCACGTCGTCATCGACCCCGCGTTCGTTCGCCCGGCGGAGGTCGACCTGCTCATCGGCAAGTACGACAAGGCCAAGGAGAAGCTCGGCTGGGAGCCCACGGTGCGCTTCAAGCAGCTCGTGGAGATGATGGTCGACGCGGACCTGGAGCGCGTGAAGGCAGGAACGCGGTAAGATGCGCGTCCTCGTCACGGGAGCGGATGGATTCGTCGGCCGGCATGCCTGCGCTGCCCTTCGGGCGGCCGGCGACGAGGTGGTGGAGGTTCACGGGCCCCGCGGCGAGGGCATCAGCAGCACCGCCTTGCACTTCGACGTCGCCGACGAGGCGAAGGTCAAGGCGTCGCTCTCCGAGGTGAAGCCGGACGCGGTGCTGCACCTGGCCGGCTTCAGCTCGGTGGCCAAGAGCCACCAGAACCCCGCGCGCGTCTTCGCGGTGAACACCATGGGCGTGGTGCACCTGCTCACCGCCCTGCGGGAGAGCGCCCCCAAGGCGCGCGTGCTGCTGGTGGGCTCCGGGGAGGTGTACGGCCCCGTCGCCGAAGGCACCCGCGCGAACGAAGGCCACCCGCACGTGCCGCTCAGCCCCTACGCCGCGTCGAAGTCCGCGGGAGAGCTGGCGGGCGAGCAGTTCTTCCGCAGCTACGGCATGGAAGTGGTCCTCGCGCGGCCCTTCAACCACCTGGGCGCGGGGCAGGACCCCACCTTCGTGGTGCCGTCGTTCGCGGCGCAGATCCGCGCCATCGCGCTGGGCACGGTGGACCCGGTGCTGCGCACGGGCAACCTGGACGCCATCCGGGACTTCTCCCACGTGAAGGACGTGGTGGACGCGTACCGGCTGCTGCTGCTCAAGGGCGAGGCCGGCCAGGCCTACAACGTGGGCAGCGGCGAGGGCCGCACCATCCGCAGCCTCCTGGAGGAGATGCTCCAGCTGTCCGGCGTGCAGGCGCGCATCGAGCTGGACCCCGCGCGGCTGCGTCCGTCGGACATCCCCAGCCTCGTGGCGGACACGACGAAGCTGAAGGCACTGGGCTGGGCCCCGAAGCTCTCCGTCGCGGACGCGCTGCGCGACGTGCTGGGCCCCCGGGTGGGCGCGCAGCACTGAAGCCACCGCTGGCGTGCACGCTCAGGTGCGCGCCAGCGACTGCCACGCCTCCAGGCGCCGGTCCAACGCGGTGAGGGCCCACAGGTCCGCCGCGTTGCCGGGCTTCACGGCGGCCAGGTCCCGCTGGACATACTCGCGGGCCTGCACCTCACCCCACTCCGACAGGATGCGCAGCGCCATCAGCGACGGCTTGCGGGCGACGAGCCGCAGGAGCACGTCCTGCACGCGCGGGCTCCGCTCCGCGTCCGCCAGCCGCTGCACGGCTTCATGACGGGCGTCCGGCGTGGAGTCCTCCGACTCCAGGGGCGCGGCCAGCTCCGCGAAGCGCGCCTCGTCCAGGAGCGCCGCGGGGCGCCGGCTCTCCCAGTGCTCCACCGTCACGGTGGTGCGCCCCCGGGCCACGCACTCGCGGCGGATGCCGTCGTTCTTGAGCATGTCCAGCACCCGCTCCGGCGCGGGCGTGCCGCCCTCCACCGTGCGCAGCGCGCGCTGGGACAGCATGGGGGACTGGCCCAGCAGGTGCGTGCGCAGCACCGTGGCCTCCACCGTCTTCTCGTTGCCGGGCGGCACCCGGTCCCACTTGAGGAACACCTCCGCGATGCCGCGCTCGCGCACGTACCAGCGGTACTCCAGCCACACCGCCCCGCCCCGCTCCGCGAAGCGCGGGTCGGACGGCTCATGGAGGCGCGGCGCGCCCTCCCGCGTGCCGGTGAAACAGCGGTCCAACAGCTTCTGGGCTTCTTGAAGTCGCATGGGGAGCGGGCGGCCATTGTAGGCCCCCACGTCAGGTTCCTCCATCACCGCACGTTCGTGTCATGATTACACGAAGCATTTGAGGAGGCCTGGGATGGGCACGACGACGACGCCGCGGTTCACGTTCTTCTGGAAGGAGGACTCCTTCTTCTCGCAGTGGCACCCGTCCGTCTTCACGGTGGAGGGCGTGCGCTACACCTGCGCGGAGCAGTACATGATGGCGGGCAAGGCGCGCCTGTTCGGGGACACGCGCGTGCTGGAACAGGTGCTGCGCGCGGCCACGCCCAAGCAGCACAAGGCGCTGGGGCGCAAGGTGAGCCCGTTCGACGCGGCCCTCTGGGAGCGGGAGCGGGAGCGCATCGTCTACGAGGGCAACCACGCGAAGTTCACCCAGCACCGGCACCTGTTGGAGGCGCTGCTCGCCACCCGGGGCACGGAGCTGGTGGAGGCCAGCCCCCTGGACCGCATCTGGGGCGTGGGGCTGTCCGTGGAGGACCCGCGCATCCAGGCCCCCGCGACGTGGCGGGGACTGAACCTGCTGGGCAAGGTGCTGACGCGCCTGCGCGAGGACCTGCTCGCGCAGGGTCACGCACCGGTCAGAACTTGAAGCTCGCGGACTGGTCCGGCACGCCGTTGAAGTCCAGGTGGAGCGTGGCGTGGTCGCCGTTGCCCTTCTCGCTCCACTCCTGCTTCAGCGTGGACAGGTCAAACGCCAGCTCTTTGTAGACCATGGCCTTGCACCGGTCGTTGTTCGCGTCATGGAGCAGCGTGAGCTCCGCGCGCGGCTCGCCCGCCGCCGTCTTCGTGAAGCGCCCGTCCCACGCGAGGCCGTAGCGGTGCTCCTTGCAGCCGCCGCCGTGGCGGACCTTGAGCGTGAGCACGTCGCCCTTCACGCTCTGCGATTCGATGCCGAGCGGGTCGCGGGGGGCGGGCGTCTCGGTGATTTCCAGGGGCATGACGATGGCCGCCTCCTGGCCCTCCGCCTCCGCGGCGGGCGACGACGGGGCCTTCTTCTCCGGGGGCGTCACGGGGGTGGGCGGCGCTTCTTGCTGTGTCGTCGTGGGGGCAGGCTCCTGCGCCTCCTCCTTGCGGGCCGCGTTCGACCCCGCGCACCCGAGCAGCATTCCGCAGACGATTCCACTCCACACGAGCTGTCGCATGTTCCTCCAGGGGGCCCTTCCCGGGCCGGTTGAATGCCTACCGGTGGCGCAGCGCCGCATCGTAGGCGGCCCGCGTCCCTTCCGCGGCGCGGGCCCAGGTGAACCTCGAGGCCTGACGCTGGCCCGCCTCCGACAGCGCGCGGCGCTCTCCGGGCGAACGCAAGAGCCGGTCGATGACCGCGGCCAATCCTTCCGCGTCGTCCGGATCCACCGCGGGCGCGGCACCGCCGCACACCTCCGGCAGCGAGCCCGCCGTGGACACCACCGTGGGCGTGCCCAGGCGCATGGCCTCCAGGGGCGGCAGGCCGAAGCCCTCGTAGCGCGAGGGGAAGACGAACAGCGCCGCGCGGCGCATCAGCGCGTAGAAGATGGCGGGGGGCTGGTAACCCAGGGCTCGCACGTCCAGCCCCTCCGAGCGCAGCTGGGCGATGCGCGTCTCCACCGGCCCGGAGCCGTACCAGGCCTGCCCCGCGAGCACGAGCGTGAAGGGCCGGCCCTGCGCCCGCAGCCGCTCCTGCGCTTCCAGCACCAGGCCCACGTTCTTGCGCACGTCGAGCGAGCCCGCGTACAGCACGTAGTCCTTCGGCAGGTTGAGCGCGTGGAGGAAGTCCTCGCCGGCCGCGTCCAGCGCGGGCGCATTCACGTGGTCCACGCCGTTGTGCACCACCACGGTGCGCGGCTCCACCTGGGGGAAGCGGCGCACCAGGTCCTGGCGCGTGGATTCACTGATGCACACCAGCCGGTCCGCGAGCATCAGGCTGCGCGCGAGCCACAGCCGGAACTGCCAGCGGTACGGCGCGGAGACGGTGTGCGGCAAATCCAACGGCACCAGGTCGTGCACGGTGAGCACGTAGGCGGTGCCCGGCGTGCGCCGCAGCGGCAGGTTGAAGTTGCTGAGCGCGTGGTAGACGGCCGGCGGTGAGGCCTTGAGCAGCTTGGGCAACGTGGCCAGCGTCCACGGCGTTCGCTTCTGGACGCCGCGCGGGTGTTCGCCGGACCTGCGCGCGCCCATGCGGACCAGGGGGACGCCCTGGGCCTCGAGCGCCTCTGCGAGGCAGCGGGTGTAGAGGCCGATGCCGGTGGTGGGCTCGTCCCACAGGGTGGCGTCGAAGGCGATGGGTCCGGGGGTCGACACGGGCCGCCTCATACCATGCCCGTGTGGTACACACGGCCCCCCATGGCGGTCCATCAGCTGATCCCAAGCTTCGGCCCCGGTGACGCCTCCGGTCAGGCCGCGCTGCACATGCAACTCCTGCTGCGCCGCATGGGGCATGCGGGGGACATCTACGCGGAGGACGTCGCCAGCGGGCTGCAGGGCCTGGCCCGCCACGTCTTCACGCTGAAGCCGAAGCCGGATGACCTGGTGCTGTACCACCACGGCATCGCGTCACCGCTGGCCGGGCGGCTGATGCACATGGACTGCAAGCGCGGCGTGGTGTTCCACAACATCAGCCCCGCGCGCTTCTACCGGGACACGCCGCTGGAGCACGCGCTGGTGGCGGGCCGCGCGCAGGTGGCGGCCATGGCGCCGTTCCTGGACGTGTCCATCGGGGACTCGGACTTCAACGGCGCGGAGCTGCGCGTCGCGGGCCACCGCAACGTGCACACGGTGCAGCTCTTCATCGAAAAGGAGCGCTTCGCCGCGTCCGTGGCGGACAAGAAGCAGCTGAAGAAGCTGGCCGGGCCCGGCCCCACCCTGGTGTCGGTGAGCCGGGTGATGCCGCACAAGCGCTTCGAGGACCTGCTCGCGCTGCACCGCGAGCTGTTGCGCATCCGTCCCCAGGCGCGGCTCTTGATTGTCGGCGGCTACGAGCCGGGCAGCCGCTACTTCAAGCTGCTCCAGCGCGAGATGAAGGACCTGCGCGGCGTGCACTTCCTGGGGCGCCTGACGCATCCGCAGCTGGTGGCCGTGTACCGCTCCGCGGACGTGTTCGTCTCCATGAGCGAGCACGAGGGCTTCAGCGTGCCCATCATCGAGGCCATGGCCTCCGAAGTGCCGGTGCTCGCGTACGCGGCGGCGGCGGTGCCGGAGACGCTGGGCGGGGCGGGCATCGCGTTCGACCAGAAGCGCTACGCGTTCCTCGCGGAGCTGGCGGTGGACCTGACCGAGGACCGCGACCTGCGCCAGGCGGTGCTCGACGGCCAGACGCGCAGGCTCCAGCACTTCTCCCCCACCGCCGCGCAGGTGTCGTTCACGCGCGCGCTGGAGGGCGTGGTGGCCCCGCCGCCCCGTCCGCGCAGGGCCCCGGCGAAGCGGCCGCGCGTGGCGCTGGTGGTGCAGCGCTACGGCGAGGTGACGGGCGGCGCGGAGAGCCACGCCGCGCAGGTGGCGGAGCGCCTGTCGCAGCACTGGGACATCACGGTGGTGACGACCACCGCGAAGAACCACCAGACGTGGGAGAACACCTTCCCTCCTGGCGAGGACCGGGTGGGCCGGGTGAAGGTGCTTCGCTTCCCGGTGACGCGCACGCGCAACATCCACGCGTTCAACGGCCTGTCGCGCAAGCTGTTCGGCCACGCCAACGAACGGCTGCGCGAGGAGCAGTGGGTGGCGGAGCAGGGCCCGCTCTCCCCCGGGCTGCTGGACCACCTGGCCACCACGCAGGACGCGTACGACGGCTACCTGTTCTTCACGTACCTCTACGCGCCCACGGCGTGGGGCGTGCCGCTGGTGGCGGACCGCGCGATGGTGGTGCCCACCGCGCACGACGAGCCGCCCATCCGCTTCGGCGTCTATGGGGACGTGTTCAACCGGCCGCGCGTGCTGATGTGCAACACGCCGGAGGAGGTGGAGATGATCGGGCGCTTCCACCCGGCCCATGCGCGGGCGCGCGTGGTGGGCGTGGGCGTGGACGCGCTGCCGGCGGTGCCCGAGCGCTTCCGGGCGAAGTACGGCGTGCGCGGCCGCTACCTGCTGTACGTGGGCCGGCTGGAGCCGGGCAAGGGTGTGCCGGAGCTGTTGAAGTTCCACCGCAAGCTGCGCGCTCGCTTCAATGACGCGCCGGAGCTGGTGCTCGCGGGCGAGGCGCACATGGACGTGAGCGGCGATGGCGTGCGGCACGTGGGGCGCATTTCCGAACAGGACAAGCACGACGCGCTGGCGGGAGCGCTGGCGGTGGTGGTGCCATCCAAGTTCGAGAGCCTGTCGCTGCTCACGCTGGAGGCGTTCGCGCAGGGGACGCCGGTGTTGGTGAACGGGAAGTCGGACGTGCTGGTGGGACAGGTGGAGCGCAGTGGCGCGGGCCGGGTGTACCGGGGGCTGGCGTCGTTCATTGAGGGGCTGCGCGAGGTGGGCGAGGCCCGGGACGCCATGGGCCAGCGGGCCCGCATCTACGCGCAACGGCACACGTGGCCCCAGGTGGTCGCGATGTACCGGGAAGAGATGGCGCGCATCGTGGAGGAGACACACCGATGAAGCTGCTCGGACGGGACATTCCCACGGGGGCCCTGGTGGCCCGCATCGAGGAGCGGCTGCGCGTGCGCGGGCTGCCCACGTCGGAGCCGGCGGAGGTGCCGGAGGACGGCGTGGAGCCGCGCGTGGATCCGCTGACGTTCAACATGCACGCGCTGGAGGAGAACGCGGACACGACGCGGGCCCTGCCGCTGCACACGCACCGCGGCGGCATGGGGCAGGCGGTGCTCGTGGCCAAGTGGGCCTTCCGCAAGACGTGCCAGGTGTTGATCAACGAAACCCTGGGGCGGCAGCGCGTGTTCAACGGGCTGGTGCGGGACTCCTACGCGCAGCTCTCCGCGGAGGTCATCCGGCTGCGCCAGGAGGTGGACACGCTGAGGGCCCAGGCCGCGAAGGCCCAGCCCCCGGAAGCCCCCAGGCCGCCCAAGCCGCCACATGACGAACAGGCCCGTCCACCGAAGCCGCGGCGCAAGGCCCGGGACCTTCCGGTGAAGCCGCCGGGAGCCTCCGAGCCTTCAGGACCCGCGGAGCAGCGCCATCGTCCGGCGCCTCCGCGCATCGACCTCAGCGCGTCATCGCAGGCGGCGGCACCGGACGCACGCCGCCGTCCGTCCAAGCCGGCCCACTCCAAGAAGGAGCGGTCCACGAAGGCTCCCCGCTCGAAGCAGGGCGGCCCGAAGAAGCGCTGAGGCCCCCAACGTGGCGCCCCTCGTCAGCGGGGCGCCCTTGCGAATCGCGGAGGCGCTAGCATGGCGGGCGGTGCGGTCTCGCACCGCAAGGGGGAACCACCATGCGTTCGTGCATTCTCGTCCTGGGCCTGCTGGCCCTCACCAGCGCCTTCCAAGCCGACGCCGCGGACAAGCCCAGCGCGCTCATCTGGAAGGGCTCCAAGGACAAGGCCGAAGCCGAAGCCCAGCTGAACTCCTGGGACGGCCTCGCGACGATGCTCGAGAACACGGGCCTCACCCTTCCGGAGGACCACCCCAGGCTCGTCCAGAGCAAGACCATCCCGGGCCTCAAGCCCGGCTTCTGGGTCTGGCTCCTGGGCACCTGCGCGTCCAACGAGGCCGCCCCCGTCCTCGAACACCTCAAGCTGCTCGCCCCGGGGACCTACTCCCGCCCCGTGAAGGTCGCCGCGAAGAAGCTCGCCTGTCCCAAGCCGCCGGAGTCCCCCCTGCGGGCCAGGGATGAAGTCCTCAAGCGCTCCTCGGGTGAGACCGTGCGCGTGTTCACCCAGGACGAGTCCGAGTCCCCCGACGAAGACGGACGCGGCGAATCCATCTCCCGGACCCGGTTCTACTTCGTCCTCTTCGGCAAGGACGGAGAGGTCCTCGCCACCGACAACGCCGAGGGCGACATCGACGTCAGCGGCAACGACCCTGGCGCAGGCCCCATCTCCTATCGCTGCACCGGCGCGAGCGTCGAAGTGCGGAAGGACGAAGGCATGCTGGTCCTCACCCGCTCCTGCGCCGCCAACGCCTTCGCCGAGTGCGGCTCCGTGCTGTCCGCGGACGAGCGCGTCACCGTGACCGTGACCGGCAGCACCGTGTCCGCGAGCGCCGCGAAGCGCGAGAACGTGGAGTACGCCGAATGCGACTGACCGCCATGCTCAGGGGAAGCGGTACACGGTGACGTAGCCGTCCTGGTGGACCATCTCTCCTCCCAGTTCGTCCGTGATGAACTGGTGGCGGATGGGGTGGAAGTAGTGCGTCACGTACCACTTGAAGTGGTGCTCCTTCAGGTAGCGCCGCATCTCCTCGCGCTCCTCTGGCGTGACGGTGCCAAACGCATTGCGCATCCCCTCCGCCGCGCGGATGAGCCGCAAGTCCACCAGCGCCGACTCCCGCACCGGCAGCCGGGACAGCCGGGCGTAGGACACCGGCTTGCCGTGGAACATCTGCTCCCACTGGCCCTTCACGTTGTCCGTCAGCACCGCCGCCGGCATGGGCGCGTCGCGAATCTCATCGAACACCGCCGGCAGCTGGGGAACCCGCGGCATCAGCATCTCCGTCCCCCGGTACTCCATGTTGGGCACCAGCGCCACCGCGAGCGCCACCGCCACGCCCAGCCGCGCATCCCGCCGGGATGCCCACGCGCCCGCATGCGCCGCCGCGAACGCCACCAGCACGGACAACGACAAGAGCGTGAGCAGCACGAAGCGCACCGGCATGCCCCCGCGCGAGAACAGCGGCACCACGTGCTTGAACACCACGTAGGGCATTGGAATCTGGACCTTCAGCGGCACGTTGAACGCCGTCAGCGGCTCCGACAGCGCCAGGTAGACGGCCAGCGCCAGGAGCAGCAGCACGTCCCTCCGCCACACCCGCTCCCGCCACGCGGGCACCCACGCCACCCCCAGCAGGGCGACGATGAGCAGCACCACCGGCGACACCCGGTCCTCCAGGCCGATGTTGAGCACCGTGCCCATGGACAGCACCGCGAAGCCCAGCCCCAGTCCCAGCCACCGGCGCCCCTCCGGCACGCCCCGCCACAGCGCGAAGACGGCCAAGAGCGGCGTCAGCCAGCCCAGGAAGGTGCCGGTCTCCTCCAGGTTGGCGGACATCTTCATGCGCATGATGTTCTGGGAGAACTCACGCGCCTTCGCGGGCAGGTCCGGCGTCCACGCCGACAACATGTCCGGAACGAAGAACGCGTACAGGTCCGAGAAGTAGTCGGAGTCCCCATGGTGGATCTGCAGCGGCGCGGGGAACGCATGCAGCATCAACGGCACCATGGGCGGCACGCACGCGAGCCCCGCCGCCAGGCCCGCCATCGCCGCCCGGCGCACGAGCGGATCCCTCCACGTGTCCACGGCCAGCAGCGGCCCCCGCTTCCACCGCTCCGCCACCACCCACAGGAGCGAGAAGAGCGCGATGTAGACGAGGTAGTAATAGTCACACAGCAACACGTACAACGCGCACAGCGCCAGCCCCACCAGCCACTTGCGCTTGCCCTCGTCCAGCCAGCGGAAGAAGCAGAGCAGGTAGAGCGGCAGCCCCTCCAGCGCGGTGAGGTTCAGGTGCGCCGTCGCGTGGGTCAGGTGGTAGCGCGAGAAGTTGAACACGCACGCGCCCGCCAGCGCCGCCGCCGCCGCGAGCCAGGGCCCATGCCCCGCGCGCTCCAGCAGGTAGCGCAACAGCAGCCACGACGTGTAGCCCGTCAGCACGAACGAGCCGAACAGCACCACGTTGTACGCCGTCTCCACGGACATGAACGGCAGCAGCACCACGCCCCACAGCGTCTTCGCCGGCGCCAGCGTGTGCCAGTACAGCTCGGCGCCCAAAGGCCAGTGGAGGAAGGGCGCGAAGTAGGGGTTCTGCGGCTGCACCCAGAGGGCCTGCCGCATCCACCACAGGTGCCACATGTTCATGTAGACGTCTTCGCGCCCCCCCATCACGTATCCCTGCATCTGGGACACGAGCGGCCAGGTGTGGAACGCCGACAGCGCGAAGAACGTGAGCAGCACCAGCGGGTGCAGCACCCGCCGCATCAAGGGAGACATAGGCGCGCGGGACAACTCTAGAGGGGCCGCTCGGCGGCCATCAGCATGTTGTCGCCCAGGTTGAACGGGATGGACCAGCTGGACGGCACACCGCGCCGCACCAGGTCCAGCACCGGCGCCGCGGGCGTGAAGCTCGCCCCCACCTTCCGCAGCAGGTAGTCCGCGGAGATGATGTGCGTGTACGTCCGGACGTCCGTGACGCGGAAGCCCACCTCCTCCAGCAGCGTCGCCAGGGTGCGGCGGCCGAAATAGAACAGGTGCATGTCCATCAGCCACGGCCACTGTCCGCCCATCAGGCGCGCCAGCAGGCTGCCCGCGTCGATGGTGGACAGGTAGATGCGGCCGCCGGGGCGCGTAAGCTTGAGCGCCGCCTTCAGCTCCTCGCGCGGATCCGCGAAGTGCTCCACCACGTCCCAGAGCGTCACCACGTCGTACTGCAGCCCCTTCGCCGCCAGCTCCCGCAAGGGGAGGCCGTGCACCGTGAAGCCCAGGCCGCGCGCGTTGCCGGCGGCCCAGCGTGACAGCTCCAGCCCCTCCGGGCGGAAGCCCGCCTCACGCGCCACGTCCAGGAAGTAGCCGCAGTAGGCGCCCACGTCCAGGAGCGTGCGGCCCTGGGCCGGTCCCAGCTCGCGCAGCACGCGGCGGAAGGTGTGGTAGCGGTTGTCCTTCTCCGCGACGTAGAGCGGGTCCTCCACGTCCTGGTACGCCTGGAGCAGCACGTCCGGGGACAGGAGCGGCCACTGGAACATCATCCCGCAGTCCTCGCAGCCCCAGATGGGCGGGTGGCTCCGGTGGCCGAAGGACGTGCAGTTGTAGGCCTCCGCCCCCTGGGACTGCGCTGCGCCGCGCGCCCGGTGACGCAGCCGCAGGCGCCTTCCCTTGCACAGGTAGCAGGCATCCGGCACGGGGGCCAGGTGCGGTTCGGAGGCACGACGAGCGGCGTTGTCCTTCATGGCGGCGCACCGTAGCCGCTGGGGCCCACCGCCTCAACACGTCGGGCAGAACCCGTCCGGCCCATGGCGTCCGTCGCGCCAGGCGGCTTCCAGGCCCTAAGCTGCTGGCCTCCCAGCGACACGCCGCGACCACAGGCCCCCCTCCCGGAAGCCCCCCTGACATGCGCGCATTGAACAATCCCACCCCCTCGCTCCACCTGGGCCTGCCCGGCTTCTGCTTCGAGGACCTGTACGCTCCCAGCGGCCTGCGCCGGCTGGCGGAGCGCTTCGACGCACAGCTCCAGGGCGACGCCCCCGGCCTGTTCCAGGCCTTCGACGCCTGGCGCAAGTCCGGCGGCACCACGCCCACCGGCCCGGCTGAATCCGAGCTGCTCATCCAGGTGGCCCGCCACGTCTCGCGCTTCGTCGCCACGCTCTTCCGCATCGAGCCGGAATCCGAGCGGCTGGCCCGCCACCTGCGCGGGGAGCTGCCCCTCTTCGACTTCAAGCGCGAGTTCATCACCCGCCGCGTCTTCAAGAAGGGCGCGCAGGACCGCCCGGCGCTCGCGGAGTTCCCGTCGCTGGATGGGCGCATGCGCCTGCTCATGCAGCTGGGCTTCCCGGACGCGCTCGCGCACGGCGACCTGGAGCGAGGCCTCGCGGAGTCCATCCTCACGCTGCTCGAACTGGAGCGGCTCTTCTCCGGCAACCTGGCGCCCGCGCACCAGGACCGCGCCCCTGCCCTGCTCGAGCGCTGGGCCACCCTGCGCGCCGCGCTCACGGCCACGCCCGAGGGATTGGACGCGTTCGGCTCCAGCCTGGTGACGAAGGGCGACGACGCGGCGGAGCTCCAGTCCGTCCGCGCGCTGCTGTCCCTGGCGGACCGGTGGACGTACGCCCGCGCGCTGCACCCGGAGACCCGGGCCCTCTTCCACTCCTGGCCCACGCTGCGGCTGCCCAAGCCCCTGGTGTTCGACCAGCTGGTGCAGCTGCGGCGCCCGGACGCCGGGATGGAGGAGCTGGCGGAGGGCCTGGAGCACCACCTGCGCCACCGCGACGGCTTCAAGCTCACCGACCGCCGGGGCACGCCTCGCGACGTGATGAACGAGGTGGACTACTGCGTCCTCTGCCACGAGCGGCAGAAGGACTCGTGCAGCAAGGGCTTCCCCGCGAAGGACCCGGTGGCGGAGGGGCACTCGTTCAAGAAGAACCCCCTGGGCATCCCGCTCACCGGCTGCCCGCTGGACGAGCGCATCTCCGAAGCCCACGCGCTCAAGCGCGAGGGTGACTCCGTGGCCGCGCTGGCCATGGTGACGCTGGACAACCCCATGTGCGCGGGCACCGGCCACCGCATCTGCAACGACTGCATGAAGGCCTGCATCTTCCAGAAGCAGGAGCCGGTGAACATCCCGCTGGCGGAGACGGCCACGCTTACCGACGTGCTGGACCTGCCGTGGGGCTTTGAAATCTACGGCCTGCTCACGCGCTGGAACCCGCTCAACCCGCGGCGCCCGTACGCCCTGCCCTACGTGGGCCGCAACGTGCTGGTGGTGGGCCTGGGCCCCGCCGGCTACACGCTGGCGCACTACCTGCTCAACGAAGGGTTCGCCGTCACCGGCGTGGACGGCCTCAAGATTGAACCGTTCCCGGACGAACTCGTGGGCCGCAACGGCCACGCGCTCCAGCCCATCCGCGACTGGCGAGAGCTCACGCGCGAGCTGGACGAGCGCGTGCTGGAGGGCTTCGGCGGCGTGTCCGAGTACGGAATCACCGTGCGCTGGGACAAGAACTTCCTCACGCTCATCCACCTGACGCTCGCGCGGCGCGAGGGCCTGCGCATCCACGGCGGCATCCGCTTCGGCGGCACGCTGACGGTGGAGGACGCGTGGGCGCTGGGCTTCGACCATGTGGCCATCGCCGCGGGCGCGGGCCGCCCCACCCTCATCGGGATGAAGAACAACCTCATCCGGGGCATCCGCAAGGCGTCCGACTTCCTGATGGCGCTGCAGCTCACGGGCGCCTTCAAGCGCGACGCGCTGGCGAACCTCCAGGTGCGGCTGCCGGCCATCGTCATCGGCGGAGGACTCACCGGCATCGACACCGCCACGGAGCTGATGGCGTACTACCCGGTGCAGGTGGAGAAGACGCTGGAGCGCCACGAGAAGCTGGTGGCGGACCTGGGCGAGGACAGCGTCCTCGCGCGCCTGGACGCGGAGGAGCGCGCCACCTACGAGACCTTCCTCACGCACGGCCGCGCCGTCCGGGCGGAGCGCCAGAAGGCACACGCCGAAGGCCGCGCCCCGGACTTCATCCACCTGGTGCGCGCCTGGGGCGGCGTGAGTCTGGTGTACCGCCGGGGCCTCACCGAGTCGCCTGCCTACCGCCTCAACCACGAAGAGGTGTCCAAGGCCCTGGAGGAGGGCATCCGCTTCATCGAGCGGATGAGCCCCACGGAGGCGCTGCCGGATGACACCGGCGCGGTGCGCGCCATCCGCTTCGAGCGCATGGTGACGGTGGACGGCAGGCTCAAGGGAAGCGGCCAGTTCTTCGAGCTGCCCGCGAGGACGGTCTGCGTGGCCGCGGGCACGTCCCCCAACGTCACCTACGAGAAGGAGTACCCGGGCACCTTCCAGCTGGACGCGGCGAAGGAGTACTTCCAGGGCCACGAGCTGGTGGACGACGGCAGCGGCTTCACGCTCCAGCCCGTGGAGGCGCAGGAGGACCCCAACGCGAAGGTGGGCTTCTTCACGTCCTACCAGCAGGGCGGCCGCTTCGTGTCCTTCTACGGCGACAACCACCCGGCCTACGCGGGCAACGTGGTGAAGGCCATGGCCAGCGCGAAGGACGGCCACCCGCAGGTGGCGCGCCTGTTCGCGAAGGAGGTCGCGGGCCTGGACTTCCGCGACACCGCCGCGCAGGAGGCGCGAGACACCCAGCGCGCCGCCCACTTCGCGAAGCTGGACGAGGCGTTCCTCGCCCGCGTCGTCCAGGTGAACCGGCTCACGCCGACCATCGTGGAGGTGGTGGTGAAGGCGCCCTTCGCCGCCAGCCACTTCTCCCCCGGCCAGTTCTACCGGCTCCAGAACTTCGAGCGGAACGCGCCCCTCGTGGACGGCGTGCGCCTCACCATGGAGGGCCTGGCCCTCACGGGCGCGTGGGTGGACAAGGAACAGGGGCTGATGGGCACCATCGTGCTGGAGATGGGCTCCTCGTCGCGCCTGTGCGCCGCGCTCAAGCCCGGCGAGCCCGTCGTGCTGATGGGCCCCACCGGCGCCCCCACGGAGATTGCCCCCAACGAGACGGTGGTGCTGGTGGGCGGCGGCCTGGGCAACGCGGTGCTCTTCTCCATCGCGCGCTCGCTCAAGGCGGCGGGCTGCCGCGTGGTGTACTTCGCGGGCTACCGGCTGAAGGCGGACGCGTTCAAGCAGGACGAAATCGAAGCCGGCACGGACCAGGTCATCTGGTCCGTGGACGCAGGCGACCTGCTGGACGTGCGCCGCCCCCAGGACGCGGCCTTCCGGGGCAACGTGGTGCAGGCCCTGGTGGCGTACGCGGAAGGCAGGCTGGGCGTTGAGCCCGTCATCTCCCTGAGCGAGGTGGACCGCGTCATCGCCATCGGCTCGGACCGGATGATGCGCGCGGTGGCGGAGGCGCGGCACGGCGTGCTCCAGCCGTTCCTCAAGCCGGGCCACGAGGCCATCGGGTCCATCAACTCCCCCATGCAGTGCATGATGAAGGAGATCTGCGCCCAGTGCCTCCAGCGGCACGTGGACCCCGCCACCGGCAAGGAGACGTGGGTCTTCTCCTGCTACAACCAGGACCAGCGGTTGGACCACGTGGACTTCGTCAACCTGGGCCAGCGACTGCGCGGCAACACCGTGCTGGAGAAGCAGGGGGACGCCTTCCTCGCGCAGCTGCTCAAGAAGGCGCCCGGGCTCAAGCGCGTATAGCTACCGCCGCACGCCCGCGAAGGCCTTGAGCATGTCCTGGTAGTTCTTCGTCAGGTCGGTCTCGCGGGTCAGCACCACGTCCACGTTGGCGTCGCCGAACTCCTGGCGCGCCTCCGGGAGCTTCTGGAAGGTCTCCACCTGGCGGCGCATGGAGTCCACCTGCGGCGCCAGCTCCTTCTGCTGCTCCTCCGGCATGCGGGCCTGGAGCGCCTCCAGCTTCTTGAGCTCCTCCTCGTACTGGAGCGTGCGCCCCATCTGCCGCTGGCTGATGACGGCGGTGACGACCTCCGCGATGCGGTTGACCTCGTCCGTGGACAGCCCGGCCGCCTGGCGCGCGTCGGATTCCGCCTGCGCCTTGCGTTCAATCAGCTTCAGGCCGCTCTTCGCCTTCTCCAGCGCCTGGGGCGTGCCCGCGTCCATCAGCGGCCCCATGTCCTGCAGGCCCCGCATCAGCGACCCGTACACCTCCAGCATCTTGCGCTGGTAGCCCACGTACGCATCCAGCTTGGCCTTCGTCACGGTGTAGGGGCCGGACGGGGACGCCTCCTCCGCCGCCTCCCCGGCTTCCAGCCGGGCGACCGGCTCCCTGGCGTCACCGCCCCCTTCCGAGCCTTCCGCCGCATCCTTGCGACAGGCGGAAAGGGCCAGGACCACGGCCAGAAACCCCAACAACTTGCGCATGCCACCTCCCGTGAACGCCAGTGGGTGCCCAGTGTATGCTCGGGCTGGCCCCGCGAACGGCGGTTCCCGAACGCCCTCCACGGGCAGGCTGTTCCGGGCACTGAACAATCGATTCATTACCTTTGACCAACCGGGCCACGGTCATGTACGAACCGCGGTCCTGTCGCGAGCGGTGGAGGGACTTTGAGGATTTTCCTGGTAAGGCACGGCGATGCGGACGCAGAGATCCCCGAGGGTCTCGGCGACGAGGCGCGCGCGCTGACCGCGAAGGCCCGTACGAATGTCGCCGCGCATTTCGCGTCGCTGTCGGAGCGCATGGGGCCCATCAGCCTCATCCTCACCAGCCCGCTGGTGCGCACGGTGCAGACGGCGCAGATCCTCTCCCACTCCGTGAAGCATGAAGGCCTCCTGCGCGTGCACCGCTGCCTGCTGCCGGACATGCCGGTGGGCGCGGTGGAGCCCGTGCTCAAGGAGTACTCCGACGAGAACCTCGTCCTGGTGGGCCACCAGCCCTCCATGGGCGCGCTCGCGGCGCACCTGTTGGGGATGCAGTCCTTCCCCAAGCCGGTGAACCCCGGCACGGTCATCGCCATGGAGTGGCCGGACACGCCCACCAGCACGGAAGACCAGGTGCCCGGCGAGAAGGGGGAGAACCCCCCGGCGCAGCACCTGAAGTTCCTGTTCTACGCCGCCCCCGGCCAGCAGGTCCTCGACGTCATCCAGTGACGTAACGGAAGCGCGGCCATGGACGAAGCCCGCTACAACTCGCTCGTGGCCGCCGCGTTCAAGCGCATCCTGGCGGCCGCGGACACCTTCGACCCGGACGTGCTGGAAGCCGAAGCCACCGGTGACAAGGTGACGCTCACGGCCGCGTCCGGTGAGAAGTGCATCATCAACACCCAGCGCGCCGTCTGGCAGATCTGGGTGGCCGGCCAGGGCCAGGGCATCCACTTCAGCCACGACGACGCCACCCGCGCCTGGAAGGACGACAAGGGCAAGGGGCTGGAGCTGTTCGCCTTCGTGTCCGGCGTGGTGCGTCACCTCACCGGCGAAGCACTCACCTACTCGGCTTGAGCAGGGCTGAGCCGGGCCGCGGAGGCCCGTGGCGCCTGGCCACGAGCCCCCGGCCTCAAGGCGATTGCCTCAGACCTTCATCACTTCCTGCTCCTTCGCCGCGAGCATCTCGTCCACCTTCTTGATGCCGGCGTCGGTCGTCTTCTGGACCTCTTCGGTGCGGCGCTTGAGGTCGTCCTCGGTGATCTTCTTGTCCTTCTGCTGAGCCTTGAGGGCCTCGTTCGCGTCGCGGCGGATGTTGCGGATGGCGACCTTGGACTCCTCGCCCCGCGCCTTCACCTGCTTCACGATGTCCTTGCGGCGCTCCTCGGTGAGCGGCGGGAACGGCAGGCGGATCATCTCACCGTCGTTCATCGGGTTGATGCCCAGGTTGGCCTCGCGCAGAGCCTTCTCGATGTCCTTCAGGACACTCTTGTCCCAGGGCTTGATGGTGATGAGGCGGGGCTCCGGCGCGTTGATGCTGGCCACGCCGGCCAGGGGCGTGGGGCTGCCGTACTGGTCCACCTTGATGCCATCCAGGATGGCGGTGGACGCACGGCCGGTGCGCACCTTGGACAGGTCCTGCTTGAGGGAGTCCAGTGCCTTGTCGATACGGGTCTTCAGTTCCGCGGCGGCGTCAGCCATTGTGAGTCTCCTCCAGAAATGGGGTGGGTCGCTGTCCTGCTCGGGGTTTCAGGCCCAGACCGTCTCGGCCGCGCCGACAACCGTGCCGAATTCGCCGTGGCCCGTGACGGCGCGCTGGATGTTCCCGCGCGTGCCCAGGTCGAACACGATGATGGGCAGCTTGTTGTCCATGCACAGCGAGATGGCCGTGGAGTCCATCACGTTGAGGTTCTGCTTGAGGACGTCCATGTACGTGAGCGTCCGGTAGCGCTTCGCGGTCGGGTCCTTCTTCGGGTCCGCGTTGTAGACGCCGTCCACCTTGGTGGCCTTGAGGATGACCTGCGCGTTGATTTCCATCGCGCGCAGGGACGCGGCCGTGTCCGTGGTGAAGTAGGGGTTGCCCGTGCCCGCGGCGAAGATGACGACGCGGCCCTTCTCCAGGTGCCGCACGGCGCGCCGGCGGATGTAGGGCTCGGCGATCTGCTCCATCTTGATGGCGGACTGCACGCGCGTCTTCAGCCCCTGCTTCTCCAGCGCGTCCTGCAGCGCCATGGAGTTGATGCAGGTGGCGAGCATGCCCATGTAGTCCGCGCTCGCGCGGTCCATGCCCTCCGTGGCGCCAGCGACGCCGCGGAAGATGTTGCCGCCGCCAATCACGAGGGCGATCTCCAGGCCCGTCCGCGACAGCTCGGCCACTTCCTCCGCGATGCGCGTGAGGGTGGGCGGGTGGATGCCGTACTTCCCCTCGCCCATCAGGGCTTCGCCCGACAGTTTGAGGAGGATGCGCTTGTAGGGAGAGGTGGATTCGGACATACGCGACCGCTTCTATCCCCCGCCCCGCGCCCAGGCAACGACGGAAGTCGTGACGCGTGCCGCACCGTCAGATGCCGGGCGGACGGACGCGGAGAAAGCGGGTCCTGGAATACCAAGGGCCGCGTTCCCGGCGCCCTTCCCCGGGTGAGGAAGAGCCCCAGGCACGCGGCCCTGAGGGAGCTGCGGTGCGGCGGGAGGCGCTTAGGCCTGGCCCAGCGTCTTGGCGACCTCGGCGGCCAGGTCGTCCTTCTTCTTCTCGATGCCCTCACCCACCTCGTAGCGGACGAAGCGGCGCACGGAGACCTTCTCGCCAATCTTGGCGGCGCGCTCGTTGATCATCTCGCCGACCTTCTTCTTGTCGTCCTTCACCCAGAGCTGGTCCACCAGGCAGACGCCCTCGTAGTACTTCTCCATCTTGCCCACGAGGATCTTCTCCAGCATCGCCTCGGGCTTGCCCTGCTGCTTGAGCAGCTCGCGCTGGATCTCCTTCTCCTTGTCCATCGCCTCGGTGGGGACCTCCTCGCGGCGGACGAACTTGGGGTTGGCCGCGGCGATCTGCATCGCCACTTCCTTCGCCAGGTCCTGGAAGTCCGGGTTGCGGGCGACGAAGTCCGTCTCGCAGTTGACCTCCACGATGACGCCGATGCGGCCGCCGTGGATGTAGGAGGTCACGATGCCTTCGGCGGCGACGCGGCCGGCCTTGCCCTCGGCCTTGGAGATGCCCTTCTTGCGCAGCCACTCGGCGGCCTTCTCGAAGTCGCCACCGGACTCGGCCAGCGCCTTCTTGCAGTCCATCATGCCCGCGTTGGTGCGCTCGCGGAGGTCCTTCACCATCTGGGCGGTGATCTCAGCCATGTCGTATCTCTTTCTTCATCGGCTCCGAGCCTGGCGGCGTGCGCCGGGGGCGGAGGACTGGGTTTCTGGGTACTGACGCCAGGGACGTAGAAAATGGAGACGGCCGGACAGCGGGCCTTGAGAGGTGCCGCCCGGCCGAACTCCGGATACCGCGTTGGGGAAGCGGAGAAGCGCGGGCGGTTACTCCGCCGCCGGCGGGGCCTCGCCGCCGCCCTCGGGCGCCTGCTCCGTGGGGGCCGCGGTGGCCTTCATCTCCACGACGGGGCCGCGGCGGTCACCGCCACGGTCACCACCACCACCCCGGCGGTCGTCACGGCGGTCGCCACGGCGCGGGCCCCGGCGGTCGTCACGGCGGTCGCCGCGGTCGTCACGGCCCTCGCGCTCCTCCTGCTCGTCGCGCTCGGCGGCGCCGGACGCACGGTAGCGCGCCGCACCCTCGAGGCACGCGTCCGCGATCTTGGACGTGAAGAGCTTGATGGAGCGGATGGCGTCGTCGTTGCCCGGGATGACGAAGTCGATGCCGTCCGGATCGCAGTTCGTGTCCACCAGGCCGATCACCGGGATGCCCAGGCGGGTGGCCTCGTGGATGGCGATGTGCTCCTTCTTCGGGTCGATGACGAACACGCAGCGGGGCAGCTTCCCCATGTTCTTCACGCCGCCCAGGTTCTTCTCCAGCTTCTCGCGCTCGCGCTCCAGCTGGGCGACTTCCTTCTTGGGCAGCACCTCGAAGGTGCCGTCCTCGGCCATCTTCTCAAGCGTCTTCAGGCGGTCGATGCCCTGCTTGATGGTCTTGAAGTTCGTCAGCGTGCCACCCAGCCAGCGGCTGGTGACGTGGAACTGACCGGCGCGGGCGGCCTCCTCCTGGATGACGTCCTGGGCCTGCTTCTTGGTGCCGACGAAGAGCACGGACCCGCCGCGCGCCGTGATGTCCGCCACGAAGCGGAAGGCCGCGCGGGCCATGGTCACGGTCTTCTGCAGGTCGATGATGTAGATGCCGTTACGGGCGCCGAAGATGTAGGGCTTCATCTTCGGGTTCCAGCGCTTGGTCTGGTGGCCGAAGTGAACGCCGGCCTCCAGCAGCTGGCGCATCGTGATGCCGCTGGCGGCGGCCATTGCCTGGGCCTGGGTCTGCGTATCCTGCTGATCCATGGTGCGTATACCTTCCGGTTGTTCCGCCACGCGCGTTGAGACCGCTGCCAGTCCTGGCCCTTCCACCGTGGAGGGGCACCGGGGACCGGTGACACGCGTGTGAGTAGTGGGTGCTGCTGACTGCCTCGGGCGGTGAAGCCCGGCCCCTCTACATAACGGGGCGCGGCGTCCTTAGCAGAACGCTCAAGAGGGGCGCAAGCTTCGGCACACCCAGTGTCCCACCCCGCGCGTTCCGGGGCCGCTCCCCTCCCCTCCCGCCGGCCAGACAGGAAGACGACCGGCGCGGCCCCCGCTCCCCTTTCCAGGGAGGGCGACCGCGCCGGAGGGCGCTTCCATCAGGCTTTCAGGCGCCTACGGGTTGGCTTCGTTGGCGCCGTGGCACTTCTTGTACTTGCGGCCGCTGCCGCAGGGGCAGGGCTCGTTGCGGCCCACCGGCTTGGGGCCGGCCGCGGCCTCGCGCTGGGCGACCGGGGTGGCGGTGGCCTCCTCGAGCTTCCCCTCCGCGTCCGCGCGGCCCTCCACGGCCTTCTTCTGCTGCTGGGCCAGCTGGCGCTGGATGCGGGCGGTCTCTTCCGCCGCGTTGGAGGCGGAGCGGGCCTGCACGCGCATCATCTGGCTGACGAACTGCGTCTTGATGGCGTCCAGCATCTGCATGAAGCCCGTGTAGCCTTCCTTCTTGTACTCCTGCTTCGGGTCCTTCTGGCCGTAGCCGCGCAGGCCGATGCCCTGGCGCAGGTGGTCCATGGCCAGCAGGTGGTCCTTCCACAGCTGGTCGATGGTGGCCAGGTACCGGTACTGCAGGAAGCGCATGAAGTCTTCGCCGAACTCCTGCTCGCGGGCGGTGAAGACCTTCTCCGCCGCCGCGTAGATCTGCTCCTGGAGCTCGTCGCGGTTGCCGACGCCCTCGAAGGCCATCTCCAGGTTCAGCGACTCCTTCACGGAGTTGGTCAGGGACGCGATGTCCCAGGTGTCCGAGCTGCGTGTGGGGGCGTAGGTGTCCGTCATGGACACGACGACGTCCTCGACGGCATCCAGCACCATCTCCCGGAAGTCCGCCCAGGAGATGACGCGCTCGGAGCGCGTCTTCACGCGCGTCTTCACGTCCTCCTCGTACTCCACCAGGGGGATGCCCGCGCCCGACGCGAGCACCTGGCGGCGCAGCTTGTAGATGGTGCGCCGCTGCTGGTTCATCACGTCGTCGTACTCGAGCAGGTTCTTGCGGATGTCGAAGTTGTGGCCTTCGACCCGCTTCTGCGCGCTCTCGATGGCGCGAGAGAGCCAGATGTGCTCGATGACCTCGCCCTCCTCCATGCCCAGGCGCTCCATCAACATCTGGATGCGCTCCGACCCGAAGATGCGCATCAGGTCGTCTTCCAGGGACAGGAAGAAGCGGCTGGCGCCCGGGTCACCCTGGCGGCCGGCGCGGCCACGCAGCTGGTTGTCCACGCGGCGGGACTCGTGGCGCTCCGTGCCGATGATGAAGAGGCCGCCAGCGGCCATGACCTCTTCACGCTCGCGCTTGGTGAGCTCCTCGTTGTTGGCCTTCACTTGCGCGAAGCGCTTCTCGTAGTCCGCCAGCGCCGCCTGGTAGCCGGTGAGGTCCAGGGGCTGGCCGTCCACGGCCTCCGGCGGCTCCGGCGGCGGGCCCATCTCGCTCTTGGTCATGACCTCCGCGTTGCCGCCCAGGAGGATGTCCGTGCCGCGGCCGGCCATGTTGGTGGAGATGGTGACCGCGCCCTTGCGGCCCGCCTGCGCGACGATGTCCGCCTCGCGCTGGTGCGCCTTGGCGTTGAGGACGCTGTGGGGCACGCCGCGCTTCTTGAGGAAGTTGGACACCACCTCGCTCTTGGCGATGGACACCGTGCCCACGAGCACCGGCTGACCGGCCTTGTGCAGCTCTTCAATCTGGGCGGCGACGGCCTCGAACTTCTCGCGCTCCGTCTTGTAGACCACGTCCTGGTCGTCGCGGCGCTGCGGCGGACGGTTGGTCGGGATGACGCGCACGTCCAGGTTGTAGATCTTGGCGAACTCTTCGGCTTCCGTGTCCGCGGTGCCCGTCATGCCGGACAGCTTGGAGTACATGCGGAAGTAGTTCTGGAACGAGACCGTGGCGAGCGTCTGGTTCTCGTTTTCAATCTTCACGCCCTCCTTGGCCTCGATGGCCTGGTGGAGGCCGTCGGACCAGCGGCGGCCCTGCATGAGGCGGCCAGTGAACTCGTCGACGATCTGCACCTCGCCGTCCTTCACCACGTAGTCCTTGTCGCGCTTGTAGAGCGTGTGCGCGCGCAGGGCCTGCTCGACGTGGTGGAGGGTCTCGATTTCGCCCGGGTCGTAGAGGTTGCCGACGTTGAGGCGCTTCTGGAGCTTGTCGATGCCGTCGTCGGTGAGGGCCACCGAGCGGTGCTTCTCATCCAGGGTGTAGTCCTGGTCCGGCACGAGGCCCGGGATGACCTGATCCACCCGGTAGTACTTGTCGGTGCTGTCCTCGGTGGGGCCGGAGATGATGAGCGGCGTGCGGGCCTCGTCGATGAGGATGGAGTCCACCTCGTCGACGATGGCGTAGTTGAGCTCGCGCTGGACGTAGTCCTGCAGACGGAACTTCATGTTGTCGCGCAGGTAGTCGAAGCCGAACTCGTTGTTCTGCCCGTACGTGATGTCCGAGCGGTACGCCTCCTGGCGCTGCTTGTCGGACAGCTCGTGGAGCACGCAGCCCGTCGTCATGCCCAGGAACTTGTAGACCCGGCCCATCCACTCCGCGTCGCGGCGGGCGAGGTAGTCGTTCACGGTGACGACGTGGACGCCGCGGCCGGACAGGGCGTTGAGGTAGGAGGGCAGCGTCGCGGTGAGCGTCTTGCCTTCACCGGTGCGCATCTCCGCGATGCAGCCCTCGTGCAGGAACATGCCGCCGATGAGCTGCACGTCGTAGTGGCGCTGGCCGATGACCCGGCGCGCCGCCTCACGGGTGAGGGCGAAGGCCTCGAACAGCAGGTCGTCGAGCGGCTTGCCGTTCGCGATCTCCTGCTTCATCCGGGCGGTTTCGCGCGCGAAGTCTCCGTCCTCGAGGGCTTTCATCTTGCCCTCCAGTTCGTTGATGCGGGCGACCTTCAGGCGGGCTTTCTTGAGCTCGCGCTCATTCTTGGTCCCGATGAGCTTCTTTAGCGTCCATTCAATCATGTTGGCTCTCTCGCCGGAGGATCCTCGAAGGAACGCGGCGAGTGAAGGGAATTCCCAGGAGATGTAAGGGAGAACCAGACCAAAACCACGCGCGCCCCCCGAAACTTCCTCTCGGCTGGCCGCCCGGCGCGCGGTGGCCCAGAGTAAAGCGGAACCGAGTCCACGCAATGTCCCCTAAGCAGATTCACCGTCCCCGCGCCGCGAAGACTTCATCCGGCCGCTCCTCCCCGGGCC
>NZ_RAWM01000097.1 GCF_003668875.1 Corallococcus interemptor | reverse complement strand
CAGGACGCGCGTCAGCTGGCGCTCGTCAAGGCGGTGGGCCACCTGGGCCAGGGCTTCGCGGCCACGTGCACGGCGGTCATCGCGCTGGCGTCCACGCTGGCGGACATGACGACCATCCTGCTCGTCGCCCCCCTGCTGCGCGTCGCGTACATGCTGCGCGGCGGGCGGCTGGCCTGGGTGTGGTGGGCCATGGGCATGTCCGGCGCGGTGTGGCTCTTCTACGACGCGCGCGAGTGGCTGGCGCCGCTGCTGCCCGGCAACCCCGCGGAGGCGGTGGAGCTCCTGCGCACGCTGCGCACCTCGGGGCTCGCGATGCTGGGGCTCGCCGGGTGGTTGCAGCGCTCGGCGCTCATGGCGTCCCAGCGCCAGACGAGCGCCAGCGTCGTCGTCCCCACGGCCTGACAAAGTCCCGCCCCCCTCGCATCCGGCCCGCTCCGTCTCCCGGGGCGGGCCGTCGTGTTTCCAGGGGCCTGGGCTTGGGAGACACTGGGGCTTCCTGTTTCCGCCCTGGAGGCTCCCAGCCCATGCGCCCTTCCCCGAGGTCCCTGTTGTTGGCCACCTGTCTGCTGGCCGGATGCCGGACGGCGAGAGAGGCCCCGGTTCCACCCGCGAAGGCGGACTGTGGCCCGGTGATTCCCGGCATGGAGGCGGTGCTCAAGCCCGCGGCCTTCGTCGTCCTGGGGGAGATCCACGGCACGCGGGAGGCGCCGGACTTCGCGGCGCGGCTGGCGTGTCACGCGGCGGCGGCGGGACAGCCGGTGCGGCTGGCGTTGGAGCTCCCCTTGGAGGAGCAGGCGCGCCTCGATGCGTTCGTCGCGGGTGAATCCGAGGGGCCGCCCGACAGCGCCTTCTGGCGCCGCGAGGCGCAGGACGGCCGCACCAGCGAGGCCATGCGCCACCTGCTGGAGCGCGTGCGCGAGTGGACGCGCGCGGGCCTGCCGGTGCGGGTGGTGGCCTTCGACGCGGGCGGCAAGGACCGCGACGACACGATGGCCACCTGGCTGCGTCAGGCCAGGAGCGAGGCGCGCGGGGACACCTTCATCGTGCTCGTGGGCAACCTGCACGCGCGCCGCGACGTGGGCGCGCCCTGGGACGAAAAGCTCCAGTTCATGACGCACCGGCTGCTCGAAGCGGAGCCCGGGCTGGTGTCGCTCGACGTGGTGAACGCCGGGGGCTCCGCGTGGGTCTGCCGGGGAATGACGGCGGACACCTGTGGTCAGCATCCGCTGCGAAGCCGTGGCGAAGCAGGCGCCACGGGCATCACGCTCCAGAAGAAGGCGGAGGATCCGGACGGCTACGACGGCACCTACGCCGTCGGACCGATGACCGCCTCACCGCCCGCGTTCAGCGCCACGAGCACCGCGACGCCCGCGCCGCGCTGACACGACCATCGCCGCGCCCAGCGCGCCCAGCGTAAGCAGGCCCAGCGCCACGCCGGGAACCAGCCCCGGCGTCCGGTAGCGCATCACCACCGAGTGCCGTCCCGCCGGCACCGGCACCGCGCGCACCGCCACGTTGGCGGCGAGGATGGGCACGGGCGCGCCATCCAGCGTCGCGGTCCAGCCGGGCTGGTACGCATCGTTGATCACCAGGACGGAGGGCGCGGCGGCCTCCACGTCCACCGTGAAGTGCTCCGGCGACTCACGAGTCACGCGCACGCCGCCCGTGCCGGACGCGGCCTCCACCGGCAGCGGCTCCGGACACTCCACGATGGCGGTCCCGGGCGCCGCGGGCTCGGGCGCGGTCATCCGCTTCACGGCGTCATCGGCCGTCGCCACGCACTCCGGCCGGGCCAGGTGGACCCGTGCGGGCGCATCGGGGTGCCCCAGCAGCGTCGCCTCGAAGAGCGGATCCACCGCCACCACCCGCGTCCCCGGAGGCGGTCCCCCGGTGAGCTCCCGCGTGCGCGTCACCGTGAAGGGCGTGGACAGGCGGGGCGCCAGCTCGAAGGCCCAGCGCCGGGGGTCGTTCATCAACCGGCCCAGGCGCGGGCTGCGCCCCGGCAGGTAGCTGGCCGCGCTCTCGATGCCCCAGAACACCGACGTGTCCGGCGCGAGCACCGCCACCTGCCCCAGGCTCAGCCGGTCCTTGAACTCGTAGCCCTTCAAGGGGGGCGCCCCGTAGCCCTTCACCATCAGGTTCACCCGCACGGGCTCGTCCGGAGCCGAGGCCGCGCGGATCCGCTCCACGAGCGGAGGCGGCGTCTCCAGGATCTCCGCCGGTGACACCTGGTAGAGCGGACCGTTCTCCCAGGAGAGCGCGGCCCACTGAATCACCACCAGCCCCGCCGCCAGCCTGGGCCGCCACGCCAGGACCGCGCACAGGAGCGCCAGCCCCGTGGCCAGGCCCCCCATGCGCACCACATTGCCGGACAGGCCCTCGATGGCCGCGGCGGGCGCATCCGGCCAGTGCGGCAGCACGTAGCCCCGCGTCCACAGCCCGCCCACCGACTCGCCCAGCACGACCGCCGCGCAGAAGGCCGCCACCGCCATGCCCGCGACGATGACCGCGCGAGGATTTCCTCCGGGCCCCAGACACCGCCGCCAGCCCAGGGCCGCGCCCACCGCGAGCCCCAGCACCAGGAAGGACCCCAGCTTCTCCGGGTAGCGGAAGGGCCGCCACGGCGGCAGCAGTTGATACACCCAGCCGTACACGGGCAGCAGCGAGCCCAGCATCAGCGCCAGCAGCAGCAGCCACGCGCCCACGAACACCCAGGTGCGCCGCTGCCGCCACGAAGCCCCCACGCCCGCCAGCGCCAGCACGAACGCGGGCGTGCCCACGTAGAGCGAGTCCACCCACGCGCGCGTGAAGGCCCCCGTGCGGATGAGCTTGCGCACGGCGAGCTCCGGGATGCCGCGGACGCCCACCGGATCCGTCAGGAACGGGCCCAGCAGCAGCTCCCCCACCCGCAGCGGGTGCAGCGAGAAGTCCTGCGCCTCCGCCAGCGACCGGGCCCCGGGCTCGCCCGTCATCACCAGCGCCGCGGCGGGAAGCAGCTGGGGCGCGGCCAGCAGGCCGCCGGTGGCCACCAGCAACAGACACGCCCCCACGCGCCGGCCCCATGTGCCCGGCGCCGTCACGGGCTCTGTCAGCGCCACCAGCACGCCCAGCGCCTGGGTGACGGCGAACGCCTGCGCATCCCCGCCGAACGCGACCAGGGCCAACAGACCACCGCCCACCGCCAGCCGGGCCGCCGACGGACGCCGCACGAAGCGCAGCACGCCCCACAGCGCGGCGGGGACGGTGCTCGCGGCCAGCAGGTACGTGGGGTTGTTCGTGATGCAGACCAGGTAGCCGCTGAAGGTGAACGTCAGCGCCCCGAACAGCGCGCCCGCGCGGGGGACGCCCCACTCGCGCAGCAGCGCCACCGTGCCCAGGAACGCCACGGGGAAGCACACGAGCACGGTGAGCTTCACCGCCACGCCCAGGGGCAGCACCAGGTGCAGGAGCGCCGTGGGGTGGAACACACCGGAGATGAAGATGGCGGGGAACGACTGCCCGAAGCCGTCGTAGGGGAACCAGTCGGGGAACCCGCCCTGGGACACGCGCTCGGCCCAGTAGGCGCGCATCGGGTAGAAGGCCCGCAGCGTGTCGCCCGCGAGGAAGACGTCGCTCGTGAACGTGGCCCGGAAGAAGAAGAGCGCGGGCAGCACCAGCGACAGGCCCCCGAGCACCCAGCGCCAGCCTGGGCGCTCACGCCGGGGGGCTGCCTCGGGAATCGGTGCGTCGGGGTTCGTGTCCACGTGTGCGGGCATCGTCGGTGAGGCCCGGCCCCAAGCCAAGTGTCGTCCGCGCACACCCGGGACACCGGGGGAATGGCCGTCCTCCCACCGGGCGCGCTACATGCGCGGCTCCATCCCTTTTTGCCGGCACGAGGAACCTGGAATGCTCGCACGCACCTGGCGCGGAGTGACGAAGGCGGAGGACGCCGACGCCTACCTCGCCTATCTCCACCAGACAGGCCTCACGCACTACCGGCGCACGCCGGGCAACCTGGCCGCGTACTGCCTGCGCAAGGTGGCGGACGGGCGCGCGGAGTTCCTGCTCGTCACGCTGTGGGAGTCCATGGACGCGGTGAAGCGCTTCGCGGGGGACACGCCGGAGCGCGCCATCTTCTTCCCGGAGGACGACCGCTACCTCATCGACCGGGACCTGCACGTCACCCACTACGAGGTCCCCTTCGCGCAGGGCCAGGCCTTCGAGCCCGAGCGCGTCCGCTTCGACGACTTCCGCGTGGCGGGGCCCGCGGGAGACCTGCGGCTGGTGGACACGGGTGGGGGCGGGAAGTCGCTGCCGGTGGTCTTCGTGCACGGGCTCGCGGGCAACGCGTCCCACTGGCAGGCGCAGCTGGAGCACCTGGCCCGCCAGGGCCGCCGGGGCATCGCGCTGGAGCTGCGGGGCCACGGCGGCTCCACCGTTCCGGAGCCGGAGGACTACACGCTGGAGTCGCTCGCCGGGGACATCTCCGCCGTCGTGCGGGCGCTGGGGCTGCGCCGCTTCGTGCTGGTGGGGCACAGCATCAGCGGGGGCGTGGCGCTGGCGTACGCGGGGGAGAATCCGCGCCAGGTGGCGGGCCTGTTCCTGGTGGATCCGATGACGGACCATCGCCACTACCCCGAGGAGCAGGTGAACGCGTACCTCGCCTCGCTGGACGCGCCGGACGTGGCGCAGGCGGTGCGGCAGGACTGGGCGCAGATGGCGGGGCCGCGCGCGGACGTGCGCGAGCGGCTGCTGGCGGACCTGGACGCGACGCCGCTGTCCGCGGTGACGGCCGTGCAGCGCTCCAGCCTGCGCTTCGACCTGGCGGCGGCGCTCGCGCGCTACCCGGGGCCGAAGTTCTCCCTCGTCGCTCCGGACAACGACACGCCGAGCAGCGTCCACCGGCTGGGCGAAGGCGTGGCGCACCAGGTGGTGGAGGGCGCTGGCCATTGGATCCAGCTGGACCATCCGGACGCGGTGAACGCCGCGCTGGACGCGTTCCTCACGAAGTCAGCACCAGCTTGACCAGCTCCGGGGGGCTGCCCAACCGCATGGGTGGCCCCCAGAAGCCGCAGCCCCGGCTGACGTAGATGTGGGAATCGGCGTGCCGGTAGTGGCCGGCGGAGTGCTCCCAGCTCAGCCCGATGAGCGCCGTCATGGGGAAGAGCTGGCCGCCGTGGGTGTGCCCGGAGATTTGAAGGTCCACGCCCTGCTCCGCGGCCACCTTGAAGTTGGCGGGCTGGTGCGCGAGCAGCACCGCCGCGCGTTCGGGGTCACGGCCCGTGAGCGCCAGGTCCAGGTCATAGCCCTTCTGTCCCAGGCGCCGGCCGCCGTGCCAGTCATCCACGCCCACCAGGTCGAACGCGCCGCCCGCGTCGCCAATGCGCACGTGCCGGTTGCGAAGGGACGGGATGCCCAGCGAGCCCAGGTGGGCCACCCACGCCTCCGCGCCGGACGAATAGTCATGGTTGCCGGTGACGAAGAAGCTGCCATGGCGGGCATGGAGGTTGCCGAGCGCCGCGACGAAGCCGCCCAGCCGGGGCACGGTGCCGTCCACGAGGTCGCCGGTGATGGCGACCAGGTCCGGCTTGAGCGCATTGGCCCGGCGCACCAGTTCGTCCATGAAGCGCCGCTGGATGAAGGGGCCCACGTGCAGGTCGGTGAGCTGCACGATGGTGAAGCCATCCAGTGAGCGGGGCAGCTTCGGAATGCGGATCACCACTTCGGTGACTTCTGGAGCGGTGAACGCGCGCCAGCTCCCATAGCCCGCCAGGCCGCCCCCCAGGGCGAGCGCCCCACCGGCGGTGGCCTGGGACAGGAAGCGGCGGCGCTCGACATCCACGGCGGGGGCAGGCCGGAGCCGGCGACCCAGGGCGAGCACGGCCCGACCCAAGTCGAGCCCCGCGAGCGCGAGCACCAGGCACAGCGCCACGCCCATCCACGAATAGGACACCAGCTCCACGACGTCGCCAGGGGCCTCCGGGAGCGTGCGCTGCAGATACCGCCGGGCAATCAGCACCAGCGTCATGAAGCCCAGCACGAGCGCGGCGACGAGCCGGATCCCACGGCGGGACGTGAGGTTCCACACCAGCCGCCGGAACAGGTACAGGTGCCCGAGCACGGCACCCAGCGCGATGAGGAGCGAGAACGGAGACAGCGGCATGCGCGCAAGCCTCCCGCGCAATGAGCCCCCGTGCACCAGAATCCGTGCTTGGCCGGCCGCCTTCCGTGAACCAGCAACAGGAACCGAACGGCTCCGTCAGCTTGCCCTGCGGCCCCAGATGAACGCGAGGTCCAATTCCACCGCGTCGAAGGGCGCCGCGCGCACGGGAGCATCCCCGACATGCGTGAGCAGCACTTCGTACCGGCCGTCCCGCAGGCCGAACACCTCCAACGTGCTCGTGCGCGGATCCATCAACCAGACATGCCGTACACCCTCGCGCGCGTACACCGGCATCTTCGCTTCTCGATCCAGCTTCCGGGTGGACGGCGACAGCACCTCGCAGACCCAGTCCGGCGCGAGAGACGTCGCAGCTGTTTCTGGAACATCAGGCATCCGTTCCAACAGCCATCCCGCGACATCCGGAACCAGGACGTCCTCTCCCAAGTGCAGCTCCGGCTCCTCCATGAGGAACCATCCGCCGGGACCACCCCGTCCCCGCTCGAAGGGCCCCAGGAGTTCGCCCCCCAAACGGTGGGTCACCGTGCCATGCCGCATTGTCGGCCGAGGGCTCGCATACAGCTCCCCCGCGACGATCTCCCCCACGACATGGTCGGGAAGCGCCTCCAGGTCCGCATAGGTCGCGGGCTTCTTTCCCATCGCGTCTCCCCAATCCTCGCCGCCCACCACTCTATCCATGACGGCACGAGCTAGCACGCCCGTCCGACATGGCAGGGCACACGTCCTGCGCCCTACCTTACGCATCTCACTTGAATTCCCTGCCGCGCCCCCACGCGGCGGTTAGAAGGCCCGCGATCTCCTCTACCTTCACGAAAGGCCCCCTCATGGCCACGCCGCTCCAGGGACGTGAAATCCGCCTGAAGTCCCGCCCGCACGGTGAACCCACTCCGGACAACTTCGAGACCGTCACCGTCTCCGTCCCGGAACCCGCCGAGGGCCAGGTCCTCGTGCGCAACCACTTCATGTCCGTGGATCCGTACATGCGCGGCCGCATGAACGACGCGAAGTCCTACGTCCCGCCCTTCAAGCTGGGCGAAGCCCTCGACGGAGGCAGCGTGGGCCAGGTCCTCCGCTCGCGCTCGCCTGACTTCAAGGAAGGCGACTTCGTCGTCGGCGGCACCGGCGGCTGGCGCGACTACGCCGTCGCCCCCGCGAAGCACTACCAGAAGGCCGACCCCTCCGTGGGCCCCCTCTCCGCGTACCTCGGCGTGCTCGGCATGCCGGGCATGACCGCGTACGTGGGCCTGCTCGACCTCGGCAAGCCCAAGGCCGGTGACACCGTCTTCGTGTCCGCCGCCGCGGGCGCCGTGGGCGGCGTCGTGGGCCAGATTGCCCGCATCCAGGGCTGCCGCGTCGTGGGCAGCGTCGGCTCGGAGGCGAAGGTGAAGCACCTGCGCGACGACCTGAAGTTCGACGCCGCCCTCGACTACAAAACCACCCCCATCGCCGAGTCCCTGGCCAAGGCCTGCCCGGAAGGCATCGACGTCTACTTCGACAACGTCGGCGGCGACCACCTGGAGGCCGCCATCGGCCTGATGAAGAACCACGGCCGCATCGTCCTGTGCGGCGCCATCTCCGTGTACAACGCCACCGCCCCCACGCCCGGCCCGCGCAACCTGTTCCTCGCCGTGGGCAAGCGCCTCACCCTCCAGGGCTTCATCGTCGGCGACCACGCCGCCCGCCGCGCGGACTTCCTGCGCGACATGGGCCAGTGGCTGCGCGAGGGCAAGGTCCAGGACGTCGCCACCGTCGTGGACGGCCTGGACAAGGCCCCCGACGCCTTCATCGGCCTGCTGCGCGGGGACAACACCGGCAAGATGCTGGTGCGCCTGGCGAAGGACGCCTGACGCTCGCTGGCCAACGTCGCGAACGAACGCCACCGGACACAGCCGCCGTCTTGCGTCCGGCACCACCCACACCCGGGACACAAGACGTGCGGCCTCCGCCGCGTCCGGCACCCTGCACGCCCCCTTGAAGGAGGCAGCGCGGTGACCTCACAGAAGCATCCGGACGCGGTTCAGGTCGACGAGAACAGCAAGGACCAGCAGCTCGCGAGGAACCGCTCGGAGCCCACGGGCAACTTCCTCACCACGGACCAGGGCATCCGCGTCGAGCACACCGACGACTCGCTCAAGATTGGCGCTCGCGGCCCCACGCTGCTGGAGGACTTCCACCTCCGCGAGAAGCTGACCCGCTTCGACCACGAGCGGATCCCCGAGCGCGTCGTGCACGCGCGCGGCTCGGCCGCCCACGGCTACTTCCAGCCCTACGAATCCCAGGCGAAGTACACCCGCGCGAAGTTCCTCCAGGACCCGTCCAAGAAGACGCCCGTGTTCGTGCGCTTCTCCACCGTCGCGGGCTCGCGTGGCTCCGCGGACACCGTGCGCGACGTGCGCGGCTTCGCGGTGAAGTTCTACACGGAGGAGGGCAACTTCGACCTGGTGGGCAACAACATCCCCGTCTTCTTCATCCAGGACGGCATCAAGTTCCCCGACGTCGTCCACGCCGCCAAGCCGGAGCCCCACCACGAGATTCCCCAGGCGCAGACGGCGCATGACTCGTTCTGGGACTTCGTGTCGCTCGTCCCGGAAACCATGCACATGATCATGTGGATCATGTCCGACCGCGCCATCCCGCGCAGCTTCCGGATGATGCAGGGCTTCGGCGTCCACACCTTCCGCTTCGTGGATGAGAAGAACACCTCGCGCTTCGTGAAGTTCCACTGGAAGCCGCTGCTCGGCACGCACTCGCTCGTCTGGGACGAAGCGCAGAAGCTCGCGGGCAAGGACCCGGACTTCCACCGCCGCGACCTCTTCGAAGCCATCGAGCAGGGGGACTTCCCCGAGTACGAGCTGGGCGTTCAAATCCTGGAGGAGAAGGACGCGCAGGCGCTGGGCGTGGACCTGCTGGACGCGACCAAGCTCATCCCGGAGGAGATCGCCCCGGTGCATCCGGTGGGCAAGATGACGCTCAACCGCAACCCCACCAACTTCTTCGCGGAGACGGAGCAGGTCGCCTTCTGCGTGTCCAACATCGTGCCGGGCATCGACTTCACGGATGATCCGCTGATGCAGGCGCGGCTCTTCTCGTACCTGGACACGCAGCTGACGCGCCTGGGCGGGCCGAACTTCGCGGAGATCCCCATCAACCGCCCGGTGGCGCCGGTGCACAACCACCAGCAGGACGGCTTCCACCGCCAGACGAGCAACGTGGGCCGCGCCAACTACTTCCCCAACTCGCTGGGCGGCGGCTGCCCGTTCCTCGCGTCCCAGAAGCAGGGCGGCTTCGTGCACCACCCGGAGCCCGTGAGCGGACAGAAGATCCGCGAGCGCGCCGCCTCCTTCAACGACCACTACAGCCAGGCCGCGCTCTTCTTCCGCAGCCTGTCCGGGCCGGAGCAGGAGCACCTCATCGACGCGTGCCGCTTCGAGCTGGGCAAGGTGGAGACGAAGGCCATCCAGGAGCGCGTGCTGGAGCACTTCGCGAAGATTGACGCCCTGCTGGTGTCCGCCGTGGCGGAAGGGCTGGGCCTGCCCGCGCCCAAGGCCACGCCCGTGACGCCCAAGGGCCCGCCCGCGTCCAAGGCGCTGAGCATCGAGGCGATGAAGATGACCACGCCGCCGTCCATCAAGACGCGGAAGATTGGCGTGCTCGTCGCGGACGGCGTGGACGCGGATGAGCTGATGGCGGTGCGCAAGGAGCTGGAGGCGCAGGGCGCGAAGGTGAAGATCATCGCCAAGCGCCTGGGCACGGTGAAGGCCGCCAACGGCAAGGACGTGCCGGTGGACAAGAGCGCTATGACCACCGCCTCCGTGGAGTACGACGGCGTCTTCATCCCCGGCGGCGCCGCGAGCGTGGCCACGCTGAAGAAGGACGGCGAGTCGCGCCACTTCGTGCAGGAGGCCTACCTGCACTGCAAGACGGTGGGCGCGTCCAAGGACGCGGAGGACCTGCTCAAGGCCTGTGAAATCGACCCGGCCGCGCCCGGCGTCGTCGCGGGCTCCAAGGCGGGCGCGGGCACCGCGCTGGCCACCGCGTTCTCCGCGGCGCTCGCGCGGCACCGTCACTGGGACCGCAAGGACAACACCCGCGTCCCGGCCTGAGGCTTCACCGGAAGGTGAACGTCACCGCGTCCGCCGCGACGCGGTGACGTGCCGCCATCCGGGAGGACAGCCCTCGCGCAGCACCCGCGCCGCCGCCAGCGCGCAGGCGTAGCTGCTGGTGAGGGGGCGCTCGTGGAAGGCGCCGTCCGCGTACAGCCGCACCGTGGCCGCGGCCTCGACGTGGTCCACGATGTCGCCCTTCCTCAGCGCGTGGGCCATGGCCGCGTCCGCCACCGTCACCACCGACGGCAGCCCGGACGGCAGCCCGGACACGGGGCCCGCCGCGCAGAGCACCAGGCTGCCCTGCTCCACCGCGCGCTCCAGGAGCGCGGTGAGGGGCGCCTCGAAGGCGCGGCCCACGGTGCCCAGGCTCAGGTTGATGACGTCCGGCCGCACGTCCTGCGTCAGCCACTCCAGCGCTTCCAGCAGGCACAGCGAGTCCCCGCGCATCCGCCCGTCCAGCACGCGCGCGACGTACCACTCCACGTCGACACCGGGACGGCGGCCCTGCTCCGCCAGGATGCTCAGCACCGCGGTGCCGTGGCCGTGCGCGTCCTCCAGGTCGTCCAACGCACAGGCGCCGTCGCGCCAGGCCGCCAGCTCCTCACGCGAATAGACGCGGGACTCCAGGCGCCGCGCCTCCCGGTCCACCGTGAAGCTCGCGGCTCCGGAAAGCGACAGCCCCTCCCCGCGAAGGAAGCCCACCGACACACCACTGTCCACGATGGCGACCTTCATGGGGGCAGGGCCTCGGGACCTTCCCTAGCAGGAGCCGCTGGAGTCCTCGCCCACGGGGTACTTGAGCTGCGGGTAGTAGGTGCCCACCCACTGCGTGCCATTCCAGGTGTAGTGCTGCCCGTTGAGGTACGACGTCGCGCAGGCGTGGGCCATCAGGTCCTCGGACCCGCTCACTTCCTCCAGCAGCTTCGACACGTCCTTGCTCGTGAATTTCACGGGAGCACTCCTGGCTTGGGATTGGGGGGAAAAGCAGGCAGGAGCCTAGGGGGGCGGGAAACCCGCCGCAATGATGTGGGGCGTCCCCCGGATGAGGAACGCGGCGCCGGACCCGCGAGGGAGTTAGGTTCCGCCGGTCCACCGCCGCAAGAGGTGTCGCGCGATGAAGCTCTGGGCCCGCTGGTTCCGCATTCCCTTCTGGCAGCGCGTGCTGGGCGCCTTCGTGCTGGGCGCGCTCGCCGGGTGGGCGCTGGGAGACCGCGCCGGTGTGTGGCTCCAGCCGCTGGGCACGCTCTACGTCCAGCTCATCCGGATGATCGCCACGCCGCTGGTGTTCTTCGCCGTCATCCACGCGGTGTCCGCGCTGCGCGGGCAGAAGAGCATGGCCGCGCTGGGGGGCCGCACCTTCCTCTGGTTCGCCGTCACCGCCGCGCTGGCGGTGGGCGTGGGCCTGGGCACCGCCGCCCTCACGAAGCCGGGCGTGGGCGTGGGCACGCTCCAGGCGGCCACGGACTACAAGCCCCGCCAGGTGCCCGGCCCGGTGCAGGTGCTCCTGGACGTGGTGCCCACCAACCCGTTCGCCGCGCTGTCCGAAGGCAAGATGCTCCAGGTCATCTTCTTCGCGGGCCTCTTGGGCTTCGCGCTGGTGAAGCTGGGGGAGCGCACGGAGCGGCTGCGTAAGCTCGTGGGCGAGGCCAGCGAGGCCATGATTCAAGTCACCCGCTTCGTGCTGGAGCTGACGCCGCTGGGCACCTTCGGTCTCATCGCCGCGCTGGTGGGCACCTACGGCTTCGAGCGCCTGCTCCCCCTGGGCACCTTCGTCCTCACGCTGTACCTCGCGTGCGCGGTGCACGTCGTCTTCGTGTACGGGGGCCTGTTGGCCGCGCACGGCCTCAACCCGCTGCGCTTCTTCCGGGGCGCCGCGCCGGGCATGCAGGTGGCGTTCGTCAGCTCCTCCAGCTTCGCGTCCATGCCGGTGGCCCTGCGCAGCGTCACCCACAACCTGGGCGTCAACCGCGACTACGCGGCGTTCGCGGTGCCGCTGGGCGCCACCATCAAGATGGACGGCTGCGGCGCCATCTACCCGGCCATGACGTCGCTCTTCATCGCCCAGTATTTCGGCCTGACGCTGTCCGCGCCGCAGCTCTTCATCATCCTGCTGGCGTCCGTGCTGGGCAGCTTCGGCACCGCGGGCGTGCCCGGCACGGCGGTGGTGATGACCACCGTCGTCCTCAGCGCCGCGGGGCTGCCCCTGGAGGGGCTGGGCTACCTGCTCGCCATCGACCGGGTGCTGGACATGATGCGCACCCTCACCAACGTCACCGGGCAGATGCTGGTGCCCGTGCTGGTGGCGCGCGAGGAGGGCCTGTTGGACCTGGCCGTCTACAACCGCGCGTCCAGCAACGTGGGGCTGGAGGAGGAACCCCCGCCCCCGTCGCCGGCCGCCTGAGCGCTACTTGCAGGTCTTGGCGGGCATGGAGTCGATCCAGTCCGCGATGAGTTGCGAGCCCTCCGCATGGTGAATCGTGCGGCCAATCTGCGGCATCATCTTGCCGGACTCCTCCGTGTGCATCCGGTACCAGAGGATGGACTCCGCGTGGTTGCCGGGGACGATGTCGAACTCGCCGCCCACGCCCGCGCCCGCGGAGCCGGGGCGCTTGCACTCGCCCAGGCTGAACACGCTGGCGTTGTCGAAGTTGAGGAACAGCTGGCTGGTGATGCCCGCCGTGCCCTTCGGGTTGTGGCAATGCGCGCAGTTGATGTCCAGGTACGTGCGCGCCCGCGTGTCCAGGCTCGCCGCCTGGGTGTCGAACGCGTCCGGCGCCTTGGGCAGCTGCGCCGGAGCGGGCAGCCCGTCCAGCTTGCAGAGCGCGGCCAGATGTTCCAGCTGGTCGCGCTCCACGCCGTCGTAGGTGTTCGTGCGGTGCAGGTAGCGCGCCTTCACGCCAATGGGGTGCATCACCTGCGCGCCCGCGTCATCCACCAGGTGGTGACACTGCTGGCACTGATTCTTGGAGGGCACCGAGTACTTGAACGCATGGGTGCTCCCCTCCAGGTCGACGAACGTCACGTCGCGAGATCGTCCACCGGTGGCAAGCGTGGCCTCCGTCTGCTCCGGGTTCCAGACGTACGGCCAAGCCTCCCAGCCGGAGGGCTGGTGCACCAGGACGCGCGTCTCGATGACCCGCACGTCCTGGTCCGGCTTTCGCAGGTCCGCCGGGAAGGCGAACGTCTTCGTGATGAGCGTCCCCACCGGCAGGTCCAGCGCGGCCACGGGCTCGTAGTGCGCCACCCTGCCAGGGGGGATGTAGAGGGTGCGTGACTTGACCGCGTAGTCGGAGAACAGCGGCGTGGACAGGGTGTAGGGCACGTTGCCCTCCACCGGCACCAGCCCCCCGTCCGCCGGGCTTCCGGTGAACAGCCCGAAGCCCGACAGCGCATTGGGGATGGGCACCGAGGCATCCAGGCTGCCTCCATCCATGTTGTCGAAGTCGCACCCCCCCGCGTCCCCCGTTCCGGCATCCGACACGGGAGTCCCCGAGTCGGGTGTGCGCCCGGGATTCTCCGGGTCGGAGGAACCGCAGGCCGCCAGCGACAGCGCCAGCAGCACCACGGGAAGACGGGGGTTCACGAACGGCGTCCACATGGGTGTCACGCTCCCTGACCGCTGTTACGGCTGGATGTTGTCGCCAATCGTCAGCGCGGGGGTGAAGCCCGCGCAGTTGAACTCCGCCTTGTCGGCCGGGTAGTGCCGCGTGAGGGCCCACCCGCCCGCGAAGTTGCCCTTGGCCACGAGCGCCCCCGCCGCCACCAGGTCCAGGTCCGCGATGACGTTGCCGGTGCCCGAGGGCAGCGTGTTCTCGACGAAGCAGATGTTGATGGGGTTCACCTGCGTGCGCTCATGGCCGTAGGGGTCCACGCCGTCCCACACCAGGTGCTCCACGCCCAGCGAGCCCTTCGTCTCGCCGTAGGCATAGAGCGCCGCCAGGGCCGCGCCCAGCGGCCGCAGCTGCGGGCTCAGGTTGCCGTTGTCCACGCTGTCGCCGCTGCCACCCTGGAAGGTGTTGCCGTGGACGTAGACGTCCGCGCTCGCGAAGTTGAGGCCGCCCGCCGCCCACAGCGCCGGGTTGGGCTCGATGGTGAGGCCGCTCAGCACCGCCACGTCCACCGTGTTGTTGTTGCCCCAGGTGTTGCCCGTCAGCTCCACGCGGCGCGACGCCAGCATGAACGTGCCCGTGCCCGCCGGCACCTGCGACACCGTGCTGCTGCTGGCCGCGACGGACGCGAAGTTGTTCCGGTTGTTGCCGGTGATGATGTTGTTCTTCACCCGGATGTCGGAGCCCCGGATGGGGTTGCCCGGCAGGTCGAACACCACCAGGCCCGTGGTGTTGTCCTGGGCCGTGTTGCCCAGCACGTAGGCGTACTGGGTGTTCTCGATCTCGATGCCCGCCACGTTCTGCTTCGCCACGCTGTTGCGCACGACGGCGTACTGCGTCTGGCCCACGTAGATGCCCGCGTCCGCGGCGTTGTACGCCTCGCAGTCCTCGATGAGGACGTACTTGGACTTCACCGGGTACAGGCCGTACTTGCCGTTCTTCTCATTGTCGGCCTTCTCCCACTCGGTGCGCACGCGGCGCATCACCACGTCCGTGGAGGACTCCACGCGGATGGCGTCCTTCTTCGCGTTCCACACCGCCAGGTCGCTCACCGTGAAGCGGTTGCCCACCACGTCCAGGCCGTTGGAGTTCGCCGCGGCGTTGGTGAACACCAGCACCGTGCTCTGCGCGCCGCCCGTGCCCTCGCCCTTCGCGCCCTTGCCCGCGCCCACCAGCGTGATGCCGTTCTGGCGGATGGTGATGGCGTTGTCGAAGGTGTACGTGCCCGGCGCCAGGGTGATGGTGGTGCACTCCACCAGCGTGTTCACCTGGTCCTGGAGCGCCTCCTCCTGGCCCGGCGCGAAGTTCAACGTCGTCTGGGTCTTGCCCTCGCAGGAGAAGTCGCCCGCGCTGCCGCCGTCCCAGGGGATGCCCGTGTCCACGGTGGGGCCCGCGTCGGTGCCGGCGTCCGTCTCCGTGCCCGCGTCCGTCCCCGCGTCCACCTTCGGGCCGCCCGGGTCCGGCTTGTTGTCTTCGTCATCCGAGCAGGCGGTCAACGAGAGGGCCCCCACCAGGGCCAGAAGGGTCGCGCACGTAGCGCGTGTCCACTGCAAACGGGGCATGTCGTTCCTCCGCGAAGCCGCTCCGCATGGGCCACGGGGAAGCGCCCGCGACCCGCGAAGCAGCGGGAAGGCGGCATGCTCGGAGCAAAGACACACGGACGACAAGTACAAGTTTCACGTTTGTATTTTGACGCAGCGCCCCTTTGGCCACGCAGGAAAAAGCACGCGCAGGCGGTAAGCCTATCGTTCGCAATGTGTTCGGAAGGCGAATGACGCACGGCCCCATGAATGGCGCCCGGGCAGGCATGGACGCCGTGCGCCGTGCTCGCCGGAGCCGACCCGCGCGGTCATCTTGAGAAGGAGGCCGTGGCGTCCGTTTCCCTCTCCCGCGGCCCGAGGAAGGAGACTCCCATGCGCACGGGCCCCCTGGTGACCCTGGTGGTGGCGCTCGCGTCCGGTCCGGTCACGGTCCTGGCGCAGCAGGACGAAGCGATGGATGCCCCCCAGGGCAATGACTCGCAGAACCTGGATGACCGGCAATCACTGACAAGCGAATCCGGCGACAGCACCTTCTGGAACAATTACTGGTATCAGCCACCCGCGGAGAGCGGCTTCCAGCAGCCGCTCGCCGGTTCGTATCAACTGGAGCAGCCGCTCAACGGCACGTACCAGCTGCAGCAGCCGCTCGTCGGTTCGTACCAGCTCCAGCAGCCGCTCATCGGGACGTACCAGCTGCGGCAGCCACTCAACGGTTCGTACCAACTGCAGCAGCCGCTCAACGGGACGTACCAGCTTCAGCAGCCGCTCATCGGCACGCAGCAGCAGCGCATGCCGATGCCCGGGGCACCTACCGGCCGGCGTTGAAGGTGTCGCACGCCTCCAGCGTCCCCTGCTCCAGGCCGCGCTTGAACCAGGTCATGCGCTGCGCGGCGGAGCCGTGGGTGAAGGACTCGGGGACGACGTGGCCCCGGGCGCGCTTCTGGAGGGTGTCGTCGCCCACGGCGCTGGCGGCGCCCAGGCCCTCCTCCACGTCGCCCTGCTCCAGGATGTTGCGCGCCTTCTGCGCGTGGTGGGCCCAGATGCCGGCGAAGCAGTCCGCCTGGAGCTCCGTCATCACGGACAGCTGGTTGGCCTGCTCCTCGCTCACGCGGTTTCGCAGCGACTGCACCTTGCGGGAGACGCCCATCAGGTTCTGCACGTGGTGCCCCACCTCGTGCGCGATGACGTACGCGCGGCCGAAGTCACCGGGCGCGCCGAAGCGGCTCTCCAGTTCGTCGAAGAAGCTCAGGTCCAGGTACACCTTCTGGTCGCCCGGGCAGTAGAACGGCCCCACCGCGCTCTCCTGCGCGCCGCACGCGGACTGCACCGCGCCGGAGAAGAGCACCATGTGCGGCTGCACATAGCGGATGCCCTGGGGCTCCAGCAGACCGGGCCAGGTGTCCTCGGTGTCCGCGAGCACCACGGAGGCGAAGTCCTTCAGCTGCTCCTCCTGGGGGTCCACGTTCCCGGAGCCGCCCGTGCCCGGCTGCGAATACGGAGAGCCGCGCGTGCCAATCTGCACGTCGGACGGGTCACCGCCCAGCAGCATCACCAGCAGGGCCACCACCAGTGACGCGGCGCCACCGCCCACCGCCAGCGGCCGGCCAAAACCCCCACCCCGCCGGTCCTCGATGTTCGAGCTGCGACGTCCGCCTGCCCACCTCATCCCGTGCCCCCTGTGTCTCTGAAGCCGATCCGAGGACCAAGGTAGGCAGCGGGCCCTCCTCCAGCGACAGTGCGGACCCAAGCAGGTCCCCAGGGCAGGCAGGCGGCCGGGCCTTCGCCTCGTCTACTTGCTGCCTACGGCATCGGAGGAAAAGCCCACCGCGCCGGAGGCGACCCGAGCGGCGGCCCCCAAACGCTCCAGCAGGGCCGGGCCGAAGTACTGGCGCCGGGACTCCCCCTGCCCCGCGCGCACCTGCTCCGGCGTGTCCAGGTAGCCCACGTAGCCATTGGCGAGCCCCAGCACGTGCGTGGCGCCGGACGCGTCCGCCAGCGCCCTGCCCGCCGCCACGGTGGGCTCTCCCGGGATGGACAGCAGCTCCAGCGGCCCCAGCGCCAGCGCGTCCACCTCCGCCTCGCGGGGCGACGAAGCGCACAGGAAGTTGTCCCCCGCGGCGCGGGTGAAGGCGGGCACCAGCCGGGACGAGTCCGGCCGGGGCAGCGCCGTCTGCACGCGCGCGAACGCCAGCCGCACCGGACCCGGCTCGGACGCGGGGACCGCGCCATCCGCCAGCGCGGACAGCTTGCGCGCGAAGCCCAGGGCGCGCTCGGGGCCCTGCCCCTCGTTGAAGGCCACGGACGCGTTGCCCTCGCTGCCCTGCACGAACAGCGAGACGCCATGGCCCGCCTCCTCGCGCAGCGCGCTCAGCCGGCCCGGGAAGTCGGGATCCACGAACGACCGCTGCCGGGGAATGAGCGTGGCGTGCCCGGCGAACACCAGCACCTCCGCCACGGGCCCCTGCGCCCCGCGCAGCACCGCCCGCGTGAGCTGGCCGTCCGGCGCATCCCCCCCGGAGCGGGAATAGACGAGCCCCGCGTCCGCCGCGCTGGCCACCTCCAGCGTCACGTCCCGCAGGGAGGCGGCGGCCTTCTCCAGCGCCTCGCCCGCGCCCGCCACCGCCGCGTTCACGGACGACTCCTGGTAGCGCCCCGTGCCGGACAGCTGCGCCACCCACCGCGCGTCGTAACCTCCAAAGGAGGAGTGCGTGTGCGTGGCCACCACCAGCACCTCCTTCACCCCCGCCTTCGCGGCGCGCTCGCGCACCCCCGCCGTGATTTCCGGGGTCACGAAGAGCAGCTCCAGCGACACCACGCCCACGCGCGCGCCGCCGGCCTCCAGCACCAGGGCCCTCGCCTGGAGGGGGAGCTCCGCCTGGCTCGCCTCGGACCGGGGCGGGGCGTAGCCCGCCACCACCACCGGGAAGGGCGGGGAGAGGGCCACCTTCGCCGCGCCCGCGCGCAGGGGGCCTTCGCCACGCACCTGTGACAGCACCTCGGGCGTGCGTTCCTCCCACGGCCCACACCAGTTCCAGGAGGCAAGCGCGTAGGCGGCCCCGGCCGTTAACAAGGCGAAGGGCAGCAAGGAGCGGAGGAAGGAGCGCCGGGAAGAGGACATGCCGGGGGCAGCGTACCCCCTCGGCGCTCCCGGGCGGCTCCTACCTTTCAGGCGACGGCGCCTTGCCTGGCCTACAAGGGCCGACGTCGGCCGAGGGTGGAATACCCACCTTCGAGGCGTGCGTTCCTGTTCCGCTTCGAGGTCGAAAGGGGTAAGGCAGCGCGCCATGTGCGGCATCTTCGGAATCGTGGGTCACGGAGAGGCGTCCAACCTGACGTACCTGGGGTTGCACGCCCTGCAGCACCGCGGACAGGAGTCCGCGGGCATCGTCGCGTCCGACGGGCACACCCTGCGCGCGCACCGGCAGATGGGCCTGGTGGCGGACATCTTCACCGCGCCGGTGATTGAAGGACTCCCCGGCAAGGCGGCCATCGGCCACGTGCGCTACAGCACGGCGGGCGGCAGCGGCATCAAGAACGCCCAGCCCCTGTTCGTGAACTACGCGGGCGGCCAGTTCTCCATCGCGCACAACGGCAACCTGGTGAACGCGACGGAGCTCAAGGCGGAGCTGGAGTCGGAGGGCGCGCTGTTCCAGTCGGACGCGGACACGGAGGTGGTGATGCACCTCCTCGCCCGCTCCAAGCAGCCCACCTTCGAGGCGCGCCTGGTGGAAGCGCTGCGCCGGGTGGAGGGCGCGTACAGCATCCTCCTGCTCACCGAGGACAAGCTCATCGCGGTGCGCGACCCCAACGGCTTCCGGCCGCTGGTGCTGGGCAAGATGAAGGAAGGCGCGTACGTGCTCGCCAGCGAGACGACGGCGTTGGATCTCATCGAAGCGGAGATCGTCCGCGAGCTGGAGCCCGGCGAGCTGGTCGTCATCGAGAACGGCGTGCTGCGCACCAGCATGCCCTTCAAGCCCGCCGCGCGGCTGGGCCGCTGCATCTTCGAGCACGTCTACTTCGCCAAGCCGGACTCGGTGCTCTTCGGCAGCAGCGTGTACGAGGTGCGCAAGCGCCTGGGCATGCAGCTGGCGCGCGAGCAGCCCGCGGAGGCGGACCTGGTCATCGCGGTGCCGGACTCCGGCGTGCCCGCGGCCATCGGCTTCTCGCAGGCGAGCGGCATCCCCTACGACGTGGGCCTCATCCGCAGCCACTACGTGGGCCGCACGTTCATTGAACCGCAGCAGTCCATCCGCCACTTCGGCGTGAAGCTGAAGCTGTCCGCCGTGCGCCAGGTGCTCAAGGGCAAGCGCGTGGTGGTGGTGGATGACTCCATCGTGCGCGGCACCACCAGCCGGAAGATCGTGAAGATGCTCAAGGCCGCGGGCGCCGTGGAGGTGCACCTGCGCATCTCGTCGCCGCCCACGCAGTGGCCCTGCTACTATGGCATCGACACGCCCAGCCGCACGGAGCTCATCGCCGCCAGCCACACCACGGAGGAGATCGCCACGTACGTGACGGCGGACTCCCTGGGCTACCTGTCGCTGGAGGGCCTGGGCACCGCGGTGGAGGACCCGAAGCGGAGCACCTACTGCACCGCGTGCTTCTCCGGGCAGTACCTCACCGACAAGCTGTCCCAGGGCGCGGGTGCCGCCACCAAGCTCAGTGCCTGAAACGCCGGCCCCGACCTCGGGGCGGCCGGGGCTCGCCCACGCGGAGCGGCAGTTCGTGCGCTCCGTCGTCGCGGGCCTCGTGTTGCTGGGCGCGGTCGCCGTCGCGGGGCCGCTGCTCTCCTACCGAAGCGACGTCGCCACGGCCCGCTCGGAGTTCCAGTCCCGCATGACGCGCGAGGCGCGCGTCTACGCGGAGGCGCTGGCCATCGTCATCGTGTCCGGAACCCTCTCCGCGTGCGCGCTGACGCTGGTGCTGCTCCCAGTCCTCTTCCGCATCTTCGCCTGCTTCACGGAGCAGGTCGTGGACCGGATGCCCGCGCAGCTGTTGCGCGTGGTGCCCGGAGCGAAGAACCTGCGCAAGGCAGGCTGAGGCGACCTCTCGGAACCCCATGACGACCTGGAAGAGTGGAGTCTGTGAAACGAACGGCGTCCGCCTCCACTACCTCCGGACCGGAGGCGCCAGGCCTCCGGTCGTCCTGCTCCATGGACTGATTGGGAGCGGAGCCTGCTGGACGCCCGTGGCGCGCGTGCTCGAAGGGGAATGCGACGTCGTCATGCCCGACGCCAGAGGGCACGGCGGTTCGAGCACGCCGCCCCACGGCTACCGGTACGACGACCACGCCAGCGACGTGGTGGGCCTCATCCAGGGACTGGGGCTCTCGCGTCCGGTGCTGATGGGGCACTCGATGGGCGGCATGACCGCCGCCGTGGTGGCGAGTCGAAGGACGGACCTCCGAGGCCTCGTCCTGGTGGACCCGACGTTCCTGAGCCCCGAGCGCCAGCGCGAGGTGCACGCCAGCGACGTCGCCGGACAACACCGCCGGACCCTCGCATCCAGCAAGGCCGAGCTCGTCGCGCAGGCCCAGGCCCGGCAGCCGCATCGCTCGCCCGAGCTCCTCGGACATCTCGCCGACGCGAGGCTGAAGACCCGCCTGGAGGCCTTCGACGTCCTCACGCCGCCCAACCCCGACTATCGCGGCGTGGTGAGCGCGATTGAAGTCCCCACCCTCCTCGTCATCGGAGACAGCCCCGTCGTCACGTTCGAGATGGCGACGGAGCTGCGGGGCCTCAACCCACGCGTGCGAATCGAAGAGGTCCAGAACGCCGGCCACGGCCTCCCCTACGACCAACCCGAGCGATTGGCCGAAGTGGTCGCGCCGTTCCTGCGAGAGCTGGTCTGAAGCTACCTGCGCGGCTCGTACCGCAGGGCCATCGCCCCCGAGGCGAGCTCCTGTCGGCCCACGAGCTTCAGGTCGACAAACTTCGAGAGACCCGCGAACAACGTCGGCCCGTGGCCCGCGATCCGGGGATGCACCAAGAACTCGTACTCGTCGATCAGTCCCAGCTCCGCCAACGCCAGCGGGAGCTTCACGCCGCCGACGTAGATGCCCTTCCCCGGCTGGTTCTTGAGCTGTTGAACGGCCGTCCCCAGGTCCCCGCGCAAGAGTTCCGCGTTCCAATCGACCCGGTCCAGGGTGCTCGACACGACGTACTTCTTCGCCGCGTCGATGGTCCGGGCGAAGGGGCCGTCCATCCCCGCCGGCTGCCGGAACGCGGCCTCCATCATCTCGTAGGTCACCCGGCCAAACAGGAGGGCATCGGCACGCCCGAGGATCTCAGCCGTGTAACGATGCAGCTCTTCGTCCGCGAAACCCGCGCGATGGTCACAGCACCCGTCCAACGTGATGTTGATGGAATACCGGAGAGGTCGCATCCCGTGAAGCTACCGCAGGTGCTCACCCGGCGATGAAGTCCTTCAAGTCGACCGGAAGCGGCGACGTAAAGGTGACGGTCTCCCCGGTGCCCGGATGCGGGAACGAGATCCGCTCCGCATGGAGCGCATGACGCGGCAATCGCAGACGGGCCCACGCCTCCGGCTCCAGCGAGTGCTTGCTGAACCGGTCGAAGTAACCCGGATCCGGCCCGTACATCTTGTCCCCCACCAGAGGGAACCCCGCCTCGCGAAGGTGGACGCGGATCTGATGCTGCCTTCCTGTCTCCGGAAAGCAGCGCAGCAGCGCGAACGGCTCGCCGCCGCGCGTGAAGCGCTGGAGCACCTGGAAGCGCGTGCGGCTGGGCTTGCCCGCCACCGGGTCGATGCGCACGGCGATGCGGATCAGGTCCGTGCCCTCCGCGATGGGCGCGTCCACGACGAAGGTGTCCTCGGGAGGCTGGCCCTCGCACAGCGCCAGGTATTCCTTGTGGACGTCGCGCGACAGGAACAGCCCGCCCAGCACGCGGCAGGACTCGGTGGTGCGGCCGCACACCACCAATCCACTCGTCTCGCGGTCCAACCGGTGCGCGGGCTCCGCGAAGCGCTCACCGAAGCGCTCGCGCAGCAGCGTCACCAGCGTGCCCTTGTGGTAGCGCGCGGTGGGATGGATGGGCAGCCCCGCCGGCTTGTCCAACACCAGCAGCCAGTCATCGGAGAAGACGACGGGCAGCTCCGTGGGCGTCACGGGCTCCTGGCTCGCGGGGCGGCGGATCCGGAACGTGAGCCCCGGGTACACGGGCGTGGAGGGCTTGAGCCGGTACTCGTCGCACAGCACGCCGCGCAGGATGATGCCGCGCACGCGCTCCAGGTCCATGCGGCGGATCTTCTCGCAGAGGTAGCGGTCCAACCGCCACCCCGCGTAGTTCGGCTCCACGACGAACGGGATGTCGACGTAGCCGTCAGGCAGGGCCGGAGCAGGAACGGGGTCAGCGTCTTCACGCATGGCGAGCCCGACGCTCTACCACGCTTCGGAACGCGGACCCCGCCGGCTGGCTCACCCGAAGGCGCGCTTCGTCTCCACGCCCAGGAACCGGGCGTACAGGTCCGCGATGCGCTCGCCCGTGCGGCCGTCCCACAGCTCCGGCACGCGGCCCTTCTTGAAGTCACCGGCCAGCACGCGGTTGGCGGCCTCGCGGATGCGCGCGGGGTCCGTGCCCACGACCTCGTTGGAGCCGACCTCCACGGTGATGGGGCGCTCGGTCTGCTCGCGCATGGTGAGGCACGGCACGTTCAGCGCGGTGGTCTCCTCCTGCAGGCCGCCCGAGTCCGTCATCACCAGCTTCGCCTGCGACGTGACGGACAGGAACTCCAGGTAGCCCATGGGGTCCACCAGCTTGAGCCCCGGCGTCTGCTCCAGCTTGGGGCCCAGGCCCTGCTCGGCGATCATCTTGCGCGTGCGCGGGTGCACCGGGAACACGACGGGCAGCTCCTTCGCCACGTCCATCAGCACGCCCAGCAGGCCCGCCAGCAGCTTCGGGTTGTCCACGTTGGACGGACGGTGCAGCGTCGCCACCACGTAGCCCTTGGGCTCAAGGCCCAGGTTCTTCAGCGTGGGCAGCTGGTCGGCCTTCTCCTTGGACGACAGGAGCGAGTCGATCATCACGTTGCCCACCAGGTGGATGTGCTTCGGGTCGATGCCCTCCTTCAGAAGATTGGCGTCCGCGTCGCGCGACGGCGTGAGCAGCAGGTCGGAGAGCCGGTCGGTGACGACGCGGTTGATCTCCTCCGGCTGGTGACGCTCGAAGCTGCGCAGGCCCGCCTCCACGTGGGACAGCGGAATCGCCAGCTTGGACGTGACGAGCGCCGCGGCGATGGTGCTGTTCACGTCGCCCACCACGGAGACCAGGTCCGGCTTCTCCTTGAGGAAGACCTTCTCCATCTCCACCATCATCTTCGCCGTCTGCTCGGCATGGCTCCCGGAGCCGATGCCCAGGTGGATCTCAGGCGGAGGCAGCCCCAGGTCCGCGAAGAAGACGTCGCTCATCTTCGCGTCGTAGTGCTGGCCGGTGTGGATGACGAGCTGCCCCAGGGACGTGCGCGCCTTGATGGCCCGGTGAATGGGAGCCACCTTCATGAAATTGGGACGCGCACCAACGATGTGGATGACCTTCTTCATGTCGCTGCGGAAAATAGGCACCCGCCTTTTTCCGGCCAGTGGTGGGCTACCTCCAGGGCGCGGCGAGACGTCCTGAATCTGATAGATGCGCCCCATGCCCGCCTCCCGCACCGTGGCCGTCATCCCCGCCCGCCATGCCAGCACCCGCTTCCCTGGCAAGCCGCTCGCCCTCATCGCCGGCCGTCCCATGATTGAGCACGTCTGGCGCCGCTGTCAGGAAGCCAGCGCCTTCGACGAGGTGTGGGTGGCCACCGATGACGCGCGGATCCGCGACGTCGTGGAGGGCTTCGGCGGCAAGGCGGTGATGACCAGCCCCGCCTGCCCCACCGGCACGGACCGCATCGCGGAGGTCGCCCGCTCCCGCCCGGACGTGGACGTGTGGGTGAACGTGCAGGGGGATGAACCCCTGGTGGACCCCGCCGCGCTCAAGGTGCTCGCGGACCTCTTCCAGGACGACGCCGTGCACATGGGCACGCTGGTGCGCCCCCTGGACCCGGAGGAGGTGGGCAACCCCAACGTGGTGAAGGCCGTGCTCGCCCTCAACGGCGACGCGCTCTACTTCAGCCGCGCCGCGGTGCCGCACGCCCGCGACACCGGCGCACCCGTGCGCCGCTGGGCCCACCTGGGCCTCTACGGCTACCGGCGGGACACGCTGCTCCAGCTCGCCTCCTTCAGCCCCACCCCGCTGGAGGAGACGGAGAAGCTGGAGCAGCTGCGCGCCCTGGAGAACGGCCTGCGCATCCGCTGCGCCAGCGTGTCCTGGCGCACCGTGGCGGTGGACGTGCCGGAGGACGTGGCCCGCGTGGAGGCCGTGATGCGAGAGCGCGCCGCCCTCAGATGACCGGCAGCTCGCCCGGGTCGTCCCCCAGGGGGAAGGCCGCGTCGATGCGCTGGAGTTCCTCCTTCGTGAGCTTCAGCGAGGCCGCGCTCGCGTTGTCGCGCACGTGCGCCGCGTTGCTCGCCTTGGGGATGGCGAACACCGACGGCCGGCGCACCAGGAACTGGAGCGCCACCTGGAAGGGTGTCACGCCGTGCGCCTTCGCGATGGACGCCAGCACCTTGCCGCCCGCGCTGGTGGGTGACGGGAACTGCCCGTTGCCAAAGGGGCTGTAGGCCACCACCGCCACGCCCTGCGCCTCGCACCACGGCACGACGGCGTGCTCGATGGCGCGCTCCTCCAGGTGGTACAGCACCTGGTTGCACGCGATGCGCCCCCTGCCCGCCAGGGCCAGCGCCTCCTCCAGCTCCTCCACCCCGAAGTTGCTCACCCCCCAGGAGCGGATCTTCCCCGCCTTCACCAGCTCCTCGAAGGCCGCCACCGTGTCCTCCAGCGGGTGGGAGCCGGGCCAGTGCAGCAGGTAGCAGTCCAGCCGGTCCGTGCCGAGCCGCTTCAGGCTCCGCTCGCACGCGGCCACCGTGCCCTTCCGGGTCGCGTTGGAGGGCATCACCTTGGAGACGAGGTACACCTCGTCGCGCCGGCCCGCGATGGCCTTCGCCACCAGCGTCTCCTCCACCCGCCCCTGCCCGTAGAGCTCCGCGGTGTCCAGGTGGGTGAGCCCCAGGTCCATGCCGGCGCGCAGGGCCCGGATGGCGCCTTCCGCGTCGTCATCCTCCATCTGCCAGGTGCCCTGGCCGATGACGGGCACCGCCACCCCGGTGTTGCCAAAGACGCGCTTCTCCATGGCCCCTCCTCGCGTGGTACGGGCCCTGGAATACCACCCAGGCCTCCTGGCTGCAGCCCGGCCCTGCGGACGCCGTCCAGGCTGCACGTCCGGCGACAGTCCGGTAGGCTCCGGCGGTGCCTCCCTCCGTCTCCGCTCCGACATCCCGCCAGGCCTCTGGGGTCACCGCGCGCCGCCTGCTGGCGCTGGCCCGCCCTGAACTGGGCACGCTGCTGGTCGCCACCGTCTTCCTGTTCATCAGCAGCGGCGCCAGCCTGGTCTACCCCCAGGGCGTGCGCATCCTCATCGACGAGGCGCTCAACGCGAAGAACCGCGGCCTCATCGACAAGGCCGCGCTCGTCATGCTGGCCGTCTTCCTGGTCCAGGGCGTCGCCACCTCCCTGCGCTTCTACCTCTTCACCAACGCCGGCGAGCGCGTGGTCATGCGCCTGCGCCAGGACTTCTTCCGCCGCCTCATGGACCAGGAGGTGGCCTTCTTCGACACGCACCGCACCGGAGAGCTCACCAGCCGGCTCGCCTCCGACACCACCGTGCTCCAGAACACGGTGAGCGCGAACATCTCCCAGGGGCTGCGCAACGCCGTGCAGGCCCTGGGCGGCATCGTGCTGCTCTTCTACACCTCGCCCTCGCTCACCTTCCTCATGCTCGCCATCGTGCCCGTGGTGGCCGTGGGCGGCATGGTCTACGGCCGGCGCGTGCGCGGGCTGTCGCGCAACGTGCAGGACGCGCTCGCCAAGGCCAGCGAGGTCGCGGAGGAGAGCCTGTCCGGCATGCGCACCGTGCGCTCCTTCGCGGCGGAGCCGTCGGAGGTGTCGCGCTATGGCAACGCCGTGCGCAACGCCTACGAGGTCGCCCGCAACCGCGCGCGCCAGTCCGCCGCCTTCATGGGCGGCGCCTCCAGCGCGGGCTACATCGCCGCGGTGGTGGTGTTCTGGTACGGCGGCCGGCTGGTGGTGGACGGCGAGCTGTCCGTGGGCGCCCTCACCTCGTTCCTCATCTACACGATGCTCGTGGCCGTCTCCATGGGCTCCCTGGCGGACCTCTGGGCGGACTTCATGCGCGCCTCCGGCGCCGCCGAGCGCGTCTTCGAATTGATGGACCGCGAGCCCGCCATCCCCGCCGCGGAAGGCGAGCGCCCCGCCACCGTCGAGGGCCGCGTGGAGCTGCGCGGCGTGCACTTCGCCTACCCCACGCGCCCGGACGTGCCGGTGCTCCAGGGCATCGACCTCACCGTCAACGCGGGCGAGGTCGTCGCCGTGGTGGGCTCCTCCGGCGCCGGAAAGTCCACGCTCGCCGCCCTCATGTCCCGCTTCTATGATCCGCTCCAGGGCGAGCTGCGCCTGGACGGCCGCCCCCTGAAGTCGCTGGACCCCAGCTGGCTGCGGCGCAACGTGGGCATGGTCGCCCAGGAGCCCCTGCTCTTCTCCTGCTCCATCGCGGACAACATCCGCTACGGCCGCCCGGACGCCACCGACGCGGAGGTGGAGGCCGCCGCCCGCGCCGCGAACGCGCACGACTTCATCCAGCGCTTCCCGGACGGCTACCGCACGGAGGTGGGCGAGCGCGGCGTGCAGCTGTCCGGCGGCCAGAAGCAGCGCGTGGCCATCGCGCGGGCCGTGCTCAAGGACCCTCGCATCCTCATCCTGGACGAGGCCACCTCCGCCCTGGATTCGGAGAGCGAGCACCTGGTGAAGGACGCGCTCGACCGGCTGATGCAGGGCCGCACCACGCTCATCATCGCCCACCGCCTGTCCACCGTGGCCAACGCCCAGCGCGTGCTGGTGATGGAGCACGGCCGCGTGGTGCAGAGCGGCACCCACTCCACCCTCATGACGCAGGACGGCCTCTACCGCCGCCTCGTGGAGCGCCAGGTCGTCGCCGCCTGAACGCTCGTTCCCCGGACGACCCTCTCCCACCCCTCCATCTGCGTGGCGAGAAATGGGGGCACGCATTATCTCTGCTGCCGCAAGAAAGGAGGTGATGCCTTGAACGACAGCAAGATCAAGGCGTCCACCTCCGTCGCGGTGGCCTGCTAACGCAGGTTGTCCCCGGCGGAAGTGACGCCCGCGGTAACGAGTCGCCCCTGCCTTTGCCGGCGGGGGCGACTTTTTTCGTCCCCTTTCCTACCGGGAATGTCCTGTCCACCCACCGGTTCGTGGCCGCCGGGGGGAAGCACATCCACGACCGTCGGGGTCGACTGCAGGAGAACTGCCGTGTCCATTACACCGTGCCCCATCCCTCTGCCTTCCGCCCTCCGTGACGAAGAGACGGTGGACGACCAGCGCAACCTTTTTTGTCCCAACTACGACGCCTGCCTTCACCAGGTCGTGAAGAAAGGCTGGGAAGGCTGGAGTTGCCGGGGGTGCGACCTGCGCCACTTCCGCGTGGGCCAGCCCACGGCCCGGCAGTTCGCGGTCGCGCGTCCAGGCGGTTGGGACGCGCAGTGAAGGGCTGAGCGCGCCGGTTGAGGCCAGCCGGCCGTCCGTGCGTCAGAGAATATTTGACGCCCCCTGACCTCCTTGGCAGGAAGGGACATGCGCTCCAAGAAAACCAAGTTCATCTTCGTGACGGGCGGCGTGGTCAGCTCGCTGGGGAAGGGACTGGCCTCCGCATCCATTGGCGCCCTCCTCGAGAACCGCGGGCTGGACATCACCCTCATCAAGCTGGATCCGTACATCAACGTGGATCCGGGCACGATGAGCCCCTTCCAGCACGGCGAGGTCTTCGTCACCGAGGACGGTGGCGAGACCGACATGGACCTGGGCCACTACGAGCGGTTCACCCACGCCCGGATGAGCCGCCTCAACAACTTCACGTCCGGCCGCATCTACAACGCGGTCATCACCAAGGAACGCCGGGGTGAGTACCTGGGCAAGACGGTCCAGGTGATTCCGCACATCACGGATGAGATCAAGGCCAGCATCCGCCAGGCCGCCCAGGACGTGGACGTCGTCATCGTGGAGGTCGGCGGAACGGTGGGCGACATCGAGTCCCTGCCCTTCCTCGAGGCCATCCGCCAGATGCGCTACGACGTGGGCAGCCAGAACGCCGTCTACATCCACCTGACGCTGCTGCCGTACATCGGCGCCGCGGGTGAGGTGAAGACCAAGCCCACGCAGCACTCGGTGATGAAGCTGCGCGAAATCGGCATCCAGCCGGACTTCCTCCTGTGCCGCACGGACCGGGAGATTTCGCGCGAGCTGAAAGACAAGATCGCCATGTTCTGCAACGTGGACAACGGCAACGTGTTCACGTCCCCGGACGTCCGCAGCATCTACGAGCTGCCCCTGGAGCTGCACCGCCAGGGCCTGGATGAGCGGCTGGCGGAGGTGCTCAACATCTGGAGCCGCGCGCCCCACCTGGAGAAGTGGGAGACCATCGTCCGGAAGATCTACGAGCCCGCGCGCGGTGAAGTGACCGTCGCCATCGTGGGCAAGTACGTGAACCTCACGGAGAGCTACAAGAGCCTCAACGAGTCCCTGCTCCACGGCGGCATCGCCAACGACGTGCGCGTGAAGCTGCGCTTCGTGGACAGCCAGGACGTGGAGGCTCAAGGGCCGGAGAAGACGCTCGCGGGCGTGGACGCGGTGCTCGTGCCCGGCGGCTTCGGCGTGCGCGGCACCGAAGGCAAGATCGCCGCGGTCCGCTACGCGCGTGAGAACAAGCTTCCGTTCTTCGGCATCTGCCTGGGCCTCCAGATGGCCGTGGTGGAGTTCAGCCGCACCGTGCTGGGCCTGAAGGGCGCCAACAGCCTGGAGTTCGACGAGCACACCGCGCACCCCGTGGTGACGCTCATGGAGAGCCAGGTGAAGGTGCAGGACAAGGGCGGCACCATGCGCCTGGGCAGCTACGCCTGCGCGCTCAAGCCCGGCTCCGTCGCGCACAAGCTCTACGGCCAGGAGTCCATCCAGGAGCGCCACCGCCACCGCTACGAGGTCAACAACGCCTACCGTGGCCGCCTCCAGGAGGCCGGGCTCGTCATCTCCGGCCACAACCCGGAGCTGAACCTGGTGGAGATGATCGAGCTGACGGACCACCCGTACTTCGTGGGCTGCCAGTTCCACCCCGAGTTCAAGAGCAAGCCCTTCGCTCCCCACCCCCTCTTCTCCGGCTTCATCGGCGCGGCGCTCGCCCAGCGGGACGCCACCCGCGGCCAGGCCCCGGTGCATTCATGAGCAACACCCCTTCCATCGAGCTGTGCGGCCACAAGGTCGGCCCCGGCCAGCGCCTCTTCGTCATCGCCGGCCCGGACAGCATCGAGTCCGAGGAGATGGCGCTGCGCCACGCGCACCTCCTCAAGGGCATCACCGCCCGGCTGGGCGTCCCGTATGCCTTCAAATGTTCCTATGACAAGGCCAACCGGACCAGCGGCAAGTCCTTCCGGGGTCCGGGTTTGAAGGAAGGTCTGAGAATCCTGGACCGCATCCGCCGGGAGGTGGGCGTGCCGGTTCTCACGGACGTCCATGAAACCAGCCACGTCGCGCCTGCCGCTGAAGTCGTGGATATCATCCAGATACCGGCCTTCCTCTGCCGGCAGACGGACCTCGTGGAGGCAGTGGCCCGCTCGGGCAAGGGGGTGAACTTGAAGAAGGGACAGTTCGTCGCCCCCAAGGACATCGTCCACTCGGCGAGGAAGGCCGTGGAGGCGGGCAACCCCAACATCCTCGTCACCGAGCGGGGCTCCTCCTTCGGCTACAACAACCTCGTCGTGGACATGCGCGGCTTCGCCCAGATGCGCGAGGCCGGCCTCGTGGTCTGCATGGACGCGACCCACGCCGTCCAGCTCCCCTCCTCCAGCGACGGAAAGACAGGCGGCGAGCGCAGGTTCGTCTCACTGCTCGCCCGCAGTGCCGCCGCCGCCGGGATTGACGCTTTATTCACAGAAGTCCACGAAGACCCCGACCGTGCCCTGTGTGACGGTCCGTGCTCGCTCAATCCACAGATGTTCGAGGACGTGGTACGAGATGTGCTCAGCATCCGCCGCGCGCTGGGTCACGAAGCCAGTTGATGGACGCGAAAGGTGAGGAGGCCATGCAGACGGAAGCGCCTTCCAAGCCGGGCAGGGAAGAGCTGACGTCCCGTGCGTCGCGCGTGCGATTGCTCGTGTTCGACGTGGATGGCGTCCTCACCGACGGCGGGCTGTACTACGGCGACAACGGCGAGGTGATGAAGCGCTTCAACGTGAAGGACGGCCATGCGCTCGTCATGGCCCGGCTGGTGGGCCTGCCCGCCGCCATCCTCACCGCGCGCTCGTCCCGCATCGTCGAAGCGCGAGGCCGGGAATTGGGCCTCGCCGCCATCTTCCAGGGGCGCAAGGAGAAGGGTCCCGCCCTTCTTGAATTGCTGGCCCAACTCCAAATACCCGCGAGTCAGTGCGCGTATATGGGAGACGACCTGAACGACCTGGACCCCATGTCACTCTCAGGGCTTTCCGCCTGTCCGGCGGATGCTGTTCCCGAGGTGCGCCAGGAAGCGGACTTCGTTACGACGAACGTGGGCGGTCACGGAGCCGCCCGTGAGCTTGTGGAGCTGTGCCTCCGTGCCAGTGGCCGTTGGGAAGACGCCGTGGGTCTGATGAGAAGCACAGATAAACGCAGCACGTCGTAGGGTGGGTTGATCAAACCCCGCATTCAAGGTAGGTGTTTATTTCCATGGCTAGTGGAACGATGCAGTCCGAGGGGAGTACGGCGATGACGGACCAGCTCTACACGACGCACGACATCAGTCGGTTGCTTCAGGTGGACCCGTCGACGGTGAGCAAGTGGATCGACCGCGGCATCCTGATGGCCTTCCGGACTCCGGGCGGTCACCGTCGCGTGCGTTCAACCGACCTGCGCACCTTCCTGGTCACCCACCAGATGCCCGTGCCCGAGGAGCTGGGCAGCAGCACGGTGCGCCTGCTGGTCGTGGACGACGAGCGCCCGGTGCTGGACGCCATCAAGCGCGCGTTCAAGCCGCACGCGAACCAGGTGGAGCTCCAGACCACCACGAGCGGCGTGGAGGCCCTGCTGCTGGTGTCCGAGCAGAAGCCGCACGGGATGATCATCGACCTCAACATGCCGGACATCGACGGCATCGAGGTCTGCAAGCGCATCCGCGCGCGCAAGCAGATGGAGGGCGTGCGCCTCATCACCATGACGAGCAATCACACGCCCGACGTGGTGGAGCAGTCCAAGCAGGCCGGCGCGGTGGCGTGCCTGCCCAAGCCGCTGGACGTCACGCAGGTCATGGAGCTGTTCCGGGTGCCGCTGGCGCTCAACACTGCTCGCAAGTAAGGGGACGGGGGCTTCCGCCGCCCACCGCGGAAGCCCTCGGGTCGCAAGGATGCTTGCGGGAGTCGCCGCGCCTCGCTCCGGCGAGGGCAGCGGCCTCCCTGATGGGGTGTTGATGCACGTGCATCAACCCTGGACCTTCACCTCGACGACGCGGGGCTTGGTCTCCTCGCGGCGCGGCAGGGTGAGGGTGAGCACGCCATTGTCGTAGCGGGCCTCCACGCGGGTCGCGTCCACCGTGTCCGGCAGGCGGAACTGGCGCGCGTACACACCCGAGGCGCGCTCCTGGCGCCGCAGGGTGCTGCCCTCCGGAACGGGTTCGGCCTTGCGCTCGGAGCGCACGGTCAGCACACCGTCCTCCACCTTCACCTGGATGGCCTTGGCGTCATGGCCGGGCAGGTCCACGCGCAGCGTGATGCCGGACTCGGCCTCCAGGATGTCCGCCGCGGGCGTGACGGTGCGCTCGGCGTCGTTGCGGACGCCCAGCTCGCGGAAGAGGAAGTCGAAGTCGCGCAGCAGCGGGTGGGTGACGGCGGCGTTGTTGAAGGGATAGCGAGCGGTCAGCATGGTCTTCTCCTGTTCGTGACGCCCCTGGGGACGCACGTCGTGCGGGTTCACGGTCGTTGTTGAATCGGCGTCCGGGGCCCCGTCACTTCGGGGGTGCCCGGCAGCGCCTCACAAGACTCAAGAGAACCATGCTTCGGGACGTGTCAAGGAACGCCCCCGCGCGTCTTGGAGCCCCAGCGAGCCCCCGCGAAGGGCCTTCGTGCCTGCCCGCCTGCCCTCCTTCCGGGGGGCCACGCTCAGTCGTCGTCGCGGCCCAGGGTGACCATGGCGCCGTCGTCGTCCCGGGTGACGCGCACCTGCCAGGGGCGGCAGCAGACGGGGCAGTCCTCCACGTAGGACTCGGAGGAGGCCCCCAGCGAGTCCACGTCGACTTCGACCTCTTCACCGCAGTACGGGCACATCTGGGTGGCGGCGTCCGCGAACGGTTGCATGGTCCAGCCTCCTTGCCTGTTCGGTGACGTGGACTGAGCGTCCGCGCCATCAGACGCTAGAATCCCCACCCCATGGCTCCCCCTTCCCGGAATCGCATCGCGGACATCCTCATCAAGGCGCGCGTCATCGACGAGTTGCAGCTACGCAGCGCGCTCGCGTCGTTGGACCAGTGGGGCGGACGCGTGTCGCGCGTCATCGCGGACCTGGGCCTGGCGTCCGAGGAGACCATCACCCAGGCCATCTGCCAGGGCCTGGGAATGCCGCGCGTGCAGCTGGGCAACCTGACGAAGGACGCGGCGGCGCTCGCGCGCGTGGACGTGGGGCTCGCCGAGCAGAAGGGCATCTTCCCCGTGCAGCTCAAGGACAACGGGAAGACGCTGGTGCTGGCGATGTCCGACCCCACGGACCTGGCCACGCTGGACCAGGTCGTGGCGCGCAGCCGTGCCCGCGTGGTGCCCATGGTGGCGGGCGACCGTGAAATCGAGCACGCCATCCTGCGCCACTACCGCGGCCAGGAGCCGGTGGAGAAGAAGCGCTTCAAGCCCGACACGAACAAGCAGCAGGACGCCGGCGAACTCCCCGAGGAGGAGGAGTTCAAGGTCGTGGACATGAGCGGCAAGACGGTCGTGAAGCGCATCAGCGACATCGTCGACCCGAACGCCGCGCCGCCGCCCCCCGCCGCTCCGGCCCCCGCCTGTCTCTTATCCACATCTGACGCTGCCGACGACTTAATAGGT
>NZ_RAWM01000096.1 GCF_003668875.1 Corallococcus interemptor | reverse complement strand
GCCAGGGCCCGCCCAAGCTGAGCCCCACGCCGCCCGTGCTGAAGCCCTCCACGGCCGCGTCCCCGGACGACGAACCGGAGGAGATCGCCGCCGACGAGGCCCTGGCCCTGGACGACGACGCCGGGCACACGCCGGCCACCGCCAGCGCGGCGCTGGACGAGGCGGAGGAGATCGGCAGCGACGAGGTCCACGACGCGGACTCGCTCGCGGTGGAGGCCGCGGACGCCGAGGACGAGGGGCCCGCGCCCCAGCCGCCCGGATCCGCCCTCAACCCGTGGTTCGCGCAGCTCGCGCACGGGTACTGTCCCCCCGAGGGCGCCCGCTTCGCCCGGCCCACCCCGCCCACCAACTTCCCCGGGCGGGATCCGGACACCGGCGCGTCCCCCGGGTCGGTCCCCCCTGTCGGACAGGGAGCGGTTCGCGGCAAGAACTCGTGAGGCAGCCGACCGAGCACCGCTCGGAAACTTCCCAAGCCTTGCGCCCGCCCGATAGGATGTGGCGGTTTTCACTGCACTTTTTGCTGGGTGAAGGGCTTCATGGAGCGTCGCGTCCTCATCGTCGAAAGCCAGAACGACTTCGCACTCAGCATGGCCTCCGTGCTCAAGAGCGCGGGCTACAACACGGCCATGGCCACCACTGCGTCAGACGCGCAGCGGGAGTTGGAGAAGCGCCGACCCGACCTGGTGGTCGTGCGCGCGGAGCTGCCGGACCAGTCCGGCTTCGCCCTCTGTGGGCAGATCAAGAAGGGCAAGTGGGGCCAGAACCTCAAGGTCCTCCTGCTCTCCTCGGACTCCGGTGTGGAGGGTCTGAACAAACACCGTGAGACGCCGGCCGCCGCGGACGGCTACCTCGTCATCCCGTTCGAGATGGGCGAGCTGGCCTCCATGAGCGCGGGCATCGTCCCGCCCGGCACCGACGACTCGGACGCGGACCTGGACGCCGCGCTCTCCGGCGCGCCGCGTGAAGCCCCGCCGCCCATGCCCGGCGTGCGCACGGGCGCCCCGCCCAAGCTGCCCAAGCGCGAGCGCCGCAGCGCGATGACGGACGAGGACAAGTCCTTCATGGACCGGGCCTTCTCCTCCATCGCGGACCGCAAGGCGGAGCTGCTGGCGGAGTCTCGCCAACTGAAGCGTCCGCCCCCGCGCCGCGAGCTGATGGGCACGCCCGAGGGCAAGATCCAGATCCTCCGGGATGAGCTGAAGACGCGCGAAGCCCAGCTCGCGCGCCTGTCGGAGATCTGGAGCGTCCGCGAGCGCGAGCTGCTCTCCGTCGAGGACCGCCTCCACGAGAAGGACGTGGAGCTGCAGGGCCTGAAGATGCAGGTGGACGACCTGCTGCGCCGCTTCAACGACGCGCAGCAGTCCATCGTGCAGAAGGAGCGCGAGCACGGCGCCACCGTCGACGACCTGCTCCTCCAGAAGTTCTCCTCGGAGAAGGACCTCATCGAGGTCGTCGCCTCCAAGGAGAAGGACATCAACGTCCTGCGCAAGGAGGTCAACCTCCGCGACGAGGAGCTGGCCCGGCGCGGCGCGGACCTGGAGAACTGGCGCAACGAGTACGACAAGCTGGAGAAGCACCTCGGCGTCGTCACGCTGGAGTTCGAGGTCAAGGAGCAGAAGCTCCAGGACACCGTCCGCGCCAACGAGGCGGACATCCTCCAGCTGCGCGAGCGCGGCGACCAGTTCGAGTCCGAGCTGTCCCGCACCGTCAGCGAGCGCGACAACCGCTACGCCGAGCTGGACGGGGAGATCCAGGCCCTCACGGAGCGGCTGACCCAGACCGAGCAGGAGCGCGACGCCACCGTGCGCGGCCTGGAGGCCCGGGCCACCACGGCGGAGGAGCACGCCAGCCGCTCGGACGCGGAGATTGAGCGCCTCAACGCCGAGCGCGCCGCGCTGGAGCAGCGCCTCACGCAGCAGGTGGCGGACCTGGAGTCCGACATCTCGCGCGTCACCGGCGAGCGCGACCAGCTGCGGCTGGACAAGGACGCCCTGGAGGCGGACCTCACGCAGCGCGTGGAGGAGCGGGACACGAAGATCTCCGCGCTCGACCGCGAGCTGCAGGAGACCATCGCCCGCAACGAGAACAGCGAGGCGGAGCTCAACGCCACCATCCAGCAGCACCGCGAGCGCATCGGTGAGCTGGAAGGCGAAGTCGAGGCCGTCAAGACGCACCTGGAGGACCGCGAGAACGAGCTGACCGCGGAGCTCCAGGCGCTGCAGCAGGCCAAGGACGCGCTGGAGCAGGACCTCACCAGCCAGCTGGAAGACCTGCGCGCGGCCAAGGACGCCCTGGAGGCGGACCTCAACGGCCAGATTCAGGCGCTCACGGAGCAGCTGGACGCGTCCCAGCGCCAGGGCGAGCAGCTCTCCGCGCGCGTGGCCTCGCTCGAGGACACCGTCGCCCAGCGCGACGGCACCATCGAGGGCCTGCAGACCGACGTCTCCGACCGCGACGCCCGCATCGCCGAGCTGACCGGCAACCTGGAGGCCACGAGCCAGCAGCTCTCCGAGACGCAGAACACGCTCTCCAGCACCGAGGCCACCCTCGCGGAGACGCGCGGCGAGCTGGAGGCGACGAGCCAGCAGCTGTCCCAGACGCAGGGCACGCTCTCCAACACGGAGGCCACCCTCTCCGAGACGCGCGGCGAGCTGGAGGCCACCAGCCAGCAGCTCTCCGAGACGCAGACGCGCCTGGCCCAGACGGAGGAGACGCTCTCCACCACGCGCGGCGAGCTGGAGGCCACCAGCCAGACGCTGGCCACCACCGAGGCCACGCTCCAGCAGACGCAGGACACGCTGGCGCGCACGGAAGGGACGCTCTCCGAGACGCAGAACACCCTCTCCAGCACCGAAGGCACGCTGGCGGAGACGCGCGGCGAGCTGGAGGCCACCAGCCAGACCCTGGCGGACACGCAGTCCAAGCTCACGCAGACGGAGGAGACCCTCTCCACCACGCGCGGTGAGCTGGAGGCCACCAGCCAGACCCTCTCCGAGACGCAGGAGACGCTGACCCGCACCGAGGGCACGCTGGCGGAGACGCGCGGCGAGCTGGAGGCCACCAGCCAGACGCTGACGGAGACGCAGGCCAGGCTCGCGCAGACGGAAGGGACGCTCGCGTCCACCCAGGGCGAGCTGGAGGCCACCAGCCAGACGCTGGCCACCACCGAGGCGACGCTCGCGCAGACGCAGGACACGCTGGCGCGCACGGAAGCCACGCTCGCGGACACGCAGAACACGCTGTCCAGCACCGAGGGCACGCTGTCGGAGACGCGCGGCGAGCTGGAGGCCACCAGCCAGACGCTGACGCAGACCCAGGAGACCCTGGAGGCGACGCGCGCCGACCTGGCGAAGGTCACCTCGCACCGCGACGAGCTGGACGCGGAGCTCAACGAGACGCGCGACATCCTCGCGGAGACCAACGGCCTGCTGGCCCGCACCACCGAGGAGCGCGACGCGCGCATCGCGGAGCTGGCGGCGCTCAACACGGCGAAGGACGCGCTGGAGCAGGACCTCACCGGCCAGATTGGCCAGCTGCGCGCGGAGCTGTCGGAGACGCAGGGGCTCTACGACGCGGAGCGCACCGCCCACGCGGCGCTCGCGGAGGAGACCACCGCCCGCATCAACGCCCTCACCGGCGAGCGCGACAACCTGTTCGCTGAGCTGAACGCCACGTCGCAGCAGCTGGCGGACACGCAGGGCCAGCTGGCCGGCACCCAGGACGCGCTGGCTCGCGAGGAGCAGGCCCACGCGCAGTCCCGCCAGGCCGCCGCCAGCATGCAGGCGGAGCTCACGCGCCAGCTCACCGAGGCCCAGGCCAACGGCGAGGACCTGGCCGAACAGCTCATCGTCACCAAGCACGAGCTGGGCACCCGCGTGTCGGAAGTCACGCAGCTGTCCTCCACGCTCGCGCAGACGGAGGACGCGCGGCACAACCTGGAGGACCGCCTCCAGACGCTCACCCACGAGTCGCAGCGCCGTGAGGAGCTCCTCCAGAACGAGGTGGACACCAAGGGCAAGGAGCTGTCGGACACGCTCCGCAAGCTCACGCACGTGACGCAGGAGAAGATGCGTCAGGCGGAGGTGCTCAACCGCGAGGTCTCCACCCGCACGGAGCAGGTCAAGCAGCTGGAAAGCCAGCTGGAGGCCCGGGCCGCGGAAGCGAAGAAGCAGGCGGACGCGCTCAACCAGCAGATCGCCAACGTCTCCGGCGAGCTGGATGGGGCGCGCAAGGCCATCGCGGACCGCGACGCGCAGCTGCAGCAAGGCGCCCAGCAGCAGAAGAAGCTCACCAGCGAGCGCGACGGCCTGGCCGGACAGCTCCAGCAGGCCCAGGCTCAAGCCCAGCAGCAGGCCCAGCAGGCGCAGGCCGCCGCCGCCGAGGCGAAGAAGCAGTCGGACGACCTGGCCGCGAAGCTCGCGAAGGCGGAGCAGCGCATCGCGCAGCTGTCCCAGGAGGCCCAGAAGTTCGCCGCCGACACGGAGGCGAAGCTCAAGGAGGCCCAGACGCAGCTGCAGGCCCGCACCAAGAAGGCGCAGGACCTGGAGCTGGCGCTGGAGAACGCCCAGAGCACCCGCGCCCGCGCGGAGAAGGACCTCAACGCCCGCGTCGCCGCGGCGGAGACCAAGGCCAACGAGGCGGCCGCGAAGCTCGCCACGGCGCAGAAGGAGCGCAAGGACCTGGAGGCCCGTCAGGCCAAGGAGCTGGAGGACCTCAACGCCAAGCAGAAGGCGGAGCTGGAGCGCCGCGAGGCCATCAAGGCCCAGGAGGTCGCCCGCCTCCAGACGTCCGTCCAGGAGAAGAGCAAGGCGCTCAAGGTCGCCGAGCTGGAGCTGGCCCGCTACAAGACGAAGGCCCCGGCCGCCGCCCCCGCAGCGAAGGCCGGCGCCAAGGCCACCGAGGACGAGCACCTGGCCGCCACCGTCCAGGCGAACCCGGTCATCCCGGCCGCCGCCAAGCCCCCGGCCAAGGCCGCCGCCCCCGCCGGCAAGGCCGCCTCGAAGAAGGCCGCCCCGACGCCCGTCCCCGTGGACGAGGAGGCCCCGGAGCGCACCATGGTCATGCAGCTGCCCACCGCCCCCGAAGGCGGCGAGGACGACTGGACGGCGCTCGTGGACGAGCTCGACAAGTAGCCAGCCCGTTCTGCTGAAACGACAAGGGCCCGCGCACTCCTGGGAGTGCCGGGCCCTTCGTCCATCTCAGGGGTGTCCCGCGCCGGCTACAGCGCCGTGGCCGCCCTGGCCTCACGGATGAGGTCCCGGAAGTGCAGCGCGCCCACCACGTCCCGCACCACTGACACCGGACGGCCCTCTTCCCGGGCCTGCGCCTGCGCCACCCGCCACCGTTCCAGCAACGTCCGCGTCGCGATGTACGCCAGCACGAGGGGGAAGCCCCCCGGCATCACCACCACCAGCACCGCCATCGCCAGCTTCAGCCACGCCCACATGACCCGCGACCTCGTCGTCCTGAGATTCGCCCGCATAGATGCACGGTGCATGCCCGCGGTGCGAAAATAATTACGCACTCTGATTCCGCAGGGTTACAGCTCCCAAGGCCCTCAAGAGTGCGGACGGCGCCCCCACAACCCTGGCATTTTTGCCGCAGTCGGCGGGAAGCCGTCGGTTAAGTTGACGCGCGTGAGCCCCCCTCAACTGACTCCGGAGATTCGCTCGTTCACCAGCGTGGAGGACGCGGCGCGTCGCCTGGAGGCGGTGGGCTACCTGTCGTCCCCCGAAATCGCCACGGCGGTGTTCCTGGCGGACCGCATGGGCAAGCCCATCCTGGTGGAGGGCCCCGCCGGCGTGGGCAAGACGGAGCTGGCCAAGGCCCTGGCCCAGGCGCTGGACCGGACCTTCATCCGGCTCCAGTGCTACGAGGGGCTGGACGAGGCCAAGGCCCTCTACGAGTGGGAGTACGCCAAGCAGCTGCTCTACACCCAGCTGCTCAAGGACAAGATTGGGGAGCTGACCCAGGGCACGTCCACGCTGTCGGAGGCCGCGGACCGGCTGGCGTCCGGCGACGCGGTGTTCTTCTCCGAGCGCTTCCTGCTGCCCCGCCCCATCCTCCAGGCCCAGCTGTCGGACACGCCGGCCCTGCTGCTGGTGGACGAAATCGACAAGGCGGATCCGGAGTTCGAGGCCTTCCTCCTGGAGGTCCTCTCTGACAACGCTGTCACGGTGCCGGAGCTGGGCACCATCCGCGCGAAGCACATCCCGCGCGTCATCCTCACCAGCAACAACGCCCGCGAGCTGTCGGACGCGCTCAAGCGCCGCTGTCTGCACCTGCACATCGACTTCCCGGACCGCGAGCGCGAGCTGCGAATCGTCCGCGCGCGCCTGCCGGAGGTCCCCCAGGTGCTGGCCGAGCAGGTGGTGGAGGCCGTGGCCGCCATCCGCGCGCTGGATTTGAAGAAGGCCCCGTCCATCAGCGAGACGCTGGACTGGGCGCAGAGCCTGGCGCTGCTCAACGCGGAAGCGCTCAGCGCGGACGTCGTCGCCTCCACGCTCAACCTCGTCCTCAAATACGAGGGCGACATCGAGAAGGCCCGCGCCAACCTGCCGACCATCGCGCAGGCCTGACGCACGGCGCCGCAGAACAGAGCGTGAATCGTTGGCGTTTCACGCTTTGCGTCCCCAGTCTCGCTGGGTACAAGTCCCAGGCCGTCCCACCCTAGCCCGAGAGGAATCTCCCGATGAGCTCGACCTCATCCACCGTGCTGCGCGCCGAACACATCTGGCTCGATGGGAAGGTGATGAAATGGGACGAGGGCAACGTGCACGTGATGACGCACGCCCTCCACTATGGCCTGGGCGTCTTCGAGGGCATCCGCGCCTACAAGACCCACGATGGCCGGCTCGCCGTCTTCCGGCTGCGTGAGCACATCCGCCGCCTGCTCGACTCCGCGCACATCATCATGCTGAAGATGCCCTACACCGAGGATGAACTGGTGGAGGCCACGCTGGAGCTCTTGCGCAAGCAGAAGGCGCAGTTCGCCAATGGCGCCTACCTGCGCCCGGTGGCCTTCATGGGCGACGGCGCCATGGGCCTGGGCGCGGTGAACCCCACCCGCGTGGGCATCACCGCCTGGGACTGGGGCGCGTACCTGGGTGACAAGGGCATCAAGGAGGGCATCCGCGCCAAGGTCAGCTCGTTCACGCGCAATCACGTGAACGTGAACATGGTGCGCGGCAAGATTACCGGCCAGTACGTGAACTCCATCCTCGCCAAGCGCGAGGCGGTGCTCGCCGGCTACGACGAGGCCATCCTCCTGGACATCAGCGGCTTCGTCGCGGAGGCCTCCGGCGAGAACATCTTCATGGTGAACAAGAAGGGCATCATCAAGACCCCGCCCCTCTCCTCCCCCGTGCTGGACGGCATCACCCGCGACACGGTGCTCAAGCTGCTGAAGGACGCCGGCCACACCACCATCGAGGAAGTCACCGTCACCCGTGACGCCCTCTACATCGCCAACGAGGTCTTCTTCACCGGCACCGCCGCGGAGATCACCCCCGTGCGCGAGGTGGACAACCGCCAGATTGGCGACGGCAAGCCCGGCCCCATCAGCCGGTTCGTCCAGGACATGTACTTCCGCGTCGTGCGGGGCCAGGAAGCCCGCTATGCGGACTGGCTGACCTACGTTTGAGGACAGTCGGCGGACGTGAAGTCCCGGCGGACGGGGGAATCGGGTAGAACCCGTACCCGATGCCTCCCGCCGGCTACGCGTACGAAGACAATCCGTTCAAGCTGGAGAACCCGTCCGTCCTCGACATCGCTCCCTCGGAGCCGAAGTCGCTGGAGGACACGGGCCTGAAACTGGGGCTGCTGGCGGACCTGGGCCTCAAGTTCCTCTATTACGCCGGCACCGGCACGGGCATGGCCATCGCGGAGAGCATGTGCCTGCCCTGGTCCGGCGTCGTCGAGCACGTGGTGGACTTCCTCGCCGCGGAGAAGCTCGTGGACCTGCGCGGCGGCAAGGGCTTTGGCCGCGCGTCCGTGGAGTTCGCCCTCACGGAGAAGGGCCGCGAGTACGCGCGTGACGCCCTCACCCGCTCCACCTACGTGGGCCCCGCCCCGGTCCCCATCGAGCAGTACAACGCCCTCATCTCCAGCCAGACGGAGGAGACGCCCGTCGTGGGCCAGGAGGACCTGGTCGCCGCGCTGGGGCACCTCACCGTCTCCGCGGAGCTGATGGACAAGCTGGGCCCGGCCGTGAACTCCGGCCGCTCGCTCTTCCTCTACGGCCCGCCGGGCAACGGCAAGACGAGCCTGGCGGAGGCGATTTCCCACATGTTCGGCGGCGAGGTCTTCGTCCCGCACTGCCTGGAAATCGACAACCAGATCATCAAGGTCTTCGACCGCATCATCCACACCCCCGTGTCGCTGGAGATAGGCCGCGACGCCAACGGCCGCCGGCAGACCTTCGAGATGGACAAGCGCTGGTCGCTCTGCCGGCGCCCCGCGGTCGTGGTGGGCGGCGAGCTGACGCTGGAGACGTTGGACCTCATCTACTCGGAGAGCACCCGCTTCTACGAGGCGCCGTTCCAGGTGAAGGCCAACGGCGGCATGCTCCTCATCGACGACTTCGGCCGCCAGAAGGTCCACCCCACGGACCTGCTCAACCGCTGGATCGTCCCCCTGGAGAAGCGGGTGGACTTCCTCACCCTGCACACGGGCAAGAAGTTCGAGATCCCCTTCGATCAGCTGCTCGTCTTCTCCACCAACCTGGACCCCAAGGAGCTGGTGGACGAGGCCTTCCTCAGGCGCATCAAGTACAAGATCGAAGTGGGGAACCCCGACGAGGAGTCCTACCGGGAGATCTTCCGCCGGGTGTGCGAGGCGGCCGGCATCCCCTACGTGGACCAGGCCATCACCTACCTGGTGGAGCACTACTACAAGCCGCGCAGCATGGAGATGCGCTCCTGCCACCCGCGCGACCTCGTTTCGCTCATCCGGGACGCCGCCCGATACCGGCAAATCCCGCCAGCCCTTTCAAAAGACCTGCTGGATCAGGCCTGTGAGGTGTTTCTGGTGAATCTCTAGTCGGGTTTTATTTGTTCCAACCGCGCGGAATTTCTAGAATCCGCATGCCGTTGTACCTCCCGGCGCAGTCTTCCGGGAACCAGCGCCCGGGGCGGGCCGGGGCGACAAGGAGCCGCAGTCCGTGAAGGAACGCTACCAGGACATCGACGAGAAGAACGAGCAGCTGCGCGAGTACCTTGAGATCTACAAGGGCAAGCCGCCGGCGCGTGAGTACCTGGACCGCTTCGAGATGTCGTGGATCTACCACGACGCTGCGCTCGAAGGCGTCGTGTACACGCACCAGGAGCTGATGGCCGCGCTCTTCCCGGAGCGCACCGCGGCGGAAGCCTCCATGATCCCGGTGGTGCTGGAGATCCGCAACCACAAGGCGGTGGCGGACTTCATCCGCGAGGAGGCGGCGGGCGCGAAGAAGCAGTCGCAGCTCACGCTCACCACCATCAAGCGGATGCACGACCTCTTCCTGGGCAACACGCCGGAGGCACTGGCGGAGCGTGCGCGGATGGAGCGCCGTGAGCGCACGGAGAAGGAGCTGGCCAAGGAGCGTGACCGCGCGGGACTGCGCAAGGACATGCCCCTGCACCGCACCTACTTCCACGACATCACCCAGCCCGCGAAGATCCAGGCCCGGCTGGAGAAGCTCGTGGACCACACCGCCAGCGCGGAGTTCCGCGAGTTCCACCCCATCAAGCAGGCGGCGGTGGTGCAGCACGAGTTCCTGCAGATCTTCCCCTTCACCGAGCACAGCGGGAAGGTGGGGCGCATGTGCAGCAACCTCATCCTGCTGCGCAACGGCTACATGCCGGCGGTCATCCACTCCATCGACCGTCAGCGCTACTACGAGTCCTTCCGCGCGCCCGTGGCCACGTTCCGCACGTTGCTGATGGACGCGATGGAGAACTCGCTCGACAACGGCGTGAAGTACTTCCGCGACCTCGGCCGCAAGTACAAGACCGTCGAGTAGCGGCGAAGAGAGAGCCGAAGTCGAAGCCGTGCGCATCGGAGCTCACGAATCCATCGCCGGAGGCGTGAGCCAGGCCTTCCAGCGAGCCGAAGCGCACGGCGCTCGCGCCCTGCAGATCTTCACGAAGAACGCGCGGGGCTGGAGCGCCCCCGCGCTGACGGACGCGGAGGCAGAGGCCTTCCGAGCCGAGGCCCGCCGCACGGGCCTGCCCGTCATCGCCCACGGCAGCTACCTGGTGAACCTGGCCGGTGAAGCACCGGAGGCCCGCGAGAAGTCGCTCGCGTGCGTCGCCGAGGAGCTCACCCGCTGCGAGCGCCTGGGCATCCCGCTGCTCATCCTCCACCCCGGCTCCCACCCGGACGAGGCGCGCGGCCTCAAGCTCATCGCCGAGGGGCTGGACGAGGTGCACCGCCGCTGCCCCGGCTTCCAGGCCCGCATCTGCCTGGAGGTGACGGCGGGCCAGGGCAACGCGCTGGGGTGGCGCTTCGAGCACCTGGAGGAACTGCTCTCACGCGTCGCGGATGAAGCGCGGCTGGCGGTGTGCCTGGACACGTGCCACCTGTTCGCGGCGGGGTATGACCTGCGGACGGCGAAGGGCTACGCGGCGGTGATGGACGAGTGCGACCGGCGCGTGGGGCTGCAACGGGTGCGCGCCTTCCACCTCAATGATTGCAAGAAAGACCTGGGTTGCCGGGTGGACCGGCATGAGGAACCAGGCAAGGGAACAATCGGACTCACGGCCTTCCGCTGCCTCATGAAGGACGCGCGCTTCGTCGACACCATTGGGGTGCTGGAAACACCCTTTCCGGAACGTTATGGGGAGAACATCCGACTTCTCGAATCCCTGCGCCGGAGGAAGTAAAAGAAGAGTTCCCATGCCTGTCACACCCTCTCTCCAAAGCCGTCGCGCCCAGCTTCTCGCCGGGAGCGAGCTCACGGAGCCTCCGCCAGCGCGGTTGGCGAAGCTGCCTGCCGCCGACAAGCTGGGCCGTCTGCTCCAGGTAGCCAAGGGCCACCGCCGGGCGCTCATCCTCACGCACGACAACCCGGACCCCGACTCCATGGCGGCGGCGGTGTCGCTCGCCCATCTGCTGGAGCGCAAGGCCGGCATCGAGGCCCACGTGGGCTACGGCGGCATCATTGGCCGTGCGGAGAACGTCGCCTTCGTGCGCGTGCTGCGCCTGCCGGTGTCGCACGTGTCGACGATCGACTTCAGTCAGTACGACCTCTTCGGGCTGGTGGACACGCAGCCGCCCGTACGCAACCACTCGCTGCCGGCGCGCTACCGCGCGGACCTGGTCGTGGACCATCACCCGCTGCGCGAGGAGAGCCTGCTGGCCCCCTTCGCGGACGTGGGCGGTGACTTCGGCGCCACCTCCACGATGCTGGTGGAGTACCTGCGGGCCGCCCGCCTGGAGCCCTCCGTGGAGATCGCCACCGCGCTCTTCTACGGCATCAAGGCCGACACGCGGGACCTGGGCCGTGAGACGACCCAGACGGACGTGGACAGCTACCTGTGGCTGTTCCCCCGCTGCGACAAGCAGCTCTTGGGACAGATTGAGCACCCGGAGCTGCCGGCGCGCTTCTTCCAGCTGTTCCACACGTCCATCGAGAAGGCGAAGGTCTACGGCACGGCCATCATCACCGACCTGGAGGAGGTCTACTCCCCGGACATGGTGGCGGAGGTGGCCGAGCGGATGATGTACCTCGAGGGGATGAAGTGGTCCCTGGCGTACGGCACGTTCCGCAACCAGCTCTTCCTGAGCCTGCGCGTGAAGGACCGGCGCATGAACGCGGGCCGCCTCATCCGCGAGCTGTGCGAGGACCTGGGCGGCTCTTCCGGTGGACACGGCAGCATGGCGGGCGCGCGGCTGCCCCTGTCCGGCAGCGCGGCCAAGCGCAAGGCGCTCAAGCGCGAGGTGGTGTCCCGCTTCCTCGAAGCCTTCGGCGTCTCCGAGGAGCGGCCGGTGTCGCTGCTGTCCGCGCAGGACACGTGATCTACTGGGACCACAACGCCGCCGCGCCAGTGCGCGCGGAGGTGGGCGCGCTGCTCGCCCGGGCCTTCACGGACGGCGGCTTCGGCAACGCGTCCAGCGTGCACGGCGGCGGGCGTGAGGCCCGGGGCCGGCTGGACGCGGCCCGCGCGAAGGTGGCGCGGGTCCTGGGCTGCGAGCCAAAGGAGCTCACCTTCACCGCGTCCGGAAGCGAAGCCGATGCGCTCGCGCTCCTGGGCTCCTGGGCGGCCCGGCCCGTGAGAGAACGCCGCCGCGTGGTGTCCACCACGGTGGAGCACCCGGCGGCGCTCGGGGCGCTCACGCGGCTGGAGAAGGAAGGCGCCCAGGTGGTGCGGTTGTCCCCTGCTTCCGACGGCCGCGTGCCGCTGGAGGCCGTGCTGGACGCGCTGACACCGGACACCGCGCTGTGCTCACTGATGTGGGCCAACAACGAGACGGGCGTGCTGCAGCCCGTGTCGGAGGCCGCGCGTGCGTGCCGTCAGCGCGGCATCCTCTTCCACACGGACGCCGTGCAGGCCGCGGGCAAGGTCCCGTGCAACTTGCGCGAGGTGGACGCGGATCTCCTCTCCCTCTCCGCGCACAAGTTCGGCGGGCCGCAGGGCGTGGGCGTGCTCGTGGTGCGCAAGGGCGTGGACGTGCGCGCGCTGACGCCCGGACACCAGGAGGGAGGCCGGCGCGGAGGCACGCAGAACGTGCCCTACGCCGAGGCCCTGGCCCTGGCCCTGGAGCTGGCCACCGCGGATCAGCCCACCACCGCCGAGCGTGTCGGTGCCCTCCGCGACGCCTTCGAACAGCAGGTGCTCCAGCGGCTGCCCGGCGTGACGGTGAACGGCGCGGGCGCACCGCGCGTGCCCAACACCAGCAACCTGCGCTTCGACGGCGTGGAGGGCGAAGCGCTGCTGATGGCGCTGGACCTGGAGGACATCCGCGTGTCGTCCGGAGCGGCCTGCGCCTCCGGCACGCTGACCCCGTCCCACGTGCTGCGCGCCATGGGCCTCTCCCCCGCCGAGGCGCGCGGAAGCCTGCGCTTCAGCCTGGGCCCCGGCACGACGGCCGCCGAGGTCTCCCGTGTCGTGGACGCCCTGTGCACGCACGTGCCTCTCGTGCGCGCGCTGGGCTGATCACCACTTCTGATCCGGCAGGTTCTTCTCGCGGACCTCCGGGTCCGGCTGTCCGTAGCCCGGCATCCCCTCCTTGGCCTCGTCGGCCTTGGGCGGACGCCGCTCGTCCCCGTGACGCGTCTCGCGGGTGGGCTGCTCCTGCTCGGGCTGCTGCTGCTTCCGCTCGGTCGCCATGGATTCCTCCCGGTGCATGTTCGCGGGAGGAAAGGTCATCATCCGGGGCAAGCGCGGCAGCGGGCCTCACCGCCGGAAGGCCCGCGCACCAGGCCCCTGCCCGCCCGGCTACCCGTTGTCGTCGGACGGGCCGTTGGGCGGCGAGGGCCGGTACACGGGCATCTCATCCGTGGTGCCGAACAGGCCGCGCACCACCGCCGCGATGGCCAGCGGCGTGCCCACGTACTCGTCGAAGTGAGGCGCCAGCGCCTTCGCGTACTCCTCCGCGGACGGGAAGCGGTCCTCGGGGTTCTCCGCGAACGCGCGCGCCAGCACGTCGTCCAGCGCCTGGGGGATGTCCGGGCGCACCGAGCGCAGGGGCCGGTACTTGCGCGACAGGATGCCCGCGAACACTTCCTCCGGCGTCGTGCCCACGAAGGGCCGGCTCAGCGTGAGCAACTCGTAGAGCACCACGCTCGCGGCCCACAGGTCCGCCTCCGGCGTGACGGCGCCCTGCAGCGACTCCGGGGACAGGTAGTACGGCTTGCCCAGCACCTCGCCGCCCTGGAGCTTGCCGTCCACCAGCACGCGCGACACGCCGAAGTCGCCCAGCTTGATCTCCCCCACGCGGGAGATGAACAGGTTGGACGGGGACACGTCGCAGTGGACGATGCCCAGCGGCTTCCCATCCGGCCCGGTGGCGGTGTGCGCGTACGCGAGCGCCTCCAGCAGCACCTTGCCCAGGTACACCGCGAAGTCGACGGGGAGCGGAATCCCGCGCGCCTTGCACCGGCGCAGGATGTGGCCCAGGTCGCGCCCGTCCACCAGGTCCATCACCAGGAAGGACACGTCGTCCAGCATCCCGGCGTCCAGCACCTTCACGATGTTCGGATGATCCAACTGGCGCGACAGCTGCGCCTCGCGCCGGAAGAGGTCCACCGACGCCGGGTCCCGCGTGAGCGCGGGCAACAGCCGCTTGAGGGCGACGGTCCAGCCTTCATAGGGACCGGAGCGCACGCGCGCACGGTACACCTCGGCCATGCCGCCCTTGCCCAACAGCGACAGGATTTCGTAGTTGCCGAAGACGCGGACGGGCTTCGACACGGAGTTCGGCGCGTTCACGGGCTGGCGCTTCCAGCTCCTTGCGACTCACGGCCCTGGACCCGCTTGCGACCGCGGACCTGCTTCAACTGCGCCTCGTACAACGTTCCCTCGTTGGCGAACTGCTGGAGCTCACGCTCCACCAGCGCGTTGTTCTCCGGCGCGGACCACCCTGCCTGCACCGCCTGGCGCAGCGCGAGCTGCGCGAACCCGGACTCCTGCGCCGCCCGCTTCACGCACGCCGTCCAGAAGAAGGCCTCCGCCCTCGCCAGGCCACTGCCCGCGTTGCGCGCCTGCTCCAGGTACTTGAGCGCCTCCGGGTGCTGCTTGCGCAGGTAGTGCGCCACGCCCATGCCCGTCAGCGCCCAGGCGTTGTTCTTCTCCCGCTCCTGGGAGAGCACCAGCTGGAACTGCTGCGAGGCCCCGATGGGATTGTTCTGCACCAGCAGGGCCTGGCCCTGCTTCAGCGTGGCCGCCACGTCCAGGGGCTCCAGCCGCCGCTGCGCCGCCACCTGCGCGGCTCCACCCGACGGGGGAGCCGGAGCCTGCGCCTGGCGCTGCTCCGGCGCTGACGTGGGCACGGGCGTCACCGACGCGCCCTGGCTCGCCTCGCGGAACACCAGCATGCGGTTCTTGGGCAGCGCCGGGGACTCGCAGTCGTCCTCCAGCTTCACCACGCCGCCCAGCGCCCGCTCCTCTACATTGTAGACGAGCATCACCGGGAAGCTGCGGGACGGGGTGCAGGTGTCCCCCGTCTGACAGAGCGTGATCTCCCCCAGGAAGACGTTCCCCTGGAAGTCGCCGGTGAGGATCGGCCCGGCGTCCTGGCGCTGGCAGGGCCCTCCGGCCGGAGCGGTCCCGACCAGGTGCTCCCCGTCCGAGCGCAACTCGATGGGGCCGAAGGCATCCGCCTGGTAGGAACTGTTCATCTGCGGACCCGCCCAGGCGAATCCGGAGGTGAGGCAGGCTACCGCCGCGAGAGCCAATGTTGGGGTCGGACGCAACATGTCGGGGACCCGGGCATCATAGAAGTCCACGGGGCGGCTTGTAAACGCGCGAGGACGGCTTGACCGCACGCTTCTCCGTCCTTATCATTTTCCCAGAACGCCCTGGGAATTTCCCAGTGATTCTAAGGACTTGTAGCGAGATTTCAGCGGTAAAGATCTGTTCCCTGCGGGGTGCGTGATGCCCAGCAGAAATTCGAACCGATACGTCCATTCCGGGGTCCGTTTCGGTCGCCATGTGCAAGCCCTCCCCCTTCACCGGGGATGAGGGAAGCCTGCGGTGACATGATTTCGGTCCCCACCTGGCTTCTAAGGGTTCAATGGACGCTGGGCACACGGCTCGGCGGGGGACTTTTTTCTTGGAGCGGCGGCGGTGAGCGAGACGGCGGTGGATACGGCGGCGGCGGCGGAGAAGAAGGTAACGCTTCGTGAGGAACTGACGGCTCGCCGAAAGGCGATGACCAACGACCTCATCGACGAGCGGGGCCTCAAGGTCCAGTCTCGATTCCTGGCATCGCCCTACTATCAGAATGCGCGGACGGTGGCGCTCTACGCCCCCATCCGGGGCGAGGTGCCCACCCGGGACATCCTCATCGCGGCGTTGCAGGACGAGAAGATCGTCTGCTACCCGCTGTCCCACGTGCACGGGCGGATCCTGGCCTTCCGGGCCATCAAGTCGGAGAGCGAGCTGGAGCCGGGGCGCCTGGGCGTCCGTGAGCCCACGAACTCTTCCGAACTGATCGCGGTGGATCAGATCGACCTGTTCGTGGTGCCCGGCCTGGGTTTCAGCCCGGACGGCAAGCGGCTGGGACGCGGCGGTGGCTACTACGACGCCACCCTCAAGGCGGCCAGCTCGCGCAGCCGCCGGGTGGGTCTGGCCTTCAACGATCAGATCGTCCAGGCGCTGCCCACGACGAACGACGACGTGGACATGGACCAGATCGTCACGGAGAGCCAGACGCTGCGCGGCCTCTGCCGCAGCTTCGACTTCCTCGACACCTGACCGGTACCTGAGTCGCAGGACAGGCGGAGTGACAGCCACGGGTGGGGCGGACCTGGAAGTCCTGCCCTGCCCGTTGTCTTTTTTGGGCTAGTGTCCGCGGCGCCATGAACCCGGACGCACTGCGCAAGGCGACCCCCGAAGAGCAGTTCGAAGAAGTCACTCGCGGCACCGTGGATTTGCAGGTGCCGGAGGACCTGAAGAAGAAGCTCCAGCGCTCCTATGACAAGGGCAAGCCGCTCATCATCAAGGCGGGCTTCGACCCCAGCCGTCCCGACCTGCACCTGGGCCACACGCTGCTGCTCACGCGCATGCGGCGCTTCCAGGAGTTCGGCCACACGGTGGTGTTCCTCATCGGGGACTTCACCGCCCTCATCGGCGACCCCTCCGGGAAGAACGCGGCCCGCCCGCCCCTCACCCGCGAGCAGGTGAAGGTCAACTCGGAGACGTACAAGCAGCAGGTCTTCAAGGTCCTGGACCCGGACAAGACGGTGGTGAAGTTCAACTCGGAGTGGCTCGACGCGCTGGGCACCGAGGGGATGATCCGCCTGGCCGCGCGCTACTCCGTGCAGCGCATGCTGGAGCGCGACGACTTCAAGAAGCGCTACCGGGAGAACACCTCCATCGCCATCCACGAGTTCCTCTACCCGCTCTTGCAGGGCTACGACTCCGTGGCGCTGAAGGCGGACGTGGAGCTGGGCGCGACGGATCAGCTCTTCAACCTGCTCGTCGGCCGCCAGCTGATGAAGGAAGAGGGCCTGGAGCCGCAGGTCATCATGACCGGCCCCATCCTGGAGGGCCTGGACGCGAAGCTGGTGGACGGCGTCATCACCGGCAACAAGATGTCCAAGAGCCTGGACAACTACGTGGGCATCGACGAGTCGGCGGACAACATCTTCGGCAAGTTGATGAGCATCACCGACGACCTGATGTGGCGGTACTACAAGCTGCTGTCCTCCATGCCGCTCAAGCAGGTGCTGGAGCTGGAGGAGAAGACGAAGTCCGGCGCCGCGCACCCCAAGGCCGCGAAGGTCGCCTTCGCGCAGGAGATGGCCTCGCGCTTCCAGGGCGAGGAGGCCGGACGCAAGGCGGCGGAGGACTTCGAGAAGCGCTTCGCCAAGAAGGAGCTGTCCACGGAGGACCTGCCGCTCGTGGAGGTGTCGCTCGCGGGCGCGGAGAAGCTGCTCGTCACGAAGCTCCTGCCGGAGACGAAGTTCGTCGCCTCCGCCACCGAGGCGCGCAAGATGATGGCCCAGGGCGGCGTGAAGGTGAACGGTGAGAAGGTCACCGACCCCAAGGCGGAGCTGGGGGCCGGCGAGTACACCGTGCAGGTGGGCAAGCTGAAGGTGACGCGGGTGAAGCTGGCCTGAAGCCGTCGTGCACCGCCCGCGCTGAAGTCACGGCGCGGGCGGCTCCTTCGGCAGCGCGCCTTCGTACAGCGCGGCCGAGCGCCCCATCATGAAGCCGTGGGGCAGGAGCTTCATCAGCGTCGCGAGGAAGCGGTTGAGGACGCCGGGCACGGAGAGCTCGCGGCGGTGCACGAACGCCTCCACGGCGATGCGCGCGCAGGCCTCCGCGGACATGATGCCCACGTCGCCCGCCTTGAACTTCCGGTCCAGGCCGGACACCGACAGCATCTCCGTGGCGATGCCGCCGGGCGCGAAGACGGTGACGGACACGCCCGCCTTGCGCAGCTCGTAGGCCAGGCCGCGCCCGTAGCTGATGACGAACGACTTCGTGGCCGCGTAGGCCGTCTGGTACGGCAGCGGCGCGAAGCCCGCGGTGCTGGCGACGAGCATCAACGCCCCTCCCCCGCCCCGCTTCGCGAAGTGCGCGCCGAAGCGCTGCGACATGCGCACCACGCTGGTGATGTTGGTGGCCAGCATCGCGTCGAAGGACTCGGGCTGCTGCTCCAGCGCGTGGCCGAAGTAGGTGACGCCGGCGTTGAGGATGACGCCGTCGACGGTGCGGCCGGACGTGGCGGTCTCGAAGACGCGCTCCGCGTCGCCGGGCCGGCTGAGGTCCGCGGCCAGGGGCAGCACCTGCACGCCGTGCGCGGACTCCAGCTCCGCCTTGAGCGCGGTGAGCCGGTCCTCGCGGCGGGCGACGGCGATGATGTGGGCGCCGTGCTCCTTCGCGAGCAGGCGGGCCATCTCCAGCCCCAGGCCGGACGACGCGCCGGTAATGAGCACCCAGCGGCCTCGGAAATTCATCGGTTTCATGTCGGGCGCTCTTATTTCGCGGTGCGGCGCCGGGCGCAACCGGGGAACAGCGGGCTTCCGGCGCCCCTGTTAGAGTCCGGCGCACCATGCGCCTCTCCGGGTCGCTCGCCTGCTTCTTCCTGGCCCTCTCCACCGCCCCTGTTGCCCTCGCGGGCAGCGGCGTGTTCGTCACCGACGACGCCGTGGACGCGGTGGACCAGCCCGAGTCCTCCAAGGTCGTCTTCTCCGTGCAGCCGGGCGTGTCCTATCCGCTGGTGAAGAAGGGCGGCCCGGACCGCGCGTGGTGCAAGCTCCAGGGGCCCAAGGCGGAAGGCTGGGTGCTCTGCGACGGCACGCCCACGGATGCCGTCCAGAAGGCACCGGACACGGACGCGCTCGTGCGCGCGGACCGGGAGAACACCCGCCAGCAGCAGGCCGCCCGAAGTGCTGGCGACGAGGAAGAGGCCACCGTGGTGGTGCGTGCCCCCGCGGGCCGCGCGGCGGCTCCAGCTCCTAGCGACGCGGCCTGCGAGAGCACGTGTGATCAACCGCCCCTCTTCGCCAAGGCCCCGGCGCTGTCCGCGCTGGACCGCGAGGTGTTGGACCTGTGCCCCGCGCGCCCCGATGCGAGCGTGAGTGTTGGGGACGTGCAGCGCTTCTTCGCGAAGCACTACGACGACGCGCGGATCCAGCGCGCCCTCTCCGCGGCGGGCCGTCCGGGCTCGAAGCAGGCGAACATCGAATGGCTCACGAGCCTGTGGGTGAGCACCGGTCCCCGTAACGCGTTCACGCACGTCTTCTGCGGGGACGACTGGCAGCGCGGCCCGATTGGCGGCCTGCACTTCCTGCCCCGCTACGCGCAGCTCGAGGCGGAGGGGAAGGTCTGCTACCAGGGCCCGGTGAAGGGCGAGGAGGCGGTGACGGGAGAGCAGTACCTCATCCGCTTCAAGGGGCTGGCCCCGTGGTCCTGCGGCGTGAAGCGGACGGGCGGCTTCTCGACGTCGCAGGATGCCGTATCCATCGCCGCCATCGGAACCCGTGCGTTCGCGCGCTGCTGTGCGCGCGGCGGGGCGAAGAAGGAGGGCGGCGTGTACTCGGCGCCGGACGTGGGGGGCGGCAACTGGCGCATCTGGTGCGGCACGCGCAACGGCACCTACGGCATCGCCACGCTGCACCCCACCGGCGACGCCGCCACCTGCGCGGAGTAGCGGACCGGCGCCCCGCGTGGGGACGCCGGCCCCGGGTGAGGCCTACTGCGCCTTGTCCACGGTGAGCATCGTCCCCGTGGAGTACGCGGTGAACTCCGGCGCGTACATGGACTGCACCGTCGCCGGACCCACGCGGAAGGTGCCCGCGAGGTTCGCGCGCAGCCGGTACTTGAACGTGTACTCACCGGCCGGCAGCGACTCGAAGAAGAAGTTCGTCCCCGAGTCGCGCGTCTCCTCGTACCAGACGATGCCCAGGTCGTACTTGTGGCGGGACTGCGCGTTCTCCGGTTCCAGGCCCGCGGCGCGCGGGTCCCTCAGGTGCACGTACTCCGCCGCGTGCTTCGTGCGCAGCGACAGCTGCACCTCCACCTCGTCACCAGGGCGCAGCCTCGCGCCGTCCGTCAGCGGGCGCAGCAGCGTCTGGTTGCCCTCGCGGATGCGCACGAAGTAGCGGCGCGACACCTGGAAGAAGTCACCGCGCTCCTCCTTGGGCAGTTGCTCCGTGGAGAAGTGCCACGTCGCGGACGCGATGGCGAAGCCCGGCGTCGTCTTCTCCACCACCGTGGACGCCGTGCCCGCGTTCACCTCCGAGCCGGTGAGGACCACCTGGTTCTTCTTCCCCGTGTACACGTCGGGCGAGAAGGCCATGGTCACCACCTTCGGGCCCACCGTCACCTTCAGCTCCTCGCGCGCGGCCAGCGAGCCCTCCGCCTCCATGTAGTTCACCAGGGCATAGAGCGCTTCGGCGGTGGCGCGCGTGGACTTCCAGTGGCTCACCTTCTTGTCCAGGAGCAGCCACTGCACCAGGCCCGCGCGGCGGGGGTCCTTCGGACGCAGCTCGGAAAGCGTGCGCAGCGCGAAGGCGTGCGTCTCCGTGGAGTCGTTGTACCAGAGCCAGCCGCGGTCCTCCGGCGCCCAGTACGTGCCCAGGTCCTGCGACGTCTTCGCGGAGTCCATCACGCTGTCCCAGACCTTCTGCGCGTCCTTCGTGCGCTTCGCCCGGTTCAGCGTGAGCGCCAGGTAGCCCTTGAGGTACGGCGAGTGCTCCTTCCAGTGCTTGAAGGAGAAGTCGAGCACGCGCTGCCGCTCGGCCGCCGTCAGGGCCTCACCCGTGTAGCGCGCGTCCGGATACGCCGACGCCACGAAGTTGAGGAACGTGAGGAACTCCCAGCCCAGGTCCTTCTTCATCAGCCGGTTCGCGTAGTCGTTGCGGAACTGGGTGGTGAGGTAGCCCCACGCCGGCTCCGTCATGGAGGGCGACACCTCCACCCCGTGCTCCATGGCGCGCGACAGGCCGTGCAGGATGTAGAGCGTCATGTACGGAGACGACGGACCGCCCGGCCACCAGGGGAAGCCGCCGTCCGCGTTCTGCGACTTGCGCAGCTTCGTCATCGCCGACACACGCTGGGCCTGGGCCACCTTCGGATCCAGCACGCGCAGGAGCGCTTCGTCGGAGTCCTTCCCGCCCTTCGCCTCGTTGAGCCAGGGCGTCTCCTCCAGCGCCATCTTGCGGTTCGGATCCACGTCGTCCCAGGTCTCCAGGCGCGTGTTGCGCTGGCTCAGGTCCTTGGCCACCTTCGCCACCGCCGGATACTTGTCGAAGAGGCTGGAGACGATGCCCGTGGACACGAAGCGGTTGAGCGTCTGCTCCGTGCACTCGTAGGGGTAGTCCACCAGGTACGGCAGCGCCTGGAGCACGGAGTAGAAGAGCTGCGCGTCCACCGTGACGACGAGCTGCTCGTTCACGCGCGTGGGGTCGTCCGACTTCTTCAGGTCCTCGAACGTCAGCGTCCGGCGGTCCTGGTTGTTCAGCATGGCGAAGCGCGACTGGGCCAGGTGCATGCGGCCGGGCAGCACCGGCAGGGGGCGCAGCTCGCCGTCGCTGAACGCGCCCGTCTTCGCGACGACGCGGAAGGCCACCGGGCCCACGCGCGCGGGCGTGGTGATGGGGAAGCGCAGGTGCGTGCCCTTCCCCGCCGCCACCGTGAAGGGCTGCACGGCCGCCTTCACGCCGAAGTCCGCGAGCAGGCTCTTCTGCGTGTCGGGGTCCACGATGTCGAACGTGAGCTGGCCCTGCTGCGTCTGGGTGCCCGCGTTGTTGACCACGACCTCCAGGTCCGCGCGGTCGCCCTCGCGCAGGAAGCGCGGCAGGTATGGCCGCACCATCAGCTCTTTCACGCTGCGGGTGGAGCGCTGCGTGGATCCACCGCGCAGATCCCTCGTGAGCGCGTGCACCCAGACGTCCCACGCCGTCACCGAGTCCGGCACCGTGAACTCCAGCACCGCCGCGCCGTCCGGCCCGGTGAGCAGCTGCGGAATCCAGAACGCCGTCTCCGCGAAGTTGGAGCGCAGGGGCTGCTCGCCGGATTCACCGGAGCCCGAGCTGCCCTTGATGATCTGGATGACCTCGCGACGCTTCTGCTCCAGCACCCGTCCGCCCGTGGGCGGCGTCGCGGCGGAGGGGGCGGGTGCGGGCGGCGGAGGCGGAGGCGCCGCGCGGTCTGCTGACTCCCGCATCACGGCTCCGGGCTTCGCGGCCCGCATGCGCTCTCCGCCCCGGCCGTAGCCGTACCCGTACCCTGGACCGCCCAGTCCGTAGCCGTCCCCGAACTTCAGCGAGTCCTCGGAAGGCTCCGGCGCGGAGGGCCGGTTCCGGTCGAGCTCGTCGAACAGCCAGTCCGCACCGAAGGAGCCTCCGGACGTCCGGAACTCCACGTAGAGGCTCTGCTGCGGATAGAGCTGGGCAATCTGCGGCGGCGTGTGCGGCCCGAAGACGTTGAGCGACTGATCGTACATGTACGCCAGCAGCTCCGCGGCCCCCGCCTCCAGCTTCGCGCCCTGGGGCCCCTTCACCGTCACGCGGAAGGTCTCCTTCGCGCCGGGCCGCAGCGTGTCGCGGAAGGTCGCGAACTCCACGCTGAGCTCCTTGTCGTCGAAGGGCACGGCCACCGTCTGCTGGAAGTTCAGCGACTGCCAGTCGTGCACCAGCGACAGCACCACCGTGAAGCCTCCGCGCAGCGCCTCCGTCACCGGCAGCTCCACCACCGCGCGCCCCTGCCCCGCCGTCAGCTGGCGATGCTCGATGCGCTTGCGCCCCTGGTACACGTCCATCACCAGCGGCTGGCCTTCGAAGCCGGAGGCCACCAGCAACCGGGCCACCTCACCCACGCGCACGGACGCGCGCTCCGCCGCCAGCACCGCCGGCAAGCCCGCCGGAGCCCGAGTTCCCGCCACCACGAAGTCCCGCTGCGCGGTGGCCTTCTGGCCGAACGCATCCGTCGTCTCGTAGCGCAGGCGGTACGCGCCCGCGCGCAGCGCCGGCAGCTTCACGGTGGCGACACCGTCCGCGCCATGCGTCACCGCCGCCTGCGCCACCTCCGCGCCGTCGCCCCAGCGCTGCAGCGTCTGCTCCACGTCGTAGGTCGTGTCCCAGCGCGCCTTGAGCGCGTCACCCGGCGTGGGGGACACCTCCTTGCGCTCCTGCGCTTCGGCATCCAGCGGCTGGGGCTTTTCGACCGGCACCTCCGACGGCATCAGCGGACGGGCCGGAGCCTTCAGGGCGATGAGTCGCCAACGGCCAGGCCCTGACTGCGGCGCGCCATCCAGGTTCGAGCGGACGAGCCGCACCTCCGACGGGACGTCCTCGCGGACGAAGCCCACGTCGGAGTCCACGCGGCCCTCCACCGACACGAAGCCCAGGCGGAAGGACCGGCTCGCGGAGCGCGTCTCGCCGCCCTCGTCCGTCAGGTCCGCTTCCACGCGGTAGCGCCACGACATGCCCTGCGCCTTCGCGAGCCGCTCATCCGCTTCCGGGGTGAACGCCACGGTGAAGCCGCCGTCCTCCCCCACCGTCGCCGTCCCGGAGGCCACCAGGTCCGTGGTGGCCGGGATGCGCTCCCAGAACCACCAGCGCGGCAGCACCGGCTCGCGCGACACGCGCCACTTCACCGCGCCGCGCGTCACCGGCAGCCCGAAGTAGTAGCGCGCTTCGCCCTGGAACGTGGCGCGGCGGTTGATCCGCAGCGCCTCCGGCGCGTCCTTCAGCGTGACCTCGAAGGTGGGCCGCTTGTACTCCTCCACGCGCACGCCCGCGTAGCCGTTGGGGCTGGTGCGCACCGTCCACTGGCCCAGGGGCCGCCCCGAGGGCAGGTCGAACTCGCCCGCCACCGACCCGAACGCGTTGGTGCGCGCCTCGCGCTTGGCCACCTCCTGGCCATTGGAGTCGACGAGCGTCACCGTCACCGCCGAATCCGGAAGCACGCGGTAGCGCTTCGACTGCTCCTCCGGGCGGTAGGCCACCACCTTCCACAGCAGCTTCTGCTGGGGCCGGTAGACGGCGCGGTCCGTGTAGATGAGCGCCTGGTCCTGCGGCGTCGACGCATAGAGGGGCGACAGGTACACCGAGCCCGGGAACACCATCGCGCCCTTGCCCCGGCCCACCACGAGCATCATGTCCTCGTAGCGGTTGGCGTCCGTGCCCGTGAGCAGCAGGTCGCCGTTCGCGTCGGTGCGGCGGCTGACGACGCCGAAGCGGCGCGTGCGGTAGTCCGGCTTCACCAGCCGCACCTCCACGTTCGGAGCGCCCGCCCCCGTGGCCCCGTCCACCACGTGGAGCTCCGCCTGATTGGGGTCCGCCTTGCGCACCGTCACCGCCCAGGGCGACACGGACATGGGCAGGGAGAGCAGCTTGCTGTTCTTCTTCGCGAAGTCCTCGCGCGTGGACAGGACGATGACGTACGCGCCCGGCTTGAGCGCCGGCGGGGTCACGAAGGTCTGGTGCCGCTGGAAGTCGGGCGTGGGCGGCAGCACCGTGCTCCACGCGGCGTCCGGCTTGCGCGACGCCACCATGCGGTTCATCTCCGCGGTGCTGGCGAACAGCGACAGGTCCGCGTCGGGCTTCGCGAGCCGCGCCTCCACGTCCACCGCGTACGCCCGGAAGTACAGCGAGCCCACGTTGCGGTGGTTCACCTGGATGGAGCGCTTGCCCGGCCCGTCCACCTGCATCACGGAGGCGTACAGCTCCGGCGCCTCCAGGCCCGCCACCAGCGCCGCGCACTGCGCACCGCCCATCGACTTGGGCCACGCCTCCGCGCACGCCTTCGCCAGCGTGTGCGCGGTGATGGAGCGGCCCGCCTGCTGCTCCAGCTCCGCCAGCTGGTGCTGTCCCTTGGACCACCACGGCACGTCCCGGAAGCCCTTCAGGTGCGCGGCCAGGTGCTCACGGATGCGCCGATGATCCGCGTTGTCGGCGAACGACGTGTTCAGCACCTCGTAGCGCCGCAGCCGCGCCTCCAGCGCCGCCTCACGACGTCCGGCCGCCAGGTGCCACGCCTCCAGGTCCCCCAGCACCGCCGCGACCTTCGTCAGCGGATGCGCGGACGGGTCCTTCAGCTCCACCTTCGGCGTGCCCTCCAGGAGCGCGCCCAGCTCCAGCCGGTACACGCCCTGCTCCTGCTCGGGGCGCCACAGGTCCGTGTCCTCCAGCGAGTCCACCCACAGGTACGTCACCGCGTCGCGCACCGTGGAGCGGATGCCCTCCGGGTACGTGTTGGGCTCGACGTACTCGGACAGCACCTTCACGGGCTCGGTGCCGAACTTCTGCCGCAGCTCCCAGACGGCGGCGTACGTGCGCTGGATCTCCGCGGAGAGCTGATCCTTCGTCCACGCCTTCAGGTCCACCGGCCCGGAGGACACCACCTGCTCGCGCTGGCCAATCTCCCAGCGGTAGGCCTCTACGTAGTGCGTGAGCACCGCCGCGTAGAACAGGTGCAGCGTGGCCTGCTGCCTCAGGCCCTCCGGCCAGGGCTGCTCGCGCAGGAAGCGCACCGTCGTCTCATAGCCGTGCAACCGCGTGCGCAGCTGCACCGTGCGGATCAACGCCCGCGTCCACTCGTCGGCGTCACCCTGGGCCTTCGCCGCGGCCAGCCGGGCCTCCGCCCCCTGCGCGGCGGACTCCACCTTGTCCTCCTCGACGAGCGCGTCGATGGCCTTCCACGTCGGGGGCGCCTTCGCCGAGGGCGCCGCCACGGACACGGAGGACAACAGGAGGAGCAGCAGGCACGGCACGACGGCGAGGACACGCGGACGCGGTGGAGAAGACATAGGGGCGGCACTCTAGACGCCGCCCGCGTCCGTGGCGGTCCCTTCGCCGTTTCAGGAAGCGGCCGGCGCGGGGCCCCGGCGCCGCAGCCCCACCACGTAGACCTCCATGCTGGCGCCGCGCGTGGCCTCCGGACGGACGATCTTCACTTCCTCGAAGTGCTGGCGCACCTCGTCACGGAAGGCCTCGAAGTCGCCGCCCATGAAGACCTTGGCCACGAACGTGGCGCCGGGCCGGCCTCGCGTGGCGGCCACCTCCAGCGCCTTGCCCGCCAGCCGCAGACTGCGCGCCTCGTCCGTGCCCTTGATGCCGGACGTCTTGGGCGCCATGTCGGAGATGACCGCGTCGTAGAGCCCGTCGTACATCGCGGCCAGCTTCGCGTCGAAGTCGTCCGCGAGCACGTCCAGCACCGCCGTCGTTACCCATTTCTGAGAGAACGGACGGATGGCCACGATGTCCACGCCGATGACGCGCCCGTTCATCCCCACCGCGTCCGCCAATATCTGGAGGAACCCCCCCGGCGCCGCGCCCAGGTCGAGCACGGCCGCGCCCTTCTTCACGGAGCCTGGAAAGCGCTTGAGGATCTCATCGACCTTGAACGCGGAACGCGCTCGCAGTCCCTCTTGCTTGGCTTTCTGGAAATAGTGGTCTTTAGGACGGTAGGGCTTGCCCATGTCAGAAGCCGTCCCTAGCATCCGCTACTGTCTTCGGAAAGCCGGAGCAGTCGCGGCCTGTTATGTGGTCGCGCCCACGGACTTCGCCGGAGGGTTGGTGGCATGGGCACCCGGAGCGTGACAGCGGCCTTGTGCATCTCCCTGCTCTGCGCGGGTGGAGCGGCGTTCTGCTACGCGCGCGCCGAGGCCCTGCAGGCCGAAGGGCGCTGGCTGATGGCCCGGGGCAGCGCCCAGGCCTCCGACTTCGCCCAGAAGCTGGACGGCAGCTCCGTGGACGCCCAGCTGAAGACCTTCAAGGAACGCCGCGGCGTGATGGAGCAGGCCCACCGCTGGCAGCGCGGCATGCTGCTGGGCATCATGGCCGCCGTCCTGTCCGCCCTGTCCGCGTACGTCCTGTTCCTCCTCAAGCGGCTGGACGACCAGCTCCTGGACGCCACCGGCGAGCTGCGCCGGCCCCAGGAGGCCTCCTCCCTGCCCTCCCCGGCGTTCGCGCCCAGCGTCCAGCGCTAGGCCGGACTCTGGCAGGATGCCGCCCCGTTACCGTCTGACGGGGAGGACCGCCATGCCCGGCTGCGCGCACTGCGGACGCAAGCTCGACATCATCGCGAATCAAGTGGGCCGCCGCGACACGTGTCCCGGCTGCGAGGAGGACCTGCGCTCGTGCCGCAACTGCCGGCACTTCGACGAGTCCGTGGCCAAGGCCTGCAAGGAGCCCTTCGCGGAGGTCCCCCGCGACAAGGACGAGGCCAACTTCTGCGAGCTCTTCCAGCTGGGCGAAGGCGGCCTGCACCCGAAGGACTCCCGCGACGCGATGCTCAGCGCCGCGGAGGCCCTCTTCGGCAGGAAGTAGCTAGAAGCCGTACAGCTTGGAGATGATCTCCTTCATCACCTCGGACGTGCCGCCACCGATGGTGATGAGCCGCACGTCGCGCCACATGCGCGCGATGGGCGTCTCCTCGATGTAGCCCATGCCGCCGAAGAACTGCTGGCAGTCGTAGGCCACGCGCTGGGCCAGGTCTCCGGCGAACAGCTTCGCCATGGAGATCTCCTTCACCGGGTTCTCCTTCCGGTCGTAGAGGTCCACCGCGTAGTAGTTGAGCCGCCGCGCCGCCTCCACCGCCGTCAGGTGCTCCACGAACTTGTGGCGCCACACCTGGAACTTGATGAGGGGCCGGCCAAACGCCTCGCGCTCGTTGCCGTACTGGAGGGCGTCCTCCAGCATCCGGTCCATGCCGCCCACCGTGGTGATGGCGCCCACCAGGCGCTCACCCTGGAAGTTGGTCATGATGTGGTAGAAGCCCTGGTTCTCCTCGCCCAGCACGTAGCGCGCGGGGATGCGGCAGTCCTCGAAGTAGAGGATGGCCGTGTCCGAGGACAGGTTGCCAATCTTGTCCAGCTTCTTGGAGATGCTGAAGCCCTTCACGTCCGTGGGGAACGTCACCAGGGAGATGCCGCCGTAGCCCTGCTCACCGGTGCGCACCGCCAGCGTGATGAAGTCCGCGCGCGTGCCGTTGGTGATCCACATCTTGCTGCCGTTGATGACGTAGTCGTCGCCGTCCCGGCGCGCCGTCGTCTTGATGCTCGCCACGTCCGAGCCGCAGCCCGGCTCGCTCACGCCCAGCGCCGCGATGCGCTCACCCTTGAGCGCGGGCTCCAGGAACTCACGCTTCTGCTCGTCGGTGCCAATCTCGTTGATGATGGGCGTGGCCATCTGGCTCTGCACCAGGAGCGCCATGTTCACGCCCGCGTTGCGGCTGCGCGACAGCTCCTCCGCGAACGCCGTCACGTACCAGTAGTCCAGGCCGCTGCCGCCGAACTTCGGGTCGTGGTTGATGCCCAAAAAGCCCAGCTCGCCGCACTTCTTGAACAGCTCCCGGGGGAAGATGCCCGCCCGGTCCCACTCCAGTCCGTAGGGCGCCATCTCCTTCTCCACGAAGGCGCGCACCGACCTGCGAAACGCCTCATGGTCCTCGGTGAACGGGTTGAGCATCGCGAGTCCTCGGGGGTTGTCCCGGCTTGGGTTGATTCGCGAGTCAATAACAGGCGTCCGCCGTCAGCCACAAGCGAAGCCCCCCGTCCCCACCGCGCCGGATGCCCGCCTTCCTGGTGACGCAGCGCGCCGGCAGCGGTGTTGTGAAGAAGTCTGAACCCCCGGGGGGCAGGCGGCCAACCCCGCAGGATGACTGGGGAGTGGATAGTCCGCACTCCGGAGTATCCTCTTGACAGATAATCGAGTGTCGGTAATTTCTAGCCCACAAAGAATTAGCCGGAGCAGGAGCCAGGGCGGGTGTCCCGCCGGCGAACCGGCAGGAGTTCGGACGCGTGAATCAGCGAATCTTGGCTGCCGTGGTGGCCGTGGCGGTGTCGACGGCGGGGTGCTCGAAGGCGGGCGCGGAGAAGGCGCAGCTTCCGGCGCAGCAGGAAGGCTCCAACGCGCTGGGCGTCAAGGCGATCACTCCGGCCACCGAGCTGGAGCAGAACGTGACCCGCGTCACGGGCCAGGTCCGCTCCAAGCAGGAGGCCGTCCTGGGTCCCCAGGCCACCGGCACCCTGGCGAAGGTGAACGTCCGGGTGGGCGACAAGGTGAAGAAGGGCGACGTGCTGGCGCAACTGGACACGTCCAACGTCTCCATCGCGGTGGAGCAGGCGAAGGCGGCCAAGGACATGGCGGAGGCCGCGCTGCAGCTGGCCTCCAGCAACCTGGAGCGCACGCGCAAGGTGGCGGAGTCCGGCGGCGTGGCGGCCAACGCGCTGGAGCAGGCGGAGATTGGCCAGAAGCAGGCCGCGGCCCAGGCGGCGCAGGCCGGTGCGGCGTACCGGCTGGCGGTGGAGAACCTGCGCGACCACAGCATCATCGCGCCCTTCAACGGCATCATCACCGCGCGCACCAAGAACGTGGGTGACTCCGTGGCGATGACGCCCTCCACCCCGGTGTTCTCCATCGTGGACACGGACGGGCTGGAGATCCGGATGCTGGTGCCGGAGTCCGTCATCGACAACGTGACGCCGGGCACCGTGACGCCGGGCACCGTGAACCCCAGCGGCATGCGCTTCGAGGCGAAGGTGGCCAACGTGGGCGCCGTCATCGACGCGCAGAGCCGCACCGTGGAGGTGCTGGCGGACGTGACGGGCAAGACGGAGCACCCGCTGCGCCCCGGCGCGCTGGTGGAGATGGACTTCTCCAAGGCGGCGGGCGACGCGGGCAACGGCCTGTTCCTGCCGGCGCAGGCCGTCAGCAGCAAGGGCCAGGACGGCTTCGTGTGGGTGGTGCAGGACGGCACCGTGCGCAAGCGCGACGTGCGCGTGCAGCGCGTGCTGCCGGGCTACGTGAAGGTGCTGCAGGGCCTGACGGCGGAGGAGCGCGTGCTCGCCGACGCCTCGCTGGACGTCAAGGAGGGGACCGCCGTGCGCGTCGCGCAGTAGCGGTCCTTCCCCTCCCCTCTTCTTTCTTTGGGTACCTGAATGCTCAAGACCTTCATTTCACGGCCCATCTTCACCGCCATGCTGATGCTGGCGGTGGTGGTGTTCGGCCTGTTCGCCTATCCGAAGATCGGCGTGGACCAGTTCCCCGACGTCGACTTCCCCGTCGTCACCGTGACGACCATCCTCCCGGGCGCGGACCCGGAGACCATCGAGAAGAACGTCTCCGACCCGCTGGAGGAGGCGCTCAACACGCTCAACGGCGTGGACACGCTCAAGTCCATCAACGTCGAAAGCGTTTCGCAGATCGTCGTGCAGTTCAAGCTGTCCACCAAGGTGGACATCGCGGCGCAGGACGTGCGCGACCGCGTGCAGGCCACGCTGAGCAAGCTGCCGGACGAGGTGGAGACGCCCGTCGTGGAGAAGTTCGACATCGGCGCGGCTCCCATCATCACGCTGGCGCTCGCGGGCGCGCTGCCGGTGGAGGAGCTGACGCGCGTCGCGGATGACATCGTGAAGCCGGCCCTCCAGCGTCAACAGGGCGTGGGCAGCATCGACATCGTCGGTGGCCGTGAGCGGGAGATCCAGCTCGTGGTGGACCCGCAGCGGCTGCGCGGCTTCGGCCTGGCCATCAGCGACGTCAGCCAGGCGCTCAAGGCGCAGAGCCTGGACGTGCCGGGTGGCCGCAGCATGGACAGCGGCCGGGAGCGCATCGTGCGCCTCACGTCCGAAGCGAAGAGCGTGGAGGAGATCCGCAACATCATCATCACCAGCGCGGGCGGCTCTCCCATCCGCGTGCGCGACATCGCGGAGGTGGTGGACGGCCCCGCGGAGCAGCGCTCGGGCGCGAAGAGCGGCGAGCGCAGCGCGGTGGCGCTGGTGGTGCGCAAGCAGTCCGGCTCCAACACGGTGCAGGTGGCGGACCTGGTGCAGGAGTCGCTGGCGGAGATCAACAAGACGCTGCCCGCCGGCGTCCAGGTGGAGACGGTGACGGACAACGCGCGGTTCATCCGTTCCTCCATCCACGCGGTGCAGGAGGACCTCATCCTGGGCGGCGTGCTCGCGGTCCTCATCGTGCTCGTGTTCCTGCGCAACCTGCGCTCCACCATCGTGGCGGCCATCGCGCTGCCGGTGTCCGTGGTGGGTACGTTCGCGGTGATGGCGGCGCTGGGCTTCACCTTCAACATGATCACGATGCTGGCGCTGACGCTGTCCATCGGTCTGCTCATCGACGACGCCATCGTGGTCATCGAGAACATCGTCCGTCACATGGAAGAGGGCGCCACGCCCATGCAGGCCGCGCTGGAGGGCGCCGGACAGATTGCCCTCGCGGTGCTCGCGGTGACGCTGGCCATCGTGGCGGTGTTCATCCCGGTGGCCTTCATGGACGGCATGATCGGCAAGTTCTTCTACCAGTTCGGCGTCACGGTGGCGGTGGCCACGCTCATCTCCTACGTGGTGTCCATGACGCTCACGCCGATGCTGTCCTCGCGCCTGCTGCGTGAGCACGGCCACCCGACGGGCCTCTCCGCGGCGGTGGAGAAGGTGCTGGTGGGCATGGAGAACGGCTACCGCAAGATCCTGGGCGGCATCCTGCGGCACCGCCTCATCACGATGGTCGTCGCGGTGGCGGTGCTCTTCGCCACCTTCGGCATGATGCGGTTCCTGAAGTTCACGTTCATCCCGGAGCAGGACAACGGCAACATCAAGCTCACGGTGGAGCTGCCCATCGGGTCCACCATCCAGGAGACGCAGACGCAGCTGGACACCTTCGCGGCCCAGGTCCGGGCGCTGCCGGGCATCGCCTCCACGTTCACCACCGCGGGCGGCGGCGTGCAGGAGGAGGTCCACAAGGGCGAGGTGCTCATCAACCTGAAGCCGGTGAAGGACCGCGCGTTCAAGCAGAGCGAGCTGAAGGCCTACCTGCGCCAGAACATCCACCCGCCCAAGGGCATCACCGTGGCTGTGCAGGACGTGACCGCGGTGTCCGGTGGTGGCGCGCGCTCGCAGCAGGTGCAGTTCAACCTGCGCGGCGACAACTGGAAGGAGCTGACGGAGTCCGCGGTGAAGATGCGCCAGGCGATGCTCCAGAACCCGGGCCTCACCGACGTGGACATGACGTACCGCTCCGGCAAGCCGCAGTACGACGTGCAGGTGGACCGCGACCGCGCGGCCACGCTGGGCGTGCCGGCCGCGTCCCTGGGCGCCACGCTGCGCGCCTACCTGGGCCGCGACAAGGTGCTGGACTACCGCGAGGGCGGTGAGACGTACGAGGTGAAGCTGCGCCTGCCGCCGCAGACGCTGGCCTCCGCGGACGCGCTCGGCCAGCTGGCCGTGCGCGCCCCCACGGGGCAGCTGGTGGAGCTGCGCAACCTGGCCCGCATCGTCCCCGCGGAGGGGCCGGTGCAGATTGACCGGCAGGCGCAGAAGCGGCAGGTCACCATGCTGGCGAACCTGAAGGAGGGCTACGCGCTGTCGGACGCCATCACCTACATGCAGGGCTACGCCGCCAAGGAGCTGCCCAAGAGCGTCACGGGCGAGCTGGAAGGCAACGCGAAGGAGCTGGGCAAGTCCGTGGCCGCGTTCGGCACGGCGCTGCTCCTGGGCATCATCCTCATCTACATGATCCTCGCGGCCCAGTTCGAAAGCCTGGTCCACCCGTTCACGATCATGCTGTCGCTGCCCTTCGCCTTCATCGGGGCGATTGGCGGCCTGCTGCTCACCGGCCAGTACATGTCCATGTTCGCCCTCATCGGCGTCATCATGCTCATGGGCCTGGTGGTGAAGAACGGCATCCTCCTGGTGGACTTCACGCTGCAGGTCCGTGAGAAGGGCCGCACGGCGCACGAGGCGCTCCTCGAGGCCGCTCCGGTGCGTCTGCGCCCCATCCTGATGACGACCATCGCGATGATCGCCGGCATGATCCCGGTGGCCATCGCCAAGGGTGACGGCGCGGAGACGCGCGCGCCCATGGCCATCACCATCATCGGCGGCCTCATCACCTCCACGTTCCTCACGCTGGGCGTGGTGCCGGTGGTGTACTCGCTGCTGGATCAGCTGGCCGCGCGCTTCAAGCGCAACAAGGGCAGCGACGCGGGCTTCGCGGGTGGCTCTGGCACGGCGCACGATCCGTCCAACCAGGACCGTGAGCGGGAAGCCGCCGCCGCTGCCGCGGCCCGGGTGGAGACGGCCTGATGCGCCGCCCCACCTCCATCACTCCCCCCTCGGAGCCCGAGGTGCGCTCCGAGGGGAAGGACGAGGCCACCGAAGAGAAGGCCGCGATGGAGCGCCTGCTGGAGGAAGGGGACCAGTCCACGCCGGATTCGCGCCGCTTCATGGGGCTCATCCGGGAACTGGCCCACTTCCGCTCCTTGAGGGATCCGCTGGCGAGCCTCTGCGACGACATGCGGCTGACCCCCACGCAGGTGCACGCCCTGGGCTGGCTGGGCATGGACGGCCCCATCCAGGTGGGCGTGCTGGCCCAGCGCATCGGCATCACCAAGAAGACCATCACCGGCGTGGTGGACCGCCTGGAGGACATGGGCATGGTGGAGCGCGGCCGGGACGCGGAGGACCGGCGCGCCGTCACCGCGAAGCTCACCGACCGGGGTTGTGAAATCTACAAGGTCATCCAGCTGATGACGGACGCGGGCATCCGCCGACTGATGGGCCTGCTTCCGGAAGAGGACCGCGAGGCGCTGTTCGGCATCATCGAGCGGATGCTCGCCCGCATGAAGGCCAGCGCCCCACAGCGCTGAAGCAGTACGGCAGGTGCGTGGAGGGGCGCGGGCTGCGACACTGCCCGCGCCCATGCTCCCCTCCTTCGTGGCCCTGCTCGGGCTTGGCCTGAGCGCCGCTCCCCCGCCC
>NZ_RAWM01000095.1 GCF_003668875.1 Corallococcus interemptor | reverse complement strand
GGGCGGGGTCGTCGTGGGGCGCGGGCCGATCTTCGGAGGAGTCATGCCCCCAGTATCGGTCAGGCGGGGTCCGGAGTTGCCCCGGTGGGCCGGGAAGGGTGGTTCTTCCAGGCGTCGCGGGCGACCTCCAGGGTCACCGCCTGGAAGCGCACCGGCATGCCCGGACGGCGGGCGCCCAGGCGGCCCCAGTCCGCGCGGATGAGCGCGGCGATGAGCGGGTAGCCCCCGGTGGTGGGGTGGTCCGGGCCCATCACGATGGGCGTGCCGGAGAGGGTGACCTGGATGGCACCGCGCACCATGGGGCGGCACGTGCCCGCGCCCTCGTCACCATGGGGCACGGGAGGCCCGTCCAGCCGCTGTCCCACGCGGTCGCTGGCGGGCGACACGGAGAAGGTGCTGCCCAGGAGGAGCGCGACGGCCGCGTCGCTGAAGCGGGACGCATCCGGGCCCAGCAGCACGCGCAGCGGGGCGGCGGGGTCCAGGGCCTCCGTGAGACGTGACAGGTCGGCAGGGGAAGGGGCGGTGCCGGGAGGTCCCAGGGGGAGCGTGTCCCCGGTGCGCAGGGGCCGGCCCTCCCAGCCGCCCAGGCGGGCCACCCAGAGCGTGCCCTGGCCCCCCAGGACTTCAGGGACGGCGAGCGCGCCATCCACGGCCACGTAGCGCACGGCGTACCGGGTGGGCGCGGGCACGGTGAGCGTGGCTCCGTCCGCGAGGAGGCTGGGGGCTTCGCCATCCATGGACACGCGTACGTCGCGGCCCCGGGCACGCAGCTCCAGCCGGCCGAAGGCTTCCAGCGCCGCGGCCCCGGGCGCATTGCCCACCGCGCGGTTCGCCGCGATGAGCAGCTCCGGCACCCACGCGCCGCCGGGAGGGATGCCGTGATGCATGACCCCGGAGCGTCCTCCGTCCTGCACGGTGGCGGGCGCGCCCAGGCCGGTGATTTCGATACAGGCGCTCATGCCTCTTCACCCCGCGCGGTCCGCCTGGGCGCCCCTGCCGGCCGGGCAGCGGAAACCTGTCCGACAGTCGGACAGGTTTTGGGCCGCGTCGAACGGACGGCCTTCATGCCTCCACCTGCTCGAAGCGGACGCGGTCACCCAATTGGATCACCGCGCCTCGCGCCGGGTCGAACGCGGTGAAGTCCAGCGCGGTGCCCACGAGGTTCCAGCCTCCCGGCGATGCGAACGGATACACGCCCGTGCGCTCCCCGGCGATGCCCACCGAGAGCGCCGGCACCCGCGTGCGCGGCACCGGCAGACGGGGGCACGCGATGCTCGGGTCCACGTCTCCCAGGTACGCGAAGCCCGGCATGAAGCCCACGCAGCGCACCGTGTACTCGCGGGCCGTGTGTCGCCGCACCACTTCGTCCACGGACAGGCCCGCGTGCTCGGCCACCTTCGGCAGATCCTCGCCGTCGTAGCGCACGCGGATGCGGATGAGCGGATGAGCCACCCGGGCGATGGGCGCGACGCGCAGCCGTGTCAGCGCGAGCGCGGGGAACTCGGGCGGGACCGCCGGGTCGAAGTACACGCAGGCGTGGGCTTCGGTGATGGTCGCGTCCCGCACGCCCGGCAGCGCGTGCAGGGCGTCGAGCGCCAGGCCCCGGTCCACCGACTCCGGCAACACCAGCCGCAGCGCGCTGTCTCCCAGCGGCTCCGGCGGCTGCTCCAGCGCGTCCAGCATCGCGCGCACCTCGCGCGCCAGCGACACCGCGCCCGGCGTGTCGCCGTGCACGCAGAGCGTGTCCACCGTGCCGCCCGTGGCCAGCCGCACCGTGTTGTCCCGCGCCTGCCCCACGTCCGTCAGCACCGCGCCGGGCTGGCCGCGCGGAATCAACGAACCGTCCGGCAGCGTGCCCCGGTCCGCGAAGCCCTCGCGCGCATACCCGAGCCCCACCGCCCGCGCCGCGTCCCTCAACGCGCCGGCGCCGGGCCCCACGATGGTGACGTCCGTGCCCAGCGCCTCCACCACGCCGTCCACCACCGCGCGCGCCAGCGCCGGGGACTTGTTCGCCGCGTGGTACAGCGCCCCGTGCGGCTTCGCGTGCCGCACCGGCACACCCCGCTCACGGGCCAAAGCGGCCAGCTTCGCGCATTGCTCGGCCACCTGCGCGCGCAGCACCTCCGGCGCCACGTCCAGCGCCTTGCGCCCGAAGTTCTCGCGGTCCGCGTAGGACGGGTGCGCGCCCGCCAAAGTGCCGTGGCGCTCGCACAGCTCCAGCGCCCGCCGCATGGCCGCTTCATCCCCTGCGTGGCCTCCGCAGGCGATGTTCGCCAGGTGCGCGAGCGCGTAGAGCTGTTCGTCCTCCCCGGGCAGCTCCCCCAGGTCGATGTTGAGCAGGCACCGCGTCATGGGCCCACGCTACGCGAGCCCCCCACCTCAGCGGTAGGTGATGAGCCCGCGGTGTTCGCCTTCGAAGTGTCCGTGCTCATTGAGCGTGGACAGATACCTGCCCCGCTCGCTGTAGATGACCTTCGTGAGTCCACAGTTCGCCAGCGTCCAGTTCGTCCGGAACGCGTGCTCATCCGGGATGCCCAGCAGGTCCTGGCTGATGGCCGTGATGGGGCCGCCGGAAGTGAACACCAGCGCCGTCTTGGAGGGCCCCAGCGACGCGATGAGCGCCGCCAGCGCCTCCAGGCAGCGCGCCTTGAACGCGCTCCAGGGCTCCCGGTACTCGCTGTCGTGCCCGCCCGCGACCCAGCGCCCCACGGCCTGCGTGAAGAGGTCCTGGTACGCGCGGCGAGGGTCCTTCGCCTGCGCCAGCTCCTCGCGCAGCACGTGGAAGTCCGCGTAGCGCGGCGTGTGCCGGTGCACGACCTCTTCGTGGTCGAACTCGTTGAACCCGGCCGTGCGCACGGGCTCCACCTGCTGGCCCATCGCCTGGAGGCACGCGTCCGCCGTCTCGCGGTGGCGCAGCATCGTGCCCGTCACCACGGCGTCCACCCTGGGCAGCCGCGAGCGCAGCGCCGCGCCCAGCACGCGCGCCTGCTCCACGCCCACGTCCGACAGCTTGTCGTAGTCCTTCGCGCCGAAGGACGCCTGCCCGTGGCGGATGAGGTAGAGCGCGCCCATCAGCCGCCCGCCTTCTTGATGAGCCGCTGGCAGCGGTAGGCCAGGTAGTTGACGATGAGCCAGTAGTTCTTGAACGCCGGGTTGCGCGTCTGCTTGTGGTGGTAGCGGTAGTAGATCTGCTGCGCGATGACCGCGAGCCGGAAGACGCCGTAGACCTCGTAGAAGGTCCAGTTGGAGGGCTTCAGGCCGGTGCGCTCCAGGTAGTACGCCACCACCTCCTCGCGCGTGAGCATGCCGGGCAGGTCCGTGGGCTGCCGCCGCGTCATGCGCAGGAAGGCGTCGTCATCCGCCTGGACCCAGTAGGCCAGCGTGTTGCCCAGGTCCATCAGCGGGTCGCCCAGCGTGGCCATCTCCCAGTCCAGCACCCCGATGACCTGCGTGGGGTCCTCGGGCTTCAGCACCACGTTGTCGAAGCGCCAATCGTTGTGGATGACGCACGTCTTGATGTCCGGGGGCACGTGCGCGGCCAGCCACTCGCGCGTGCGCTTCATCCGGGGCACGTTCCAGGTGCGCGCCTTCTCGTAGCGGTCGGACCAGCCGGAAATCTGGCGCTGCGGATAGCCCGGCCCCTTGCCCAGCGACTGGAGCCCCACCGCCTGCGCGTCCACGCCGTGCAGCGCGATGAGCTGATCCACCACGTTGAGGCACAGCTGGCGCGTGCGCGCCTTGTCCAGGTCCAGCCCCTTCGGCAGGTGCTTGCGCGGGATGAGACCGGGGATGCGGTCCATCACGTAGAACTCCGCGCCCAGCACGGCCGGGTCCTGGCACAGCCCCACCATGGTGGGCACCACCGGGTACACGGGCTTGAGCGCCTGCTGCACGGTGTACTCGCGCGACATGTCGTGCGCGGACTTCGCCTTGGTGCCCGAGGGCGGCCTGCGCAGGATGAGGTCGCGGTTGTCGTACTTGAGCCGGTAGGTCCAGTTGGAGGCGCCGCCCGTGTACTGCGTCACCTCCGGCGTGCCCTGGAGCGAGGGCACCTGGGCCTTCAGCCACGCGTCCACCGAGGGCACGTCCAGCGCCTCGCCGGAGCGCACCGCCTTGCCCTCGTCCAGCGGGATGGAGACCGGGGTCGTCATGTTCAACCTCCCTTGCTGAAGCCGCGCTTCGCCAGCTCGATGCGGGTGATGACGCCCTTGTGGACCTCATCCGGGCCGTCCGCGATGCGCAGGCTGCGCGCCTGGGCGAAGAAGCCCGCGAGCGGCGTGTCGCGAGACACCCCCGCGCCGCCGTGCACCTGGATGGCGTCGTCCACCACCTGCTGGAGCACGTTGGGCGCCACGACCTTGATGGCCGAAATCTCCGTCATCGCGCCCATGGCGCCCACGTCATCCAGCTTCCACGCCGCGTACAGCGTGAGCAGGCGCGCCTGGTCGATGGCGATGCGCGCCTCCGCCACGCGCTCGCGGTTGCCGCCCAGGTTGATGAGCGGCTTGCCGAACGCGGTGCGGTTCATGCCCCGGTCGATCATCAGCTCCAGCGCCCGCTCCGCCGCGCCAATGCAGCGCATGCAGTGGTGGATGCGGCCCGGCCCCAGACGGCCCTGCGCGATTTCAAAGCCCATGCCCGGCCCGGAGATGAGCGCGGATGCCGGCAGCCGCACGTTGTTGAAGTGCACCTCGCCGTGGCCGTGCGGGGCGTCATGGTCGCCGTACACGGGCAGCATGCGAATGATTTCGACGCCCGGCGCGTCCAGGGGCACCAGGACCATGGAGTGCTGGTGGTGGCGGTCCGCGCCCGCCTGCGACGTGCGGCCCATGAAGATGGCCACCTTCGCGTTGGGGTGGCCCAGGCCGCTGGACCACCACTTCTTGCCGTTGAGGACGACGTGGTCGCCGTCCACTTCGGCGGTGGCCTGCATGTTGGTGGCGTCCGACGACGCGGCGTCCGGCTCCGTCATGCAGAACACCGAGCGGATGTCGCCCGCGAGCAGCGGCTTCAGCCACTGCTCCTGCTGCTCGGGAGAGCCGTAGCGCCAGAGCACCTCCATGTTGCCGGTGTCCGGGGCGCTGCAGTTGAAGACCTCCGGCGCCATGAAGCTGCGGCCCATTGCTTCCGCGAGCGGCGCGTACTCCAGCGTGCTCAGGCCCGCGCCCAGCTTCGCGTCCGGGAGGAAGAGGTTCCACAGCCCTGCCGCCTTCGCGCGCGCCTTGAGCTCCACCATCACCGGCGGCACCTTCCACTGGCGCCAGTCACCCCCGGCCTCCATGGCGTGCAGCGCCCGGAGGTAGTCGCCCTCCACCGGCTCGATGTGGTCAGACATGAAGCGCTTCACGCGCTCCAGGTATTCGGTCGTCCTGGAGGAAGGCTGGAAGTCCATGCCAGACATCCTGCGCCCCGCCGGGTTGGTGAGGCCACTGAATGTTGAATATGTGTTGGCGTGCTGGCGGTGTGCCTGCTCAGCGGCGGCGCGGGCCTGGCGCCTTGCGCGGCGTGCGTGACGAACGCGTGCCACGCCGGCCCTGGGCCTTCGGCTTGCGAGCGGGGGAGCGGGGCGGCGCGGGCTGCTCGATGCTGGCCAGGATGATCCGCCGCAAGAGCGCGTACACGGGCAGCGGGTCGAAGCCCTTGTCCAGCTGGTGGTGCAGCGCGAGCCCGTCCACGCACGCCTTGATGATGACCGCGTAGTGCAGGTCCTCGGCGGTAGGCGTCGAGTCATGGCCCGTGCGCACGTGCGCCACGGTGCGGGCAATCTCCTCGTCACCCTGGCCCAAGAGCTGCGCGACCGCGGGCGTCAGCTCCTTGTTGCGCAGGCCCAGCGCGAACAGCTCGTAGCGCAGCCGGCACGTGCCCGGCGCGTCCGTGGCCAGCTTCTCGCCCCAGGTGAACGCGGTCTGCGCCAGCTCCTCCGCGGGCGTCTGCGCGCGCAGCCGCTCCAGCTCCGTCAGGTACTGCCGGCTCGCCTCCTGGGTGACGGCCAGGAGCAGCGCGTCCTTGCTGCCGAAGTAGTAGTGCACCAGGCCCTGGTTCACCCCGGCCTCGCGCGCCACCTCCTTCACCGTCGCGGCGTCGTAGCCCCGTTCCCCCAGCACGCGCTGGCCAGCGGCGATGAGGCGCGCCCGGGCGTCAGGCTCCGGTGCGGCGGGGGGAGGCGGCGTCTTGCCACGGCGGGGGGAAGGCATCCCAGACCCATAGGGCACTGCCTCCTACCCCCGCAAGGGCAGCGACCGCTCGTTGCCTTGACATCCCGCGTCGGCGGTCTTAGTTAGTCGTGTGACTAAATTAGTCGTCCGGCTAAACCGAAGGAGACGGGCCATGCGAGTCGAGTCCAGGCGGTCGATGCAGTGGGTGAAGGCGGCGGCGGTGGGTGCGGCGTTGGTGTCGGTGCCGGCGATGGCGCAGGACATGACGTCCTCGTCCACGGGGCAGGAGGGGCAGCGGCGCGGGGCGTTCCTCCTGGAGCTGCAGCCGCCGGCGCTGGACGGCTCGCTGTATGGCATCCGGGCGGAGGTGGCGCCGTCGCGGGACTCGCGTCTGGCGTTCGGTCTGCTGGGGCGCGCGGGCGGGTGGAATCGCTCCCTGGGCGCGAAGGCGCGCTTCACCAACGTGGGCGGCAACGACGTGAAGCTCAACTTCGGCGTGGGCGTGGACAGCCGCTACACGCTGGCCTTCCTGGCGGACGGCACGGTGCGCCCGTTCGTGGGGATGACGGTGGGCCTGGAGGAGTTCGTCGCGCGTCCGGAAGGCGCGGCGATGCCGGACCGCAAGGACTACACGACGACGGCCTTCCTGGAGCCGGCGCTGGGCGTGATGTGGCGGCCGGGCTCCGGGCGCGTGGGCCTGTCCGCGCGGGCCGGCCCGGGCTTCACCTTCACGGACGTGCGGGAGCTGCGGGTGGGCTCCAGCAACCTGGGCCTGCGCACGGTGTACCCCACGGCGTCGCTGGGCCTGCTGGTCGTCCTGTAGTCGACCGGGGCTTTCCGGCGCGTGCCGTGGAGCGCGGTCGGGTGGATACACTCGCTGGCCATGAGTGCCCCGTTCGAGTCCTACCGCGCCGAGTTCCCCGTCCTGAAGGACCAGCTCTACCTCAACCACGCGGGAGTCGCGCCCACCAGCACGCGCGCCGCCGCCGCGGTGAAGGCCTGGATGGACGACGTGGTGAACCACGGCGTCCTCCATGAGCGAGGCTGGGAGGCCCACTGCGAGAAGGTGCGCAGTCTCGCGGCGCGCATCATCGGCGCGACTCCGGAAGAGGTGGCCTTCGTGCGCAACACCAGCCACGGTTTGGGGCTGGTGGCGGAAGGGCTGGACTGGCAACCCGGGGACGAGGTCGCCGTCGCCACGGGCATCGAGTACCCCTCCAACGTCTACCCGTGGCTGCACCTCAAGAGCCGGGGCGTGGAGGTCCGCGAGATCCCCACGCCGGATGGGGGCGTGACGCCGGAGGCCGTGGCGTCCGTGCTCACCCCGCGCACGCGGCTGGTGGCGGTGTCGTCGGTGCAGTTCGCCACCGGCCACCGCACGGACCTGGACGCGCTGGGTGAACTGTGTGAGCGCCGGGGCGTGCTGTTGTGCGTGGACGGCATCCAGAGCGTGGGCTGCATCCCGGTGGACGTGAAGAAGAGCCGCGTGCACTTCCTCAGCGCGGACAGCCACAAGTGGATGCTGGGCATCTCCGGCATCGGCTTCATGTACGTGGCGAAGGACGTGCTGCCGCGCGTGCGTCCCGTGCTGGTGGGCTGGCGCAGCACCACCGACGCGTGGAACTTCAACCGCTCGCACTTCGAGCTGCGCCCGGACGCGGCGAAGTTCGAGGAGGGCAGCGCCGCGTACCCCGGCATCTACGCGCTGGGCGCCGCGCTGGAGCTGCTGCTGGAGGTGGGGACGGACGCCATTGGCGCGCGCATTGGCCAACTGCTGGCCCGGCTGGACGCGGGCCTGCGCGGGCTGGGCTGCGACGTGGGCCCGGAGCCGAAGGACCGCGCGGGCATCCTCACCTTCCTGCCGCCCGGCGCGAACGTCCGCGCGCTCAGCGCGTACCTGGGGGAGCAGAAGGTGTCCCACTCCGTCCGGCGCGGGCGCATCCGCCTGTCGCCGCACTTCTACAACACGGAGGAGGAGATGGACCGGCTGGTGGAACTGGTACGCGCGTACCGGCCCGGGTGAGGCGTTCCACCCGGACCGTGGCGCGCGGCGTGACTACTGAGCGGGGAAGAGGTTCTCCACGGACAGGTAGCGCTCGCCCGTGTCGTAGCAGAAGGCGAGCACGCGGCTGCCGTCCGGCATCTCCGCCAGCTTCTGGTTCACCGCGGACAGCGCGGCGCCGGAGGACACGCCCACGAAGATGCCCTCCTCGCGCGCGGCGCGGCGGGTGAACTCGTAGGCGTCCTTCTCATCCACCTGGATGGTGCCGTCGAGGATGGCCGTGTGCAGGTTCTTCGGGATGAAGCCCGCGCCCAGGCCCTGGATGGGGTGGGGGCCCGGTGCGCCGCCGCTGATGACGGGGGACTTCGCCGGCTCCACCGCGAGCACCTTCAGCTTGGGCCACTTCGCCTTCAGCACCTCACCGCACGCGGTGATGTGGCCGCCGGTGCCCACGCCGGTGATGAGGTAGTCCAGGCCCTCCGGGAAGTCGTTCAGGATCTCCTGCGCGGTGGTGCGCTTGTGGACCTCGACGTTGGACTCGTTCTCGAACTGCTGCGGCATCCACGCGTTGGGCGTCTGCGCGACCAGCTCCTGGGCGCGGGCGATGGCGCCCTTCATGCCCTTGGCGCGCTCCGTGAGGTCGAACTGGGCGCCGTAGGCGGCGAGCACGCGGCGGCGCTCGATGCTCATGGACTCCGGCATCACCAGGATGAGCTTGTAGCCCTTCACCGCGGCGACCATGGCCAGGCCGATGCCGGTGTTGCCGCTGGTCGGCTCGATGATGACGCTGCCCTCCTTGAGGAGACCCTTCTTCTCCGCGTCTTCAATCATGGCCAGGCCGATGCGGTCCTTGATGCTGCCGCCCGGGTTGGCGCGCTCCAGCTTCAGGTGCACCGTCACGCGCGACGGGTACAGCCGGTTGATGCGCACGTGCGGCGTGTTGCCAATGGTCTGCAGGATGTTGTCGACCTTCATGGCGTCTCCTGTGGATGGGGAACGGGCACTGCGTGGGGAAGACTCAAATCTGGTAGTCGAGGACGTCCAGGCCCTCTTCGCCGTGGCGTGCGCGCACCTCGCTGCGGCGGGTGACGACGGACTTGGCGGGCACGCTCTGCGTGAGCCACGCGTTGCCGGCGATGATGCTGCCCCGGCCCACCACCGTGTTGCCTCCGAGGATGGTGGCGTTCGCGTACACCACCACGTCGTCCTCGATGGTGGGGTGGCGCTTCTTGTCCGCCAGCGCCTTCTCCACCATCAGCGCGCCCAGCGTGACGCCCTGGTAGAGCTTCACGTTGTCGCCAATCACCGTCGTCTCGCCGACGACCAGGCCCGTGCCGTGGTCGATGACGAACCTGCGGCCAATGGTGGCGCCCGGGTGGATGTCCACGCCGGTGCGCTGGTGGGCGTACTCGGTGAGCAGGCGCGGCAGCAGGGGGAAGTTCAGCCGGTGCAGCGCGTTCGCCACGCGGAAGATGGCGATGGCGTAGAAGCCCGGGTAGGTGAGCACCACCTCGTCCACGCTGCGCGCGGCGGGGTCCGCCTCGAAGATGGCGCGCGCGTCCTGCTGCAGCCATTCATAGAGGTCCGGCAGCTTCGCCATGAAGCGCGAGGACATGCCCGCGTCCGTGACGGGGTAGTGCGGCGCGAGCAGCGACTGGATGCGCTGGAGGCTCGCCTCCACGGCGGTGACGTCCCGGCGCACGGCGGCGGCGTTGCACTCCAGCCGCTCCGCGAAGTGCGGGAAGAGCAGCCCCAGCACCTGCGCGACGAACTCCGGCGCCGCCTTGCGCACGTCCGGGGGGAAGCAGTGGCGCTGACGCGCCTCCAGCAGGGTGGCAACCAATCGGGCGTTCGGATCGTCCATGGGGCGTTGCGTCATGATAACGTGACGGGGTCCGGACGTGGATGCCGCTGGCGGGAAAACGTCGCGGACGTCCGGCCGGCCAGGGGGCAGGACGTGGTGCGCCACGGCGGCGAGGCAAGGTGGGGATTACCCAGGGGGATGCCTGAAGGTCACAGCATCCACCGGGTCGCCCGGGTCCACCGCCGCTGGCTGGTGGGGCGGCGCTTCACGGCCGACTCGCCCCAGGGCCGGGCGGAGGTGGCGCGCGTGTTGTCCGGGCGGGCGCTGCTGAACGTGGACGCGCACGGCAAGCACCTGTTCCACACGTTCGAAGGGGACGTGCGGCTGCACATCCACCTGGGGCTCTTCGGCCGCATCCGCCACTTCCGGAAGGACGCGCCGGTGCCGTCGCCCGCGTGCCGGCTGAGGCTGGCCTCGGATGGGGCGACGCTGCACCTGTCCGGCCCGTCCGCGTGCGAGCTGCTGTCGCTGGAGGAGGAGGCCACATTGCGCGCGAGGCTGGGGGAGGATCCGCTGCGCGTGGATGCGTCACCGGACCGGGCATATGCGCGGCTGACGCGGGGACGCATGCCGCTGGCGCAGGCGCTGCTGGACCAGGGGCGCATCGCGGGCGTGGGGAACATCGTGCGGGCGGAGGCGCTGTTCGTCGCGCGACTGCCGCCGCTGTTGCCCGCGTGCGAGCTGGAGCGGGACGCGTTCGACAGGTTGTGGAGCGCGATGCGGGCGCTGCTTCAGGACGGCGTGCGCGACGGGCTCATCGTCACGCCCGGCGCGCCGCCGCTTCCATCCCCCGGGCGCAAGCGCGCGGAGCGCTTCTGCGTGTACGGCCGCGCGGGCCTGCCGTGCCCGCGCTGCGGTGGGAAGGTAACGGGGCAGCCGCTGGCGGCGCGCACGCTCTATTTCTGCGCCGCGTGCCAGGGCGTGGACCGCATGCGGCGTTCAAGCCGGAAGCCAGCTCTCGCTCTCTGCCCGTGACCGGGGCCGAAGGATTCAGGGTGCGAGCCGGGCGCGGAGGTCATCCGCGTGCTTCTGGTAGTGCGGCAGGTCCGGATCCTGATGCTCGCGAGCCAGTGCGACGGCGCGCTCCCGGTGCGTCAGGGCTTCCCGGAGGCGTCCCGCCGCTTCCAGCGCATCCGCCAGGCTGTCATGCGCGTTGCTGGAGTCGGGATGGAGGGTGATGTTCCGCTCGAAGGCGGCGATGGCCTGGGGAAGGCGCTTCGCATCCAGGTGGCGATAGCCCACCACGTTGAACAGTCGCTCCTGGGGGACCACCGGATAGCCCACGCGCTTGGACAGCCCTGTGTAGTGAGCCTCCAGTCGCGCCAGGTCTCCGGTCATCTGGAGCGCTTCGGGGACCTTCCATCCGTTGAAGAGGAACCGCAGCCCTTCATACGTCCCGATGTGTGGAAGGCTCGCGTGGTCGTCCTGGCCTCTCAGTTCGTCGTAGCGCCACGTGAGGTTCGCGGGCTTTCGCTTGCGCAGGTCCTGGGTGAGCTTGCGAAGGCGGGCGACGTTGGGGGCCTCCTCCGCGTCCTCGTCCAGGTACAGCGCGCGGCCCGGCGGGGCGAGGCGCGCGAGGGCTTCCGGCGCGGTCCGCACGAGCTCCGCGGAGTTCCAGTGCACGGAGGGGCTGAGGGCCACGTAGGCGTTGAAGCTCTCCGGCTTGTGCGTGAGGACGTGCATCGCGAAGAGGCCGCCGAACGAGTGGCCCACCAGGATGCGGTAGGGCTGCGTGCGGTAGCGCGCCTCCACGGCCGGGGCGAGCTCCTCCATGAAGAAGCGCAGGAAGGTGTCCGCATGGCCCGCCGTGGGCGCGACCTCGGAGAGCAGCCGGCCGTCGTCGATGCGCTCCGTCTTGGAGAAGGGCGGGGTGAGGTCGCGCTCGCGGTCCGTCGTGTTGGGGACTCCGACGACGATCATCTCCGGGATGTGCCGCGTCCTGGCCAGGAACTCCACCATGCCGGCGACGTGGACGAAGTGCGTCTCCGCGTCCAGCACGTAGAGCACCGGGTAGCGCTCGGTGGGCGCTGCGTCGTAGCCGTCGGGGAGGTGGATCATCAGCGGACGCTCCTCCCCCAGCACCTTGGAGGTCAGCGTGATGCGGGTGCCGACGACGATGGGCGTCTCCCCGGCCGCCAGGGCCGTGCCCCCGCGAAGGACGGACAGCAAGGCGAAGCCCCACAACCCACGGCAGAGCAACTGCGACAGGCGCATGTGAATCCCCCGGGAAAGCCCACGACCGTAGCGAGTGCGTCGGCGGGTACAAGCGGACAGCCAGAGGCCCTGCTCCACGCTGACGCTTGCCGACGTGGGGCCACCCTGGGGACGATGGAAATATGACGACCGCCCTGTCCTATGCCCATGGCACCAGCACCACCCCGCTGCTGGGGGAGACCATCGGTCAGAACCTGCGCCGCACCGTCGAGCGTTATGGCGACCGCGAGGCGCTGGTGGTGGCGTCGCAGAACTACCGCGTCACCTGGCGGCAGTTCTGGGACGCGACGACGGCGGTGGCCAAGGGCCTGCTGGCGCTGGGCATCCAGAAGGGCGACCGGGTGGGGCTCTGGTCGCCCAACCGCTTCGAGTGGACCGTGTCGCAGTACGCGCTCGCGCGCACGGGCGCCATCCTGGTCAACCTGAACCCCGCCTACCGCACGTCGGAGCTGGAGTACGCGCTCAACCAGGCGGGTGTGAGCGTGCTGCTGCTGGCGAAGGGCTTCCGGCAGACGGACTACACGCGGATGCTGGCGGAGGTGCGGCCCCGGTGCGCGGGCCTGCGCGAGGCGCTGGTGCTGGACTCGGACTGGGACCGGCTGGTGAGGGGCGGCGCGGGCATGGGCGACGACGTGCTGGAGGCGCGCGAGCTGTCGCTCCAGTTCGATGACCCCATCAACATCCAGTACACGTCCGGCACCACGGGGTTCCCGAAGGGCGCGACGCTGTCGCACCACAACGTGCTCAACAACGGCTTCTTCGTGGGCGAGGTGCTGCGCTACGGGCCGGAGGACCGCGTGTGCATCCCGGTGCCGTTCTATCACTGCTTCGGCATGGTGATGGGCAACCTGGCCTGCACGTCGCACGGCTCGGCCATGGTGATTCCGGGCGAGGCGTTCGACCCGCTGGCGGTGCTCCAGACGGTGCAGGCCGAGCGCTGCACGTCCCTCTACGGCGTGCCCACCATGTTCATCGCGGAGCTGGACCACCCGCGCTTCGGCGAGTTCGACCTGAAGTCCCTGCGCACCGGCATCATGGCGGGCTCGCCGTGTCCGGTGGAGGTGATGAAGCAGGTGCAGTCGCGGATGCACATGGAGGAGGTCACCATCTGCTACGGCATGACGGAGACGTCGCCCGTGTCCACGCAGAACCCGCTGGATGACACGCTGGAGAAGCGCGTGGCCACGGTGGGCCGCGTGCACCCGCACCTGGAGGTGAAGGTGGTGGACCCGGACACGGGCGCGGTGGTGCCGCTGGGCCAGCCGGGAGAGCTGTGCACGCGAGGCTACAGCGTGATGCTCGGGTACTGGGACAACGCGGAGGCCACGGCGGCGGCCATCGACCGGGCAGGGTGGATGCACACCGGCGACCTGGCGACCATGGACGCCGAGGGCTACGTCAAGATTGTCGGCCGCATCAAGGACATGATCATCCGGGGCGGAGAGAACGTGTACCCGCGCGAGGTGGAGGAGTTCCTGCACACGCACCCGGACATCAGCGAGGCGCAGGTCATCGGCGTGCCCAGCGTGAGGTATGGCGAGGAGGTGATGGCGTGGGTGCGCCTGAAGGCGGGCGCGTCGCTCACGCCGGAGGCGCTGACGGCGTTCTGCACCGGCCGCATCGCCACCTTCAAGATTCCCCGCCACTGGAAGGTCGTGGACAGCTTCCCGATGACGGTCACCGGCAAGGTGCAGAAGTTCCGGATGCGCGAGGTCTCCATCGCCGAGCTGGGGCTCGGCGACGTGGCGAAGATCAAGACCGCCTGACGGGCTTCTTCTTCGCGGCGGGCTTCTTCTTCGCGGCCGGTGCCTTCTTGGCCGCGGGTGCCTTCTTCGCGGCCGGTGCCTTCTTCGCGGCCTTCTTCATCGCGGCGCGGTTGGCGGCGTCCACGGCGCGGCGGGCCCAGGGAAGCAGGCGGCGGCCGTCGTCCTCTGCGTCCGCGGGCGGCGTCCAGTAGCTCATGGGCTGCTCCCTGCCGCGGCTCTGGTAGATGAAGGGCCGGCAGCCCTCGGCCTCGAAGTCGGGGCGGGTGACGTCGTCCGTCTTCAAATACAGCTGGCCCTGGATGATGAGGCCGAACATCCGGCCGCCGTAATACAGGCCCCATCCACCGAACATCGAGCGGGCCTGCACCGGGCCGAGCGGCTTGAGCAGTTCGACCGTGTACTCCATGAAGCTGTCCGAGCGGGGCATGGGCCCCTCCTACACTACACCTCCGTGAAGTGCATGCCGGTGGCGCCGGTGCGCTCCAGCGCCGTCTTCAGGTCCTCGGAGACGATGAGCGAGCCATTCCAGCCCCAGGGGCGGAAGATCTTCGCGTCACCCACCTTCGACTTGTCGATGCGCATGCCGTAGACGGAGCGGTACTGGCCCAGCTTTTCCGGGCGACCGTGCTGGGCTTCCCAGTGGCGAACCGCCGTGGAGGCCTTCTCGTCGATGCAGCGGATGAGCTTCGTGGCAACGAGGAGTGCGTACTGGTCGGGATGCTTCGGGATGGTGACGGGGATGAACTGCACGTCATCCGCCGCGTGCTCCAGAAGCACATTCGCGAGCTTGATGTGAACGACAGGCGTCAGACCAAAGGGAATTCGGCAGAAGTCATGGGGGCGGCCTGGTTCTCCGATGGGAACGGTGAGGCGCCCTTCCACGTGAATAGGACTTCCCTTCGTGAACATCCAAGGGTCTTCCTCTTCCTGGCGTAGCTCATTCCAGGGGACCTCCAGGACCCAGATGCCTTCCTGAACGTCCTCCGTGAGTTCGAAATATCGGGCAGCCATGGGGGAGTTACTAGCGCCCCTTCCGTGAGGTCAGGAGTTGATTGAGCGGGGTTCCCGGAGTGGAGGCTTCCTTGGCGAGGACTCGGAGTGCATTCGTCAGGACTTCGCGGCATTGCACGACGGTCCGGCAGGTTTCCATGGCGGCACTCAGTTCCTGCAAGACCTGCTCATGATACGCCCTGGGATGAGGCCCCCGGTGGCCTGCGACTTCGACGATGTTCTCCGGGTCGTTCAGTTCCATGTCGGCCCGCTTGAAGAGCCGGCGGAATTGCGGAGTCCACGGTCCGCCGTTCTTCGAGGACTTCTCATTTCGGATGGTGGCCAGGTGGTGCCGCTGAGGCTTGCCGGACCGCGATGACATGGCCACCGCGTTGGGCGCGAGCGCGAGCGTGAAACCGTCGGCCGTCATGGCCACGGAGCGCACGCCGCCGATGGCCATGAACTGGAGGCCCGCTTGCGTCTCCACCGCGACCGCCGCTTGAGCGGAGCCGGGCAGCGTCGGAGCCTTCATCGCGAGCCCCGCCGTGTTGCCAATGGCCGCTGTAGCCAGCATCACGAAGACGCGCGCGGCGTTCTTTCCCAGCACCGCGCCATAGGCTTCGCCCGCGTCTCGCACCTGGACGAACGTGGTGGCCTGGTCCACGTGGCGCACCAGCGTCACCCAGCCGTCGAGGATGCTCCACACGGTGTCCACGCCCAGGTAGGCCATTGCCGTGGCGGTGATGAGGGCGGCAATCCCTTTGGACACGGGCTCCGGCATGGCCCACAGCAGCAGGTACATCGTCACGGTGGAGGTGAGGGTGGCCATGACGGCCTGGGGGCTTGCAATGCCCTCCAGGGCTTGGGCCGTCTCGTTCCAGACGGAGTCCATCGCGATGGCCATCGCCAGTGCATAGCGGCCGTCGCTGCCCAGCAAGGGCCCTTCCTCCAGCAAGCGCAGGCAGTCCCCCGGCTGCTTGCGCCGCTTGTCGCACCACTGCCTATAGCCACGCGTCAGGTCGTCGGACGCTTCCAGAAGCCGCAGCTCGCGTGCCTCCTCCTCACCCAGCGGGACGATGAGTCGCGCCCGTTCGCGAAAGCCGAAGAGGCCGCTGCGCTCCGGCAGGCCGAACAGCTCGCGCGCTTGACGCAGGGGATGCGCGGAGGGCCGCACATCCCTCGCGAGCGTCCTCACGGCCTTCTTGAACTCGTCCTGCTCCAGCCGGGGCGCGTCTTCCTCTTCCCGGGGCGTGATGACGACCCGCTCGCCGTCGTCCACTTCCAGGCGCACGACTCGCGTCGTCGCGCAGCCGGAGACGAGCAACCCCAGCAGCAGTACCCAGCCCAGCCGCTTCATCACCGGGGCTCTCCCAGTTCCCGCAGGAAGAACTGGCGCACGTCGTCCAGGTAGTAGCGGCCCGGGGGGCTGTGGTCTTCGCCGGGCATGATCAGCAGGTCGAAGTGCTTGTTCGCGCGCACCAGCGCCTGGGCCATCCGCATCGTCGTGGACAGCGATGCGTTCACGTCGCTCGTTCCGTGCATCAGCTTGAGCGCTCCCTGGAGCTTGTCCGCCAGCGCTTCGTTGGAGCCTGCCGCGTAGCCGTCCGGGTTCTCCGCCAGCAGGCCCATGTTCGGCTCGTTGATGATGGCTTCTTCCGTCAGGGCTCCCGGTGCTCCCGCGTAGCCCGCCTTGAAGAACTCCGGCGCCGTCAGCATGCCCCTCAGCGCGAAGTAGCCTCCCCAGGAATGACCGTGGATGCCCACCCGCTCCAGGTCCATGTAGGGGCGGCTGGCCGCTGCCTGCTTCAGCGCCGCGACGTGATCCGGAATCTCCGTCTGGCCCACGCGGCCGTAGTTCACGTCCTGGAACGCCTTGCTCCGCCCTGGCGTGCCCCGCGCGTCCAACACCATCGCGATGAACCCGAGCTGCGCGAGCGAATGCGCGAAGCGTGACTCGTACGATCCCACGTAGCTCCACGGCACCATCGTTACGAACGGCCCCGCGTAGATGACGTCGATGACCGGGTAGCGCTTCTTCGGATCGAAGTTCCACGGCTTGTACAGCACGCCATAGAGCGGCGTGACGCCGTCCGCGGCCTTGACCGTGATGCCTTCCGGCGGCGTGTAGTGCAGCTCCGCCAGGCCTCGCGTGTCCGCCTTCGCGTAGCGGAAGGAGGCTTTCCCCTCCGTGGACACCACGTCCCAGACCCGGGGTTTCTCGCGGCTGGAGTGTCCGTCCACGAAGTAGCGGGTGGAGGAGGACAGCTCGGGCCGGTGTGCTCCGGGCTCGGGTGTCAGCAGCTTCAGCGGCCCGCCGGACATCCCTGCCCGGTACACCTTCCTGTCATACGGTGCCCCGGCCTCCGCGGATGCCACCACGAAGAACGCGTCCGACTCCGGCGTGATGCCCACCACCGCGTGGACCGGGAACGCGCCCCGCGTGAGCTGGCGCACGAGCTTGCCGGAATAGTCATACAGATAGACGTGGCGCCAGCCATCGCGCTCCGACATCCAGAGGAAGTGCCGGTTGTCCGGCAAGGGCTTCACCTGCTGGGACCATCCCCCCACCGAGAACTCCAGCGCCGCCACGAAGGTCTCCTTGCGCTCCTCCCGAAGCACGCGGCGGCGCTTGCCCGTCGCGGGCTCCACCGCCACCAGGTCCAATCGCTTTCCATCCCGTGACAGCTGGAGCACCAGCGCCTCGCTGCCGTCCGGACGCCACCCCGCGAACCAGTCGTAGCCTTCCGTCGCTTCGCCCTGCGCGGGCGTCACCTGTCCCGTCTCCATCGAGACGAAGTGCAGCTCCGAGCGCATCAGCGGCGTGCCCGCCTTGGAGTAGGGCACCCACGACACCTTCTCCAGCGGGGTGCTGTAGTCGACCACCGGAATCCGGTGCATGCCCCGCATGTCGTCGCGCCAGACCGCGAGGAACCGGCCCCGGAGAGACCACGCCGCCTCCGGCAGCCGCCACGGCGTGTCCTCGGTGCCGGCTCGCTCCAGACGCGTCGTGCCCTTCGCGTCCACCACCGCGAACCCCGTGTCCCGCTGCACCGCGACCGCTCCCGTGTCCGGAGACAGGACATTGCCGCGCGCGAGCGACAGCGCTACCGGATGCGTGGGCTCGAGCGCCACGACCCGCTTGTCGGTGAGGCCCAGTGAGAACGCCCGTCCCTGGACCGTGAAGACGATGCCCTTCGCATCGGCGGTCAGCGTGAAGGGCACGACGACGGGCAACGTCATCGGCTTGCCGAACAGCGCCGTGAGCTGTGAGCGCAGGGACTCCGCGTCCAGCAGGGGCTGCTGGGTGCGCTTCCTCGCATCCACCAGGACCCAGGTTTCGCCGTAGGGCTCGACCCTGGACTGGTAGATGAACCGCTCCCCATCGGGGAGCCACCGGGGGGGCGTGAGGGTGTCGCGGATGCGCTCCGCCCAGTGAAACGAGGCTTCCGAGAAGTCCAGCCGGGCCTGGAGTGTGTCCTTCGCCTCCGCCCATGCCGGCATCCAGGGGACGGCGAGCCCCGCGACGAGGAGCGCGAGGCGCGCATGCGGCAGGAGTCCACCACGGTGGGGCAGGGAAGGCGTCATTGGCATTCTCCGGGAACGGGGGAAGGCGGACGTCAGGCCAGGCGTCGCGGTGTCGGGGCCGTAGTGCCCAGCAGCTCCGCCAGCGTCTTCAGGCCCCTCTCCAATTCCTCTCGGGAGCCGGCGGCGGCCAGGGACACTCGCAGCGCATTGGGCGCCTGGCCCGGCCGGGCCGCGAACAGGTGCGCGGGTCCGAGCAGCACGTCACGTGCGGCGGCGGCCTCCACCAGCTCCGTGGCGCGCCGGTGTTCCGGGATGGGCATCCACAGGAAGTACGCGCCGGGGTGCGCGACATAGGGATGGCCCTTCAAGACCTTTGACGCCAGGGCCTGGCGGGCCGTGGCTTCCGAGCGGCGTGCGTCGCGCAGGGACTCGGCCGTTCCGTCCGTCACCCACTGCGTGGCCAGTTCATTCAGCAGGGGAGACCCGGACCAGACCGTCGCCGCGGCCGCGTGCTCCAGTGTCTGCCGTGACGCCAGGTCCGGCATCCGGAGGTAGCCGACGCGCAGCGCGGGCAGCACGGCCTTGGACAGGCTCGCCAGGTGGTACGTCCGTTCGGGAGCCAGCGCGGCCAGGGGCGGTGGCGCCTTCGCCACGAGCGGGGCCAGCGCGCCGTTCTCGATGACGGTGACGTCGAACTTCCGGCAGACCTCGACCAGCGCCTGCCTCCGCTTCAACGGCATGACGATCGTGGTCGGGTTGTGGTTCGTGGGCGTGCAGTAGAGCACCCGCGCCGGGCTCTTCCGGCAGGCCTCCGCGAGCGCCTCCGGGACGAGTCCTTCCGCGTCGAGCGCCACCGGATGGGTGGGCAATCGCAGCCACTCCGCGGCGGCGAGGACTCCGGGATAGGTGACGTCCTCCACCAGCAGTCCGCCCGGGTTCGCGAGCAGCGACAACGCCATCAAGGTCGCGTGCTGGGCCCCACAGCTCACGATGACGTTGTCGCTCGTGGCGGGTACGCCCGAGAGCTCCAGCCAGCGGGCTCCTGCTGCCCGCTGTGCTTCCGTGCCCGCGTGAGCCTGATAGCCACTGAGCGCGCTCAGGTCCGCGCGCTCGCCCAGCCGTTGGAGCGCGGCTGAGAACGCGAGGTGCCCCATGTCGCCGGGGACGATGGGAACCGCGGTGGGGCCCAGGTCGATGCGCGTCCGGTCGAGCTGGGGCGTGTAGCGGTCCCCCTCGCGCAGGTTCCGCACGAACGTCCCATTGCCCACCTGGCTCCAGATGAGTCCCCGCCGTTCCGCTTCAGCGTAGGCCCGGGTCACCGTGCCCAGTGAAGTCCCCAGCGTGCTCGCGAGCTCCCGGTGCGTGGGCAGCCGGTCCCCCGCGCGAAGCCGTCCCGCGCTGATGTCCGCCGCGAGCGCATCCACGAGCGCCCCATAGAGGGGGCCCTCGGAGCGTTTCAGGCGCGGCTTCCAATTGGACTGGGACATGAATTGGATTGTACCATGACAATCCGGAGCATGTGCCAAGGCCCGGCCGGGCTGCCCGCGTGCGAGGCTCTACACTTCCGTGAACCGCATGCCGGTGGCGCCGGTGCGCTCCAGCGCCGTCTTCAGGTCTTCGGAGACGATGAGGGCAACCTTCCAGCCCCAGGTGCGGAAGACCTTGGCATCACCCACCTTCGATGGGTCGATGCGCATTCCCGCAACGGAGGAGTACTGGCCCGCCTTCTCAGGCTGCTTGTGCTTGATGGGGTCCCAGTACTCCACTTCCCGGGAGGCTTTGTCGTCGATACAGCGGACCAACCGGGTCGCCACGAGCATGTTGAACTGTTCGGGGGAGCCAGGGATGTCCACCGCGAAGAGCTGGATGTCCTCGGGTGCTAGCGCTGCGAAGACCGTGGCCAGTTTGACATGCAGGATGGGCGTACTTCCGATGCCTGCTTCGGAGTAATCCAACGGTCTTCCAGGCTCGTCGATGGGAAATCGGAGGAGGCCAGGGGACTGGATGGGCTTCCCCGCGCTGAACATCCACGGGTCCTCAACCTCCACGGACTTCTCATCCACGGGATCGCCCAGATACCAGCGTCCTGGCGCGTAGACGTCTTCTGACAGTCTGAAGTAGCGGGTGGTCATGGTCGTGCCTGTCAGCGGCCTTGGGTCAGCAACCGGTTGAGCTCCGTGCCACGCGTTCTGGCCAGCTCGCCCAAGATCCTGAGAGCGTCAGTCAGGGCTTCGCGGCATGCTTCTACGCTGCGGCATTCGGAAGTCGCCTGCCTCAACCTGTCATAGACGAGTTGATGGTACTCGGCGGGATGGGGGCCCCGGTGGCCTGGGACTTCGACGATGTTCTCCGGATCCTTCAGCTCCATGCCGGCTCGCTTGAAGATTCGCCGGAAGAGCGGGGTCCACGGTCCGCCAGTTTTCGCGGACTTCTCATTGCGGATGGTGGCCAGGTGGTGCCGCTGAGGCTTGCCGGACCGCGATGACATGGCCACCGCGTTGGGCGCGAGCGCGAGCGTGAAACCGTCGGCCGTCATGGCCACGGAGCGCACGCCGCCGATGGCGACGAACTGGAGGCCTGCTTGTGTCTCCACCGCGACCGCCGCCTGTGCGGAGCCAGGCAGGGTGGGGGCCTTCATCGCGAGCCCTGCCGTGTTGCCAATGGCCGCTGTAGCCAGCATCACGAAGACGCGCGCGGCGTTCTTTCCCAGCACCGCGCCATAGGCTTCGCCCGCGTCGCGCACCTGGACGAACGTGGTGGCCTGGTCCACGTGGCGCACCAGCGTCACCCAGCCGTCGAGGATGCTCCACACGGTGTCCACGCCCAGGTACGCAATCGCCGCAGCGGTGATGAGGGCGGCCAGGCCCTTGGAGACGGGCTCCGGCATGGCCCACAGCAGCAGGTACATCGTCACAGTGGAGGTGAGGGTGGCCATGACGGCCTGGGGGCTCGCGATGCCCTCCAGGGCTTGGGCTGTCTCGCTCCAGACGGAGTCCATCGCGATGGCCATCGCCAGCGCATAGCGGCCGTCGCTGCCCAGCAAGGGGCCTTCTTCCAGCAAGCGCAGGCAGTCCCCCGGCTGCTTGCGCCGCTTGTCGCACCACTGTCTATAGCCACGCGTCAGGTCGTCGGACGCTTCCAGAAGCCGCAGCTCGCGTGCCTCCTCCTCACCCAGCGGGACGATGAGTCGCGCCCGTTCGCGAAAGCCGAAGAGGCCGCTGCGCTCCGGCAGGCCGAACAGCTCGCGTGCCTGACGCAGCGGATGCGCGGAGGGCCGCACATCCCTCGCGAGCGTCCTCACGGCCTTCTTGAACTCGTCCTCCTCCAGCCGGGGCGCGTCTTCTTCTGCCCGGGGAGTGACGAGGATCCGCTCGCCGTCTTCCACCTCCAGGCGCACGACTCGCGTCGTCGCGCAGCCAGAGACGAACCACCCCAGCAGCAGTACCCAGCCCAGCCGCTTCATTCCGGCCTCAGTCCTCCGTCAGCAGGAGGCTCCAGAGCAGGACCTTCTTCTTGCCCGGAGGCCGGTGCAGGCAGCGGAGCGGGCCGTCCTGCGACGCCACGAACACCACGGCTCCGGAGTGCTGGTTGGCGAAGACCGCCGCGGCCCGGTGGCGTGAGCCGTGCTGGCTGATGGGGTAGTGCGGCCCCGGACGCCCCTGGAGCGTCCTCGCCTCGAAGACCTGCGGCGGACCGCTTCGCGGGATGGCGATCTGATACCCCGCGCAGAGCAACTCCAGCTCCGGCCCCAGCACCAGCGCGTTGTCCACCGCGGTGAACTGCCCGATGCTCTCCACCAGCGCCTGGAAGTCGCTCTCCGTCACCTTGTCGTCGTGCTCGGCGGCGGCCTTCTTCAGCTCCGGATCCTCTTCCTCCTCCGCCGCCTTGCCGGCCTCCGCCTGCCACGCGCCGTTGATGAGGTCCGCCCGCGCCTGCACGAAGCGCTGCAACCGCTGACGCAACAGCGAGCCCTGCTCCGGCGGCAGGACGTACTTGCCTCGCGTGCGGAAGCGCTCCACGTCGTGCTGCTTGGGCAACAGCGCGATGAGCCCCCCGTGATGCAACCCCGCCATCTTCCGGATGAGCCCCTGTACCGCGTTCGACACGTACCACTCGCGGTTGCCGCCCATCAGCGGCTGCACCTTGGGCAGGGACTCCACCAGCGTGGAGCACATCTCCATCAGCGCCGCGCGCACCGCGCTGTCCTCGTGGAAGAGCAGGTCGTGCAGCGCCACGCGCCGGCCCGGCGGCACCGGCGCGCCCTGCTCGTAGCGGAACACCTCGCGCCCCTGCGTGCTCACCACCAGGTGGCCCGGCTCCGGCGCGTGCAGGATGAAGACGTCCTCCTCGCCCTCGGCGTGGAACTCCGTGTACTCCACCCGGCGCGCCAGCCCCTGGATGCGCAGCTTGCCCTCGCGCGGCCCCACCACCACCGCCGTGCGCGGCAGGTTCGCCGCGGGCGCCAGCTTCACCAGCGCCTCCACGCTGAAGTCGGTGATGCTCGACTTGGGCTCCAGGGGCAGCGTCTCCCACGCCTGCCGCTTGCCCTTCTGTCCTCCGATGTAGACCGTCTCGCGCACCGCCTGCAGGCCCTGCAACCCCTGCGCGTGGTAGGCGATGCGCACGCGCGTGGCCTCGCCCTCCTCCCGCCCCAGGCTCGCGAAGAACACCGTGTCCGCCAGCACGACCAGCAGCTTCAACGTCGGCTCGGCGAGCGGCGTCTTGGCGAACTGCCGGAGCCACCCGCGCAGGGCTTCTCCGGGATATTGCAGGCCGGGTTCATCCATCGGGCGGGCAGCATAATCACGGCGCCGTGTTTCCCGGTGGAAGTCGCTCGCGCGCCGCGATGCGGCGTTCGTTTCCCACCGTGCGCCCGGCCTGTAGCACCGGCGCCACGACAGTCGCGGCCACGAAGGGTTGTTCCCGTCCGGACGCACCCCTAGGGTTCCCCGCTTCCCCCCGAGGAGCCCACCCCATGCGCTCGCGTTTCCTGACCGCCGCCCTGCTCGCCCTCGCGCTGCCGCTGTCCGCCAGCGCGGCGCCCTCGCGCACCCTCGTCTTCCAGGGCGGGACGGTGCTGGATGGCTCCGGAGGCCGGCCGCTGAAGCAGGCCGCGGTGGTGGTGCGCGATGGACGCATCGAGTCCGTGGGGCTCGCCATCGCCACGAAGGTCCCCAAGGACGCGGAGATCATCGACTTCAAGGGGCAGACGATGCTGCCCGGCCTCATCTCCGACCACAGCCACGTGGGCCAGACGTCCGGCACCACCACGGGCTCCCAGAACTACACGCGCGAGAACGTCCAGAAGCAGCTGCGCCAGTTCGCCGCCTACGGCGTCACCACCGTGACGGCGCTCGGGATGAACCGGCCGCTGTTCAACGAGCTGCGCGAGGAGGCCCACGCGGATGGCTTCAGCGGCGCGGACCTCTTCGGCGCGGGGCAGGGCATTGGCGTGCCGGAGGGCGGACCTCCCCAGGCGATGACGAACAACGCGCCCGACCAGGTCTTCCGCCCCACCACGGCGGAGGAGGCCCGCGCCGCCGTGCGCTCGCTGAAGAAGAGCCGCGTGGACCTGGTGAAGGTCTGGGTGGACAGCTTCCTGGGCAAGCTGCCGAAGATGAAGCCGGACATCTACCAGGCCGTCATCGACGAGTCCCACAAGCAGGGCCTGCGCGTCGCCGCCCACATCCATGACCTGGAGGACGCGAAGGCCGTGGTGGCCGCGGGCGTGGACATCCTCGCCCACGGCGTGCGCGACCAGCCCGTGGACGAAGCCTTCGTCAACGCCATGAAGGAGCGCGGCGTCTGGTACGTGCCCACGCTGGCGCTGGACGAAGCCACCGTCCTCTACGCGGACCAGCCCCAGCTCGTGGACGACCCGGTGCTCCAGCCCGCGCTGTCGCCCGAGCTGCGCGCGCAGTTCGAGGACGCCGCGTGGCGCAAGAAGACCCTGGCGGACCCCAAGGCCCGGGAGGCGCGCCACGCGCTCGAAACCAACCTGGCCAACCTGAAGGCGCTCTACTCCGCGGGCGTGAAGGTGGGCTTCGGCACGGACTCCGGCGCCACGCCGCTGCGCATCCCCGGCTTCGCGGAGCACCGTGAGCTCAAGCTGATGGTGCTCGCGGGCCTCTCGCCGGGACAGGCCCTGGCCGTCGCCACCGGGAACGCGGCGTCCCTGCTCCAGCTCAAGGACCGGGGCCGCATCCAGCTGGGCATGCGCGCCGACCTCTTCCTCGTGGAGGGCGAAGCCGCCACCCACATCGCCGCAGTGGACCGCGTCGTCGGCGTCTGGCGCCAGGGCCGGAAGGTGGCGGGGAGGCTCCCGGAGGCTCCCGCGCCCGCTCCCTCACCCTGAAGGCCCCTGGGCCTCACTCCTCGATGGGCGGCTGGAGCGTGCCGAAGCGCTCCAGCCCCTGGTCCAGCGCCGAGCGCACCGCGTGGAGCAGGGCGCCGTCCGACATCCGCCGCACCAGGACGATGCCCGTGGCCACGTAGGACGGGGCCCCGCCCAGCCGCGCCTCCAGCGCCTCCAGGGTCAGCACGGTGAGCACGAAGCGGCGCCCGTCGCGCAGCCGCACCACCAGGTCCCGGGAACCCTCGAAGTGCAGCGCCGGGCTCTCCGCGACGAGCAGCGAGGCGATGCGCTCATCCTCCGTGTCGATGGACCGCATGCCAGACCGTTCGCGCGTCGAGCGTCGCATGCGGGGGACGATGGAGACTGCCACCCACCCCTACAACCCCTGCCCGTGAGTGGCCCGCGCCGCCGGACAGCCTCCGGCACCGGGGGGCAGGGTGGAGGGCAGGGGAGCGGCGACGCGGGACAAGACGAAAGCCCCGCCGCGGGTGTATGGCCCCAGGCCTCCCATGCCCGCCGAGCCGTCCGTCCTGTCCACCTGGGGCCTTCCCGGGATGTTCTTCGTCGCCATGCTGGCGGGCTCCGTGGTGCCGGTGCCCTCCGAGGCGATGCTCGCCGCCCTCATCTACAACGGCACGCCGCCGGTGATGGCCACCGTCGTCGCCACCGTGGGCAATGTGCTGGGCGCGTTGACGCTCTACATCCTGGGTCAGTGGGTGTCTCGCGGCGGAGGCGGCGCGGTGGGCCGCTGGGTGGCGCGCCGCCGGGAGAAGGAGGGCCCCCGCATGGCGCGCGTGGAGGCGAACCTGCGCACCTGGGGGGCGCCCGCGCTGCTCATGGCGTGGCTGCCCATCCTGGGGGACGCGTTCGTGCTCGCGGGCGGCTTCGTGGGCGTGCGGCCCTTTCCCTTCGTCGTCTTCGTCACCCTGGGTAAAGGTCTGCGCTACGCCTTCGTCGCGCTGTCCACCACGGCCGCGATGTAACAATGCGTAACATTGCGCGTCCCCGCCGGGCGGGATGCGCCGCTCACGCAACGTTTCAAGGAATGTGACGGATAAACGGCGGTGGCGTCGTGTACGCGGAATACTGCGTCCGCGGCCCTGCCGTGACGTCCATGAACCTCTACGGCTTCCGGTTTTTTCCGGGAGCAGGATGAAACATCGTGAGCCTGAAACAAGACCTCTTCCCGCGGTCCGCCACCTTTTGGCGTACGTGGTCCTTCACGCTGCTGTGCGCGGCGCTGAGCGCGTGCGGTGGCTCCGTGGAGGCGGACGCGGAGGAGACGGCGCCGCGTCTGGTGGCGCGCGAGGACGCGCTGAACGTGCGGCTGCGCCTGATGGCGGCCAACCTGAGCAGCGGCACGGGGCAGGACTACGACCCGGGCCACGGCATCCGCATCTTCCAGGGCACCGACCCCGACATCGTGATGATCCAGGAGTTCAACTACAAGACGGACTCCGCGGCGGACCTCCGCGGCTTCGTGGATACGGCGTTCGGCACGGGCTTCTCCTACTACCGCGAGGGCGGCGCGCAGATTCCGAACGGCATCATCAGCCGCTACCCCATCATCGCCGCCGGTGAGTGGGACGACACGCAGGTGTCCAATCGCGACTTCGCGTGGGCGCGCATCGACATCCCGGGGCCCAAGGACCTGTGGGCCATCAGCGTGCACCTGCTGACGACGGGCTCCAGCGTCCGCAACACGGAGGCGTCCAACCTGGTGAAGTTCATCAACGCCAACGTGCCCGCCAGCGACTACCTGGTCATCGGCGGTGACTTCAACACCGGCAGCCGCGGCGAGGCGACCTTCAGCACCTTCTCCAGCGTGGTGTCCACGGCGTCGCCGTACCCGGCGGACAAGAATGGCAACACCAACACCAACGCGGGCCGCAACTCGCCGTACGACCACGTGCTGGTGGACAACGACCTGCGCGCCTACCAGACGCCGGTGGTCATGGGCTCCAGCACGTTCGCCAACGGCCTGGTGGTGGACACGCGCGTGTACTCGCCCCTCTCCGACATCTCCCCGGCGCTGTCGGGTGACAGCGGCGCGTCCGGCATGCAGCACATGGGCGTCATCAAGGACTTCCTCATCCCGGGGGACAGCGCCACGTCCTCGTCCGTGACGGTGCTGTCGCCCAACGGCGGTGAGAGCTGGCCGGCGGGCTCCTCGCAGACCATCACCTGGACGGCGTCCGGCATCACCAACGTGAAGGTGGAGTATTCCCTGAACGGCTCCACGTGGACGACCCTGACGGCCAGCACGGGCGCTTCCGGAGGCGGCGTGGCGTGGACGGTGCCCTCCAGCGCCAGCACCACCGCGTGGGTGCGCGTGAGCGACGCGAGCAACGCCACCGTCACGGACCTGTCCAACGCGGCCTTCACCATCACCACGGGCGGCACCGGCGGCGGCACGGGCAAGGTGTTCATCAACGAGGTGCTGCTCAACGAGCCGGGCTCGGATGTGAACGGCGAGTTCGTGGAGCTGGTGAACAGCGGCACCGCGGCGGTGGACCTGGGCGGCTGGACGGTGTCGGACGGCACGGGCGTGCGCCACACCTTCGCCAGCGGCACCACGGTGGCGGCGGGCAAGGCGGTGGTGGTGTTTGGCGGCGCGGCGGGCATCCCCTCCGGCACGGTGGGCGCGGTGGCCGCGTCCACGGGCATGCTGAACCTGGGCAACAGCGGTGACACCGTCACGGTGAAGAACAGCGCCGGCACGGTGGTGGACACGGCCACGTTCGCCTCGTCGCTCTCGGGCACGGACGGTGTGTCCGCCAACCGCGGCCCGGATGGGGCCTCCACGGGCTCCTTCGTGCTGCACACAGGTGTGTCCAGCCTGACGAGCTCGCCCGGCAAGCGCGCCAGCGGCGCCGCGTTCTAGTGCTGAACACCGCTCCTCCGGATGACGCGGGTCCGGAGGAGCGACCTGGGAGAGTGTGCCCGGCGCACGTGCCAGGAGCCCTCCCCTCATGTTGAAGGTCCACCACCTCTCCGAATCCCGCTCGCAGCGCATCCTCTGGCTCCTGGAGGAGCTGGGGCTCGACTACGAGGTCGTCCGCTACGAGCGCGACCCGAAGACGGGGTTCGCTCCGCCGGAGCTCAAGGCCATCCACCCGCTGGGCAAGTCGCCGCTGGTGGAGGACGGCGGCCGCGTGCTGGCGGAGTCCGGCGCCATCATCGAGTCGGTGATCCGCAGGTACGGCCAGGGCCGGCTTTCGCCCGCGCCGGAGGACCTGGACCGCTACACGCACTTCCTCCACTACGCGGAGGGCTCCGCGATGCTGCCCATCGTGCAGCAGCTCTACGTGAAGCGGCTGGGGGACGCCGCGGCGCCCATCAAGCCGCGCATCGACTCCGAGCTGAAGAACCACCTCACGTACCTGGAGGGCGCGCTCCAGGGCCGTGAGTACCTGGTGGGTGATTCACTGACGGGCGCGGACATCCAGCTGAGCTTCGTGCTGGAGGCCGCGAAGTCCTTCCGGTTGCTGGCGGAGCTGCCGAACCTCACGGCCTACCTCGACCGGCTCCATGCGCGCCCCGCGTACCAGCGGGCGCTGGAGCGGGGCGGGCCGTACAAGATGGGCCGTTGAAGAGGCCTGGTTCCGCGACGCCTAGCGCAGGCGGGGCGGCACGTGGGGGCCGGCGATGGGCGGCTCCTCCGAGCGCAGGTACCTGGGCGCGCGCTTCAGCGGGGTGATGCCCATCCAGCGGTTGAGCGTGGCCTTCGCCTCCGCCTGCTGGGCGGCGGGCAGCTGGCTGATGCGCGAGCCGTGCGTGCCTCCCGGGACCGTGTACAGGTAGGAGTCCTGCGCGTTGCCCAGCACGTAGGCCGCCGCCGTCCACGGGTCGTAGCTGCCGTAGATGAACATCAGGCGCTGGCCCTGCGTGGACACCCAATCCTGGATGTCCGGCATGGCCTCCGGGCGGAAGACGAACGGGATGCCCGGCGGCGAGTACACCTCGCCGGTGTCGGTGTCCGGGAAGTGGATGAGCGCGCCCAGGTGCTTCTCATAGGGCTGGGGCCAGCCCAGCTCCGCCGCGGCCTGGTAGTAGTAGGCCGCGTACGGGGTGATGCCCTGGTCCGAGAACGAGTTGATGCCGACCACGGTGTCCAGCGCTTCGAACAGGTCCCCATCCGGCGTGGTGGCTGTGGCTTCGGGGATGTACGTGGCGCAGGTCGACGCGGGGAAGTACTGCCAGAAGGCGAAGTAGGTCTCGATGACGGCGTGCTCCAGCGCCAGCTCGCGGCCCAGCTGGGAGTACGTCAGGTTGTTGTTCGTGGCGTATTCGTCCACGAGGGTGAGCATCCGGTCCCGCCGCGAGAGCACCTCGCGCTGGAAGGCCCACAGGCGCTCGCGGCACGCGAGCTGCGCGTCTCCGCCCACGGTCTCCTGGAAGGTCACGAAGCGCTCGTCGTTGCGCTTCGCGATGGGCGCCACGTACGCCACGGTGGCGTCCACGTCATCCGGGTAGAAGCGGCGGAAGAACACCACCGTCTCGCCGCCCTTGCTGCCGCCCGTGGACACCCACTTGCCGGTGTAGATGAGCTTGAGCGCCTGGGTGAGGCGGTGGAAGTCATCCGCGGACTGGCGGATGGTGAGGTGGCTCCAGTCCGCGGGGGCCGGGGTGCTCTCCTCGAAGAAGCGGTGCTCGACGGAGACCTGGTTCGCGGACAGGAGCTGCGTGGGCTCCGTGCGGCCGGTGCCGGGGATGAGGTTGTAGCCGCTCGTGGAGAGCACCGTGGGGCTGGTGTCCGCCTTGTGCAGCAGCGTGGCTTCCTGCTCGAAGCGCTGGCACTCCGGGTGGGCGTGGTCCGCCGGCTGGTTGTACTTCAGCACGAAGAGCCGGTAGCCCGCGGGGATGTTGCTGGTCCGCTCCTGCGTCACGGTCAGGCCTGGGATGGCCTCCAGCCGGGCCTTGATGTCGAGCGACGTGTTCTGGATGACGCTCAGGTCCGGCGTCTCATCCACCCAGCCGCTGGGCGTGCACCCCAACACGCCACCGTCGGTGCCGGCGTCGGCCTCGGTGCCCGCATCCATGCCGGTGCCCGCGTCGTCGTAGGTGCCCGCGTCGTCGTAGGTGCCCGCGTCGTAGGTGCCCGCGTCGTAGGGGCCCGCGTCGTCGTAGGTGCCCGCGTCAGCCTCCGTGCCCGCGTCCACGTGCGTGCCCGCGTCCACGTCCGTGCCCGCGTCGGTGCGCGTGCCCGCATCGAAGCCGGCGTCCACGGGTGGCGGGGTGCCGCTGTCGGGACGCGGATCCGGGTCGTCATCGCCGCAGGCGACAGGGCCTCCCAGCAGCAGGAGCAGGGGGACGAGCAACGCCCTGGAGGCCAGGCGCGCCGGGTTGAAGGGCTGGGAGAACAGGAAGGGCTTCATGGGTCCGCGTTCCTCGGCGACCGCGCCCGCCGGGCCTGTCCCGGCGAGTGGCGGTGCTCACACGCGGATTCCAGCCTCAAGGCCGGAGCATGTTCAAGGGGGCCACCCCCGTGAGGTCCTCCACGCTGTCGTAGAGGAGCTGCCCGACGTAGTTGAAGTTGTGGGCCCAGGCGCCGGGGTCCTTCTTGCTCAGCTGGTAGTTGTGGGCGGCCTTCACCAGCGCCGGCGTGAACGGCGCGAACGCGTTGGCGGAGACGGACTCGGTGGCGCCGCAGGTGCCGTCCTTGTCCGTGTCCTTGAAGAAGTACGGATTGACGTCGCCGTTGTAGCAGAGGCCGTTGCCCGTCACCCCGCGCATGGCGGTCAGCAGGCGCGCGGCCATGCCCTGCACCTCCGCCGCCAGGGACTCCGCCGTGTTCCCGTCGCCGTCATAGTCCGCCGTGTGGACCAGGCGGATCTGCTCCGCCGTGCCCTGGTCCGCGTGGCACGTCTCACAGCGCTCGTTCCACACGTCCTGGATGCGGAAGGTGTGGTTGCTCTTGCCCGGGACATGGCAGCTGGTGCACTGCACGCCGCCCATGTGCGTGAGCCGCCCGGCGTAGGTCTTGTTGGGGTACTCGTAGCCAATCCGCGCCAGCGTCCCTTCGCGCGTCCCCGCGGCCGGCAGGTAGTGCACGTTCTGGAACCGCGGCGTGCCCCCCGCGCCCAGCGCCGTATCAATGGTGGCCTTGGACGCGCGGCCGATGTGGCAGTTGGCGCAGAGGTTGTCCTGGCCCGGCAGGTTCACCGTCTTGCCGTCCGGCAGCCACGTCTGGGCGGGGACGAAGACGTCGTAGTCCGGTTCGAAGTTCTCGTGGCAGGTGGAGCACTCCAGGCCGTTGGCGGTCTCCGGCACCAGCTGCCCGACGCCGTACTGCACGAAGAAGCGGTAGCCCTGCGCGCCGCTGTGGCAGCGCGAGCAGCTGGCCTGGACGGTCTCGCTCGAGTCCCAGTTGCGCGCCGCCTTGCTGGCGCCGTTGAAGTGGCCCGGGTCGTTGCGCACCAGCAGCGACGTGTCGAAGGGCACGCTCAGCGCGGTGTTCAGCGACTGGGTGGAGTCGTGCAGCAGCTGGAGGATGTACTTCGCGTTGTGCGCGAACGCGCCCGGATCCACCCGGGACAGCTGGTAGTTGTACGCCGCCTTCTGCAGGCGGGGTGTCCAGCTGGCGTACGTGTTGGCCGCGACGGCTTCACCCTGGGCGCACGTCCCGTCCCCGTTGGTGTCGCGGAACCAGTACGGGTGCGTGTTGCCGTAGCAGATGGGCTGGGCCCGCTCCGCGCCGTAGCGCTGGATGGCGGCGAGCAGCCGGTCCCGCAGGCCCTGGAGCTCGTAGTAGATGCCCTCGGTGCGGTTGTTGTCCCCGTCGTAGTCCTGGTTGCGCGAGGCGATCTGCCGGATGTCCCAGGCCTTCGTGACGTCGGTCACACCGGGGTGGCAGGTGGCGCAGGCCTCCCAGCGGACTCGCGTGGTGTGCGGGTCGTGGCACTCGTTGCACTTGTCGAAGTTGGGCACGTGGCGGAAGCGCGAGTCGTAGACCTGGCCCGCGTACTGGTAGCCGCCCGCGGCCTGACTGGCGAAGAGCGTCGCGCCCGCGGGGTAGTAATGGATGTTGGTGAAGCCCAGCGCGGCGGAGGCGGTGTCCTCGCCCACCACGCCCGCGTCCGCAATCTGCGCGTCCACGTCCTTGCCGGAGGCGCGCCCCTGGTGACACACCACGCAGCGTGCCTCCGGGCCCAGGCCGGTGACCTGCTTGCCCGCGGGGAAGGTGACCGCGGTCAGGCTCGCGGCGGCGCTGTCATGGCACGTCTCGCAGCGGACCACCGACCCCGCCGGCGCGGGGGCGTCCACCCTGCCGGGCGAGGATCCGTCACCGCCCAGGAAGTCGATGTAGCCCTCGGAGCTGTGGCAACGCGCGCAGCTGGCGGGGACGAGGCCGTCCTGGTTCCAGTGGGAGAAGGCCTCGGCGGTGGTGTCCGCGTGCGGAGAGCCGGACCAGGCGAGGTAGTAGGGCACCTGGCTGGGGTCGACGCCCCCGTCGCTCGCGAGGCTGCCCATCACCACCACCACGTGGCGCGCCTCCAGCTTCGACTTCGCGCCGGTGACCTTGATGGCGGTCTCCCCCGCGCTGACGCCCGTCACCTGGCCGGAGTCGTCCACGGTGGCGATGGCCGGGGCCTCGCTCTCCCAGCGGTAGCCGTCGCCGGTGGACTCGCGCGTGGTGGCCGTGAGCTGGATGGACTGGCCCACGAGCACCGAGTGCGGACCGTCCGTGACGACCTCCGGGTGGGGCGTCTCCAGTTTGGCGCAGGCGCTCAGCACGCAGAGCAGCAGCATCAGGAGGGGTCGTCTCATGGGGGCCGCCTCGGAAGGAAGGTGCGTCATGGTTGGGCGCCTGCGGAGATCCACGCGAGGAGGGTCTGGTACTCCGGGGAGCCCTCCCCGTAGATGGCTCCGCCGCCGTGGCCCGCGCCGGAGGTCTTGCGCAGCAGCCGGCTGGCGGAGGGGTTGGAGGTGTCCGTGAGGGAGATGACCGCCGCGTAGTCCGCGTCGGCATCGCCCGTCAGCAGGAAGGAGGTGTTGCCCGCGGCGCCCCCGCCGCGATGGCAGCTCTGGCAGCCGGAGGTGAGGAGCGGATGGACGTCGCTCGCGAAGGACACGGCGCTTCCCGCGTCCCCTCCGCCACCGCCATCGGTGGGGGGCGGGCCGGCGTCGGCGGAGACGGGACCCCGCTCGAAGTCGGCGCAGCCCAGGGCCAGCGTGAGCAGCGTCGCGAGGAGCGCGGTGCGGGTGTCAGAACTCATAGGCCACCACCAGCCGCGTGAAGTCGTCCGGCGTTTCGTCGACCTTCTCCAGGTTCCAGAACTGGAAGAGGCCGGCGCTCAAGCCCCGCCACCGCGCGACCACGCCCACGTTGTGGCTGGAGGCGTCCTCGCGGGTGAGCGCGTTCGAGTCCAGGATGAGGCCCCGGCGGTTTCCGAAGGTGCGCAGCCCCTGCCGGTACTGGACGTAGAGCCAGTCCGTGGGGTGGTAGCGCAGCTGGAGGTAGCTGGCGAAGTGGTAGTAGTCCGCGCCCGGCCCGCCGTAGCCCTCCGCCTCGCCTCCGGACACGTCCGCGCGCAGCAGCCCGGCGCCCAGCGAGAAGTGCTCCAGCACCGGGAGCCCACGCGGACGCCACACCGCCACGTCCAGCGCCTGGAGGAACAGGCGGCGCCCGAAGCCCAGCGAATTGAAGTAGGGCGAGTACCAGACGTTGATGGGGCCCCACGCGCCGCCAAGTCTCGCGCCGACGCCCAGGGGGGTGTCCTCCAGCGGTGCCAGGTCCGACTGGAGGTTGAGCACCGCGTCGGCACGCTTCAGCCGGTAGCCGGCGATGACGTAGGCGTCACCGGAGAGGGCGAGCGGCCCCAGGCGGCGCTCCACGTTCACCGTCAGCCCTTCCCGGGCGAACACCACCGGAAGCACCCGCTGATCAAAGCCCGCGAGCCCTCCGTAGCTGTGATGGAAGAGCGGATCCCCGCCGAAGGGCACCAGGATCTTGCCCCCCTTGGCGAACACCTTCACCGGCCAGGACGCGCCGCCCACCCGGTAGCCCACCTCCCAGAACTGGAGTGACAGGACCTCCAGGGTGAGGGTCACCGGGTCTTCGGCGGACTGCCGCGTCAGGAAGAGGAAGTGGTGGTAGCTGCGCAGCGCGTTCTCGCCCTCCGACTTGAAGGGGTGGTCGTTGTAATGGATGCGCTCGTAGTTGAGGTCGAAGCGCCCGTTCAGGCTCAGCGAGCCGAGGACCGGGAAGGTCCCCAGCTGCACGCCACCGTGAGGCCCCGCGGGCCCGTGCGGGCTGGGCGGGGTGGACGGC
>NZ_RAWM01000094.1 GCF_003668875.1 Corallococcus interemptor | reverse complement strand
GAGGGCGGCAGCAGGAAGTCCTGCTGCACATTCCAGGGGCGGAACTTCTTGCTCATGCCGGGCATTGAGCATCCTCCTCCCCGGCAGGGCAAGCCCCCATCGCGATTACCGCGACAGGCTCCTAGAGGGGCTTCGACGTGAGACCTCCGGGTCAAAAAACTGGAGGTGCACGTGGAGAAGGGCGACACGCTGAAGGCGGTGGTGGAGAGGCTGGGGTGTCGGAGCCGACGTTGCAGGCGTGGAGGCGGGGGCAGACGCCCGGCGGAAAGAAGACGCAGAGCAGTGAGCAGGGGGCCGCGCCGCTCAAGCCCGTGGTGGTGCACCCGCCGAAGCAGCACGCGCCCTCGCCAGTGGCGACTACCTTGGCAGTGCGCGGCGAGCTGTTACCCATGGGCTTCCCTGGTGGCCTCCGCATTCCTGTAGTGGAGTCAGTCCATGCGAAAACTCCTCATCCTCTGCTTGCCGCTGTTCGCCTGTGTGACGACGAAGTCCGTCCCGGTCCCGGCTTCTGCCGACTCCAGCGCGTTGCATCAGGTGAAGCGGATGAAGGTGGCCGAGGGGGTCGAGCTTGAGCTGCTCGACTTCGGAGGCCAGGGACCTGCGCTCGTCTTCCTGTCGGGCCTGGGCAACACGGGCCACGTGTTCGACACCTTCGCGCCGGAGTTCACCGCGGCCCATCACGTCTACGCCGTCACCCGCCGGGGGTTTGGCTCGTCGAGTTGGCCCGAGCAGGGCTACGACACCGCCACCCTGGGCGAGGACGTCGTCCGGGTGCTGGAGGGGCTGGGAATCTCGAAGGCGTCATTCGTGGGCCACTCCGCCGCCGGGCCAGAGCTCACCTGGGTGGCAACCCATCACCCGGAGCGCGTGGAGAAGGTGGTCTACCTGGACGTGAGGACCAACGGTGACCTGCTGGCGGAGCTCCTTTCGGTCCTGCCCATGCCTCCTCCAAGCGAGCCCGCTCCCGAGGACGTGGCCTCACGCGCCGCGCTCGCCGCCGCAGTCGCGCGTGACGTCGGAGGAGCGTTCCCCGCGCACGAGATCGACGAGGCGAACGAGTTCGATCCGAAGACCGGGCACTACCTGCGCGACCGCAAGTGGCCGCACGCGGAGGAGCGGGTGATGAAGGGTTTCTCGAAGGTGGACTTCGCGGCCGTGACGGCGGCCGTGCTCTTCCTCTACGTGGATCAGCCTCGGTTCGGGCGGGCGGAGGACCTCCCAGGCTTCTCCCAAATGGACCTTCCCGTGCAGGAGAAGTTGAGGACCCTAAACGCCAGGGCGCTCCAGCGGGACGCCGAAATGCTGAGCGTGATGAGCATGCCGAACTGGAAGGGCATCAAGCTCGAGCACGCGCGGCACTACGTCTGGCTCACCAACCATGACGAGGTGCTGCGCGAGATGAAGACCTTCCTCGAGACATTTTGAAAGGGCGGCGAAGGCGCGCTGGATGAGCACATCTCCTGTTTCCACACTTCGAGCAAGCGAACACGTCCAGCACTTTCCGTCATGCGTAGCAGCCTGGCGAGAGTCCAATCATGGTGTCCGCTCCTTCTTCGGCTCCTCCCTCGTCGCGGCAGCGGACAGGCCAGGCCAGGCCAGAGCAGGATGGCATCCATGAATGATGGGTAGCCTCCCTTCTCCCGGAGATGCCGCACCACATGCCCAGCGCAACGCACGCCATCAGACTGGCTCCATCCAATCGAGCCAAGGACAACGAAGCTCCAGACAACGTGGCGAAGTCGAGTCGCGCCTCGGTGAGCCCACAGTCGTCCAGGCGGGCACCGTCAAGCCGGGCATGGACGAGATCCGCGCCCGGCAGTTCCTCATGCGTGAGGTCGATGCCCCGAAGGTCTCCCACCTGCGCCCCCAGCGCATCCACTCCCGGAAAGCCCCTGAGGACGTCACGCCAGGGGCCCTGGAACCCACAGGCGCTCAATCACTCTCTCCGACGCAGACCATCGGGCGTAAGCCATCGTTCTGTCAGTTCGGGCCGCATGGCCGGGCTATAACATCCGGTGCCCGAGACCTTCGCTGCCCCCGCGGAACAGGTGGCACGCATCCGGGGCGGTCAGCGCGTCAGCGGGTATGATGCAGAGCCATGTACCCGAGACGCCGTCTTCTGGCCCGTGGACCGTGGTTGTTTGATCTCCGACCGCAGCGGCTCATCGTCTTCAACGGTGCCGAAGGCGTGCGCCGAGACGTCAGCGGAGACGTGACCGAGTATCCATCCGCGCCCGTGGTGCTCACCACGCTCGACGCGGCAAAGGACCTCTGGGTGGGAAGCGGGGACCGGCGTGTCTTCTCCGTGGGGGCCGGTGCGAGCGCTCCCGTCGAGGCCTTTCCGTGTGAGTGCTTCGATCTCACCAGCGATGGGGACCGACTCATCGGCACGGTGGTGGATGGCACTCTCAAGCTGACCTCCCTCGCCACGACCGATGCGTCCGGGCAGCGATGGGAGCCCATGACCTTGCCCAAGCCCGTACGCGCCACGACCGGATACGGGTATTCCGAGGGGCGCCCCCTCCGTCAGTCCCCGGATGGAGCGTTCCTCGACTCGAGCCCCTTTGGCATCACCGTCGTGGAGAAGGGCCGGGGACGCGTCTACGTGCTCCGCACTGGGGCGGCTCAGCCGGAGGGAACGCTCCAGGTGGAGCCGGGTGGTGATCAGGACATCTGGCGGGCCCAGGTCACGCCGCACGGCGTGCTTCTCCTGCTCGTCATCAACTACCGCCAGACGGCGCTCCTCCACTTCGCGCTCGACGGCACCCTGCTTGGCTCCATTCCAGGGAACGAAGACGACGATGATGAGGCCGAGGAAATGATCTGGGGCGGAGCCGGAGTGTGCGTCCTCGACGCGGACCGGGCGCTCCTCTTCGTCCAGGACAAGCTCCTGCTGGTGTCCCTGCCCGATCTCCAGGTGCTCGAAACACTCGTGGGGGATTGGCCGTCCTTCGTCTCGGTGACGCCTGCGGGGCCTGACCGGTGGTGGGTGGGCGCCGAGGACCGTGACGCGCTCTTCCTGCTCACCGCCGAGCCCGGACACCCCTTGCGCCTCAGCGCCTCGAACCGTCTGGTGAGCCCAGGCGCGCCGCTCATGCACGTGGGATTCAAGACGCCCACGATCCACTGGGCCGAACACACCTCGGCGCCGCTGACCGTGTCCGCTCCCGTGGCCGAGACCTGGCGCGCGCTGGTGCGCAATGACGGGCCCGCGTGTGAGGCGGTGCGGATCCGCGTGTCCGGGGTACTTGTCGGCGCTCGCGTGGTGGACGTGAGCGTGCGGTATCGCGGTCAGCCGCTCCCGATGGTGGAGGAGAACCGCGTGAACGTCGTGGGGCATACCTCCGGATTGGAGGCAGGGGCCACCGCGGAGCTGGAGGTGACCTTCAAGCCCCGGAGCGAGGGCTCGGGACCGCTCACCATCACCGTCGAGCCGTGCTCCTGGGAGTCGCAGCCCAGAGAATGGCAATGGGACAAAGAGCAGCCTCGCGTCCTCGCGGTGACGGGCCATCCGGCATCCGCCCAGTTCCCGCTCACGGTGGAGTAGCGCGAACCTTCTCGGGCTCGGGCGCGGTGCCCATCTTCCAAAGCAGGGCGCCACATCCGAGCAGGACTCCCAGGCCCACTGCCGCCGCGAGGCTCCAGCCTCGTCCCAATCGGGGCCGTGCCTGGGCCTCCGGGTCGTCGCTCGCGGTGATCTGCTGGACGAGCCGGGCCACCTGCCGCGGTGTCACCGGCTTACCCTCCGAGCGGATGAAGTCTTCCAAGTCCTTCCGGAACGCGTGGCAGTCCGGGTAGCGCTGGTCCCGGTCCTTCGCGAGCGCCCGGGCGAGGATGGCTCGCAGGGCGCCGGGCAGGTCCGGGCGGTGCTGCTCGACGGGCACCATGGGCTCGGACAAGACGGCTTGAAACACGTCCCAGTGGGACTTGCCCTCAAAGGGCCTGCGCGTGGTGAGCAGTTCGTAGAGCACCACCCCGAGCGAGTAGACATCCGCACGCCGGTCCACCCTCAAGCCCCTGATGTCCTCGGGCGCCATGTACACGTGCTGGCTCAGGTTGGGGACATGGTGTTGGGGGGTCCACCGGGTCCGGAAGTCGTCGACGCCGAAGTCCAACACCCTGGCCGTCCCCTCGCGCGACAGGAGGATGTTGTACGGCCGGATGCAGTGGTGGATGAGCTCCAGCGGCTCGTTCGTCTTGGGGTCGGTGAGGTCGTGGGCATAAGCGAGCCCCTCGCAGGCTTGCGAGATGATGCGCGCGCACAGTGTCGCCGGCAGTGCCATCCGCTGGACCGCCATGTGCTTGATCAACCTGCGCAGGCTGAGTCCGTCGATGTGCTCCCGGGCGAGGAAGTACGTGCCGTCCGCCTTACCGAAATCGAAGATCCGCACGATGTGCGGGTGCGTAAGCCGAGCGGCCATCTTCGCCGTGTCGAGGAAGATCTGCGCGAGCCCGACGTCCTCGGCCATGTCCGGCCGGAGGCACTGGAGCACCAGCGTCTTTTCGATGCCCCACCGGCCGGCGGCCTTGGCCAGAGAGTCTTCGACGATGCCTTCGCCGAGCAGGCGGATGGGCTGGTATTTGCCGACGTGGGATTTCACGGCGTGTATGAATAGCAGACCATGACCCGCCACTGCTTCCTCGGGCTCCTGCTGGCGCTGCTTCCTCTTCAGGCCGGCGCGGTCCCTCTGCCCGCGGATCCGTTGGTGGGCATCTGGGGCAGTGAGCGCGTCCTCGGGCCTCAAGTCCGAGGCGAGCTGACATTGGTGCGGACCGGAAGCAACTGGAGCGCGCGCATCGCGGGCTTCGACGTCCCGGCACGTGTCGAGGGCCGGAAGGTGTCCGTCGTCTTTCCAGGAGGCGAACTCCGAGCGGCGTTGGCGGAGAACATCACCGGGCACTGGATCCAGCCGCCCGTGCTCATGAGCGGCATGAAGTTCGCCACTCCCGTGGAGCTGCGCGCGGTGCAGCCCGGTGTCTGGCGCGGCATCGTGGCGCCACTCGAGGACCGGTTCTCGATTTACCTCGTCGTCCAGAAACAGCCTGACGGTTCGGTGACGGCCTTCATCCGCAACCCGGAGCGGAACTTCGGCAACCGGATGCTGTTCCGCGTGGAGCTCCAGGACCGCACGGTCCGGTTCACCTCCGCCAAGGGCGACGCGACGTTCGAAGGCACGTTCGACGCACAGTCCGGACGGCTGTCCCTCCCCTACCCTCCCTTCGACACGACGTTCGACTTCACCCGCCGCGACCGGTCCCAGGCTGTGGGCCTCTACTCCCGCACGCCCGCGTCAGGCCCCTACGCCTGGCAGAAGCCCATCCCCGAGGATGACGGCTGGGCCACGGCCTCACCGGCCGACGTCGGCATGGACGTCCAGCCGCTCCAGCAGCTCGTGCAGCGCATCCTCGACCAGGAACCCAGTCCAGAGCCCGCGCCCGCCATCCAGGGCCTGCTCATCGCGCGGCACGGCAAGCTCATCCTCGAAGAGTACTTCCAGGGCTTCGACAAGGAGCGCCCCCACGACCTGCGCTCCTCCTCCAAGTCGTACGCGTCCCTGCTCATCGGCATCGCGCTGGATCGGGGTGCCCCCTTCACCGTGGACACACCCGTCACGTCCCTCTTTCCCGAGTACAAGGGCAAGTTCTCCAACCTGGACGCTCGCAAGCGCAAGCTCACCGTCGCGCACCTGATGACCATGGCCACGGGCCTGGCTTGTGATGACGACGACGCGGCTTCCCCTGGCAACGAGGACCGGCTCGAGGACTCCGTCCCGGATTGGTACAAGTACACGCTGGACCTGCCCATGGTCCGCGCTCCTGGCGGCGGCAAGGCCGTGTACTGCTCCGCGAATATCAACCTGCTGGGCGGCGTGCTTCGCAACACCACGCACACGTGGATCCCCGAGTTCTTCACCCAGAACGTCGCCACGCCCCTCCAGATGCGCGGCTATCACCTGGACCTGATGCCTGACGGCGAGCAGTACCTGGCACGATGCCGGACGGACGGACCTACGGCTACACGTGGTGGCTCCATGAGCTGCGCGTCGGCGACCGGGTGTATTCGCAGTACGAGGCCAGCGGGAACGGGGGACAACTCGTGATGGTGGTTCCGGAGCTGGACCTGGTCGTGCTCTTCACCGCGGGCAATTACAACCACGTTGCCCTGTGGCGGAAGTTCCGTGAGGAACTCCTGCCACAGTACATCCTGGCCGCGGCGTCAGCGCCTCCGCGGCCTTGAAGCGCTCTCAGTAATAGCAGCGCCAGTAGTCGTAGCCTTCCCCGTCGCAATAGCAGAAAGCATGGCCCACACCACCGGGGCGAATACACGTCCGCGGGTTGGCGCCAGACGACGGACAGGACATCCCGTCCAACACATCGCACTCGAGCAGCACCGAGGCGTTGACTTCGGACTCCGCCTGAGGCGCCGGCTGGCTTGCCGTGTCATCCACGGGCGCGGGACCACAGCCCACGAGCAGCCCGAACATCAACGGTGAAACAATTCCTCGCATGAACTCTCCCGGTTGAGAAGCAATGCGAGGCTAACCCCGCTTCGCTGCGGGGCTCAATATTTCGGCGCAATGTGTCTTCACACGTCAGGCATGGGTGTCATTGGCCACCCGCGTGTTGACACTCTCAGTCGCGGTCCGGCGCGCCCAGCGGGAAGAGCGGACGGTAGGGCCGCCCCCCATCCACCGCGCGGGCCACGGACGGACGCGCGAGCAACCTCGCGCGATAGGCGCGCAGTTGGGGACATGACTCCGGAATCCGGTGCGTCCAATCCGCGTAGAACAGCGACGGTGCGGCCGCACAGTCCGCCAGCGTGAAGGCGTTGCCCGTGGCCCAGGTCCTGCCACCCAACTGCCCTTCAATCCAGCCGTAGGCGCGCTCCAGCCTCTCCACCGCCCGCGTCATCCCGTCCTGGCGCTTCACAGGGTCTCCCGTCAGCGCACCGTTCACGGCCTGCTGGACCGCGTCCATGACGTGCAGGTCGAAGAACCGATCCAGGAACCTCACGTCCAGCGCGGCCAGCGGATCCTCGGGCAGCAGGCGAACCGTGCCGGGATGCTTCAGCTGGAGGTACTCGATGATGATGCTCGTCTCGACGACGTTGCGGTCTCCGTCCACCAGCACCGGGAATTTGGCGATCGGCCAGCGGCGCAGCCAGTCGGCGGTGTGCTCCGGCGTCTCCGGACCGATGCCTCGAAACTCGAAGGGCGTGCCGTTCTCATACAGCGCGATGAGCACCTTCTGCGTGTACGAGGAGAAATAGTGACCGTAGACCGCGAGCGACATCGTTGGACCCCTCCGTTCGACCACTTGCGTTTCGCAATGGGTTGAACCGTATTTGGACCGCTTGCATACTGCAAGCATCCGTTTCCGGAGGACGGCCATGCCACAGACGGGACGCTCCGGCTGCCCCATCAACCTGACGCTCGAACAGCTTGGCGACCGGTGGAGCCTGATCGTCATCCGCGACGTCATGTTCGGGAACCGGCGCACCTACGGAGACCTGCTCTCACGGAGCGAAGAGGGCATCGCGTCCAACATCCTCGCGGACCGGCTGAAGCGCCTGACCGCGTCCGGGCTGCTATCCCGGCGCCCGGATCCGAACCACCAGCAGAAGGGCATCTACAGCCTCACGGAGGCGTCCATCCAGCTGGTGCCGCTGCTCGCGCACATGGGCGCCTGGGGCCGCAGGCACACCCAGCCGAGCGAGGAGCTGTCCGTGCGCGCGGAGCTGCTGGAGAAGGGCGGCCCGGCCCTGTGGGACGCGTTCATGGTGGAGCTGCGCCACCTGCACCTGGACGCGCCGCGCCCTTCCCGCTCGGTGTTCCGGGAGCTTCAGGCCGCCTACGAGAAGGCCGTCGCCCGCAAGGCCCGGGACTGACGGGCCGAAGGCGGGTTAGCGTTCACGGCGCTCATGAAAAACCTCGGTTGTTGGCTGTTCGTCCTCCTCTGCGCGCTGTGGCTCCCGGCGTGCGGCCCCTACGACTGCACCTCGGAGAACTGCGCGGACGGATGCTGCAACGCGCTCAACGAGTGCATCGGCTACCGCAGCGACTCGGAATGCGGTCCCAATGGAGGCCTCTGTGAAACGTGCGCGGAAGGCAGTGTCTGCCGGCTCGACCAGCTCACCTGCTACGTGGGCGTGATGCGCACGTACGTGCAGCCCCGGTTTGCCGTCATCGCGGACGTCGACCCGGACACGGGCGAGGACTGGGATTCCGACGGCTCCCCTCCGGACGTCGTCGTGGAGATGAACTGCCCCTCCGCTCGCGAGCGCACCCGCACCGAGGAGGCCGAGACCTGGGATCCCGAATGGCGCACCGGCGGCTGCCAGGTCATCACCTCCAACCTGCTGCGCTACCCGCTTGAAATCTCTATCTTCGACAACGACGGCTTCGCCCCGGATGACGAGTTCGGCGGCATCTCCTACCAGGTCACCCGCGCGGACCTGAACCTGGGCCGCATCGAAATCTCCATCCCGCCCATCGTGAAGACGCTGGTCTTCGACCTGAGCCACAACTACGCACCCCAGTGAGCCGGGCCCCGCTGTAACCGTCCCGGCGCCCGCGGCGTAGTCCTGGCCATGCGCGCCCTCCCGCTGCTGCTCCTGGTCCTGTCCGCCGCCTGTGGTCCCTCCTCCTCCGTGGACGAGGGGCTCGGCGTCATCCAGGGCATCGACACGTCCGAGAACGGCATCACCGCCTTCGTCCGCTCGGGCCAGTACACCTCCTGGCTCGCGGAGCCCTCGGTCCACGAGACGCGCGCTCCGCACGGCAGCAAGGTCCGCGTGTTCTTCAACGACGTCGTCGCGCGGTCCCTGCGCGACGGCAACGCCACGCACCCGGTGGGCAGCATCCTGGTGAAGGAGCTCTTCGAGGACGATGGGAAGACGCTCCGGGGCCACGCGCTGGACGTGAAGGTCGCGGAAGGGCCCGGCAAGGACACCTGGATCTTCTACGAGGGCTTCGGCCCGGACTACACCCGGAACTATTACGGCCGCGCGCACTCCACCTGTCACGGCTGTCACTCGGACGGGAAGGACTTCGTCACGTCGCCCCTGCCCTGAAAACGACGACGGGCGGCCCCCTTTTCGAGGACCGCCCGCCGTTGGACACCGGAAGGGCCTACCGCGCGGCGGACTTGCGGCGCATCAGGAACACGCCCAGGCCCACGCCCGCGGCCCACTTCGCGGCGGCGGCCAGCGGCGTCTTGCCCAGCGCCACCGGGCGGCTCTCGTACCGCGGCTGCGGCGGAACCGGACGGAAGTCCGTGGCGCCGGGCAGGTTCGCGCCCCGCTCCTCCGCCTCCGTCTTCGTCACGTTCGGTCCCGGCGCGTCCGGATCCCGCGCGCCCGGCGCCTTCCCGTCCGGCGACTTGTGCTCGAGGATGCCGTTGATCTCCGCGCCCAGCAGCACGACCATGCAGGAGATCTGCATCCACAGCAGCAGCACGATGACACCGCCGATGGCGCCGTAGTTCACGTCATACGAGCCGAAGTTCGCCACGTACTTCGAGAAGCCCCACGAGGCGAGCACCCAGATGACCACGCTCACAATCGAACCCGGCGTGATGAACTTGAACTTCTGCTTCACGTCCGGCAGCACGTAGTACAGCACCGCCAGCAGCATCATCATCAGGATGCCGGCGACCGGCATGCGCAGCCACAGGACGATGCTCGACAGCGGCTCGCCCAGCTTGTCCGCCACCGCCGGTGTGACGATGGCGACGATGGCCGCGAGCACCACCGTCACCGCCGTCCCCAGCGTCGTCAGCAGCGCGATGCCTCGCATCTTCCAGAACGGGCGCTTCTCCTCCACGCCGTACACCGTGTTGAGCGCTTCCATCAGCGCCACCACGCCACCCGACGCCGCCCAGATGGCGCCCACGCCACCGATGGTCAGCAGCCCCACCGGGTTGCTGTTCGCCAGCGCCTCCAGCCGCTCGCCCAGGATCTTCGTCACCTCCTGGGGCGCGACCTTCGACATCTCCTGGATGAGCTGCTGCGCCTGATGCGGATCAATCAGCACACCGGCCAGCGACACGAGGAACAGCAGGAACGGGAACAGCGCCAGGATGGCCGAGAACGTCAGCGCGTTCGCGACGTTGCCTACCTTGTCGCGTCCCCACTCGTCCTTGAGGGACTTGAAGAACTCCTTCCAACCCATTCCCTTGCCGGGCAAGACCATGCGTCTCCTCCTCGGAGGAGATTGGGCATTCCATCCCCCGGCTGGCTTCCACCCCAAAAGCCCCGCCTGCTCCCCTGGCTGCTTACCGCGCAGGTCGTCTCAAGCCGCAAGCCCCCGCGTCACGCCTGCCCGGCCGCCCGAATCAATAGATGGGCAACACTGCCGCGTCCTTCAGCCGGGGCGCGCGCTGATCCTTCGCCGAAAGCAGGGGTTCCTTCACCGGCCACGGGATGGCCAGGTCCGGATCATCCCAGGCCACGCTCCGCTCGGACTCCGGGGCGTACTGCTCGGTGCACTTGTAGAAGAAGTCCGCCGAGTCGCTCAGCACGCAGAACCCGTGCGCGAAGCCCGGGGGGATCCACAGCTGCCACTTGTTGCCGGATGACAGCTCCGCCCCCATCCACCGGCCGAACGTGGGCGACCCCTTGCGCACGTCCACCACCACGTCCCAGACCGCGCCCGCCAGCACCTGCACCAGCTTCCCCTGCCCGTTCGGCTCCTGGAAGTGCAGGCCTCGCAGCGTGCCCTTCACGGACCGCGACAGGTTGTCCTGCACGAAGGGGCCGGGGATGCCCGCGTCCAGGTAGCGCTGGGCGTGGAACGTCTCCACGAAGAAGCCCCGCGAGTCCCCGAACACGCGCGGCTCCAGCAGGAGGACGCCGGGGAGCTCCGTCGTCTGGACCTTCATGGCGCCATCCCCCGGTGGCCCAGGAGCGACTTGAGGTACTGGCCGTAGTCGTTCTTCAACATGGGCTCCGCGAGCGCCTCCAGCCGCGCCTCGTCGATGTAGCCCATGCGGAAGGCGATCTCCTCCGGGCAGGCGATCTTCAGCCCCTGGCGGCGCTCGATGATCTCGATGAACGACGACGCCTGCATCAGCGACTCGTGCGTCCCGGTGTCCAGCCACGCGTAGCCGCGCCCCATCAGCTCCACCGTGAGCTGGTCGCGCCGCATGTACTCCGCGTTGACGTCGGTGATCTCCAGCTCGCCGCGCTTGCTGGGCTTCAGCCCCGCCGCGATGTCCAGCACCTGGTTGTCGTAGAAGTACAACCCGGTGACGGCGTAGTTGGAGCGAGGCCTCGCGGGCTTCTCCTCGATGCTGATGGCCCGGTTGCCCGGCGCCAGCTCCACCACGCCGTAGCGCTGCGGATCCTTCACCTGGTAGCCGAACACCGTGGCCCCGGACGCGCGCCGCACCGCCCGGCGCACCAGCTCGCTCAGGCCATCCCCGTAGAAGATGTTGTCCCCCAGGATGAGGGACACCGATTCGCTTCCCACGAAGTCCCGGCCGATGACGAACGCCTGCGCCAGCCCTTCCGGCCGGGGCTGCTCCGCGTACTGGAAGGACATGCCCCACTTCTCGCCGTCGCCCAGCAGGTCGCGGAAGCGCGGCAGGTCCTGCGGCGTGGAGATGATCAACACCTCGCGGATCCCCGCCAGCATCAGCGTGGTGAGCGGGTAGTAGATCATCGGCTTGTCGTAGACGGGGAGCAGCTGCTTGCTCACCACGAGCGTCAGCGGATACAGGCGCGTCCCCGAGCCTCCCGCGAGGATGATTCCCTTCATCCCGCCTCCCCGGCCCGGGCCGCGAGCCAGCTCGCGTGGAAGCGCTTCAGCGACTCCGTCAGCGCCAGCGGCTTCTCCGACAGCTGCTCCCGCGCCTTGTCCGTCAGAAGCCCGCTCTTCAGCGGCCGGGGCGCCGACAGCTTCAGGTCCGCCATCCGCGTGGGCACCACCAGCCCCGCGTCGAAGCCGAACACCTCACACAGCGCGCGGCCAAAGGCCACGCGGTCCAGCACCGTGCCGCCGCAGGTGTTCCACGTCCCGCCCAGCCGCCGCTCGCCCAGCTCCACCAGCATCGCGGCCACGTTGTCCGCGAAGCTCGGGGACACCACCTGGTCCTCGAAGAGCTTCACCGGCTGCCCCGCCGACAGCGTCTTCACCAGCCACGCGCCGAAGTTGAGCCGGCCCTCCACCGGAGGCCAGCCGTACACCACCGCCGTGCGCGCGATGGCGCATCCAGGTGCGAGCACGCGCGCGGCCTGTTCGCCCATGTGCTTCGTCATCGCGTAGACGCCGCGAGGGTTCGGCACCGCGTCCTCGGCATAGGGCCCTGAGTCCCCGTCGAAGACGTAGTCGGTGGACACGTGCACCAGGTGCGCGCCGGCCTCGCGCGTCCAGCGCGCCACCGCCGCCGTGGCGGTGACGTTCGCGGCGTACGCGGCGTCGGGCGCCTTCTCGCAGGCGTCCACCTCCGTCATGGACGCGCAGTGCAGGACGACCTCCGGCGACAGCCGGCCCAGCGCGGGCGCCACTTCCGCCTCGTGCGTGAGGTCCAGCGTCTCGTAGTCGAACGCCCCCGCCGCGCGGCGCACGCCCTTGCCCAGCCCCACGACGGTGTGGCCCCGCGCCGCCAGCAGCGCGCACGCCCGGCGGCCCACCAGCCCGTTGGCTCCCGTGACGACGAAGCGGCTCATGCCCCGTGCCCCCGGCGCGCCAGCGTCACCGTGCTCCGGTACGCCCCGCTCAGCACGCGCTCCCACCACACCGGGTGCTCCACGTACCAGCGCACCGTGTCCGCCAGCCCTTCTTCAAAGGAATGCGTGGGCGCCCACCCCAGCTCGCGCCGGCTCTTCGCCGCGTCGATGGCGTAGCGGCGGTCATGGCCTGGCCGGTCCGTGACGAATTCAATCAGCGACTCCGGCTTGCCCAGCGCCGCGAGGATGCCCTTCACCAGGTCCAGGTTCTTGCGCTCCGCGCCGCCGCCCAGGTTGTAGACCTGCCCCGCGCGGCCCCGCTCCAGCGCCAGGAGCAATCCCTGGCAGTGGTCTTCCACGTGCAGCCAGTCGCGCACGTGCTGGCCGTCGCCGTAGACGGGCAGCCGCTGGTCGCGGAGCGCGTTCACCACCATCCTCGGGATGAGCTTCTCCGGGAACTGATAGCGCCCGTAGTTGTTCGAGCAGCGGGTCACCACCACGTCCAGGCCGTACGTGTGGTGGTACGCCAGCGCCAGCAGGTCCGCGCCCGTCTTGGACGCCGAATAGGGGCTGGAGGGCTGGAGCGGCGACGTCTCCGTGAAGGCCCCGGACGGCCCCAGCGAGCCGTACACCTCGTCGGTGGAGCACTGCACGAAGCGGCGCACGCCGTGCGCGCGGCAGGCCTCCAGCAGGTGCTGCGTGCCCAGGACGTTGGTGGTGACGAAGACAGCCGGCCCTTCGATGGATCGGTCCACGTGGCTCTCCGCGGCCAGGTGGAGGACGGCGTCGATGGCGTGCTCGCGGAGCACCCGGTCCACGCAGGCCCGGTCGCTGATGTCCCCGTGCACGAAGACGTGGCGGGACTCATCCTCCAGACCGGCGAGGTTCTCCAGGTTGCCGGCGTAGGTGAGCCGGTCCAGGTTGACGACCTTCCAGTCCGGCCGCTCGCGGAGCAGGTAGCGGACCAGGTTGGACCCGATGAAGCCGCACCCTCCCGTGACCAGGACGTTCGTTGACATGGACCCAACCTCGGGGACGCGTGGGCCGCCCTGGCTACTGTGCGCCCGCCTCTCCGTCAAGGCGCGTCCGGCACCCTTGTAAGGGCGGGCTGGACGGTTGTAAGGGAACGCGCGCGTGTCACCGCGACCTCCTCATGGCCCGGGCGGACCCTTGCACATCCACCAGCTGGTCACCCGCCTGGCCTGGGGTGACGCGATTGGCAACCAGGTGCGCTACCTCCAGAGCCTGCTGCGCTCCTGGGGCCACACCTCCGAAATCTACGCGGACAGCTGGGACGACGCCTGTCGCGACCAGGTGCGCCCCGCGAAGAGCTACCCGCGCGAGGCCACCCGCGACTCCGTGCTGCTCGTGCACCACAGCTTCGAATCGAGGCAGGTGCCGCTCATCGCCCGGTCGCGCGGCCGCAAGCTGCTCGTCTACCACAACATCACCCCCGCCCGGCTCTTCGAGGGCTACGACCGGGGCGCCGCGCTGTCGTGCGACACCGCCCGCGTGGAGCTGCTCGCGCTGCGCCCGCACGTGGACGGCGCCTTCGCCTATTCGCGCTTCAGCGCGGAGGAGCTGGCCGCCGCGGGCTACCCGCGCGTGGACGTGCTGCCCTTCGCCATCGACTGGAACGCGTTCGACACGCCGCCGGACCCCTCGCTGATGGCGGAGCTGGACGACGGCTGCTCCAACATCCTCTTCGTGGGCCGCGCGGTGCCCAGCAAGTACGTGGACGACGTGCTGCGCGTCTTCACCGCGTACCAGCGGCTGTATCAGCCCAAGAGCCGCCTGCTCATCGCCGGCAACATCCACCGCGACGGGCCCTACGGCAGCTTCCTGCACGGCCTCAAGGACCTGCTCGGCCCGGAGCGCATCCAGTTCCTGGGCCGCGTCAACGCCGCGCAGCTGTCCGCCTGCTTCGCGTCCGCCACCGCGTACCTGTCCATGAGCCGGCACGAGGGCTTCGGCGTGCCGCTGCTGGAGGCCATGTACCGGGACGTCCCCGTCGTCGCGTACGGCGCCGCGGCCGTCCCGGAGACGATGGGTGGCGCGGGCCTCACCACCTTCTCGCGCGAGCCCATGGACGTGGCCCAGCTGCTCGCGGTGCTGGAGCGCGACTCCACGCTGCGCCAGCAGGTCCTGGCCGCGCAGCGCGCCCGCGTGGCCGCGCTGTCCCAGCAGGCCGTGGCCACCCAGGTGCGCAACACGCTCCTGCGCTGGCTGGGAGCCCGCGACGCAGGCCCGGCCGCCACCCCCACCCCATCCGAGGCGCCCGCCATCGAGCTCGTGTGCCCCGGCTTCACCTCCCGGCCGGACGCGCCCATGTCGCGGCTCGCGCGCGAGCTGCATCGCCGCCTCCCCGACTCCCGCATCCTCGCCCTCCGGGGGCGCGGCGAGGAGCCTGTCCTCTCGCTCGGCCCACGGACGAGCGAGGGCGCCTCTGTCTGGCATTTCACTCCAGACCAGCCGGTCGGCCCGGCGCCGGAGCCGCTGCCCGGTTCATCGTCCCTGGAAACGGCGGTCCGGGCCTCGTCGGGGAAGGTGGTGCTGCTGGGCACGGACTCCGGCGTGTCGCAGGCGCTCTTGGGGGCCGTGGGCCGCCGGGGCTGGGGCGTGCGCGACGCGGCCACCGTGACCGACGAGGCGGCGACGGAAGCGGCGCGGCACCACCTGGGGGCGCAGCTCCTGGAGCTGGACCGTTCGGACCTGGACGCGGTGGCCAACACCCTGGTCCAGGGCCTGTCATCGAAACGAGGAGCCCGCCATGCACGCCGCTGACCTGCTCACGGCCGAGCCCACCGCCCAGGCCGTGGCCGCCGCCACCGAGCGGCTCCCCGAGCCGTCCGCCGCCGCTCGCGACCAGCTGCGCCGTACGCTCGCCGCGTCCCTGCGCGCCCCGGTCGCGGGCCAGTGGCCGGCGCTGCTCCTGGAGGCGCGCGCCAAGGCGGACGTGCGCTACGTGGAGCCCGCGACGTCGCATCGCCCTCTCGTCGGACCGGTGCTGGTGTTCGCCAAGCGGACGTTCCGCGGCGCGTTCCAGCCGTTCATCAACGAGGTGCTGCGCCGCCAGGTGCACTTCAACGAAGCCATCCTGGACGCGCTCACCGTCGTCATCGAGAACCAGCGCGAACACGCCCGCACCCAGGCCCTGTGGCGGCGTGAGCTGGATGCGCGATTGAAGCAGCTGGAGAAGGATCCGCCGGGCCCATCCTCGCGCTGAGCGGATGGCCGCCTGCTCGACGGACGGCGGCCCGGCCGGACGTTGACGCAGGAACCGGCTCCGCGCTACATCGGCCCTTCGCTTCGCCTGCCTCGCTAAATCCTGAGGGGGATGCCACGGGGAGAATCAACGGCGGCGGCGAATCGTTTCCTCCGGGCCGCATCCAGCCCACGACGCGAGTTGCCAAGGCATGAAGATCGGGTTCCTCGTTGGGGACATCGCCAATATCTCCGGTGGGTCCAACGTCATCCTGGAGTACGCCTCTCGGCTGCAGGACCTTGGCCATGAGGCGGTCCTCATCACCCCGGGCCCCGTCAAGCTGACGTATCCGCTGTGGCACCCGCGGCTCGCGGACCTGCCGCGCCGCTCCGTGGCGGAGGCCGAGGGCGAGTCCTTCGACTTCGCGCTGGCCACCTGGTGGATCACCTTCTACGACCTGTGGCGCGTCAACGCCCGGGTCTACGGCTACCTGAACCAGAGCCTGGAGTCGCGCTTCCACGCGGAGCGCCACTACAAGCTGCTCAACCGTCAGACGTACTCGCTGCCGCTGCTGTTCGTCACCGAGGCGAAGTGGCTGGTGGAGTTCATCCAGACGCTGCAGCCCGAAGGGCGCACGCTGTACGTGCAGAACGGCCTGTCGCGGGAGCACTTCCCCTGCGTGCAGGCGCCGCCGAAGCGCGACGGCAAGCTGCGCGTGCTGGTGGAGGGCCCGTGGGGCGTGGGCTTCAAGGGCGTGCCGGAGACCTTCGAGGTGCTGGAGCTGGCCGCGAAGGAAGGCGTCCAGTTCGAGACGGGGTGGCTGGCGTCGTCCTCCGGCGGGCAGAAGCCCACCGTGGGCGGGCAGCCGGTGCAGGTGCACGAGCGCATCCCCATCAACCAGGTGCACCAGGTCTACGGCCAGTACGACGTGCTGCTGAAGCTGTCCCGGGTGGAGGGCATGTTCGGCCCGCCGCTGGAGATGTTCTCCCAGGGCGGCACCGCCATCACGTACACGGTCACCGGCACCGACGAGTACATGGTGCACGGGCAGAACTCGCTGATGGTGGAGCCGTACAACCACCGGCAGATCGTCCAGTTCCTGCGCCTGCTGAGCACGCAGCCCGCGTACCTCGCGCACCTGCGCGCGAACGCGCTCGCCACCGCGAAGGCGTTCACGGACTGGGAGTCCAGCACGCGCCAGGTGGCCACCGGGCTGGAGGCGCTTCACACGGAGGGCTGGACGAATTCGCACCTGCGCCCCGCGCTGGCCGCGATGTCCTCCATGCACGGCCACTGGCTGGATGACGTCTGGCGCGCGGAGCGCGGTGGAAGCTCGCCGCTGCACCCGTACGTGGGTCCCGGTGAGCAGGTGTTGCTGGAGCGCTACCGCCAGTTCAAGAAGTCCCGCCCCGTCCGCGCGCTGCAGAAGCTGGTGTCGGACGATTTGAAGAAGTCGCTGCGCGCGCGGCTCACGCGAGTCCTGTCATGAGAATCCATCCGCCCTCCCCCACCCTCCAGCGCGTCGCCTTCGTGGGCGAGCCGGCCTTCGAGCCGCACGTGCCCGTCCAGGCGGCGTGGGCCCAGGTGCGCTTCTTCCCGGTGACGGCCGGCCAGTGGGAGCCCGCGCTCGACGAGGCGCGGGCCTGGGGCGCGAACGCGACGCTCGTGTTCCGCCCGCAGGACCTCACGCCGGAGCAGGCCGCGCGCGTGCCCGGCACCATGAGCGTCGGCATCATCCCCGCGCCGCTGTTCAGCACGGAGGAGGCGCAGAAGCTCGCGAGCCTGTCCGGCCCGGACGCGAAGGGCTTCCGCTGGCTGACCTATCTGGAGACGCCCGCGTCGCCGGAGCTGTCGCGGCTGCCGCTGCTCCAGACGCTGCCCCTGCCGGTGGACACCGCGCGCTGCCCCTCGGGCCCGCGGCTGGACCTCCGGCGGATGCTGGTGCCGGACTGGGCCAGCCCTTCTCCGGAGGCGCTGGAGCTCTTGCGCAAGCTGGGGCCGGTGGACGTGCTGTCGTCGCACGCCACGCCCGAGGAAGTGACGCAGGCGCTGGAGAAGGCCGGGACGCTCGTCTACGCGTCGCGCGACCTGATGGGCCGGTTTGATCCGCTGCCGCTCCTGGCCATGGCGCACGGCCTGCTCGTCGTCGCGGACACGGTGTTCCCCGGCGACTGGAACATCGAGCCGGAGGACGAGTTCCTCTACCGTCCGGATGGGCAGTGGGGGCGCTCGCTGGACGAGGTCTTCCGCATGCCGGTGTCCTTCCGCGCGGTGCGCATCCGCGCGTGGCAGAAGATGCGCGAGGCCTTCGACGCCTCGGCGTGCTTCCAGCGCGTGCTGCACGACGCCTACCTGTTCGCGGACCCCGTGGCGCACCTGGCGTCGCTCGCCCCCACGCGGCCCCCGGTGGCCGTGCCCGTCGCCGTGGAGGCCTCCGTCCCGGAAGCCCTGGGCGCGGAGAAGGTCCAGCGTCTCACCCGCGCCCGCGCGGCCGTCACCCACTAGAGCCAAGGACACCGGAAGCAGATGACAGCCCGCCGTGAACCCGCAGCGGCCGCGCTGCTTCCCGCCCTTCAGCGCTGGGCGGTGGAGACCGCGCGCGACCTGTACCTGACGCAGAAGGGCGCCCCCGCCGCCACGAAGCACCCGCGCGCGACGCCCGGCGAGCGCATGTCCGTCATCGCGTCGGAGGCCCTGCCGCTGAACGTGGTGGAGGGCCTGTCCCAGGCCTCGCGCCTGTTCCGCGCGGACGAAGCGCCGCCCATCGAATCCTCGCCCTTCTCCACGCTGCGCGAGCGGCTGCTCACGGCGACGGCGGGCTACGACGTGGTGGGCTTCGACGTCTTCAACACGCTGGTGGTGCGCAGCGTGGAGGGCGAGTGGCTCAAGACGGCCGTGGCGCGCGCCTTCCACACGCGCCTCAAGGCGCTGGTGCACCCCAAGGCGATGCCCACGGTGGCGCAGGTGCGTCAGCGCCGCTTCGCCCTGGAGATGGAGATCGCCGGGGAGCAGGTGGCCCAGGGCCGCGACAACGAAGTGGACTTCGAGGAGCTGGTCCAGCGCTGGGCGGGCAGCTGGGTGCCGCGTGAGCCGCTGCGCTCGCGCATGGCCCAGGAGCTGCGCGCGCTGGAGATTGAGCTGGAGAAGCGGGCCCTGCGCCCCGCGCCGGGCATCCACGAGGTGCTGTCCGCGCTGAAGGCCCAGGGCAAGCGGCTCATCTTCGTGAGCGACATGTACCTGTCGCAGCCGCTCTTGCGCGAGCTGCTGCGGCACTGCGGGCTGGAGCAGTACTTCGACGCGGGCTACGTCTCCATCGACGAGGGGCTGCGCAAGGCGTCCGGCCGGCTCTTCCCGCGCGTGCTGGAGCGCGAAGGGCTCAAGCCCGAGCAGCTCTTCTTCGTGGGCGACGACGAGAACGCGGACAACGTGCAGCCGCGCCGGCTGGGCATCCCCACCCTGCGCATCGACGACCCGGACGAGAAGCAGCGCCGCCGCCGGCTGGAGTCCGCGCAGAAGGCCGTGGAGCAGAACCCGTACTGGGCCGCGCACTACGTGGACGTGGTGCTGGGCAACGAGGCCCAGCACGTCCGCGCGCCGGACGACGACCCCAGCTACCAGCTGGGCCGCACGCTGGCGCCGGGCATCGTCGCCTTCGTGGTGGACGTCATCGAGCGCTCGGAGAAGCTGGGCATCGACCACGTCTACTTCCTCGCGCGCGAGGGCCTGACGCTGCTCAAGGTCTTCGCCCTCCTGAAGGACTCCGGGTTGTTCCCCCGGATGCCCCAGGCGCACTACCTGTTCGTCAGCCGGGCCTCCACCATCCTCGCCTCCATGCGCGAGCTGAGCTGGGAGGAGGTGCACCGCTTCTGGCGCCAGTACAGCCGCCAGTCGCTGCGCGGCCTGCTCAAGAACCTGTCGCTGCCCCAGGACGAGTTCATCCGGCTGGCCGCCGAGTGCGGCCTCACCGACCCGGACCGCCCCATCGTGGAGCCCACGAAGGACGCCGCCTTCCAGCGCTTCCTCGCGTCGCGCCGCGTGCGCGTGGCCTTCCACCAGCGCCGCGACGAGGCGCGCGCCCGGCTGTCCCGCTACCTGGAGTACCGCGGGATGATGGGCCTGAAGCGCACGGCGCTCGTGGACATCGGGTGGAAGGGCAGCATGCAGGACAACCTGATGCGCGCCTTCGAGCACGACGCGCGCTTCCCGGAGCTGCACGGCTTCTATCTGGCCTACGTCCCGGACGGGCAGCCCCAGCCGAAGAACTCCTTCAAGTACGGCTACCTGGCGGACCTGCGGCGCAACGATCTGGAAGAGGCGGACTTCCTGCGCAACACCGCCATCTTCGAGATGATCACCACGGCGAACCACGGCAGCACGGTGCGCTATGGGCAGAACCCCTGGGCGCCGCACCTGCCCATGCCGGAGCTGCTGCATCACGACCAGGAGAAGGACAACAGCGCCCGCTTCTTCCGCCGCGTGCAAGAGGGCATGTACGACTACGCGCGGGACTTCGCGCGCCTGTCTCCGCTGCTGCGCTTCACCGCGGAGGAGCTGCAGCCCGGCACGCTCCAGGAGCTCTTGCGCTACACGCGCTACCCCACGGAGCAGGAGGCGCGCGAGTTCCTCAAGTACTCGCACGTGGAGAGCTTCGGCGTGCACGAGGTCACCACCTTCGGCCTGAAGCTGGAGCTGAAGAAGCTCGCGCAGGTGGGCTCGGTGAAGGGGGCGATCAAAGAGGCCTGGAAGGCCTTCGAGACGAACCCCTGGCGTGACTCCGTGGTGCGCCGCAGCGGCGTGCCGCTGGCGAACCTGGCCTACGACGCCTGGTTCACCTGGCGGGCCATCCGCTAGCCGTCACGCTGGCGGGCGGCGCGCGCTGGGCACTTCATGGGCCAGCGTGCGCACCGCCAGCGCCTCGCCGTCCTCCGGGTGACGGCGCAGGTCGCAGTCCCCCGACAGGAGCGTGAGGTTGGGGTTGTAGTAGGGGTCGCCCTTCAACAGCCACGGCCGGTACGACGTGAACGAGCGCCAGTAGTCCGGCTCCGGGATGGCGTCCGTGCGGCGGCTGGCGGACTCGTGGTGCACCACGCGCGCGAAGGGCGTGCACACCACGCGCAGGCCCCGGGTGTGCAGCCGCAGGCCCAGGTCCACGTCGCTGCCGCACAGCAGGAAGCGCTCGTCGAAGCCGCCCAGCGCGTCGAAGAGGGGCCGGCGGATCATCACGCACGCGCTGGTGACGGACAGCCAGTTGCGCACCCACTCCGTGTGGCCGAACGGCGTGACGATGGGCCCGTCCGGCAGGCGCCAGAAGGGGTGGCCCGCCATGCCCGTCATCCCCACGACGATGCCCGCGTGCTGCACGGTGCCTTCCGGGAAGAGGAGCTTCGCGCCCACCGCGCCCACCTCCGGGCGCTGCGCGTGGGACACCAGCTCCGTGAGCCAGCCCGGGTCCACCACTTCCATGTCGTTGTTGAGGAAGAGCAGCAGCTCGCCCGTGGCCTGCCCCGCCGCCCAGTTGTTGATGGCCGGGTAGTTGAAGGGGAAGTCCCAGGTGCGCTTCACCACGCGCGGATCATCGAGCGTGTCCAGCAGCGCGAAGGTCTCCGGGCGGACGCTGTTGTTGGACACGAGCACCAGCTCGTAGTGCGTGTACGTGGTGCGCGTGAGCAGCGTGTCCGTGAGCGTCTTGAGCAGGTCCGGCCGGTCCTTGAACGGGACGATGATGGACACCTTCGGGGTGCCCCGGACGGCGTAGCGCACGCGGTAGCGGCCCGGCCCCGGCACCGTCACCTCGGCGTCCTCGCCCCGGCGGGTCAGGTGCTCGGCGAGCGCGCGGCGGCCCTCCTGGGACACCTGCCCCGTGACGCCGTTGCGCCGGTGGTAGAGCAGGTGCGGCACGTGGCCGATGCGCTCCGACGCCTCGCTGACGCGCAGGAAGAGGTCGTACTCCTCCGCGCCCGGGAAGCCCTCGCGGAAGCCGCCCACGGACTCCACCAGCGCGCGGCGCACCATCACGCCGCGCCCCAGGTAGTCCACGGAGCGGAGCAGGTCCGGAGACCAGTCCGGCTTGAAGAACGGATGGGTGCGGCGCCCGCGCGTGTCCAGCCGGTCCTCGTCGGCGTAGACGACGTCCAGGCCGGGGTCCGCGCCCAGCACGCGCGCCACCTCCGCCAGCGCATGGGGCGCGAGCGTGTCCTCCGCGCCCAGCACGCCCACGAAGTCACCGCTCGCGGCCTGCAGGCCCACGCGCAGCGCGCGGGCGAGGTCCGTGGGCCCGCTGAGCGTCACCCGGCGGATGCGCGGCTGGCGGCGCGACGAGCCCCACGGCTCCGGCAGCGCGGGACCGTCCTCCGGCCCCACGAGCACCAGCTCCCACTCCGGATAGAGCTGGGCCTCCACGGACGCGAGGCATTCGCGCAGGTGCGAGGGGCAGGCCCCCGCGGTGGCCACCAGCAGCGACAGCCGGGGACGGCGCGGCAGCCGCGCCACGGACTCGCGAGCGGCCGTGATGTCCGCGGCCTCGCGCAGCGTGCACCAGTGGTGGAAGTCCTCCAGCGCGGGCACGGGAGGAGGCGGCGTGCGCACGCCGAGGATGGCGGCCAGCGCCACCACCGCCTCGCCGTTGAAGCGCGACTGCCGGCGCAGCACCTCGCGCCACAGCGGCGCGGAGGCCCGGACGCCCCGGGGCAGCCCCGGCCGGTCCCACGGAGACGCCAGCGCCACCAGCCGCGCCACCCGGTGCGTTGCATCCATCGGAGACGGAGTCCCGACTCCCGGCGCGGCGGCGACGCTCAACAGCGTCTCCCGCATCAGCGCGTTCCACTCCGCCTGGCGCGCGAGCAGCGGCTCCAGCACGGGCCGCATCGCCTTGCGCCACGCGCGCCACGCCAGCTTCCAGGCCAGGTCCACCGGAGCGAAGCTTCTTGGTTCGCGCCCCTTCGCCGAGCCTCGCGCGTCCAGTTGCTCGCGGACCCAGTCCGTCAGGTCCTCGCGGGTGCCCTGGTCGCGCCGGGCCTCCAGGCGCTCCAGCACGCGCAGCACGCGCTGGTTGAAGGCAGCCTGGGGCTTCAGGAGCTCGACGTGGAGCGGGCGCAGCCCCAGCACGAAGGCGCGCTTGGCGGCCGTCACCCACTGCCCTCCCGCGGCGCGGTGCGAGGGCGGCACGGAGAAGTCGAACGGGACGGCGAGCCGGGCCGCGGCCAGCAACGGCGACAGCGGCGTGCTGGCCGGGGGCACCCGCCTTCGCAGCTGCTCCGTCAGCGCCGCGAGCTCCCGCGCATCGCCCGATGAAGGCTCCGCGCGCAGGGCCGCGATGCGCTCGGCGAGCTCACCGGCGGACGAAGCTGTCTGCCCCCCCTCGGGCATGGTGTGGAACAAGGTACTCACTTCCCAGGCGCCTCCCCTTCTTCAAGGCCCCGGGCCGCGGCACGCGGGTGGGCCTCCTCCCCCTCAGGAGGCCGCTGCATGCTTGGACACGGAGACCGCCTGGACGGGAGCGGCCGGAGCCTCCTCCACCACCCAGGTGTGCTCCGGCCGGAAGACTCCCCGGTCATCGTGCTCCGTGCTCACGGAGAAGGTGCAGCGCGCTTCCCGGCCCGGCTCCGGGTTCGCGTTGTTGCCCGTCTTCAGCTCCACGCTCAGCACGTAGGAGCCTCCCAACAGTCCCACCCGGGGAAGCAGGAAGCGCAGCCGTCCCTGCGGCGGCAGCGGCGAAGGCAGCGGCACCCGGTCCGACCGGGTGCTCGTCACGTACAGCACCGCTCCGTCCGCGGTGGACAGCGTGAGGACGAACTCCACGTCCTCCACCGACTCGCGCGCCACGTAGTCGATGCAGACCTCCGCCTGCGTCTCCGAGGTGAGGAGCCCCAGCTCCTCACCGCGCGGCCCCACCAGCCCCACCCGCGACACGGCCACCGGCGGCGACGCGGGAGGCTCGTCCCGCACCACCGGGCCCTCCGGCAGCGAGGGGAGCGCTCCGCCCCCTTCGGTCAGCGCCGGAGGCGTGAACACCGTGGAGCGCGCCTCCGCGAGCGACACCGCCTGGCGGTACTCCGCGGCGATCTCCGACGGGGTGCCCACGCGGCGGATCCGCCCGCCGTCCAGCCACGCCGCCTGATCACACCAGCGCTCCACGGTGGACATGTCGTGCGTGACGAGGACGATGGTCTTCCCCAGCCGCTTGAACTCCGTCATCTTCGCGAGGCTCTTCTTGCTGAAGTGCTCGTCGCCGACGGCGAGGATCTCATCGATGATGAGGATGTCCGGGTCCACGTGCGTGGCCACGGAGAACGCCAGGCGCATGTACATGCCGCTGGAGTACGTGCGCACCGGCTCGTCGATGAACTCCCCCAGCTCGCTGAACGCGATGATGTCGTCCATCTTCGCGCGCACCTCGGCCCGCGACATGCCGAGGATGATGCCGTTGATGAGGATGTTCTCCCGGCCGGAGAAGTCCGGGTGGAAGCCCGCGCCCAGGTCCAGCAGCGCGGAGATGCGCCCGTTCACCTGGATGCTGCCGGACGTGGGCGTGTAGATGCCGGTGATCAGCTTGAGCAGCGTGCTCTTGCCGGAGCCGTTGCGCCCCAGGATGGCCACCGTCTGGCCCTTGGGGATGCGCAGGTTCACGCCGCGCAGGGATTCAATGAAGCGGTTGCCCTGGGCGGCCGCGTTGCGCTGTCCGCGCAGCCAGCGCACGAGCTCCGACTTGAACGTGGTGTACTCGCCCCGGATGGTCTTCTTCCGGAAGCTCTTCACCACGTCCTGGATGACGATGGCGTCCTCGGTCGGTGACTGGACCATCTAGATGGACTCCGCGAACTCCTCGCGGCGGCTCTCGAAGATCTGCGTGGACCCCCACAGCAGCACGAGCGAGACGCCCAGGAGCGACACGAGCGGCACCGGGTCCGGCAACTGGTGCTCGTAGAAGATGGCCTGGTACGAGGTGATGAGGATGGACATCGGATTGAGCACCTGCAGCACGCGCCGGTACTCCTCCGGGATGGTGGACAGCCGGTAGAGCACCGGCGTCATGAAGAACCACAGCGTCATCAGGTTCATCACGATGTGCTGCAGGTCCCGGAACGTCACGTTGAACGCGCTGACCGCGTACACCATGGCGAAGGTGAAGCACATCTGCACCAGCACCACGACCGGGAACAGCGCCACGTGCCAGGACGGCACCACGCCAAAGAGCAGCCCCAGCGCCACCATCAGGGGCAGTGAGAAGACGAAGTTGCAGAAGTTCGTGGCCACCACCGTGGCCGGCAGCACCTGGGCCGGGAAGCGCACCTTGGTGAGCAGGTCGCGCCGGTCGCTGATGGCGCTGGCCCCCGCCGACACCGACGTGGAGAACCAGATCCACGGCAACAGGCCCACGAACATGAAGTAGGCGTAGTTGGTGATCTGGTTCTTCATGAACACGCCGAACAGCAGCGCGTACACCAGCATGTGCAGGGTGGGGTTCAGGAACGTCCAGAAGAAGCCCAGCACCGAGCCGCGATAGCGCGCCTTCAGCTCGCGCTGCACCAGGCTGAGGAGGAGCCCCCGGTACGAGTAGAGTTCCCGGAAGTTACGAATCATGCGCCGGTATCCATACCGCAAAGGGTCCGCCGGTGGCGAACGCTCGGGAACAGCGGGCCGCCAGCCCCTCGCGCGCCCGCCTGCCGTGAGGCGCCCTGACCACGGGCACGCCCTGGAGCCTGGAGAAAGAAAAAGGCCCCCTGGTTTCCCAGAGGGCCTTCGATTGGAGCGGGAAAAGGGATTTGAACCCTCGACCCTCGCCTTGGCAAGGCGATGCTCTACCGCTGAGCTATTCCCGCATCAGGTACTGCGGTGCTGCGTGCTTCGATTGGAGCGGGAAAAGGGATTTGAACCCTCGACCCTCGCCTTGGCAAGGCGATGCTCTACCGCTGAGCTATTCCCGCATCAGGTACCGCGTGCTGCCCGGTCAGTGCCGCCCCGGAAGTGGGGCGGGATATACAGAGGCCTCCCAGACACGTCAAACACTTTTCGCATCCGGATCCGCCCCACCCCGCCGGGCGAGCATGCCGAGGAACGCACGGAAGTACACGACCGCGCTCCACACGGAGAAGGCGCCAGACAGGTACACCAGCACCTTGCCCACCTGGTTGTAGTCCACGGTGACGGTGCGGAAGCCCAGGTCCAGCGGGTGCACGTAGTGGACGCACAGGGAGATGATCCCCACCAGCTGGAGGGACGTCTTCCACTTCCCCTCCTGCCCCGCGGCGATGACCATGCCCTCGCTGGCGGCGATGGTGCGCAGGCCGGTGACGATGAACTCGCGGGCCAGCAGCACGATGACGACCCACGCGGCGATGCGGCCCAGGCGGACCATCATCACCAGGGCGGCCATGGCGATGAGCTTGTCCGCCAGCGGATCCATGAACTTGCCCACCACGGTGATGAGGTTCCAGCGGCGGGCAAGGTAGCCGTCGATGACGTCGGTGATGGCGGCCACCGCGAACACCAGGGCGGCCAGCAGCGAGTGCAGCGGGTCCGCGTCGTAGGTGAGCCAGACGAACACGGGGATGAGGAGGATGCGCCCCAGCGTCAGCATGTTGGGCAGGTTCCAGAACTCCTGCACCAGGATGCTGGGACGGCGGGACGCGCGGCGGCGGGCCCGCTCCTCGCGCTTGCGCTGCTTCCTGAGGGCTCGCTCGGTGGCCATGGGCGCGCGTTCTACCGGACCCCGGGTGCGATGAGGGCAAATCCTTCACCGCCCAGCTCCACCGCGGCCTTCAGTGTCGCCCCGCCAGCGGACGTCACCAGCGGCACCACGCGGGGGGTGAGGTTGCCCACCCAGCCCACCAGGTGCGTCAGCGGCACCGACACCGGCTGGTCCATGGCCACCGGCACCGAGCGCAGCGGCCCCGTCAGGCTGAGCAGCACCCGCCCCTGCCCGCGCAGGTGCACCAGGTCCAGGTCCTGGGCCAGGTCCGACGGCACGCGGCCGTTCTCGAAGACGACGGGCTCCTCGAAGGCGAAGACGCACGGGTCGCGCAGGTAGACGGACTCGTCGTCCAGCGACACCGCCACCCACTGACGCCCGGACACGGGCTCCAGGTGCAGCGTGCCCTGCCCCCGGGCGCGCACCATGGCCCCGTCGCCCTCGCCAAAGGGCTTGTCCGTGGCCCGGCCCCGGAAGCGCTTCATCTCCGGCTCGAAGGTGACCTGCCCGCGCACGGCGGACAGCCCCTCCAGGCGCGTGAGCAGCTCTCCGTCCACCGCGACCGTCAGGCCCGCCGGGCCCTGCGTGAAGGACTGGCCCGGCGTTGCATTGGGCAGCGCCAGCGTGGGCACCCACTCGGTGAGCACGGGCGGGTTCACGCCCGGTCCGGCGTCCGGCGTGGAGGGCCGGGGCGCCCGAGCCGGCTCGGCGGCGGCGGCCGGCTCACTCGTGGCCAGCGCGGCGAAGGTCTCATCGAAGGCGGCGCCGGGCCCGGACTCCAGTTGGGACGCGAGGACGGGCGGCTCCTCGGAGACCTCAATCTCCTCCGAAACCGGCGTGGGGGGCAGCTCGTCGGCGACCTCGACGTCGGCCCCGGAGGTGTCCGCGTCCGTGGTCGCGGCGAGCTCCGCGTCCTCGTCCTGGTACGCACTCGCGCCAGGTGGCCCCTCGTCCTCGGCGAAAAGCAGGTCGTCGTCCGGAGGCTTCGCGGCCGCCTGGGCTGGCGTGCCCGCGCGGGGGCTCGGGGGGGCTTCATCCAGGCCGAACTGGGCGCCCCAGTCGCTCTCTCCCGAGGACGACGCGGGCGCGGGCGGCGTGGCGCGCGCCTCCTGCTCCTCTTCCTGCGCCTCCTCGCGCGGACGGACCGTGGGGGGCGCGGGCGGACGGCTGTAGCCCTCACCGGCGATGGCGCGCGACATCTTCTCCGCCATGGCGTCGCTGCCGGACAGCAGGAAGTGCTCGCGCGCGCGGCCGTACTCGCCCATCTGGGCGAAGGTCAGGCCCAGGTAGTTGTGGGCCTTCTTGTGGTCCGGGGCCAGGTCGGTGGCCGTCTCGAACTCTCGCGCGGCGCGCTGGAGCGCGTTCGTCTTCAGGTAGACGAGCCCCAGGTTCACGCGCAGCGTCGGGTCCACCGGGTTGTCCCGCACGAGCATCTCGTACAGGTCCGCGGCGCGGTCGAAGAGGCCCAGCTTGAAATACGTCAGGCCCAGGAGGTTCTGGGCCTTCTCGTGGCGCGGCTGGAGCGCGTGCGCACGCTCCAGGAAGTCCTTCGCTTCGGTGACCTTGCCGGCGCCCAGCAGTTCGCTTCCGCGCTGGAGCTGCTGCAGGAACTCCTCGTCAGCGGGGCCCGGCGACTTCGTCCCCTTCGTGCGCGTCGTCATTCTCGGATGTGGGCTCACGGCTGCTGGCCTCGGCCTGGGCGAGCCGCTCGCGCTCCTTGTAGTGGTAGTAGAGCTGGAGGACCTTGCGCACGTATTCCTGCGTCTCGGCGTACGGCGGCACCTGGCCTCCGTACTTCTTCACCGCGTCCGGGCCGGCGTTGTACGCGGCGACCATCTTCACCATGTCGCCGTCGAACATGTTGGCCAGCACGCGCAGGTAGCGCACGCCACCCTCGATGTTGTCCTTCGAGTCGAAGATGTCCTTCACATACATGTCCGACGCGGTGCCCGGCATGAGCTGCATCAGCCCGCTGGCGCCCTTGTGGCTGAGCGCGTTCGGGTTGAAGTTGCTCTCCGTGTGCATGATGGCGCGCACCAGCGCCGGCGGGATGCGGTAGCGCAGCGCCGCGTTGGTGATGTGCGGATCCAGCTCCGTGGGCGTCTTCGAGCGGCCCCGCACGGGCGCGGACTTGGCCGGCGCCGGCGTGAAGGTCCCGGACAGCTTGCGAGCCTTGCGCGCGCCGCCGGGGGGCACGTTCGTGTAGACGATGGTGCCGTCCTTCTCCACGTAGCTGTAGATGCCGTCGGAGGCATGCGCCGGGAGGGCGGCGGTCAGCAGGACGACGAGGGCGGTCAGGGCACGCATGGCGGCGGTGCGAAACCTTAGACAACACCCGGAAAGTCCTCAAGAAAACGCCTTGTTTCCAGCACTTACCGCCGTTAAGGCTGTCCGCCATGCCCCATCGGTTTGATTTCCTGGTCATGGGCGGCGGCGTGGCAGGCCTGTCGTTCGCCCTGCAGGCGGCCCAGCACGGCACGGTCGCCGTGCTCACCAAGCGCGAGCGCGGCGAGGGCAACACCGCCTACGCGCAGGGGGGTATCGCGGGCGTCCTGTCCCCCACGGACACCTTCGACGCGCACATCGACGACACGCTGGTGGCGGGCGCGGGCCTGTGCCACCGCGACGCGGTGGAGGTGACGGTGCGCGAGGGGCCCGCGCGCCTCAAGGAGCTGGTGGCGCTGGGCGCGGCGTTCGATCAGCGCGCCGGCGAGTTCGACCTCACGCGCGAGGGCGGCCACTCCGCCCGGCGCATCATCCACGCGGGCGACATCACGGGCCGCGAGGTGCAGCGCGCGCTCCTGGCCGCGTGCGACGCGCAGCCCAACATCACCTTCTTCCAGAACACGGCCGCCATCGACCTCATCCTGGACCGCCGTCCCCACACTCCGGCCGGCAGCCGGTGCCTGGGCACGTACGCGCTGATGGAGGACGGCTCCATCGAGCGGTTCCTCTCCAAGGTGACGGTGCTGGCCACTGGCGGCGCGGGCAAGGTGTACCTCTACACGTCCAACCCGGACGTCGCGACGGGCGACGGCGTGGCCATGGCGTACCGCGCGGGCGCGCGCGTGGCGAACATGGAGTTCTACCAGTTCCACCCCACGTGCCTCTTCCACCCGGAGGCCAAGAGCTTCCTCATCAGCGAGGCCCTGCGCGGCGAGGGCGGCAAGCTGCGGCTCAAGGGCGGCCAGACGTTCATGGACCGCTACCACCCCATGCGGGACCTGGCCCCGCGCGACGTGGTGGCGCGCGCCATCGACGCGGAGCTCAAGCGCACGGGCAACGACTGCGTCTACCTGGACATGACGCACCTGGGCCGCGCGTACCTCACGGAGCGCTTCCCCAACATCTACGCCACCTGCAAGGCCTTCAACATCGACATGGCGGTGCAGCCCATCCCCGTCGTGCCCGCGGCCCACTACCAGTGCGGCGGCGTGGTGACGGACCTGCACGGGCGCACCAACATCCCGGGCCTGTACGCCATCGGTGAGGTGTCCTGCACGGGCCTGCACGGCGCGAACCGGCTCGCGTCCAACTCGCTCCTGGAGGGCCTGGTCTTCGGCCACCGCGCGGTGCAGGTGGCGTCGGAGGAGCTGGCGTCGCTGACGCTGCCGAAGGAGGACCCGCCGGCCTGGGACTCCGGCAGCGCGGTGGACTCCGACGAGAGCGTGGTCGTCACCCACAACTGGGATGAGATCCGCCGGCTGATGTGGAACTACGTGGGCATCGTCCGCACGGACAAGCGGCTGATGCGCGCGCGGCGGCGGCTGGAGCTGTTGCGCGAGGAGATCCGCGACTACTACTGGCGCTTCAAGGTCACCCGCGACGTGATTGAGCTGCGCAACATCGCGGAGGTGGCGCACCTCATCGTGGACTGCGCGAGCCGCCGCAAGGAGAGCCGGGGCCTGCACTACACCCTGGACTACCCGCATACGGACGAGCACCAGGGCACGCGCGACACCCTCCTCTCCCGGGAGCTGTGAGCACCCATGTCCCGTCCTCGCGGCATGATGGATGACCTCCCCGGCCCCTCCGGGCTGGGAGACGAACAGGGCCCCCGTGGGCAGGACGGGGGCGGACCGCCTCCGGGCCCCCAGCAGCCCAGGCCCAAGCTGCCCACGCCCTACGTCAGCTTCGCCATCATCGCGGGCGCGGTGGTGATGTTCTTCCTGAGCGACTCGCTGGGCCGGAACCTGGTGACGCCCGAGGGCGGGCGCTACGGCGTCGTTGGGCCGCTGGCGCTCTATGGCCCGTGGGTCCGGGACGGCGAGTACTGGCGCCTGTTGGGCATGGTGTTCGAGCACGGCGGCCCGCTGCACCTGCTCTTCAACATGTCCGCCGTCTATTCGCTGGGCGCGTCGCTGGAGCGCGGCATCGGCAGCTGGCGGTTCCTGGCGCTGTCGCTCGTCACTGCGCTGGGCGGTTCGGCCTTCGCGCTCCTCTTCAACTTCAACACCGTGACGGTGGGCGCGTCCGGAATGATTCTGGGCTGGGGCGGCGCGATGCTGCCCATCCTCACCCAGCAGGGCCGCCGGGAGCACATGTTCTGGCTCGTGCAGGTGGCGGTCATCAGCCTGCTGCCGGGCGTGAGCTGGGCCGGGCACCTGGGCGGCTTCCTCTTCGGCCTGCCGTGTGGCCTGGCGCTGCGGCAGGGCACGAAGTTCTACTCGCGCGCCATCCCCGTCCTGCTCTTCATCGCCGCGGCGCTGGCCGTGGTGGCCGCCAATCCCCAGCGGCATGGATACTTCTGACCATGGCTGAGAACACCGTGCGCAGCGTCTGCGTCTTCTGTGGCTCGCGCTCCGGCGTGCGCGCCGAGTACCGCGAGGCCGCCGCCAGGATGGGCGCCGCGATGGCGAAGCGCGGGCTGACGCTCGTCTACGGCGGCGCCAGCGTGGGGTTGATGGGCGCGGTGGCGGACGCCGTCATCGCCCACGGCGGCAAGGCCGTGGGCGTGCTGCCCCACTTCATGGACGCGAAGGAGCTGGCCCACCCGCGCCTGACGGAGCTGCACCGGGTGGACTCCATGCACGCGCGCAAGGCGCTGATGGCCGAGCGCTCGGACGCCTTCGTCGCCCTGCCCGGCGGCTTCGGTACGCTGGATGAGCTCTTTGAAATCGTCACCTGGGCGCAGCTGGGCCTGCACCGCAAGCCCATGGGCCTGCTGGACGTGGACGGCTTCTTCCAGCCGCTGCTCGCGATGGCGAAGCAGATGGTGGAGGCGGGCTTCGTCCCGGAGACGCAGGGCATGCCCTTCGCGGTGAACGCTTCCCCGGACGCGCTGCTGGACCGCCTGATGGCGGGCCCCACCATGCCGCTCACGTCGAAGTGGCTGAAGGACGGTCAGCAGACCTGAGGGCCGTCCCTCGCCGCGTCCTCAGCGCGCGTGGACCTTCAGCTCCGCGTTCCCCAGCGACGAGGCGACGCGGAGCATCACCTGCTCGGTGCCCTCGGGGATGACGGGCTGGCCGTCGGTGAAGACCTTGGGGAAGCGCACCCGGTAGCCCACCCAGAAGAGGCTGGCGTAGGGGTAGTAGGCGCGCACGTTGAGGTCCGCCCGGCCCAGGCGGCGGATCTCCATGGGCGTGATTTCACCCGCGGGCGTCACCAGCGCGATGCGCCAGATGCTGTTGCGGTGGGCGAAGTCGTCGTAACGGTAGTCGTTGACGTGCACCGCCAGGAAGAACTCGTGGAACTTCGCCGCGTCCGCCTGTTCCTCCGCCAGCAGCTGCTCCACCTTCGCCGCGGGCAGCGCCTGGAAGATGGCGCGGCGGTGGATGCGGGCCTCGCGGAAGGCGGGCGTCTGGAACGTGGCCCCCGCGAAGACGCGCGTGTCGAAGCCGTCGTAGATCTCCCTGCGGTCCGAGTACCGGTCCAACACCGAGAGGTACGCGGACTCCTGCTTCGGATCATCCAGCGTGGGCGCGGGCTCCCCGACGACGGGGGGCGTGGTGGAGCAACCGCCCAGCACGCCCAGCAGCACCGCGGCCACCAGCAGCCTTCTCACGGGATGAAGTCCTTGCGCGTGAACAGCGTGGTGAGGCGGTGGCCGCCGGCCTCCACGGCCTCGCGTCCACCCTCCAGCCGGTCCACCAGCGCGAAGGCACCCAGCACCGTCAGGCCCTCCAGCTTCGCGCGCTCAATGGCCTTGATCGTGGACGCGCCCGTCGTGACGACGTCCTCCACGATGGCCACCGGGGCGCCGGGGCCCAGCGCGGACAGACCTTCAATCCACTGGCCGGTGCCGTGGCCCTTGGGCTCCTTGCGCACGATGAACGCGTGCAGGGGCTTCTGGCCGCCGCCCTCCAGGAAGCTGGTGAGGCTCACCGCCGACGCGAGCGGATCCGCGCCCAGCGTCAGCCCGCCCGCGGCCACCGCGGACGGAGCGTCCCGCCGGATGGCCTCCAGCAGCAGCCGGCCGATGAGGTAGTGGCCCTCGGCGAGCAGCGCGGTGCGCTTGCAGTCGATGTAGAAGTCCGACTCCTTGCCGGAGGAGAGCACCACGCGCCGGCGCTCGAAGGAGCGCTGCGTGAGCACCTCCAGCAGCCGGGCGCGGTCACGTTCGAGCGTTTCCGCCATGGCCTACAGACCCTCCAGGTACGCCACCAGCTGCGCCGAGTAGCGCAGCTGCATGAGCAGCTCCGCCTTGCGCGATTCGTCCAGCGCCGCGAACACGTCCGCCAGCAGCGACAGGTCCTGGTTGAGGGCGCCCATGCGCTGCGCGACGTCCACCGCCAGCTCGTCCGCGTCGATCTCCTCCTCGACGCCCTCCGGGGCCAGCGTCTCCTCGGTGGCGAGCGCCTTCTCCAGCATGTCGCGCACCGGCGCCGTCAGCCGGCCTTCGGCCTCCAGCGACGTGCGCTTGGCCTCCAGCACGTCGTGCTCCACCGGCGAGGCGTGGATGGCCTCCGCCAGGGACAACAGGAGCGCGTCCTCGTCGGACAGCTCCTCGTGCACGCGGACCTGGACCTGGTCGCGCTTGAGGAAGCGCAGCGCCGCCACGCGGCGGAAGCCGCAGATGAGCTGGTAGCGGTCCTCGCCGCGCGGGCGCACGTCCACCGGGAACAGCTGGCCCAACCGCGCCAGGTCCGTGGCCAGCTCGGACACGTCGCCCTCGTCCCGCAGGCGGAAGGTGGTGTCCTCCTCCAAACGCTCCAGCGGCAACACCATCGCCGTCACCTGTCCCATCACGCGCGGCTCGATGGCCTGCGCGTGGGGCTCCCCTTCCGAAATCGCCGCGCCTTCGCTGGCGCCCTGCTCCGAACCGTCTCCAGAGTCCGCGGAGCCAGTGGAGCCCGCGTCCTCCTGGCTCGCCCGGCTCGCCACGTCCCAGATGCCGGCGCTCAGGAGCGCGTCGTCCGCGCCCGACACCGGTCCGGAGCGCGGCTCCGCCAGCACGTCCTTCGCCTCGCCGCCGCCGTCGCTGCCCGTGCCGGAGGCGTCCTGGACGCTCTCGCCCGAGGACAGCTCCACGTAGCGGCCTGGGGACGGGGAGGCTTCGGTGCCCTCGCCCTGCCCCGCCGCGCCGGTGCCTTCCAGGCCGGAGCCCCCAGCCGAACCGCTGGAGGTCGCGGCGTCGTCACCGTGGGCCGCGCTGGACTCTCCGCCGGTCGTGGCGGCCTCGCCCCCGCTGCTGCTCGGGGACGCCATGCCCTCCGCGCTGGCGGTGCTCGCATCCGCCCCGCCCGGGGACGCTGCGTCCCCGGCACCGGCGGCCGCGAGCGTCTCCGTGCCCTCTCCGGACACGTCCGTCCGGGCCCCGCCCGCTTCAGCTTCAGCGCGGGGGGCACCTTCCGGCGTCACGTCTCCACTCGCGCCCTCGCCCTGCCGCGGCGCGGACGCTTCCGTCGCGCCGTCCTGCGGGGACGGCGTCGCATTCTCACCAGGTGTGCCCGGCATCCCTTCCTGTCCCTCGGCCCTGTGCTCGGCGTCCATGGTGGCACCCCCGGTTGTTCCACCCGCGCGCCGCCGGAACGACGGCGCGGCGGGCGGGCTTTAACGGGACTTCTTCACCACGACCTTCTTCTTCGCGCCAGCACCCATCACGCGGGGGACGGGCGCGCCGGCACTGCTCGCCTGCTCAGTGGCGGCCGGACGCGGAGGCTCCGGCGCCCGGGCCGTGGTCGCGGCGGGCGGCGGAGCCTCCGCGTCCGGC
>NZ_RAWM01000093.1 GCF_003668875.1 Corallococcus interemptor | reverse complement strand
GGCATACGAGATTCATGAGCGTCTCGTGGGCTCGGAGGGGGGAAGAGGCCACGGGGCTGGGGAGACACCCGTGGCCTCGGGAGTCGGTGGCGCCTTCGCGTGCGCCAGCCGTCCGAGGATGTCCGCCTGAAGCAGGTCATGGAACCGCGCGCCGCAGTCCTCGCAGGAGGCCAGGTGTGCGCGGAAGTCCTCATGGTGTTCGAGCGGCAGCTCCCCGTCCACGAAGGCAGGGAGGTGCGTGCAGTGGGCGTGGTTCATCCGCTCCCCAGCTTCCGACGGGCCTCGGCCATGTCGCGAAGCTGTTCGCGCAGCTTGAGACGCGCGTGGTAGAGCCAGGTACCCACCGTGCCCACGGGCGCCCCCAGCCGGCGGCCGATCTCCGCGTGGCGCAGCCCTTCCGAGTGCAGCTCGAAGGTGCGGCGCAGGTTGAAGGGCAGCGCGGCGACGGCCTGGAGCAATTCGGGCTCGGTGATGCACTGCCACAGCTCCAGGTCCGGGGCCTGCGGCTCCTCGAAGAGCTTGTGCACGTTGCTCAGGTTGATGACCGTGGTGGCCTCCGTGCGCGAGCGGCGGCACGTGTCGAGGAAGCGGTTGTGCAGCACCCGCACCAGCCACGCGCGGCGCTCCGGCTCCCCCCAGCCGCGCAGCGAGTCCCACTTCAGCAGGGCCCTCAGCAGGACGTCCTGGACCAGGTCGTCACACGCCGTGGTGTTCCCCCCACAGATGTTCCGCGCCACCGCCATCAGGATGGATTGATGACGGACCGCGAAATCGGCGTACTCCATGTCGGAATTGTCGAGCTCTTCTCTCACGTGCGGCCCCCAGTGCCGGTACTGGAAAGAAAACGTAATAGGTCTGATTCCTTTAAAACGGAGTTAAAGCCTTACGGGGTGGGTGGATTTGGCTGCCAGTCATTGCGTTCCGACCCAGGGGAGGGGGCATTCCGTCCAGGAATTGGAATGCTTCACGCTCGGCGCGCCCGGCTGACATTGGGGTATGGAGAGGGATTGGGTGTGATGAAGTCATGCAACAGCCTGCGCGTGGGGGACGGGTTCGTGCCGGAGGAATGGGCGGCCATCGAAAGAACCGCCGATTCCGCCTGAATCCGCGCCCTCCCATTCAGCGCGGGGCCGAAGCATCTTCGGGTCATGAACCACGACCCTTCCGCGCATGCGCCGGTGCATGGCTTTGGAGCCGACCGCGCGCCCCACTACGACGCCCAGGCGGCGGTGAGCCTCGCGGGCTATCAGGCGGCGTACGAGCTGGGCGTCAGCGCCCTGGCCGCGCACCTGGACGGCCAGGACACGGCGTCACTGCTCCACGTGGGCCTGGGGACGGGCGCGGAGCTGCTGCCCTATCACCGCTTCAGCGCGCCGGGCTGGCGCTTCACGGGCGTGGAGCCCTCCGCGCCGATGCTCGCCGTCGCGCGCAAGCGTCTGGAGGAGGAAGGGCTGCTCTCCCGCACGCAGCTGCATGAAGGAGAGCTGCGGACGTTGCCGCAAGGGCCGCCGTTCGACGGCGCGCAGTTGATGGGTGTGCTGCACCACGTGGAGGGCGAAGAGGCCCGCGTCGAACTGCTGCGGGAGGTGACGCGGAGGCTCAAGCCGGGAGCGCCGCTGGTGTTGGGGTGCCGCATCGGCCAGGACCCCGAGCTGACGAAGGTCGAGTTCCGGCGGCTGCGGGCGTATGGCGTGGCGGTGGAGAAGCTGGAGGCCCGGCGTCAGGCCATGGCGAAGATGCAGCCCATCGAGTCCGACGCCGCCCTGTTCGCGATGTTCGCCAAGGCGGGGCTGGTGGAGCCGAAGACGCTCTTCGTGTCACTCCAGTACAAGGTCTTCCTCGCGCGCTTCGAGCCCTGAACACCTGCACATCCGTCAGTGGGACTCAGGAGTTCCGGTCACGCGCTCGAACGACACACCCAGGTTTCCAACCCCCTCGAGTGCGTTCTTGACGTCCTCCGACACGATGAACGCCGTCTTGAACTTCTTCGGCCGGAAGACACGCGCTCCCTCGGTCTTCGAGGGGTCGATTCGCAGTCCGTAGATCCACTGGTATTCCCCTTCATGGTCAGGGGAGGGGTCGTCCTCGTCATCGTGGTGGACCTCCCGGCACCGTGCCTCGTCGATGCAATCGATCACCTGGGTCGCATTGACGACGAAGAACGGGTCGGCCTCTCCCTCCACCATCACCGGAAAGAGCTGAACGTCATCGGGGGCCAGTGCCCGGAAAACGTTCGCGATGGCCTGGCTGGCGATGGGGGCCCGCTCGATCACGGAGAATACGAACGCCCGCCTCTTGCCTGGGGTTGCAATGAGGGCCTTCATCTCCCCTGGTTCATCCAGGACACGGCCATCCGCGAACATCCAAGGCTCGTCAAAGGCCTCGCCTGAGCCCCGTGTCGGTGTCTCGAGGAGCCATTGCGGCACATCACCCAGCCGCACCCAGTAGAAATCGCGCGCCACCTCACCCCTCCGCCTTCACAATGAGACTCCGCAAGTCGGAGCCCCGTGTCAGAAGCTCGTTCGCTATCCTCGCAAGCTCCTTCATCAAGCGGGCCCGGCAGGTTTCCGTCGTTTGGCATCGCTCGACAGCTCGCTCCAGGCGGTCCATCACTTCTTTGTGATAGCGCTCTGGATGAGGCCCCTCGTGTCCATTGAGCCGCACCTTGTTCGCGGCATCTTCGAGCGTCATCCCGGCCTTCTTGAAAACCTTCTCGCACCGTGGCGTCCAAGGACCGCCGGTCGCATCGGAGAGGGGGTTCTTATTCGTGCAGATGTGATGAACAGGTCCCGTCTCGTCACCCGGAAACCGCCCGTCCGAGTACATCGCCATTGCAGCCGTGGCTCCCGGAGCCAGCGCCACGTTGAGCACACCGGCAGCCGGCAACGAGATGGAGCCCACCCCGCCGGTCAACGCTTCCGTCAGCTGGAAGCCTGACTCAACCTGTGCCCGGATCGCGGCCTGGGGGAAGCCCGGGAGCCTGGGCCCCTGGGCCGCCATGGCGCTCTTGCCGCCAAGAGCTGTCGTAACGAGCAGAACCAGGACGCGTGTGCCGTTCGTCCCCAGAACACGCCCGAAGCGGTGTCCGATGTCCTGCAACTCGATGACGCTCGTTGCCCTCTCCGCATCGTCCCACAGCCGCACGAAGCCCCGGCCGATCTCCCAGACCGGCACCACCCCCAGGTAGGCCACCATCGCCGCGGTCAGTGCCACCGCGATGACCTTCGTGACGGGTTCGGGCAGCGTCATCGTCAGGAGCACGGACAACGCGGCCGAGGTCACCATGGCTTTGAGCACCACCGGGTTCAGCAGCTTGCCAATCTCAGCCTCGACACTGGACCAGACTCCATCCAGCGCGAACGACAAGGCCATCAACGTCCGGTCCTTGCGCGAGAAGGGCAGCCCCGTTCCGCCCACCAGGGTCAGACAGTCGTCCCCATCGGGGCAGATGCGCGAATAGAGGGACTCCGGCGACGCTCCAGCCCCCGGATTCGGGAGCCCTTTCGAGGATGCGAGCAACGACCGGGACCTCACCCATCCTCGCTGGTCAGCCGCATCCGTCTCGCGGAAGGCCACGTCCATTCGCATGTCCAGGATGAGCTGCGTGAGGGCCGCCTCGAACGCGTCCTCACTCACCTGAACCGGATCAACATTCCGGGACTCGTGAACCACCTGTCTGCCGTCTCCAACATCAAGGTGGACAACGCGAGTCGTTGCACATCCTCCCGTGAAAAGAAGTAACGCGATGAACCACATCAGCCGCATGGATGCTCCCGAAGACGCTCACCCTGGTTATCAAGAGGCAGGGCATCCTCATCCACGAGTTTATCGTGGACGAGTGCCGCGGAGGCGTGGGTCGCCAGGGATTCGAGGCGGCGTCAGATTTCCGAGGCCGTCTCTGCCCGCCAAGCGCGCGGAATCCCTGCGAAGCGCTCCTGGTCCGGGCCTTGCTCCGGGCATCCGTGTTCACGTTGCCAAGGAGCCACGATGCGCTGGATGCGGATGCTGGGCTGTTGTCTGACGGTGATGACCCTCGCGGCCTGTGGGTCGGACGACGAGGGAGGGAAGGGGAGGCTGAAGCTGCGGGAGGGGCAGTCGCTGGACCTGGCGCAGGAGTGCGGAGTGGATCTGCCGCAATGTCCGCAGGGCCTCTCCTGCCTCGTGCTCAAGCTGGAAGGCGAGTCGAAGGCCCGCTGTGTGGATGACACCCGGGTCTGCACCGAGCTCGTGTCCTGCACGGGAGGAACCGAGTGCGCGGTCCTGGCCTCCTACCCCGGCCAGGTCGTCTGCTCCGGCACGTGCACCTCGGACTGTGATTCGTCCGTGTCCAGCACGCCTTGAGGGCACGGCGGATTAGCGCGGCAGAAGATAGTGGTTGATCGCGCTGGTCCAGAGTTCCGTCGCAAGCTGGAGTGTGGAGACGCCGTCCTCGATACCGATTGAAGTCCCATGAAGGCGAATCACCCGGAAGGTATGCCCTGTTGGCTCCATGGAAGTGATGCGGTTCCGGAGCTGCAAGCTTTCGTCGGGCTCGCTGACCTCGAGCACGGGGAGCTTTCCCTTCTTGGGAGAACTCCGGATGGAGAGCACCAGCCTGCTGCCGTGGTGCTCTCCATGAAGGCCAAAGAGTTCGTAGGGCGTCTTCTGGATGAGCTTCCAAGCAACCTCAGTTGGCTCGCTGAAGTTCGTGACACGCAGGCTTGGCCGACGGTCTTCGGGGAGGCGCGCCTCCAATTGTGACGCGAAGTCCCGGAGAGCGGCATGGAGCGCGCGGATGGCTTCATGCCACGAATGGGCCTGCAACGGAGGAAGCTCAGTGGGCGGCTTGCCCAACTGCTCCGCCAAGTAATCAATCGCGGGCTCACGGACCTCAATCACTTCACGGGCCGCACGCTCGTACTCCACGAAGCTCTGGTCCAACCGGTCGAGCGTCAACTCCACCATCGCGGTGATGTCACCCGAATGGGATGCATCCAGCGCCGTGTAGTACCGCGCGCGGTCCTCCACGAGCAGCACGATGGCCGGATAGTGCTCCCGCATCAGCAACAGGTTGGCGATGAGTCTCCCAGTCCGTCCGTTCCCATCCACGAACGGATGAATCGTCTCGAACCACGCATGCGCGATGGCGGAGACCACCACCGGGTGTTCGTTCTTCGCCCCAGCCAGCCACTCACCAAAGGCCCGCATCTCCTCGGGCACCCGGACCGCTTCTGGAGGCATGTGCTCCGTGCCGCCAATCCGCACGTTGATGCGCCGGTACGTGCCCGCGTTCTCCGGATCAATCCCCCGAAGAACGATGCCGTGCATCGCAAGCACGTCCCGCTCACCCAGCACGCTCTCCTTGCTGGCCAACCCCTCCACGAAGTCGAGCGCGTGCGCGAGGTTCACCGCTTCGAAGTGGTCCTTCAGCGACTTGCCAGCGATGGTGATGCCGTCCTCCACCACCGCGCGAGTCTCCGGCAGGGTCAGCCGGTTCCCCTCGATCGCATTCGAGTTGTACGTGTGGTGGATCCGGAACCAGTGCCGCAGGCTCTGCACCGCGGCAGGTGGCATCCGGGTGGCACGCAGCCGGCGCATGCGCTCGGTCGCCTGCTGAAGCCTGGGTTCGATGCTCTCGCTCCACCGGTACCGATGCACGCCAACCACCTCCGCTCCCCACTGTAACGCCGTCGCACCCTTTCACCTCGCAGGGGTGCGCGGGGCCGGTTCGTGCACGTTGCGACCTGGACCCGAGGAGACCTGCCGCAACTCCTTGGAACGCCTGGGGCTGTCCCTCGCCCGAGGCATCGTCCAGGCTCACGGCGGCGCGGACGCCTCCAGCTGGCGCATCGCTTCCTTGCGCGCGTCGGACGCGGAGCGGACGATTTCATCGCTGGACAGGCCGAACGCGCCCGCGTCCATCTTGCGCAGCCGGGGCAGCACCTCGCGCTCCTCCTCGGACATGTGCTGGGCCACCACCGCCTCCAGCTGACGCACGGTGGCCTCGCGGCGGCGCGCGTCGTGGCGGGCATGCAGCAGCTCGGCGAGCAGCTGGGTCATCTCCCCGTGCTCCTCCACCGCGAAGTCGATGCGCGGCCCGTCCACGACGCTCCTCGCGACGGGATACACCCAGCGCTCCTCGACGGCGCTGTGCAGGGTGAGCGTCTCCGCCAGACGCAGGCAGAGCTCCGGCTTCTCGTCGTCCGGAGCGTGGCGCCAGGCCTCGAAGAGGGCCTCGGCGTCGCGGTGCTGCTGGATGAGCAGGTCGATGAGGTTCATGACAGGCCACGGTTCGCACGCGCGCGCACGGGCGCAATCCACTCGGAAGGGCGAGTGTCCCTGCACGCCCTGGCCTCCGGTGCTGGACTGCATGCACTGGCGCACAGGTCCGGGCGCGTCACGCGTCCGCTTCGTTCTTCCGCAGGGCGTGTTCGCGCTCCACCGCTTCCAAGAGCACGGCGTGTGCCGGGCCCGTCTGTCGGATGCCGTGCGGCGCAAGCCTTGGTGGGCGCGTCGCATCCGGCACGAAGTGCCCTGGATGGCGGTTGCAAGGTGCAACGTGCGACGGGCTGGTGTCTGCTGCGGCCCGGCCGTGCGGCTGGCACGCGCCATGGATGGAAGGGAGCCCATGGGCAACGAAGGGACGCCTCCGGACGACGGGGGCGACGAGAAGAACATCTTCGCGAAGGAGCTGGCCCCGCCGCCCAGCATCTGGCTGCGCAAGGGCACCTGGCTGGGGCTCGTCTTCGTGATGATGGTGGGCGCCTTCATCTGGCTCCAGGGTGGGGAGGACCGCGCGCTGGACGCGATGGCCCCCTCGCAGCGCGAAGCCCTCTTCACGGAGACCCGCGACGAGTTCCGCCTGCTGTGCCTGGCGGACGGCGGCGCCTCTCGCTGGCCCAAGAAGTGCGCGAACCACGCGGCCTTCCTCACCCGCTTCTCCGAGTGCGACGCCGCCTGCCGCGCCGAGGTGGGCCCCTTCCTCCCCCAGCCCTCGCGCTGAAGTGCCGGGCCCACGTCACCGTCAGTGAAGCCCCGCCCCTGGTGCCGGGGGGTTGGAATGATCGCGCCCGGCTGCCTGCCTGCCACCCTTCCGGGGGACGTGAGGCGTCCTCTTCCACGAGTCCCACCTGGCAGGATGAAGTGTCCCGCATGACCCTACGGGGCAACACCGACCCGTTTCTGAGACAATTCAAGGGACGCGGGCTTGAGTCGGGGGGTGAGGTGTTGTCTATCCTACGTGTCCTGACGGAGCCCCGGTCCTCCGGGGGAGCCCGCGGGGGCCGCGGAAGGAAGAGCGACAATGAGCTGGCGCAGCAGGCCCGGCGCGGGTGCACGACCGCGCTTCATCGGGATGGGTGACGTGGGCGCGCGAGGGGGTGTGCGATGGCGTTGAGGCTCAAGCAGAAGATGATGGTGCTGCCGACGGTGGCGGCGGCGTTCCTGATGGCCATCGTGGCGGTGACGGTGGTGCTGGGCTCGCGCACGCGGAACGCGTCGGAGCGCATCGGGTCCAGCCTGGCGCCGTCGGTGAGCCAGGCGCAGACGGCCCGCGCGGGGTTCGCCGCGCTGCACCAGGACGTGGGCGACGCGGTGGCGCTGCACGCGGTGCAGCAGCAGACGCTGGACGCGCATGTGGCGGAGCTCCAGAAGGGGCTCGAGTCGCTGCGCGCGCTGCCGGACGTGGACGGCCCGCGGGTGCAGGCGCTGCAGGCGGCCTTCACGCGCTACTGGCAGGAGGCCTCGCAGGTGGTGTCGCTGGCGTCCAGCAATGCCGCGGCCGCGGAAGGGGCGCTCGCGAAGCTGGAGCCCGCGTACAAGACGGTGCATGACGGCCTGGAGGCGCTGACGGCGCAGCAGGAGGCGTCGCAGCGCGAGGCCTTCATGGAGGTGTCCTCGCTGCACGGCATGACGCTGACGTGGGTGCTGGTGCTGTCGGTGGTGTGCATCGTGGCGCTCGCGGTGGCGACGCTGTGGCTGTTGCGCGAGGTGACCATCCCCCTGGCGCGGCTGACGGCGACGGCGACGCGCATCGCGCGCGAGGGCGACCTGTCGCTGAGCATCGACACCAGCGCGCAGGACGAGGTGGGCGAACTGGCGCGCAGCATCCAGACGCTGATGACGCGGCTGGGGTCGGTGCCCAACACGCTGCACTCGGTGGTGACGGAGCTGACGGCGGCGGCGGCGCGGCTGAACGCGGCGAGCCACGAGCAGCTCAACTTCCTGACCAGCCAGTCGCGCAGCCTGACGGAGGCCAGCTCCACCATCGCGGAGATCGCCCAGACGTCCGGCATGGCGGCCAGCCGCGCGGAGATGGTGTTGAAGGTGGCGGCGCAGGCGGACGCGTACAGCGCCTCCGGGCAGGTGTCCATCGAGCGCAGCGCGGAAGGCCTGCAGCAGATCCGCGCGCGGGTGGGCGCGCTGGTGGGGAGCATCGGCGTGCTGTCCGAGCAGGCGGTGCACGCGGGTGAGATCATCGGCAGCGTGAAGGACCTGGCGGACCAGTCCAACGTGCTCGCGTTGAACGCGGCCATCGAGGCGGCGCGAGCGGGCGAGGAGGGCCGGGGCTTCGCGGTGGTGGCGAAGGAGATGCGGGCGCTCTCCAGCCAGTCGCTGCAGAGCACGCAGCGCATCGGGAAGATCCTCCTGGAGATCAACCAGGCCATCCGCGAGACGGTGGGCATCGCGGAAGGGGACAGCCAGAAGATGGAGGAGGGCATCGAGCAGGTGCTGGCCTCCGCGACGACGCTGAAGGACATCACCCAGGTGGTGCAGGAGAGCAGCCAGGCGGCGCGGCAGATCGTCGCCTCGGTGACGCAGCAGAACGCGGGCATCACGCAGATGACGGAAGTGGTGACGCAGCTGTCGGAGATGATGAGCGACGTGGTGATGGCCACGTCGAACGCCGAGCAGGCGGTGGGGCAGATCAACGCGTCCCTGGGCAAGCTCCAGGAGCTGTCCACCGCCTTCCGCGTCTAGCCGTCCTACGCGAAAGCCAGCAGGGCCCACGGGCCGCTCCGGACACACCGGGGCGGCCCGTCGTGCGTCAGACGCCCTTGAGGATGATCCGCTTGTCGCCGAAGACGGCGGAGACCTCGATTTCGCCTCCCATGGCCTCCACCGTGCGCCGGAGGGTGGAGAGCCGGTGGTCCTCGCGCGCTTCGGTCTGGGAGAGCTGACCCTGGGAGATGCCCATCCGCTCGGCGAGCTGCGTCTGTGTCAGCCCGGCGAACTCGCGCACCTCCCGAAGGCTCATCTCCAGCAGTTCCTTCCGGACGCGCGCGTCCTGCGCCTTGAGTTGCTCCGGCGTGAACTTCTCCCGGCGCATCCCCTTCCAGCTGTGGAGCTTCATGGTTCTGTCTCCTCCGAATCGTCGTGAAGTCCGGCGGCCTGCTCCTCGAGGTAGCGCAGCCAGATCTTCTCTGCCTGGGGGATCATCCGCTCGTAGAAGCGCGCGTCTCCGGTCTTGTCGCCGCCCAGGAGCAGGACCGCGTCGCGGGTCGGGTCGAAGGCATAGAAGATCCGGAGGGGCCGGCCTCCGGATTGAACGCGGAGCTCGCGGAGCGGCAGGGACGTCCCCTTGAGCTGACTGCTGTACGGGTAGCCCAGTGTGACCCCCTTCGCGGCCAGAAGCTCCACCCCATGGTCCACGGACCGCGCCGTCTCATCGTCGAGAGCGAGGAACCAGTCCCTGAACTCCTCGGTTCCAACGACCTCAGGCTGACGGGACGGAATATCATTCTTGAGTGATATTTCGTCAAGATGATGGGGGGATGTCTTGGTGCGCTTGGAAGGCGGCAGGATCGCGTGCTCCTGTCGGGTGAAGACGGGGAACGCTACGCCCTACCCCTGACGTCACTCGTCAGGACGCCGCGTCAGGCGTAACTTGTATGCTACGCCCTGAACTGGAGCCGGGAGCCCTGCGATGACCGCCACGGGATTCGACCGTTACTTCGAGAAGAAGCTCAAGCGTCCGGCCTTCGCGGAGGCGTATGCGAAGGCACGCGCGGAGGTGGATGCGGCGGACCGGCTGATTCGCGCCCTGGACGCGCGGCGCGAGGAGGCGGGACTGAGCAAGGCGGACCTCGCCCGGAAGGCGGAGACCCCACCGGAGGTCGTGCGCCGCCTGTTCACGGCGCCTTCCGCGAACCCCACGCTGTCGACGGTCACGAAGCTGGCCGCCGCGCTGGGGTGCAGCCTGCAACTGGTCCCCGCTCCGGCTCGCCGCAAGGCGGTGCGGCCCCGGGCTCCCGCGCCTCGGGTCCGCCGCAAGTAGGACGCGCTTCATCCGGCCCACACGCTCCGGGGCCGGCGGCGCTGGTACTCGTCCCGGAGGGCGCGGACCTTCGCGTAATCAGACTCCGGAATGACGGCGCGGAACGCCTTGGTCCTCCCGGTCAGCAGGACGAGGCTCGGGCCTCCCAGGCCCAGCGCCGCTCCGTCCCGCTCCAGGAGGCAGAAGAGCCGGTAGTGACGGCGGCCCGGGCCATCCGCGGACCTCATGGATTCCCGCCATGGCTCCGTGCATGGCTTCCCACTTGCCCCGCCGCTGAAGGCGGGCGGAGGCGCGTCCGCCACGGCCTTCACGACGGCGAGCAGCTTCGCGCTGACCGCGTCCGGACACGCATCGAGGAAGTCGCGGGCCGGCACGGTGCGCGCCGGGTCGTCCTCTGGATGTCGCTGGAAGAAGTGGATGCGCCAGGACGTAGCGTGCTCCCGTCGGGTGGAGACGGGAGACGCTAGGCCCTACCTCTGACGTCACTCACCCTGCATCAGGCCCGTGATGCTGCCGTCCGGGTGCACGGTGACGCGGCGGGCGGCGGGTTCGCGGGGCAGGCCTGGCATGGTGAGCAGCTCTCCCGTCAGCGCCACCAGGAAGCCTGCTCCGGCGGACAGGCGCACCTCGCGCACCGTCAACGTGAAGCCCCGGGGCCGGCCTGTCTTCGCCGGGTCGTCCGACAGGGACAGGTGCGTCTTCGCCATGCACACCGGCAGCCCCGCGCCTCCCAGCGCCCGCGCCGACTCCAGGTCCTTGCGCGCCCCCGGCGTGAAGGCCACGTCGTCCGCGCCGTACACCGTGCGCGCGATGGCGCGGATCTTCTCCTCCGGCGTCTGGTCCAGCTCGTAGAGGAAGCGCGGCTTCGGCGGCGCAGCGTCCGTCGCGTCCAGCATCGCCAGCACCGTGTCCGCCAGCTCCAGCGAACCCTCGCCGCCCCTGCCGAACCCGTCGCACACGGCGATGCCCACGTTCCGCGCCTTCGCGAACGCGCGCAGTTCGTCCAGCTCGCTCTCCGTGTCCTGCGGGAACCGGTTCACGCACAGCACCGCCGGCAGGCCGAACGCCGCCACCGACTCCAGGTGCTTCTCCAGGTGGTTGAAGCCCTTCAGCAGGGCCTCGCGATCCGGCTCCGCCACCTGTGCCGCCGCCGCGCCGCCGTGGTGCTTGAGCGCTCGCAGCGTCACCACCAGCATCACGCCCCGAGGCCACACGCCCGCGCTGCGGCACTTGATGTCCAGGAACTTCTCCGCGCCCAGGTCGAAGCCGAAGCCGGCCTCCGTCACCACCTCGTCCGCGTACGCGAGCGCCAGCCGCGTGCCCACCACCGACGAACACCCGTGCGCGATGTTCCCGAACGGCCCCGCGTGCACGATGGCCGGCCCGCCCTCGCGCGTCTGGGCCAGGTTCGGCATCAGCGCGTCCTTCAGGAGCGCCACCATGGACGCCGCCGCGTTCACGTCGTTCGCGCGCACCGGCGAGCCATCCGGCGCCTGCCCCACGACGATGCGCCCCAGCCGCGCCTCCAGGTCCTTCAGGTTCTCCGACAGCGCGAGGATGGCCATCACCTCGCTGGCGGCCGTGATGTCGAAGGACGTCTCGCGAGGCACGCCGTGCGCCTTGCCGCCCAGCCCCACGATGACGTTGCGCAGGAACCGGTCGTTCATGTCCATCGCGCGGCGCCAGCGCACCCGCGTGCCCTCCAGCGCCACCGGGTGGCCGTAGTAGACGGCGTTGTCCACCAGCGCGGACAGCAGGTTGTGCGCGCTGGTGATGGCGTGCAGGTCCCCGGTGAAGTGCAGGTTGATGTCCGCCGCCGGCTCCAGGCTCGCCTGCCCGCCGCCCTTCACGCCGAAGACAGGGCCCAGGGACGGCTCGCGCAGCGCCGCCACCGCCCGGCGGCCCCGCTTGCGCAGGCCCATGGCCAGCGCCACCGACATGGTCGTCTTGCCCTCGCCCGGGGGCGTGGGGTTGATGGCCGACACCAGCACCATGCGGCCCTGATGGTTGCGGCGGCCCAGGGCGTCCAGCGACACCTTGGCGCGGTCGCGGCCCCAGGGGAGGACGTCTTCCGGCGCGAGACCCAGCTCGGCGCCGACTTCAGCGATGGGACGGAGCGTCATGGCCGGGGACTCTCCGCGTCCCGCCGGGCGCGGTCAACGCTCGCGACATGGAGGGCAGGCAGGCGCGCGTGACGGGGCGTTTCCCCAGGAGGCAGGCGGGTGGGAGGATGCGCGCCCAGGGAGGATCCCGGGAGCGCGATGGAATAGCCGGCCGGGAGTTCCGTCAGGGAGAGCATCATGAACCGCATTCTCGGCATCGCATCGGTGGGGTTGGCTTCGCTGGCGCTCGGCGTGGCCCTGTGGGGGCCTGGGAAGTCGGAGGCCCCCGTCACCCAGGAGGCGCCCCGCGTGCAGGACTCGACGGCGGACGTCCGGGCGCTCCAGAACCAGGTGAAGGCGCTGGAGGAGACGGTGCAGCTGCTCTCCCGGCGGATGATGGCCTTCGAGCAGGGCGGCGGCACGGCCTCGGCCGGCACGGGCGGTCCTCCCCGGGCGGGCCTGGAGGCGGAGGTCGCGAAGCTGCGCGAGGAGGTGCGCGGCGTGATGGTGGGCGAGGCGCTGACCAACGACAGCGCGAAGCAGTCGCTGAAGGAGCTGATGCGCACGGTGCAGGAGGAGCAGCGCACCGAGCAGCGCCAGCAGTGGCAGCAGCAGGTGGACCAGATGCGCGCGCAGGCGGAGTCCGAGCGCTCCCAGCGCATCAAGACCTTCATCACCAACGCGCGGCTCAACTACAGCCAGGAGCAGGCGCTGACGAAGGCGATGCAGGCCGAGGACGCGAAGCGCCAGGAGCTGGCGTCCGCGATGGCGGGAGGCCGGCCGGGGCGTGACATGCGCCAGCAGATGCGCGACCTGCGCACGCAGACCGACGCGGAGATGCAGAAGGTGCTCAGCGCGGAGCAGATGACGCAGTACCAGGAGATGCGCCGCGACGACATGAACCCGCGCGGAGCGGGCGGTCCCCGGGGCGGTCCCATCGGCGGTGGCTGGGACACGCGCGCCGCGGGCGGTCAGTAGCCGGTCAGCCCACGCGCAGGACGTCTTCGACGTCGAAGGCGTCCGCCAGGGCCACCGACGGAGTGCACAGCAGCACGGGGACCCGCGAGGACGCCGCGCGAGCGGCCTGGACCCGGTCCCAGACGGCATTCGAGGGCAGGTCCACGTCCCGTTCCTCCAGGAAGAGGAACGGGACGTTTGTTTCAAAGGACTCCGCGGGCTGGACGCGGAAGCCACGCAGGAACGCGTTCATGTCCCGCGAAGCTCGGTCGGCAATCTCCCCCAGCCACGCCGCTTCGTCGTCGCCCATTCGAATCGTGGGCCCGGGAGGAAACGTGGAGAGCACGGCCTCGTCGCGAGGCGCGTCGGGCTCCACGAAGGGGAGCGATATCCCCGCGAGCAGTGACAGTTCCTCCTCGACGACGCGCCACCGCCCCTCCGGGAAGCGCCGAAGCGTCACGGCGTAGTCGTCGCCATCGACGCCCAGCACCAGCCTCACGGGACCGTCCCCCGCGTCCAGCACCTGCATCTGTTGAAGCCGACCGTGTGCCAGCTCGCGCAGCAGCGTGAAGAAGGTCACCAGGTCACGGGTGGCCGAGCCCTCCGGATCCACGAGGACTGTCAGCCGGGGATGTGGCTGGAGGTCACGCAGGGCGCGGAATCCTTCGGCCTGGATGCGCGTGAGCCGGGTGGACATGGCCTGCGAGATTATCCCTCCGCGAGGGCTTCGAGCTTCGACAGCCACTGGGCGAAGTGAGGGCACGCGGCGCGGATGGCGGGAAGCCCGATGCTCATCACCGCCAGTGGGCCGTGCAGGGTCTTCTGAAAGCCGGGAGAAACAGCCAGGACGCGCTTTGAGGGAGCCGTGTCTGGATGCTCGTTGATCTCTTCGGGAGACTGCACGCTGGCACGGATGGCCTGGAGCTTTGAGATCTCCTCGGTGGAAAATGAGATAGAGCACTGGCCAGGGTCGGTGAACAGCAAGGCCTCGAACTCGTGCAGCACCAGGTGGGGAAGGAAGCGGCGATTGCCGATGTCCTGAGCAAAGGCGCGCTCTACATGCTCGACGCGCGCGTAGCAGTCACCTTGAGGACGGGTCGCGAGTCCAGGGAAGTCCTTGGGCAGGCCGTAGTAGTCGAGCATCGACGTCACGCACATTGCGCCGGTGTCACCAAGCAAGCGTCGCAGGTCCCCATGAACGAGCGCGTACTGGGGAACACCGCCTTTGAAGCGGCCACCTTCCTTGACGTACTTGGTGACTACCAGGCGAGGAATGAGTGCCAGTCCCAGGCGAAGCAGATGGGGCGCGAGCACTTCGCGGACGAAGGTCTCCTCAGTCTGCCCCTCAACGAGGATGAGGATGCGCTTCATGACTCAGCCCGGACGGCCACCCAGGACGTTCTTCTCCCAGAGCTCTCCCAGACTGTAGCTCTCCAACCAAGACGCGATCTCCTCCTCAGTGGGACGATGGAAGGTGGACGCGCGGTCCTGGCGATCCACGATGACGAGGTCTTCCGGCGTGAACTGATTCACTAGCGTCACGGATTGCGTAGAGAGGATGAGCTGCGACTTCTGGGATGCGTTGCGCACCATGCCCGCGAGGAGCTGGATGGCGTAGGGGTGCAGGCCCAGTTCCGGCTCGTCAATAATGATCATCGGGGGCAACTCAGGCTGGAGCAGGAGCGTTGCGAGGCAGATGAAGCGAAGCGTTCCATCTGAAAGCGCATGCGCGTTGAAGTAGTCGTCGGAGTCGCGCTCTGACCACTCCAGCAGGATCTTCTGTTCGTTGAAAGGGTTGGGGCGCAGGCGAAAGTCGTCGAAGTAGGGCGCCGCGAGTCGAACCGTAGCCACGATACGTCGGTAGCTTTCGGGGTGCTTCTCTCGCAGGAGGTACAAGAACGCGGCGAGGTTTGAAGCATCCGCTCGAAGCGCTTCATTATCGTCAATGTTCTGGGTCTGTTTCAGCAGTGCGCCCGAGCTTGTGTCTTGGAAGTGGTAGACTTTGAGCCCGTCGAAGAGTCCACCGATTGAGGCGAAGAAACGCTTGACCACATCAATGGCACGCTGAACCCCTGGGCGCCCCTCTTTCTCGATCTTGGCGAAGATTTCATCGCGGCGGGGCGCTTGTGAGTGCGACCAACCGGCCTCTCGCATTGGCCGTTGCGTCGTGGCAAAGGGGAGAGGCTTGGAACGGGTTCTGTCTGGAGACGTGATGAACTCATTGATGATGATGAAAGAGTCATCATCGGTGGGCGCCAGCTCGAATTGGTGCGTGGCCTGCTGCGAAAAGACGAGCTTGAGCCGGGCTTGAGGCGTTTGCTTCCGTCCGTAATGCAGCAGGCTGTCCGCGCCCCCTGCCTGCGCGACGTGCTGCTGGAGCCGCCCTTCCCGCATCCGCTGGAGCAACGTGAACACGGAGATGAAGTTGCTCTTCCCCGCGCCGTTCGCACCAATCAGGACGTTGATCGGGCGCAGTTCGAGTGCCATCTCTCGGATGGACTTGAACCCCGCGACTTCAATCCGCTCCAGCGTAGGCATCGTCCACCCACCTTACGACGGCAGCCCCTGAAACAGCCACGCCGCGAAGCTCCCTGAAGGAACCTCGCGGCGTGCGCGCGACCCGGACACTCCCGGCGGCTACTTCCCGCCGAAGATGCCCTTGAGCCGCTTCTTCGCTTCTTCCTCGGCGCGCTGCTTGGCCTTCTCCTGCTCGAGGCGGGCCTGCTCCTCCAGCTTCTTCTTCTCCTCGTTGGCGCGCGCCTCCAGCTCCTGACGCTTCGCCTCCGCTTCGGCCTTGGCCTTGTCCTGGCCGCCCGTGATGATGTCCTCCACGGCCTTGCCCTTCTCACCCAGCACGCCGCTCAGCGCGGCCCCTCCGGCCAGCTTCAGGATGGTCGTCGCCGCGGGCTTCACGTCGATGCCCGTCACCTCCGGGCTCCACGCCTTGCCGGTGATCTTCAGCCCCACCGGGATGGCCTCCGCCGGCGTCACCTTGCCCACCGTCAGCGTCTTGATGGTCGCGGGCGTCAGCGACACCCCGCCCGTCAAATCCAGCGTGCCGTCCAGCCCGATGCCGCCATCGAAGCTCATCGCCGCCTCCGGCCGCGTCCAGGTGATGGGCTTGCTCAGCTGCGCCACGCCGTTCTTGATGGTCACGCTGAAGGGCAGGTCGCCGCCCAGCGACGTGACATCGCCGCTCTTGAGCGCCTTCGCGAAGGGCAGCGCCTTGGCCAGCGGCCCCGTCACGGAGGACACCAGGTCCTTGCCCAGGAACGTGCCCTCCAGGAGGTTGCCGTTGATGCCGCCCAGCAGCGTCTGCTGCAGCTTCTCCGGCGTGTAGCCCACGCCCTGCACGTCCACGTTGCCGTTGAACTTGCCCGTCAGCACCTGCTTCGGCGTGCGCGCCGCCAGCGCCTGCGCGACCTCCAGGCCCTGCACCTGCACCTTCGCCGTGAAGGGCCGGGCCTCCGGCGCGGGCCCCAGGCGGAGGGTCGTCCCGTCCGCCACCACCTTGCCGCCGTAGATTCCCGTCGAGAACTTCTCCACCGTGATGAGGTCGTCCACCATCTTCACCACGCCCGTCACGTTGGACAGGTCCATCGCCGTGTAGCGCAGCGACCCGATGGCGAACTGGATGTCACCCCGGTAGCCGTTGAAGCGATTGGCCGGCTCCGCTGGCGGCTCCGGCGGGGGCTTGCCGCCGTTACGCGCCAGGACCTCCTCCTCGCTCATCAACAACTTCTCCGCATCCAGCTTCGCGGCCTTCACGTCCGCCTTGAACGTCGTCGTGGCCTTCTTGCCCGTGCCCGCCAGCGTCACCGTGGCGGTGCCCGTCACCGTGTCCTCCAGCGCGCCCAGGCTCATGCGGCTGACGTTCACCGTCATCCCGCTGCCCGTCTTCGCCGGCGCGTACGTGCCCGCCGCCGCGACCTCCAGCCGCTGCCCCGGCGCCTTGTTCACCAGCAGGCCCGGCCGCATGTCCACGCCGTTCAGGTCCGCCTTCGCGTCGAAGCGCAGCGCGCCGCCGCTCGCCGCCGCGCCCGTCACCGTCGCGTTCAGCTTCATGGCGCCGCCAGCGTCCTTCGTCAGCTGATCCGGCACCCGCAGCCGCACCGGCGTCAGGTCCACCGCGATGTTGAGGGCCTGCGCCTCCTGCGTGCCGCTGCCGCGCACGTCCAGGCCAATGGGGCCGGCGATCATCCCGTTGAGCTGCTTGCGCAGCGGCGGGTAGTACTCGGCGAGCACGGCGGGGTCCAGGTTGCGGCCCGTCAGCTCGAAGCCCTCCACCGCGGGCTTGTCCGTGAACAGCCCCTTCACCTTGCCCTGGCCCGTGATGGCCGCGGGGCCCAGGTCCAGCTTCAGCTTGTCCAGCGCCAGGTCACCGGTGGCCATGTCGCCCGTCACGTCCGTGTCGAGCACCACGTCCAGCGCCTTGCCGCCTTCCGAACCCGCGAACTTCATCCCCAGCGCCTTGATGACGCCCACGACCTTCGTGGGGCCCTTGCCGCCGGGCACCGCGCCGCCCAGGTCCGCCTTCCAGTCCGCGTCCAGCGTGCCCGCCTGCAGCCCCACGTCCGGGGGCAGGAACGGCCCCAGCGGCGACAGGTCGATGTGCTCCGCCTTCAGCGTCACCTGCTCCGGCGTGGGGATGAGCGTCGCGGGCAGCGGCGCCGCGGCGAGCGTCATCTTCAAGTTCTGCTTGTCCGCGAGCACCGCGGCCGCCAGGTCCACCTTCAAGGGCTGGCCCACGCGCAGGTCCTTCACCTCGATGTCCAGGTCCTTCACCGCCAGCTCGCGCGCCTTGTCGCCGCCCGCGCGGTCCACGAAGCGGATGACGCCGTCGGTGAGCGCCGCGCGCTCCACGTGCACGCCCGACAGGTCCGTGGGCTGCGACTCCTCCTCCGGCGTCTCCTCCTTCGGCTGCTGCTCGGCCAGCTTCTCCTGGAGGCGCTGCACGTTGGTGGTGCCGTCCGCCAGGCGGAGGACGTTCACGGTGAGCCCGGACACCTCCGCGTTCTTCACGCGGATGTCCTTGCCCTTGGACGTGAGCAGCGGCATCGCCTGCACGCTCACCGTCACGTCCTTCAGCTCCGCGAGCGGCAGGTCCTCGCCTTGCGCGGCGCCCACGCTGACGTTCTGGATGCGAGCGCCCACGTAGGGAAAGAGCTTGGTGGAGACGTCGCCAATCTCGATGGGGCGCCCCAGCTTCTGCGAGTACGTGGCGGCCTGGTCCCGCGCCGTCTTCAGCAGGATGGCGTCCAGGCGCCACAGCACCACCGCCACGATGACAACCAGGAGCGCGAGGATGCCTCCCAGCACATACGGCCAACGCCTCTTCTTCACAGCCGCCACGGTTCCTCCTCCGTCGGGAGAGCGGTCGAACGCTTAGCTCAGCGCCAGGGGGGCTGCACCTCCCATGCACACGGGGAGGTTGTAAGCGTGACGGTCAACCGCCGGGGGAACGGCACACTCCCGTCGACCCCTGCATCTAGGCACGAACCGCCGCGCCCGGAAGGGGGCCGCACGAATCCCTTTGAGTTCAAGGATTCAAGGAGTCCGACGGCGGCCTAGAGGTCGATGATCTCCGGCTCCGTCCCGGACGGCGGCGGCGCGTCGCCCTGGCCCTCCAGCAGGAAGCCCCAGGGCGCGTACACGTTCCCGCCGGTGAAGGCGTCCACGTAGAGCACCACCGGCGTGTCCAATCCCTCGTACGTCACCTCGAAGATGGACAGCCGGCCCTGGCTCTTGCCCTGGCCGTCCACCTCGGTGAACTCGCAGCAGTCCCCCATGAGGCGCCACGCCACCGGCTGTCCCTGCGGACCGCGCAACAGCTTGAAGTACGCCATCACGCCCTTGTCCCCCCAGCCCACGCGCACCGGGTTCTCCGGCCGGGTGCCGTAGGTGAGCGGATCCGGCCGCGTCGGCTGTATCGGCGCGTTGCGGTGCATGACCTCCTCGAACGACGTGCCCGGGGAAGCGCACGCCGTCAAGAGCAGCACCGCGGCGGGGACGAATCGGAACAGGGACATCGGGACCTCCAGCCTGGCCTTCGGAAACGCCCCAAGCTGGCGTCCCCCCGCGTCCCGGCGCATCCCTGCCCCCGCGCGGACCGTCCTCCGAAAAACGCACCCCCCAAGCCCGGAAAGCCCAGCGCACACGCGCAAGGTCCCGAGGGGAAGGACGGCCAGGCTCCGCGCCTTCAGCTGAGGGTCTTCAGGTCCAATCCCAGCTCATGGCGGTAGCGCTCGAAGCAGCGCGCGCCCGCCATCAGCCGCAACAGCGCGCCCTCCGCCAGGGGCCGCGCGCACGCGGGGTTCGCCTCCACCAGCGGACGCAGCACCTCCTTGTTCCACGTCTCCGAGTGCTTCACGTCCAGCGTGGAGTGCAATGCGTAATAGCGCCGCACGCGCATGTCGAACCCCAGACGCTTCAGGCCCTCGTTGACGCACGCGGTGCGGCCCGGCGCCGTCTCCTCCACGATGCCCAGCGCGCCCACCGCGTGGAACGTGTAGCGGCGGTTGAACGCGAACGCGCAGAGCAGGTTCGCCAGCGCGTGCGCTTCCCACACCGTGTCCTCCTCCGTGGGCTTCAGCCCCAGCTTCCGGGCCATCTCCGCGAGCATCGGCCCGTGCATCGCGTCCTCGCGCCCGCGGCCCATCTCGTCCCAGTAGTTGCGCGCCAGCTCCAGCTTCGCCCGCGTGGGCAGCTGCAGCTGCGTCAGCGCCACCAGGTCGTCGAAGCCCGCCTCGCCCGCGACCTCCTGCGTGAGGAACCAGTCCATCTGCTCACGCGTGGCCTTCGTGGCCAGCCACGGGAACAGCGGATCATGCTGTCCGGGACCGGACTCCTTCAGGTCCTCGAACCAGGCGATGAAGCCGTCCGCGTCCTCCGGTGCCTCGGCGGCCCAGGCCGCCACGCGCTGCCGCTCCGCCTCCACGTACTCACCCTCGAGCAACCGCAACTGCGTCTCTTCCTGCACGTCTGCTCGCCAGCCCTCGGTGGGAAAGCCCGGCGCCAGTCGCCGCTGGTTGAAACGCAAGAGGGTCCGGTGAAGCCGTTCGGACAGGCGTGCGTCCTCCATCCCCGCTTCCCCAGCCACCTCGCCAAGCCCGCTCATGGTGCGCACCCTCTCTTCACATACCGGAAGGCGGGAGTGCCTTCCGGTCACATGTATGGGGATGACCTTGCACACCGGCCACATCGCTCCCGCCACCTTCGCCGTCAGTCAGGTGCGTTGCGAAAAGGACCATGTCCGCTCCCGCGACTGCGCGTATCAGGTCGCCTGGAACATCAACCCGCATATGAAGCCCGGCGCCGTCGCGTGGCGGCGCGCGTGCACGCAGCACCGCGAATTCCTGCGGACCCTGCGGGACGCGGGCGCGGGCTTCTTCGAGCTGCCCTTCGTCCACGGCGCGTTCGACTCCGTGTTCGCCAAGGACAACGCGGTGCTCGTCTCCCAGGAGGGCGAGCTGCGCGCGCTGCTCGCCACCATGCGCCACGGACAGCGGCGCGGTGAGCAGCTCGCGCGCGCCCGGTGGCTGGCCGGGCGCGGCTTCGACGTCATCGAGCCTGCGCGCGTGCACATCGAAGGCGGGGACGTGGCCATGCTGCCCTCGGGCCGGGGCGCCCTGCTGGGCTGGGGCATGCGCTCCACGCAGCGCGCCGCGGGCGTGCTGGAGGCCTTCCTCTCCGCGCCCGTCACGCCGCTGGAGCTGTGCGACCCGTACCTCTACCACCTGGACACCGCGCTCACGGTCCTGTCGGACGGCACCGCGCTGGTGTGTCCGGAGGCCTTCACGCCGGAGTCACTGCGCATGCTGGAGCGCACGGAGGGCATCCAGCAGGTGGTTCCCGTCGCGCGCGAGGACGCGCTCGCGTTCGGGCTCAATCTGGTGGAGGTGGGCAACACCGTCATCGTCGGCGCGCGCGTGCCCCGCGTGGAGGCGGTGCTGCGCGGCCTGGGGCGCCGGCCCGTCAGCGTGCGGCTGGACCAGTTCCACCTGGCCGGCGGCAGCGCGGCGTGCCTCGTGGCGCGCGTGCACACCCTGCCGCCCCTGTCCGCCCAGCGCTTCCGCGAGGAGCAGGAGCAGGAACAGGCCCAGCCGATGTCCGCGTGAGAAAAACGAAGACCTCCCCGGCAACGAAGTGCGCGGGGAGGTCCGGGGTGAAGCGAAGGAGGGATGATCAGGTCTGCTGTTCGCCGGAGGCTTCCGGCGCGCTCAGGCCTTCCGCGCCCCAGAAGCGGCGCGGGTGTCCGTCACCGCGCGTGCCGCCGGAGAGCTTGTCCACCCAGGGGTACTTCGCCGCCTCTTCCGCCGTGTAGCCCAGGTTGAAGACGGTGGGGCTCTTGGGCTTGTCCGACGCCTTCTCGTAGAGCGTGCCGAACACGCGGTCCCAGAAGTAGTTCGTGATGCCGTAGTTGCCCTGCTCGTTGTGGAAGTGGTGGGACATGTGCAGGCGCTTGATGTCCTTGAGCCACTTCTGCTGCGGGGCGTAGTTGAGGTGCTGGATGCAGTGGCAGAACTCGTAGAAGCACGTGGTCACCATGCCCCAGCCCAGCGCCGCCGCCGCGCCCGACTTGCCGCCAATGAGGTAGCCAATCGGCGTGAGCACCAGCGCGATGGTGGGCAGCGTGGTGTGCAGCGCGCCGAAGAGCACGCGCAGGTCGTGCGGGTCCTGGTGGTGGTCGAAGTGGATGCGCTTCCACGTCACCGCCGTCGCCGCGGACTTGTAGAGGAAGCGCCCGTGCAGGATGTACCGGTGGATGAGGTACCAGCCGAACGGGTACGCCACCGTGGCCAGCAGCACCGCCGCGCCCATGCGTACCGGCGCCTCGAACCACTTCACCGACAGCACGATGCAGGTGATGCCGATGAGGATGTACGCGACGACGGCGTAATAGGTGAAGAACGAGTAGACCAGGTCGCGCAGCGACATCCGGTCCAGGTTGTGCTTCCGGTTCAGGAAAGAGACCGCCACGGATGTTCCCTCACTCTCCGCTCCGGCGCGTCTCCCAGGCTGGCGGGGCGCGCAGGGCTCGAAGGCTTGCTCGCATCCCGGCCCATGGGGTGATGCGGCTGTCCCCGACCTATCAGTCAAGAGGGCCCTTGGCCCAGGAACAGCGAGGGTCCTCTTAGCGCCTTCCTGGAGGCATTGAGAAGCCTCTCTGTTGCCGCGCCCGCACATTGTCTGGCCGCCCGGCCTCCGTCCGACCCGGGGGCAGGCTTCCATGCGGGAATCCCACACCCCACCTTTCCGCCCACAGACGCGTGCGATCGCACGAGGGGGCCAGGGACATGGCGCGCAAGGCACAGGGACAACAGGGCAGTGGGACCCAGGCGGGGGATCGCCCCGCGCGGCGGAAGACGGCCACCCGCAAGACGGGGGGCACGAACAACGCCCGCGAGGGACGTCTGGAGTTGCGCCGGGACATCGCGGAGTACCGCGCCGCGGCGGAGGCGCAGGCGGACGTCGTGCGCGAGCGCATCAACGCCGCGCTGGAGGTCAGCCGCCGCACGCGCGAGGAGATTGAGCAGCGCATCGCCAGCGAACTGCACACGCCCCGCGTCGTCGCGGCGAAGAAGGCCGCTCCGGCCCGCAAGCGCACGCGCGCCGCTGCGAAGCCGAAGGCCTAGGCCTCAAGCCTGGGAGCGGCCCGCCGGGGCGCGCGGGGCGTTCACCGGGCCTTCCGCGCCGGTGGACTCCAGGTCCAGCGCGGAGAGCTTGTCGGCCAGCGCCTGGACCCGGTCGTTCCCGCTCAGGGGAGACCCGGCCCGGGCGCCGATGAAGCACACGCGGGCCCGCTCCAGCAGGGCCACCTGTGCGTGCAGCTGCGCCAACAGGCGCTCCTGGCGGCGTGACAGCGCGTCCAGGTGGTTGAGCTCCTCACCCAGCGACGCGGCGGCGCGCTCCAGCTGGCGGCGGGCCACGCCGTCCTGCGCGTCCTGGGCGCGCTTCTTCAACTCCTGCACCTGCGAGTCCACGCTCCCCTGGGACGCGGAGGCCAGCTGCGCTTCCAGCTCGGTGTGGGACTCGGCCAGGGTGAAGGCGTCCCGGGCCAGCTTGCCGAGCACGGCCTGGAGCTTCTCCAGCCCCGCGCCCTTGGCCAATTTGCGCGCCTCCTCCTGGGACTGGCGGTAGAGCGTGAGCGCCCGGGCCACCAGGCCCTTCACCTCGCCGGTGAGCGTGGCCTCCAGGCGCATGCCCCGGGTGGTCACCGCGTCCAGGTCCACGGCCAGGTTCGCCGGCAGCGTGCCGATGCTCCAGAACAGCGCCACCACCGAGTAGTCCACCAGCAGCGGGAAGTAGCCCCGCGCCGGGAGGAAGCGCGCGTGGAGGACCTCCTGCACGTACAGCCCCAGCGCGGTGGTGACGGCGGCGGCCCCGGCGCACAGCGCGACCTGGAGCGGGGTGCCCACGCTGTCGCGCCCGTTGCCCCGCCACGCCAGCAGGCCCGCGGCGATGGCGCCCGCCGCCGCGTGCTGCAGGGACGACGGCAGGCCCAGCACGTAGGGCAGGGCGGGCAACAGCAGCATGGCCACGCGCATCAGCGCGTTCTCCGACGCCTTCGGCTTCACCGCGGTGACGGCCGCCGCCATCAGCGCGAAGGCGCCCGGGTCCACCGACAGGTGCAGCACCTGCCGCGCCACGCCGGCCACCATCGCCATGGCCCCGGCGCCCACGAGCGCGGACAGGCAGCGCGACTCGAAGTCCTCCCGCCGGATGAGTTGGATGGAGAGCGACATGGCGCACCGGGCTCCGTAGGGAGGGACTAGTAGCTGTTGTTCTGCCCGAAGTTCTTCATCGTCTTCTTCTTGAGCGACATGGCCGCGTCCCGCACGTCCGCGTCGCTCCGGGCGTTGCCATAGGCTGCCTGGGTCTGCTCCACGTCCGCAAGCTCGCCGGAGAGCGCGGACGCCGAAGCGCCGAACAGCCGACGGGCGTTGCCCAAGAGGTCGAGCGCTCCGGCGCGGTCGCCACTCTTCATCGCCTCCGCGGCCGCTTGCAGCTGCTGCGTGCCCAGCGCGCGGATGGCGTGGACGCGCACGTCCCGGTCCAGGTTCGCGTGCACCACCTGCGCGTCGTTCGTCACCTTCGCGTCCAGCGCCAGCTTCACCTGGTTGGGCGTGCCCGCGGCCACGTCCACGTACGACACCTCGGCGTCCAGCACCTTCATGCTGGCCACGTCCTGGGGCGCGTTCATCGTCAGCTTCACCACCACGCGCGCGGACTGGCCGCTCGTCATGTCGTAGAGGGGGATGCGCAGGAGGTCGCCGTCGCGCGTGGACGGCAGGCCCATCACCTCCACGCCGCTCACGCCGGGCGGCAGGGTGAGGACCAGGGTCACGGCGCGCGCGACGGTGCCGGCGGCCTGCTCCAGCTCGCGGGTGAAGATGCTGGCCAGCTGCGAGGAGTCGCTGATGAAGCCGGAGAAGCCACCGCCGCGCTCGGCCATGCCGCGCATCAGCGTGTCGTTGAAGCCCTGGCCCACGCCCAGCGCGCTCACGGTGATGCCCATCTCGCGCAGCTTGCCCACCTCGGAGAAGAGGCCGTCGTTGGACGTCACGCCCTCGGTGGGCTCGCCGTCGCTCAGCAGGATGGCGCGCGTCACCCGGAAGTCGCTGGAGAACGGGTGCACCGCGTTGGCGCCCGCCACCAGCCCGCCGCTCATGTTCGTCCCGCCGTTCACCCGGATGGCCTCGATGGTGGCCAGCAGCTCGCCGCGCGTGCGCTCGTTGATCATCACGCTGGGCTCCACCGTCACGTCGGAGCCGTAGTGCGCCAGCGCCAGCCGGTCCCCCACCTTGAGCTGCCGCACCAGCTCCTGCGCCGCGCGCTTCGCGTCCGCCAGCTTGGGGCCGTCCATGGAGCCGGAGCGGTCCACCACCAGCGCCAGGTTCACCGGCACGCGCTCATGCTTCTCCGGGGCGCGCGCCTTCAGCTCGAACACGGCGAAGGCCTCGCCCGGGCCCGTCTTCACGTAGGAGCCGGACAGCTTGCCGGTGAGCTCCAGCGGGCCGGAAGCGGGCTGACCCAGGACGACGGGCAGCACCAGGTTGACGGGCGACTCACCGGGCTGCACCACGGTGTGGGTCTGGTCCACGGTGCTCGTGGCCACGGGGGACGGCGGGCGCCGGTGGAGGTGCCCGTTGGGGAGCCGGTCGTCGACGACGGGCGGGTGCGACGAGGTCTTCGCGAAGAACGAGCGCGCGTCGAGCGCGAGCGCGCCCACGAACAACAGGCCAGCGAGGGTCAGCAACAGTTTGGTGCGGTTCATGCGCGACGGACCTTCCCCCAAGGGGTGCGAGCGGACGAGCACACGCTCGCAGACCCGTCACGGGGGCGCATCGGTCAGCGGGAGGACCCTCCTCCCGATGACCGATGGGGTCGCGTCAGGCGGCATCCGGCGGACCGTGCCGCACCAGCTCCTCCACGGCGCCGCGCACGCGGGCCTCGTCGAAGGGCTTCTCCAGCAGCGGGTTGGGGATGCGCTCCAGGAACTCGCGCGCGCCCGCGGTGAACGCGCCGCCGGACACGAAGACGAAGCGGCGCTCCAGGCCCGGGTATTCGCGCCGCACGGCCTCGTACACGTCGCGGCCGGCGAGGTCCGGCATCATCACGTCGCACAGCACCGCGTCGAAGCCCGGCGCCCGCGACATGCGCTCCAGCGCCTGGCGGCCGCTGGTGGCCACCTCCACGTCGTGGCCGCGCAGCAGCCGTTGCAGCACGCGGCCCACCGCGGGCTCGTCGTCCACCACCAGCACGCGGCCTCGCGGCACCACGGGCGCGGCGGGCTCGGGGGCGTCCGGCGCGCGGACGGCGGGGTCGGGCTGGGGCGCGGGCAGCACCACGCGGAACGTGCTGCCCTGGCCCACGGTGCTCTCCACCTGGATGTCTCCGCCCATCCCCGTGATGATGCCGTGGCAGATGGACAGCCCCAGGCCGGTGCCCACGCCCACGGGCTTGGTGGTGAAGAACGGGTCGAAGATGCGCCCCATCACCTCCGGCGCGATGCCGCTGCCCGTGTCGCGCACCTCCACCACCACCTGCCCGCCGGACACGCGCGTGATGAGCACCACTTCATGCCCGTGCGCGGAGCCCTCCGGAATGGCCTGCGCCGCGTTCACCACCAGGTTGAGGAACACCTGGCACAGGCGGCCCTCGTTGGCCATCACCTGCGGCACGTCGCCGTAGTCCCGGCGCAGCCGCGCGCGGTGGCGGATTTCATTGGCGGCCATCATCACCACCGAGTCCAGCACCGCGTGCACGTCCACCGGCGTCATGCGCTCTTCGTCCGGCCGCGAGAACGTCTTCAGCTGACGGACAATCTGGCGCACGCGCTCGGCGCCCTCGCACGCCTCGCCCAGCACCTCCTGCCACTCCGCCACGTCCGGCGGGCGCACGCCGCGCACGCCGGGGGACAGGTGGCGGCGGAACTCGTCCGACAGGAAGCCCAGGTTGGAGACCACGAAGGCCAGCGGGTTGTTGATTTCGTGCGCGATGCCCGCCGCGAGCGTGCCCACCGACGCCAGCCGGTCCGCCAGCGTCAGCCGCGCCTGCAGCTGGCGCTGCTCCGTCACGTCCCGCGCGATGGACACCACCGCGGGCTGGCCGTCGAAGCGCAGGGGCAGCGACGCCAGCTCCACCACGCGCGTGCGCCCGTCGCGCAGCACCAGCCTTCGCTCGCTGGTGAGCGGCGTGCTGTCCCCGGACGTCACGCCCGTGCCCGGCATGTCCGCCAGGAACTCCGACAGCCGGCGGCCCACCAGCTCCTCCGCGCGCGCGAAGCCCAGCGCCGTGACGAGCGCCGCGTTGGCGTAGACGATGTGGCCGTCGCGCTCGATGGCCGCGGGGTCGGGGAAGCCTTCCATGAGGGCGCGCAGGCTGGCCTCGGAGCGCTTCAGCGCCTCCTCCACCTGCCGCCGCTCGGTGATGTCGCGCGCCAGGCCCTCCACCGCGACGACACGCCCCGCCGCGTCCGTCACCGGCGCCACCACGTGCTCCAGCCACAGGAGGCTGCCGTCGGGGCGCAGGAAGCGCAGCTCCACCGTGGCGCCGTCCACGGACTGGGGCGACTCCAGGAGCCGCTCCAGCGCGGCCCGGTCCTCCGGGTGCACCTGCCGGTACCACAGCTCCGGATCCGCGTAGTGCGCCTCCGGCCCCAGGCCCAGCTTCGCGTGCGCCACGCGGCTGACGTACGCGAAGCCGCGCGGCGCCTCCCGCCGGTACAGGTACAGCACGTCCGACGCGTTCTCCGCCAGCTGGCGGAAGCGGTGCTCGTGCTCGCGCAGCGCCCGCTCGGACGCGCGCCGCTCCAGCGCCACGGAGATGGCGCCGCTGGCCGCGGACAGCAGGTCCACCTCCAGCCGGTCCCACTCGCGCGCCTCGAAGCAGTTGTCGAAGCCCACGAACCCCACCAGCCGTCCCTGCACGCGCAGGGGCAGCACCAGCAGCGACAGCACGCCTTGCGGATCCAACAGCGCCCGCTCGCTGGAGGGGAAGGCCGCCACGCGCCCGGCGACGACCTCGCCGCGCTCCAGCAGGGGGATCCAGCGCTCCAGGTCCGGCTTCATCGGCAGGCCCTGGAGCATGGGGTTGTCGATTTCCGCAACCACCCCGGGCGCGCACCACTCCGCGCGCTGGCTGCACAAGAGCGCGCGCTGCGCGTCGGTGTGCGTCTCGAAGACGTAGACGCGGCTGGCGCCGGAGGCCTGCCCCAGCGGGGCCAGCGCGGTGCCGTACAGGTCGCCGCCCTCCGACACCGACAGCAGGCGCTGCTGCATGTCCACCAGGGCGGTGAGGTAGCGCTCGCGCCGGGCGAGCGCGTCGCTCGTGCGCTTGCGCTCGGTGATGTCGTTGAGCGTGCCCGCCATGCCCAGGAGCGTGCCGTCCTCGTCGATGGTCACCCGCGCGAACACGTCCACCCAGCGGAAGCCGCCGTCGCGCGTGAGGTAGCGCACCTCGTGCTGGACGAACTCGCGCTCGCGCGTGAGCAGGGTCTGGCACACGCCCAGCGTGCGCTCCCGGTCGTCCGGGTGCACGAAGTCCAGCGCGCTGCGGCCCAGGCTCTCCTCCACGGGGAAGCCCGTCACCTCGGTCCACGCGGGATTGAGGAAGACCCACCGTCGCTCCATGTCCGTCTGGAACACGACCTCCTGGAGCGTGTCGATGACCTGACGGAAGCGGCGCTCGGTGGGGGTGGTGCCATCAGGCCGGGGGAACGGCATCTGCATTCAGGGGACTCGCGGTGGAAGAACTTGGCCGTGCGGACGGAACATCCGGATCACGGACGTGAACAGTCGAACGATTGAGGATCGCCGCCATGCAGGCAAGGGGGCCCACGGGAAGAGCGTGCGGATGGGAAGCATTCCCTGTCCTTGAGGATGGAGTGGCCCACGGGTCCTGTCTTCCTTTCTTTCTGGGAGGCGGAGATGACACCATGATGCGTGCGGAAAGCCTTGGCATGTCCGGCATCACCTCTCCCGCCCTGGAGGCCCGCGTGATGGATGGGGATGTCCCGCCCCTGTCGACGCGCGTCATGGACGCGGAAGGCGTTGTGCTCGTTGAATGCACGGGCCGTGTGACTGTTTTCAACTCACAAGCCGCGGCGCACTTCGGCATCCCGGTTCCCCTCCACATCGAGCACGCCCGCCTGCCCGGGTGCGAATGGGTGCGGGAGGACGGCACACCGCTGCCGTCGCAGGACTCACCGCTCGCGCGAGCGCTGGCGGGCGAGCTGGTGGACGCCTCCGTGTGGCACGTGCTGCGTCCGGATGGCGTGCGCGCCGCGCTGCGCTGCACGGCGGTGCCGGTGCGGGGCGGAGACGGGCAGGTCGCGGCGGCGCTCGTGCGCACGCACGCGGTGGACGCGCTGGCCGCCCCGGTGCTGGACGCGTCGCGCCTGCTGGCGGAGGCCGGGTCGCTCCTGGGCACGTCGGTGGACGCGGAGGCGCGGCTGGAGCCGCTGCTCAAGCTGCTGGTGCCCGCGCTGGGAGAGGGGGCGCTGCTCATCCTCCGGAGCAAGGGCACCGCCGGCGAGGACGTGCTGCGCGTGGCGGCGTCACTGCACGCGGACCCGGGCCGGCACGCGCTCTTGCGCGACGTGCTCACGCGCTCTCCGGCGGACCCCTCCGCGCCGGGCGGGCTGCCCCGGGCGTTCGCGTCCGGAGCGGTGGGGCGGCTGCCCATCCTGTCCGAGGAGCACGTGGTGGCCATCGCGCGGGACGCGGAGCACGCGCGGCTGTTGCGCGAGCTGGGGCCGCACGGCTGCCTGAGCGTGCCGCTGGGCGCGCGCGGCGGCACGCTGGGCGCGCTGATGGTGCTGCGCTCCAACGTGCTGCGGGTCTTTGGCGCGGAGGAAGAGCACCTGCTCACGGAGCTGGCCCACCGCCTCGCGCTCTACCTGGAGAACGCGCGGCTGTACCGCGAGGCCCGCGAAGCGGTGCGCCAGCGCGACGAGTTCCTGGGCATCGCGAGCCACGAGCTGAAGACGCCGCTCACGCCGCTGAGCCTCAAGGTGCAGCTGCTGCAGAAGCAGGTGGTGAACCTGGCGCGCGAGGGCAAGGACGTGCCCACCGACCGCGTCGCGGAGGCGCTGGACGTGGTGCAGCGCCAGGTGCGCCGGCTGTCGGGGCTGGTGGACAACCTGCTGGACGTGTCGCGCATCACCGCGGGCCGGCTGCGCCTGGAGCTGGAGGAGATGGACCTGGCGAGCGTGGCCGCCGAAATCCTCTACCGCTTCTCCGCCGCGGCGGCGCAGGCCGGCACGGAGCTGGGGCTGGAGGCCCCGGTGCCGGTGGTGGGCCGGTGGGACCGGCTGCGGCTGGAGCAGGTGGTGACGAACCTGGTGTCCAACGCGCTCAAGTACGGCGCGGGCCAGCCCGTCATCGTCAGCGTGGAGGCGAACGGCACGCTCGCGCGGCTCACCGTGAAGGACCACGGCATCGGCATCGCGCCGGATGACCTGGCGCGCATCTTCGAGCGCTTCGAGCGCGCGGTGAGCGACCGGCACTACGGCGGCCTGGGCCTGGGGCTCTACATCACGCGCCAGATTGTCGAGGCGTTCGGCGGCACGGTGAGCGCCGTCAGCACGCCGGGAGAGGGCTCCACGTTCATCCTGGAGCTGCCCCGGGGCGACATCCCGGAGGAGTGGCTCATCGCGCACGCGGCGCCGGGGCCCACCCAGGGCGAGTAGGCGCCGAGTAGGCGCCCCGCGTCGGGTCAGGCGACCTCCAGCACCGTCCACTCACGCACTTCACCGGCGAGCGTCACCTCCACGGTGTCGCCGGCCTTCTTGCCCAGCAGCGCGCGGCCCACGGGGGAGCTGGGGGTGATGACGGAGAGGAAGCCGTCGCCGCCGGGGCCGGTGAGCTCGGTGCCCGCGCCGGCGGGGAGCACGAAGAAGGTGCGCTCGGCGAAGCCGTCCTCGTCTTCCGTGCTGCAGTCCACCAGGGCGCCCAGGCCCACGGGGCCCTGGCGGGGGAAGCGCGGCAGCTCCTTCTGGCCGAAGGCGGTGAGCGCCTGCAGCTCTTCTTGAAGGCGGCGGGCGCGGTTGGCCTGGCCGGTGGCGAGGCTGCCGTACTCGATGGCGGCGCGGCCGTCCTCCTTCTTCTCGGACTCCGTGGCGAGGCTGCGGGCGGCCTCGCGGGCGTCGGCCTCGGCGCGGTGGGCCAGCCGGTCGCTCTGCTGGAGCCGCTCGGACAGTTGGTGGAGCAAGGTGAGCTTGTCGAGTCGCATGGGTATCGGTACAGGACTGTAGCGCCCGGTGCGGCGGCCTCCAGTTTTCAGCCCGGCGGGGCCCCGGGCTTTGATTGAATGGGGCGCATGACGCCTCAGGAACGGTCGCAGAAGGCCCACGAACTCGTGGCGAAGGGCGCGGTATTGCTGGATGTGCGCACCCCGGAGGAGTTCCAGCAGGGACACCCGGACGCCGCTCGCAACATCCCCGTGCAGGTGCTGGCCCAGCGCCTCTCCGAGGTGGGCCCGGTGGGCACGCCCGTGGTGGTGTACTGCGCCGCGGGAGGCCGCAGCGCGGTGGCCGCGGAGCTGCTGCGCAAGGGCGGCTTCCCGGACGTGTTCGACCTGGGCTCCGTGAAGAACTGGTAGCCGGGCGCGCCCCAAGCGCCATGCGGACCCGCACCGCCGGTTTCCTCCTCGTCGCCCTGTCCGGCGCATCCTTTGGCGCGCTGGGTCTGTTCGCGCGCCTGGCCTACGCGGCGGGCACGGACATGCCCACGCTGCTCTTCCTGCGCTTCACGCTGGCGGGGCTGGTGCTCGCGGTCGTGATGGTGGCGAAGGGCGGCACGTGGCCCCGGGGCCGCCTGCTGTGGGGCCTGGTGGCGCTGGGCGCGGTGGGCTACTTCACGGAAGGCAGCGTCTACTTCATCGCGCTCCAGCACGCGTCCGCCGGGCTGGTGGCGCTGTTGCTCTACCTCTTCCCCGCGCTGGTGGCCCTCATCCAGGTGGCCCTGGGGCGCGAGCACCTGAGCCGCCGCCGCTGGCTGGCGGTGGCGCTGGCCCTGTGCGGCACGGCGCTCACGGTGGACCCCGGACCGGACGCGAAGCCGCTGGGCATTGGCCTGGGCGTGCTGTCGGCGGTCATCTACGCGCTCTACGTCCTGTCGAGCGCGCGCATCGCCGGGCCGGCGGGGCCGCTCGCCGCGAGCACCGTCGTCCCGTTGTCCGCGGGCGTCGCCTTTGGCGCGTTGATGCTGGTGAAGGGGCCGGCCTTTCCGCAGACGCCGGGAGGCTGGGCCGCGGTGGTGGGGCTGGCGCTGCTGTCCACGGTGGTGGCCATGCTCACGTTCTTCGCGGGCCTCAAGCGCATTGGCCCGGTGAACACGTCGCTGCTCTCCACGCTGGAGCCGGTGATGGCGGTGGTGCTGAGCGCCATCTTCCTGGGCGAGCGGCTGTCGCTCCGGCAGGGCCTGGGCGGCCTGCTCATCCTGGTGGCGGTGGTGGTGCTGGCCCGCGGAGACCCCGGCCGCCCGGTGGAGCCCGGAGCCGCCGGAGCCTGAGGCGCGCGAGGACTACAGGCGCTTGAGGAAGTGGTGCACGTCGTTCACGAAGCGCTGCGGGCGCTCGGCGTGCGGCGCGTGGCCGGTCTCCGGGTAGAGCAGGTACTTGGAGTTGGGGATGGCGCGGGCCAGGGCGCGCTGCTCCTCCACGGAGAAGAAGCCGTCGTGGTCCCCGCCGATGATCAGCGTGGGCACGCGGATGCGGCCCAGGCGCGCGGAGTGGTCCTCCGCGATGAGCCCATCCAGCGCGTCCTGCCACACGCGCGCGGGCACCTTGGAGCTCTCCGCGACCACGGTGTTGAGATAGGACTCCGGCACGGGCGCGTAGAAGGTGCTGGCCTGGAACTCGTGGATGAACGCGGGGTCCACGGGGTCGGTCAGCGTGTCCACGACCTCCTTGAGGCCCAGGGCCACTTCATTGCCGGCCACGGTGGGCGCGGAGCCCACGAGCACGAGCCCCTTCACGCGGTGGGGGTAGTCCAGCGCCACCTGCTGCGCGATGAAGCTGCCCATGGAGTGGCCCACGAGCACGGCGCGCGACACGCGCTTCGCGTCGAGGAACGCCACCACGTCCTTCGCGAAGGACTGCTGCGTGTAGCAACACGCCGGGCGGGACGAGTCCCCATGACCGCGCTGGTCCAGCGCGTAGATGTGGAAGTCGCGAGGGAAGCGCGGCAGGTCCAGGTCCCACGTGTGATGCGAGTCCGTATAGCCGTGCAGGAAGACGACGACGGGTCCGTCCTGGCGGCCCTGCTCCACGTAGCGGAGCGTGACGCCGGTGGACAGCCGCACGGAGCCCTCACGCGAATGGCGGCTGGAGTCCTCCAGCGAGGCCGGAGCACTCACGAGGTCGGGCTCGGAACCCGAGGTGGCTTCGGGTCCACAGCCAGCGAACAGCAACACCGCGACAAGGGAGGGAAGGATGCGAGTCATGCGTCAGGACCTCACGGGATGGGGTTGGAAGCCATCCTAAAGAGACCTCTGACATCCCTTCCGGGAATCCTTCCTGGCAGGTCGGGTGAGACCCCGGGACGGGTCGCCCGAACCCCGTTCAGGGCCGACGTGCGACGATGAACTCACCCACGCCGCCCAGGCGCTGCTCGCGCCGGAGGATGTGGAAGCCCGCGGTCCGCACCAGGCGGAAGGTGTCGCGGTTGAGGCGGCAGCCGCCGGTCAGCTTCCGCCACGCGGGGGTCAGCAGGTCCTGCGCGGTGGCCAGGGTCGGGTTCGGTGCCCGCACGTGCTCCAGCAGGCGCAGCTCCCCGCCCGGCTTGAGCACGCGCATCACTTCCGAGAGTGCCGTGGCCGGCGCGTCCACGCAGCAGAACACCAGGCTGGACACCACCGCGTCGAACGAGCCGTCCGTGAACGGCAGCGCCTGCGCGTCCGCCTGCAGCAGCGCCACGCCGCTCTTCCGGGACCGGGCGCGCACCAGCGCCCCCAGGTCCACGTCCACCGCCGTCACCGCGGTCACCGTGTCCGGGTAGCCCGGCAGCGCCAGGCCCGTGCCCGCGCCCACCTCCAGCACCTTGCCGGACAGCCCTTCCACCAGCTGCCGCCGGGCGGCGTTCAGCCCCACCCAGCCCAGCGGCGCCATCAGCGCGTCGTACGCCAGTGCCTTCACGCGAACACCCCCCGAAAAGCGAAACGTGGCGCGCGGCTAGCGCGCCGTCTCCACCCGGCCCTGTGGCGCGGACGGCTTCTGCGAGGACGCGCTCGGCGCCTGCTTGCGCAAGAGGCCCCACAGTCCGTACGCCACCAGCAGCAGGCTGCCGTACTGCGCCGGCGTCAGGCCGAAGTAGCGCGCGTCCACGTACGACAGGTCCGTGGCCCGCAGGAAGTCCAGGCAGAAGCGCGACGTCGCGTACAGCAGCGCCAGCAGCGGCAGCAGCCGGCCCTTCATCTTCGGCGCGTCGCGCAGCGCGTACAGCAGGGCGGAGATCGCGAAGAGCACCACGGCGTCGTAGAAGCCCAGGTCGTGCCGGTTGCCGTTGGGGAACTGCACCGCCAGGAAGAAGTCCGTCAGCTTCCCCGGGTGGTCGTGCACCGCGAAGCACCCCAGCCGCGCCACCGCCCAGCCCGGCGCCACGCCCAGCGCGAAGCTGTCCGCGTAGTCGTTGAAGCGCAGCTTCTTCACCCGGAAGAACACCACCGCCGCCAGGATGCCGCCCAACAGGCCGCCAAAGGACGACAGGCCATCCCAGAACCGGAAGATTTGAAACGGGCTCTTGGACAGTTCCTCCGGGTGGTAGAAGAACAGGTGCACCCAGTGGCCGAAGAGCATGCCGGCCGCCACCCCCCACATCGCGAAGTCCGCCAGCGGGTTCGGATCCAACCCCTCGCGCTCCGCCTGCTTCGTCAGCAGCCGGGCAGCCAAGAGGATGCCCGCCGCCACGAAGACGTTGAAGGGGTTCAGCTCCAGGGGCCCCAGCTTGAACGAGGGGGCGTGCCAATAGGGAATCAAGGGGGCTCCGGAAAAGGCTGTATCCGCGCGAACGTACTCCGGGCGGATGGAAGCCGAACAATCGGCGCATCCCGGGCTTCCCTCCACCTCTTTTTCCATTCCGCGCCCGCCGGGCGCGCAAGCCCCACCCGGACGCCTTCCTGCGCC
>NZ_RAWM01000092.1 GCF_003668875.1 Corallococcus interemptor | reverse complement strand
GGCTCGGCGGGGGCGGCGGGAGCGGCCTCCTCGGGCTCGGGCGCGGTGGCTCCGGGCGGGCGCGGGATGGGCTCCAGCTTGCCCGGCGCCTCCTGCTTGCAGGCGGTGAACGCGAGGGCGACGAGCAGACCGGACAGACTTCGCTTCACGGGGACACTCCTGGGTGACCGTCGCGGGATAGCGGAGCGGACGGCGGTTGTAAAAGGGAGAACGGGCGATGACGCGGCCCGCCTGAGTCGGCCCTTCCAGTCCGCTCCCCTCTGCGAAGGCCAAGCCTGGGCGACCGGGCCCCCTGGCCGCAAGTCCCCCCTGGGGCATCCGGCGACCCAGCTTCCGCAGTCACCCCGTATTCCTCTATGTCCGCGCGTCGTGAAGCGCGGGGATGTTTGTGACTGCAATGGGAGCAAAGCAATGAAGCTTGGGGCTTTTGGGTTGTTGGGGGTGCTGGGATTGGCGGCGGGCTGTGCGACTTCGACTCCGGACAAGCCGTCCGCGCTGGAGCGGCGGCAGGCGATCCGCGATGCGGCGGACAAGACCTACCGCAGCTCGGAGGGGTTCCAGGGGGCCCACTGGGGGATGTCGCCGGACGAGGTCCGCGCCACGCTGCCCGAGGCGACCGTGGCCCCGGATGGGACGCTGCGGATGAAGACGACCATCGCGGAGCTGCCGGCGGAGGTGTCGCTGGGGTTCCTGGAGAACCGGCTGGCGGCGGTGGACGTGTTCTTCCAGGACGTGGCGGATCCGCGCACCTTCCAGTCGCTGATGCGGGACCTGCTCACCCGGAAGTTCGGCGAGCCGAAGACGGCCCGTGAGGTGAAGCGCCAGGTGAAGTGGGGAGACGTCCCCGTGCGCTTCGCCGCGGACCTGGCGCCGCTGCAGGAGGCGGACGGGGCGGCCTCCGCGGAGGCCCTGGAGAGCGCGCTCGCGGGGCAGGGACAGTTCAAGGTCCTCAACCGGTGGACCACCGACGAGACCCACGTGAACCTGACGCAGTGGACCCTGCCGGCCCGGGGCCTCATGGCCATCCAGTACGAGAGCGCGAAGTACTCGCCCAGGCGCGCGGGCCTCATCGGCCGCTACACGTCCAAGGCGCGTCAGGAGCTGGTGAAGGACCTCTGATCAGCTGTCGCGGGGCGCCGCCGCGCGGGACAGCCGGTCCCGCACGGCGATGCCCAGGCCGCTGGCGGCGGGCAGGCAGGCCACGAGCACGTCGTGGCCCTGTTCGTCGGCTTCACGCAGCCGCGCATAGAGAACCCGCGCGGCCTGCGCCGGTTCTCCCGGCACGTCGAAGCGCTGCACGTCGGAAGGCAATGACAGTGACGCGGGGCCCAGCACGCCTACGCGCAATCCCTGTGCACGCAGCGCTTCCACGCGCTGCACCGCTTCGTGCGGTTCCGCGAGCACCACGCCGGCCCGGGGCGCGTAGTGGGACTCCAGCGAACCGGACGCCATGGTCAGGACGACCCATAACTACCCCGCAGCAAGGCCCATGTCGCTGTCCCCCCTCTGGACAGAGAGACTGGGCGACCCGGGCCCTCCGCCGCAAGTCCTCCTGGGGCATCCAAGCCCGGCGCCCTTCATGCTTTATGATTGCTTCTGCCCGAGAGTCCACCCCGGTGGGGACACCCGTTTCATGAGGGGTTTGCGTCTGAAGGGCCGTCTTGGAGATTCGAGGTTCCATGAGACTGAGCGTGCTTGGCTGCATCTTGATGGCGTGCCTCACCGCTGCCTGCGTGACCACTCGCGAAGAGCTGATCGAGAAGAAGCGCCATGGGGCCATGGAGGACTGGCGGAGTCAGGGGGCCGCCTATCGGAGTTCCGAGGGCTTTCAAGATGCCCGTTGGGGCATGCGCGTCGAAGAAGTCCGAGAGCTCTTCCCGGATGGGAAGATGCTCAATGAGAATGCGATGCGCTGGAAGTCCACCATCGCGGACCTGCCAGCAGTTGTGACGTTTGCCTTTCTGAAGGGCCGATTCGTCGCGGTCGACGTCTTCTTTCCAGATGCCGGCAACGTTCGGGACGCACATCTGCTGATCCGGCGGCTGCTCAATCGGAAGTTCGGGACCCCGGTACACGATCGGGATACGGCCGATGAAGCGCAACGGCGGGTTGGCAGCTATCGCTCTGCCGCAGATACCGTGTACGCGCTGGGGAAGCTCACGGAATCACTCACCGGGGTTCACCAGGAACAGTACGCGCAGCAGCGCATTGATGTCAGGGCAGAAAACGATGAGGCTGAAGCCCGACGACAAGCGCGCTCTGCCTCGAAACGATTCGTGCTGCTGAGTCGGTGGGCGACGGTCGAAAGCGACGTCAAACTCAGGAGCGTGAAAACGCCAGGCATTGATGCCGTGGTTATCGAATATGAGAGTGCGAGATATGCAGCGGAGCTCGTAGCGGCCCGGCAACGCACAAAGGAACTTGAGCTTCAGCGCATGACCAAGGGGCTTTGAGGGCTGTCGACCACGAACAAGGTTGGTGCGTGTCTCGTTTAGCCTTCGCGGGCGCCGCCGCGCTGGACAGCCGGTCCCGCACGGCGATGCCCAGGCCACTGGCGGGTGGACAGGCAACAAGCACTACACCCCCTGGTCGCGCAGTGCGAGACTCGCGACCCGTGAACTCGCTCCATGGCGTACGTACTCACTGGCGCCGCACGCCCCAGCACGCGCTCTACGTCCGCCATCCCCAGGAAGGAGTCATGGCGTGCATCTTCGCCTCATGACTTCTTCTTCCCCCGTCCCCGGACCTTTGCCTCAATCTGCTTCGTCTGCTCTACGGCGCGGTCGAAGTCAGACGTGGGTTGGCTCGCCTCAAGCCGTCGCTGTTCCGCGCGGTAGCGGTCGAACTCGGACTCCGCATGCGAGCTGGCCAGTTCGCGACTGACCCGCCCTGCATGCGACAGGACGTCGCGTTCGTTGAACTCCAGGAAGCCGTCCAGTTTCGCTACCCAGTCGGCCATGGTCATCGGGCGCCGCCGCCGTGCCTGGTCCTCCGCGTAGTCCAGGTACATCGTGACGATGCGGTTGAGCTCCTGAAGCTCCTGCTGCTGGAGGTAATTCTTCGCGACCGTGACGTCGGCTCTTCGGATAGGGCCTTTGGGGGCGTTCTTCCAGGTCGCGAGCCCCATGTTTGGCTGTGCCGCGTTGGCGCGCTCGCGGATCAGTTCCGCGGCGGTGTGTCCGTGAATGGCCCAGTGAAGCTTGTTCTGCACGGTCGCATAGAAGGTCTGGGTGAGGTCCGACTGTGAGTCGTAATCGAAGCTGCACTGGGCGTAGATGTCTGTGACCTTCTGGTAGAAGCGCCGCTCCGAGGCCCGGATCTCGCGGATGCGCTCGAGCAGTTCGTCGAAATAGTCCTCGCCCAACTGGGCCGTGGACTGGAGCCGGGCGTCATCAAGTACGAAGCCCTTGACGAGGAATTCGTCCAGGCGGGCTGTTGCCCACTGTCGGAAGCGCGTCCCCTGGGTGGATCGCACGCGGTAACCGACGGCGAGGATCGCTGGCAGGCAATAGTGTTCCACGAGCCGCGCGACCTCGCGGGAGCCCTCGGTTTGAACTATCCGGAATTTCCGGATGGTTGCTCCGGGATCGAGTTCTCCCTCCTCATGGATGTTCTGAAGGTGCTCGTTGATGGTCCGGACATCCTTGCCGTACAGCTCGGCCAGTTGCTTCTGGGTCAGCCAGACGGTCCCTTCCTCGAGCCGCACGTGGACCCGGGACATTCCATCGTCGCCAACGTAGACCAGGAACTCTCCTGCATTGGGGTCGAGCGCCTTCCTATCGGTGGTCATACGTGCGGCTCCGCGTCGATCTGCTCACCCGTTCTCATGCACTCCACACGTCTGGAAGCTCAGCTGTCGCGGGGCGCCGCCGCGCGGGACAGCCGGTCCCGCACGGCGATGCCCAGGCCGCTGGCGGCGGGCAGACAGGCCACGAGCACGTCGTGGCCCTGTTCGTCGGCTTCACGCAGCCGTGCGTAGAGGACCCGCGCGGCCTGCGCGGGTTCCGCCGGCACGTCGAAACGCTGCACATCTGTAGGCAGTGACAGCGACGCGGGGCCCAGCACGCCTACGCGCAATCCCTGTGCACGCAGCGCTTCCACCCGCTGCACCGCTTCATGCGGCTCAGCGAGCACCACTCCGGCCCTGGGCGCGTAATGCGACTCCAGCGAACCCGATACTCGCACCGTAGTCGACGTGCGCACCGGCACCGCGCGCCCCAGCACGCGTTCGATGTCCTCTGTCGCCAGTCCTCCGGGCCTGAGGATGGCGGGGGCTCCAGAGGACAGGTCCACGATGGTGGACTCCACGCCCACCGTGGCCGGACCTCCGTCCAGCACCAGGTCCACGTCGCTGCCCAGGTCCCGCTGCACGTGCTCCGCGGTCGTCGGGCTCACCTTTCCGAAGCGGTTGGCGCTCGGTGCCGCCACGCCTCCTCCCAGCCGCTCCAGGACCTCCATCGCCACGGAGTGGCCGGGCACTCGCAACGCCACCGTGTCCTGGCCTCCCGTCACCGCGTCCGTGGCCTTCGACGTGCGCTTCAGCACCAGCGTCAACGGCCCCGGCCAGAACGCCCTCGCCAGCGCCGTCGCTTCGTCCGGTACTTCACGGGCCCACTCCGGCAGGTACTCCTCGTCCGGGATGTGGACGATGAGCGGGTGGTTCGCCGGCCGGCCCTTGATGGCGAAGACCCGGCGCACGGCCAGCTCGTCCTCGGCGTTGGCGGCCAGTCCGTAGACCGTCTCTGTTGGCAGGGCGATGACACCGCCGCGTCGCAGCAATTCGACTGCACGGTCGAGGAGGTCGGGAGTAAGCATGCTCGGGTCGCACTGTCTCCCCTGGAGAAACCATGGGCAAGTCGCACGTTTTCGATGCGCGCAGCCAGATGCCTGTCCCCGCCGCCGACCTCTTCACCTGGCACACCCGCGAGGGGGCCTTCGAACGCCTGTCGCCCCCCTGGGAGACCGCCGAGGTCGTCGACCGCTCCGGTGACGGCATCCGCCCCGGCGCCCGCGTCGTCGTGAAGCTCCACCTGGGCCCCATCCCTCAAACCATGGTCGCCGAGCACACCGCGTACGTGGAGGGCTCCTCGTTCCAGGACACCCAGCGCGAGGGCCCCTTCGCGAAGTGGATCCACGACCACCGCATGCAGCCCTCGGGGCCCCAGGCCTCCCTGCTGGAGGACTCCATCCAGTACGAGCTGCCCGTGGGTACGCTCGGGGACACCTTCGGTGCGGGCTACGCGCGCAAGCGGCTGGAGCGCATGTTCGCGTACCGCCACTCGCTCACCCGCGCGGACCTGCGCCGCCATGCCCGGTTCGCCTCCCAGGGCCCGCTCACCGTGGCCATTGGCGGCGCGTCCGGCATGCTGGGCTCGGCGCTGGCGTCGTTCCTCGCCACCGGCGGCCACCGCGTGAAGCGGCTGGTGCGTGGCCGCGCGAACCCCGCTCGAGGTGACATTGCCTGGGCGCCCGACAAGGGCACCGTGGACGCGGCGGGCCTGGAGGACGTGGACGCCGTGGTGCACCTGTCCGGCGCCAACGTGGGCGAGGGCCGGTGGACCGAGGAGCGCAAGCGGGAGATCCTCAAGAGCCGCACGGAGAGCACCCGCCTGCTGTGTGAGACGCTGGCCCGTGCCACCCGCAAGCCGCGCGTGCTCATCTGCGCGTCCGCCGTCGGCTACTACGGCAACCGGGGCGAGGAGGAGATCACCGAGACGTCCTCCTCCGGCGACGGCTTCCTCGCGGACGTCACGCGCCAGTGGGAGGCGTCCACCAGGGCCGCGCAGGACGCAGGCATCCGCGTGGTTCACCTGCGTATCGGCGTGGTGCTGGACGCGCGGGGCGGGGCGCTCGCGAAGCTGGCGCTCGCGACCCAGGCGGGCGGCGGCGGGCCCGTGGCCTCCGGACGCCAGTGGATGAGCTGGGTGTCGCTGGAGGACGTGCTGGGGCTCATCCAGTTCGCCATGTTCACGCCGTCCATCCAGGGGCCCCTCAATGCTGTATCCCCGAACGCGGTGCGGCAGGGGGAGTTGGCGAAGGTGCTGGGCAAGGTGCTGCACCGTCCGGCGGTGTTCCCGCTGCCCGCCGCCGTGGTGAAGACCGTGTTCGGTCAGATGGGCGAGGAGACCCTGCTGTCCAGCACCCACGCGCTGCCCACGGTCGCCCAGGCGAACGGCTTCTCCTTCCTCCTGCCCGGCCTGGAGGAGGCGCTGCGCTTCACCCTGGGCCGGACCACCGACGGCGCGGAATACCGCCACGGGTGAGGCCGGTGCTTGACACTCCTCGGGCGGGGCGACAGAAGTGCGCCGCTTCCCCTCGCTTCGAGGAGTCCTGATGATCCAGGTCGAAGGGCTGACGAAGTTCTACGGCGAGCACGCGGCCATCCGGGACCTGGCCTTCACCATCGGCCAGGGCGAGGTCATCGGCTTCCTGGGCCTCAACGGCGCGGGCAAGTCGACGACGCTCAAGATTCTCGGGTGCGTGCTGCTGCCCACCTCGGGCCGCGTCGTCATCGACGGGCACGACGTGGTGAGCCAGTCCCACGAGGTGCGCCAGCGCATCGGCTACCTGCCGGACGTGCCTCCCGTCTACGAGGAGATGACGGTGGGCGAGTACCTGGCCTACGTCGCCCGCCTGCGCGACGTGCCCGCGAAGGCCACCGCGTCCCACGTGGGTGAGGCCGAGGAGAAGACCGGCCTGCGCGACGTGCACGGCGAGGTCATCTCCACGCTGAGCCACGGCTACCGCCAGCGCGTGGGGCTGGCGCAGGCGCTGGTGCACAAGCCCGCGCTGCTCATCCTCGACGAGCCGACCAGCGGACTGGATCCGCTTCAAATCGTGGAGATGCGCGACGTCATCCGCGGGCTCAAGGGCGCGCACACGGTGCTCGTGTCCAGCCACATCCTCCCGGAGATTTCGCAGACGTGCGACCGGCTGCTCATCATCCACAAGGGCACGCTGCTGGCGCAGGGCAGTGAAGAGGAGCTGTCGCGGAGCCTGGGCGGACCGTCCATCGTGCTGGAGGTGCGGGGCGACCGGGCGCGGGCGCTCGAAGCGCTCCAGGGCTTTGGCGCGGTGGAGACGCGGGAAGGGGAGCGGGGCGTGCTCTCCATGAAGATCGCGGCGGCGCCGGATTTGCGGCCCCAGGTGGCGCGAGCGGTGGTGGGCGCGGGACTGGAGTTGTTGCGATTGGACGCGAACGAGGGACAGCTGGAGGCGCTGTTCCTGCGCCTGACGCACGGGCAGGAGGTGAAGGCGTGAAGGCGCTCCTGATTGCGCGCCGCGAGCTGGCCGGCTACCTGCGCACGCTCAGCGGCTACGTCATCCTGGCCATCATCCTCGCGGTGAACGGGCTGTTCTTCAACGCCTATGCCCTGGGCGGCGCGAGCAAGCGCTCCGCGGAGGTGCTGTCCGGCTTCTTCTACTACTCCAGCGGCTTCACCATCGTGGCGGCCATCCTGGTGTCCATGCGGCTGCTCGCGGAGGAGCGCCAGACGGGCACGCTGCCGCTGCTGTACGCGTCGCCGGTGCGCGACCGGGACATCGTGCTGGGCAAGTTCCTGGCGGGGCTCGCGTTCCTGGCGCTGTACCTGCTGCTCACGCTCTACATGCCGCTGCTCGTCCTGGTGAACGGCAAGGTGTCCTTCGGGCACGTGGCGGCGGGCTACCTGGGGTTGCTCCTGTTGGGGAGTGCTTCGCTGGCGGTGGGCACGTTCGGGTCGGCGCTCGCGAAGAACCAGCTGCTCGCGGCCATCTTCTCCGCGGTGATGCTGGTGGCGCTCATCCTGTGCTGGCTGCTGGCGCGCATCACCGAGCAGCCGCTGTCGGACGTCTTCAGCGCCATGTCGCTGTGGAACCAGCACTTCCCTCCGTTCCAGGCAGGGCTCATCCACGTGCGGGACGTCGTCTACTATCTGGTCGTCACCTACGTGGCGCTGTTCGCGGCCACACGGGTGCTGGAAGCGCGGAGGTGGCGATGAGCTCGCCGGCTGCTTTCGGGACGGGGCTGGCCGCGACGGGGGCGTTCGTCGCGGGGCTCGTCGCCGTGTTTCTCGCGGAGCGCGTGCTGGGCGTGGGCTCCGGACGCGTGGCGCTGGCGGCGCTGGGCACGGCCGGAGTGGTGGCCGCGACGGCGTGGCGCGCGGTGCGGATGATTGCAGCGCCTCCGGAGCGGCGCGCGCTGGAGCGGTGGGTGCTCACGCTGTACGTCGTGGGGCTGACCGCGCTGGTGCTCTACTTCGTGAAGGGGGACGTGGGGACGGCGCTGTTCGGTGAGCCGCTGTCCCGCTCCGCGCCGAAGCTGTCGGGCGTGCTGGCGGTGCTGTTCCCGGCGCTGCTGCTGTGCGCGCTGGTGCCGCTGGCGATGGTGGAGGCCGCGCTCGTGGCGATGGCTCGGGCGCCGGTGCCGGAGACGGGCCGGGTGAAGAGCGCGCTGTTCTCCGGCCTGGGCGTGGCGTTCGTCGTCGTGTTCGCGTTCGCGGCGACGTACGTGGCCACGGCGGCGGACGCGACGTGGGACCTGTCGTACTTCCGGACCGCGAAGCCGGGGGAGGCCACGCGCAAGCTGGTGCGCGGCCTCAACGAGCCCCTGCAGGTGACGCTCTTCTTCCCTCCCGCGAACGAGGTCGGCGAGGCGGTGCGGCAGTACTTCCGCGACCTGGAGCCGGAGAGCCCGCAGCTGAGCGTCGAGGCGCTGGACCAGGCGGTGGAGCCCGCGCGTGGCAAGGCGCTGGGCGTCAGCAGCAACGGCTCCGTGGTGCTGGCGCGAGGGGACCGCAAGGAGATCCTCTCCCTGGGCCTGGATCCGGAGCGTGCACGGGGACAGCTCCAGCGGCTGGACGCGGAGGTGCAGCGGCGGATGCTGGCGGTGGCGAAGCCCCGTCGCATCGTCTACCTCACGGGAGGCCATGGGGAGCGCGCGGACACGCGGCCCGTGCCGGGGGAGGCGGCCCGGCCGTCGGTGGCGCAGTTCAAGGAGTTGCTGCGCTCGCAGAACGTGGACGTGCGCACGCTCACGGTGGCGGAGGGATTGGGTTCGGCGGTGCCGGGCGACGCGGCGATGGTGGCGGTGGTGGGGCCCACGCGTGAGCTGCTTCCGGAGGAGACCGCAGCGCTGCGCGAGTACTGGGAGCGGGGCGGGCGGCTGTGGATTGCCTTGGAGCCGGATGGCGCGGCACTGGATCCGCTGCTTCAGTCCATGGGGCTCAAGTCGCTGCGCATCCCGCTGGCGAACGACCGGGTGTTCTTCCGCACCACGCGGCAGCAGAGCGACCGGGGCAACCTGGGCACGGCGAGCTTCTCCTCGCATCCGTCGGTGACGTCGCTGTCCGCGCTGGGTTCGCAGGGCGCGGTGGCGTTCCTGGGCGCGACGGCGCTGGAGCCGCTGACGCCGCCGGTGCCGGGCGTGCTGCTGGACACGAGCGTGCGCGCGCACGGCGAGACGTTCGCGGACCGCAACGGCGACTTCGAGCGGGAGCCGGGAGACGTCACGAAGGCGTGGCCGCTGGTGGTGGCGGTGGAGAAGTCAGCGGGGGAGGGGAAGCCCGCGTCGCGCGCGGTGGTGATGGCGGACGCGGACGCGCTGGGGGACGGCATCCTGGGCAACGTGGGCAATGCGTATCTCGCGGTGGACACGCTGCGCTGGCTCTCCGGTGAGGAGGCGCTGTCCGGCGTGACGGAGAGCGAGGAGGACGTGCCGTTGCAGCACACGCGCTCGCAGGACGTCGTGTGGTTCTACGCGACGGTCTTCGGCATGCCGGTGGCGGTGCTGGCGGTGGGCTTCTTCGTGACGCGGCGGCGCGGGCGTCGAGCGCCCCGGAGCACCGCGGTGGCGGGAGGTGCGCGATGAAGGCGCGCGACGTGGCGGTGCAGGGCGTGCTGGCAGGGGTGGCCCTGGTGGCCGCGTTCTTCGTGTGGCAGCGCGAGCCCTCGCGCGCGCCGGGCGAGGTGACGGTGGAGGAGGGGCAGGCGAGCTCGCTCGACCGCATCCGGTACGACGAGGAGACGCGCTTCGTGGAGCTGCTGCGCGACCCCCAGGACCGCGACACCCTCTGGGTCCGCCTGGGCAGCAAGCCCGCGAAGCCGGGAGCCGGGGCTGGAACGACGGATGGCGGCGTGGCGGATGGGGGTTCCATCGTCACCACGGATACCGACGCGGGGACACCCGCGAGCCCCACCCCCGTGCCTCCGCCCCGCGAGCTGCGCGGCAACGACGTGGCGCTGAAGCTGTTCTCCCGCCTGGCTCCGCTGCGCGCGCAGCGGGACCTGGGCGTTCTGGACGACAAGAAGCTGGATGAAATCGGCCTCGCGAAAACGGAGCGCGGCCTGACGCTCACGCTCGATGGAACGCCTCGCACGTTCCGCGTCGCCACGCCTGCCTCGGGCTGGGGCCCTCCCTACCTCCAGCGCACCTCCGACGGGCACGTCTTCCTGCTGGGCCCCGCGCTGCTGACGGACCTGGAGGCCGCGGCCAGCCGGCTCGTGGACCGGCGCCTGCACACCTTCGACGTGGACGGCTTCGACCGCGTCGTCATCACCACCGGCACCACGTCCCGCGCCTTCGCCGCCAGCGGCAAGCCCCCGGGCGCCGTGCAGCTGTCGCCCGAGAATGCCCCCGGCACTCCGGACGACTTCGCCCGCAACTGGCATGACCGCCTGTGGCGCCTCACCCCCGTGGAGCTCCTGGGCCGGGGCGAAGCCCCTCCAGGCCCCGCTCCCACGCCCGCCTTCCGCGTGGAGTACCAGCGCGGCGGCAAGGCCGTGGGCGAGCTCTCCATGGCGAAGACGCCGGACGGCTCGTGGTACGCGCGCACGGAGTTCACCCCCGGCTGGGCCCGCATGGGCGGCGGCCTGGAGCTCCTGGCCGAGGACGCCGTGAAGCTCACCTCGCCGCGCTGAGCTCCACGTCCAGCCGCACGTCCACGAAGCTGTACGCCGGCCACGGCCCCGTGAACCGGAACGTGTACGCGTCCAGCCGCGCCACCAGCGACAACACCCGCGCCTCGAACGCGGCCACCCGCGTGCGGTCCACCAGGTACGCCGCGTTGAACATCATCCGCTCACCCAGCGGCGGCGCCTCGTGCGTGGCCTCCGCCAGCGGCCGCAGCCCCGCCCTCAGCCCGTCCAGGTCCTTGGAGGTGCGGTCGCGCAGCGCCGCCTCCAGCCGCGACTCGTGGTCCTCTTCCAGTTCGGCCGGGCCGCGCGCCAGCTCCGGCCGCGCCTCCAGCAACCTGCGCGTCAGCGCGTCGCCGTGGCAGTACACCTTCAGCCCCAGCTCCACCCGTCCCTCCAGCTCCGACAGGGCCCGGCTCAGCGGCGCCCGCGCCACGCGCAGCAGCTCCCGCACGCGAGCCTCCGACGGCAACACCGTCCCGAAGGCCACCGGCACCAGCGTGTGCTCGCGCACCACGGCTTCGGTGACGCGCTGGTGCGTGAGCAGGTGCGCCCGCGTGGGCACCACCCGGGGGCCCGCCACCTCGGACACCAGCGCCGCGAGGCCGCCCTCGCGCACCAGGCGCACCGGGGACTCGCCCAGCCCCGCGAGCTCCAGCGTCCATCCGCCGTCCTCGCGCACGACGCCGTAGAGGTAGTGCGCCGGCCCCTCGCGCGAGGACTCCGCCTGGGTCTTCGTCGTCATGACGTGCCCCCTCCCTGACGTGACGGCTTCTTTCAGCGCGCGGCCGCAGCCTCGCGCCGGGCAATCATCTTCTTCACCTGGTCCACCAGCGCGTCCGGCAGGCACGGCTTGGTGACGTACGCGTCACACCCGGCCTCGTTCGCGTCCTCCGAGTGGCCCTTCAGGGCATGCCCCGTGAGCGCCACCACCGGGATGGCCTTCGTGCGCGCGTCACCCTTCAGCCGGCGCGTCGCCTCCCAGCCGTCCATCACCGGCAGGGACAGGTCCATCAGGATGACGTCCGGCACCAGCTCGAAGGCCTTGTCCAACGCCTCCTGGCCGTTCTTCGCCTCCGCCACGCGGAAGCCGGAGAACTCCAGGTACTCCGCGTACATCTCCCGGGCATCCTGGTAGTCGTCCACCACCAGCACGAGCGGCTTTTGTTTTTCCGGGGTGTTCGTCATGTCCGTCTCGCACGTCTGGGAAAGTGCAGGGTGAAGGTCGAGCCCTGGCCCGGAGCGCTCTGGAGGGAGACGCGTCCCCCCAGCATCGCGGCCAGGCGCCGGCAGATGGACAGACCCAGGCCCGTTCCCCCATAGGCCCGCGTCGGGGAGCTGTCCACCTGCTGAAAGTCCTCGAAGATCTTCTCCTGGTTCGACTCGTCGATTCCGATGCCCGTGTCCTTCACCGAGATGGCCACGGTGCCGGTGGCGTTCTGATACCCCGCCGTCACGTGAACGCCGCCCTCGTGCGTGAACTTCAGCGCGTTGGACAACAGGTTGAGGACGATCTGCTTCACCTTCTGTCGGTCGCTCCACACGCCCGGCAGGTCCTCGGCCAGCTGCGTCTCCACCGTCAGCTTGCTGCGCGCGATGATGGGGTCCATCTCCGCCATCACCTCCTGCAACAGCTCCGGGATGCCGAAGTCCGACAGGTGCAGGGGCATCCGCCCCGCCTCGATGCGGGTGATGTCCAGGATTTCATTGATGACCTCCAACAGGTGCCGCCCGTTGGAGTCGATGCGCGTGAGGTTGCGGCGCTGCGGCGGCGTCATCTCCCCGGACACGCCCTGCAGCAGCATGTTCGTGTAGCCGAGGATGGCGTTGAGCGGCGTGCGGAACTCATGCGACATGTTGGCCAGGAACTGCGACTTGGCCGCGCTCGCCTGCTCCAACTGGATGGCCTGCCGGCGCAGCTTCTCGTTCTGCTCCGCCAGCTCCGCGGTGGCGGACTGCACGCGCGCCTCCAGTTCGCTGGAGACCTCCTTCACGCGCTCCAGGAGCCGCGCCCGCTCCAGCACCTCCGTGCGGTCGTGGAAGACGGTGACGATGCCCGTCAGCTCGCCCCCGTCGCCCAGCACCTTGTTGGCCATGGCCTCCATGGGCACGGGCGCGGCGGTGGACGGGTCGTCCAGGGTCAGCTGGCTCTTCCAGCGCGACACGCCCGCGTTCTCCGGCCCCAGCAGGTTCGCCAGGAAGGACGCGAAGAGGGCGTCGTTGGCGCGCACCCGGCGCAGGGTGGCTTCGTCCGGCGCGCTCCCGCCCGTGGCGCCGTGCTCGTGGGGCCACGCGAAGAGGCGCTCGGCCGGGTCGTTCATCATCACCATGCCGCCCGCGGGGTCGGTCAGGATGATGGGGTCCGCTACTGAATCCAGCACCCGGTCCAGGCGGTGGCGCTCGCTGCGGGCCTCGCGCTCCGTGGCGCGCAGCCGCCGGTAGCTCTCTCCCAGGGCCTGCGTGGCGCGGCCCAGGTCGGTGAGGTTCCTGAGCACGCTCACCACCACGGACGGGCCGTCCGGCGCCAGCACCGGCGTGGTGACCAGCTCGAAGAGCAGGTCCATGCCCTCCAGCGGGTCCACCAGCGGCACCTCGTGCCGGTGCACGGAGGTGCCCCCTTGCGCGAGCGTCTCCCGGAACAGCCGCTGGTTGAGCTCCACCGCGCGCGTGCGGCCAGGGCCCGCGTCCGGACCCGCCACCAGCAGGGCCTCCGCGCGGGCGTTGGCGAACAACAGCGTGCCCTCCGTGTCCGTGAGCAGCACTGGATCCGACACCGCGTTGATGACCCGCTTCAGCAGCCGGTCCGGCTCCGGCCGGCGCGGCGCCCGCGCGTCCGACGCCAGCTGCCGGGCCAGGAGCGGCCCCGCGCAAGACGCCACCCACGCCACGTCCTCCGGCACGGCCGGGCCGGGCAGCCCCACCACCAGCAGCGCGGCCGCGGGCGCCCCGGAGCGCCCCAGCGGCACCGCCAGGAACCCGCCCGGAATCACCGCGCCCTCCACCGCGTCCGCCGCCAGCCACCGCGCCCCGGGCCGGTGGCGGAAGGACGCCAGCGACGAGCCCGGCGCATCCCACGCCCGGGCCAGCGCGGCCTGCTGCGCGCCCGACAGCGCCTCGCTGGCCAGACACGCGGAGGCGCCCGCGCCATCCCCTGGCCCGATACAGGCGGCCGGCGCGCCATGCCTGCGCGCGAGCCACTCCACGACCGCTCGCGCACAGGCGACGGCGGATTCGCAGGCAAGCAGGTGCTCGGCGAGCACGAGGCGCGCCCCGGGGTCGGCTTCGGCGGGGGGCAGCGGGGCTGGGGACGCCACGACCTTACGCTCCGGGTGAAGAGGGACGCGGTGAACGGCCGCGCTCCTGCGAGTCTGCGGTGCGAACCTCCGAAAATGCCACCACGATGCGCGACTCTCCCTCCCGGGGAGTGGCGCGACCCAGGGCCTCCAGGGCGGACGTGTCGAAGCGCAACCCCCTGTCCATCAGGCGGTCCAGCACGTCCACCAGGCTGGTCCCACCCGCCACGCGTTCCACGGGCATTTCGACACACGCTCCTTCAGGTCCGCCCGGCGCGGACCTTGGGGTCCAGAAGGGCTTTTTAACGCGCTGGCCTCCGCGCACCCCAGCCCCGTCAGCGCCCGCCCCCTGACTGACCAACACCCGGGGCCGGGCTCTGTTGGATCGCATACACCCGGCGCTGGGCAGCCGGGCGGGCGGGGCTCGGCAGGCGTGGCTTATGCCCGGGGGAGCGCATTCCTAGCCTTCCGTCATGAACGACGAGCGCCAGCACAAATCCCTCTGGACGGTGACGACGCCTCCCCGGGACTTCCCCGCCCTCTCCGGTGACGTGGAGGTGGACGTGGCCATCATCGGCGGAGGCATCGCGGGCCTGACGGCCGCCTGGCTGCTCAAGCGCGCCGGCAAGAAGGTGGCCGTGCTGGAGATGCACCGCGTCCTCTCCGGTCAGACAGGGCAGACGACCGCGCACCTCACGGAGCTCTTGGACACGCCGTACACCACGCTCACGAAGGACTTCGGTGAGAAGGGGGCCCACCTGGCCGCGTCCTCCAGCCGGGCCGCCATTGAACAGATTGCGTCCCTGGTGGAGACGCTGGGCATCGAGTGCGGCTTCACCCGCGCGCCGGGCTACCGCTACGCGGAGACGGAGAGCGAGCTGCGGGAGCTGCTGCTGGAGGTGTCCGCGGCGAAACAGGCGGGGCTCCTGGCGACGTTCACCAAGGAGGTCCCGCTGCCCTTCCCGGTGAAGGGCGCGCTGCGCGTGGAGGATCAGGCGCTGTTCCACCCGCGCGAGTACCTGCTCGCGCTGGCGGACCGGATCCCGGGCGCCGGCTGCCACCTCTTCGAGAACACCCAGGCCGTGGGCATCCACGACGGCACGCCCTGCCGCGTCGTCACGGAAAAGGGCACGGTGACGGCCAAGGCCGTGGTGGAGGCCACCACCACGCCGCTCAACCGCGTGGCCATGCACACCAAGCTCTACCCGTACCGCACCTACGCGGTGGCCGCGCCGCTGGAGGGGCCGCTGGAGCCGGGCCAGTACTACGACAGCCGCGACCCGTATCACTACATCCGCACCCAGAAGGTGGACGGCGTGTCCTACGTCATCGTGGGCGGCGAGGACCACAAGGTCGGCACCGAGGAGGACACCGAGTCGTGCTTCGCCGCGCTGGAGGCGTACACGCGCGACCGCTTCCCCGTGCGGCGCATCACCCACCGCTGGTCCGGCCAGGTCATCGAGCCCGCGGACGGGCTGCCCTATATCGGCCGCAACGTGGGCAGCCGCCACGTGTACGTGGCCACCGGCTTCTCCGGCACGGGCATGACGTTCGGCACGCTGGCGGGCATGTTGCTGTCGGACCTCATCCTCGGCAACGAGAACCCCTACGCCGCGCTGTACGACGCCGGCCGCGTGAAGCCCAAGGCGGGCGCCAAGGACTTCATCCAGGAGAACGCGGAGGTGGCCTTCCGCTTCGTCGCGGACCGGCTGTCCAAGCCGGACGGACACCACCTGGCGGACGTGGCGCCGGGCGAGGGGAAGATATTGGAGGTGGATGGCCGCAAGGTGGCCGTCTACCGCGAGGAGGACGGCACCCCGCACGCGGTGTCCCCGGTGTGCACGCACCTGGGCTGCCACGTGCACTGGAACAACGCGGAGCGCTCCTGGGACTGCCCCTGCCACGGCGGCCGCTTCAGCCCCACGGGCCGCGTGCTCAACGGCCCCGCCGTGAAGGACCTGCCGTCGCGCAAGCTGCCGGTGAAGTGAGAAGTGCGTGCGGGTGGGCTTCCCTTCGGGCGGGCCCACCCCCATCTATCTGCACATCCACTTCAGTCATTCACGGGGGCAGGGATGAACGCGCTGGAGTTGCTCAAGCAGCAGCATGAAGAGGTCTCCAAGCTGTTCAAGAAGTACGAGAAGCTGGCGGACGACGCCGACGAGGAGCGCCAGGAGCTGTTCGAGCAGATCGCCGACCGGCTGGGCGCGCACGCGAAGATTGAGGAGCTGTACTTCTATCCGGCGATGAAGAAGGACGAGACGGAGGACGACCTGCGCGAGGCCGTGGAGGAGCACCTCTCCGTCAAGCGCCTCATCGCGGACCTGCTGGACATGGACGCGTCCGACGAGGAGTTCGACGCGAAGATGAAGGTCCTCCAGGAGCAGGTGGAGCACCACGTCGAGGAGGAGGAGAAGGACCTCTTCAAGGAGGCGCGGAAGATTCTGACGAAGGATCAGCTCGACGACCTGGGCATCCAGCTGGAGGAGGAATACGACTCGCTGATGGAGGGCGAGCCTCGCAACGACGTGCCGGAAGAGACGGAGCACGCCGCGCCCGTCTAGCGCGCCGCGTCCGAAGCAACACGGGGCTTTGCGCGTGGCATGGGGCCGGGCAGCATGCGGTCCATGCCGCGCGCTCCTGTGTCCACCCCCGTGTTGCTGCCGGATGCCTTCACGCCCGCCGCGCGCCGCGCCCTGGTTCGCGCGGACCCCGTGCTGGGCACGCTCTTCAAGAAGATTGGGGCGTTCCGCTTCACGCGGACGCCGCTGCACAGCCCCTTCGAGGCGCTGGCGCACTCCATCGTCTACCAGCAGCTCCACGGCCGCGCGGCGGCGACCATCTTCGGGCGCGTCTGTGAGCGGGTGGGGAAGGGCAAGGACTTCACGCCCCAGAAGCTGCTGGCGCTGCCGGACGCCACGCTGCGCGAGGCCGGGCTGTCCGCGAACAAGCTGCTGGCCATGCAGGACCTGGCGCGCAAGACGGTGGACGGCACGGTGCCGCCCCTGGCGCGCGTGCGCCGCATGTCCAACGAGGACCTGATTGAACACCTCACGCAGGTGCGCGGCATTGGCCAGTGGACCGTGGAGATGCTGCTCATCTTCCGCCTGGGCCGGCCGGACGTGCTCCCCGTGGATGACTACGGCGTGCGCAAGGGCTTCATGGTGCTGCACAACCTGAAGGAACAGCCCAAGCCCAAGGCGCTGCTCGCGTACGGCGAGCGCTGGCGCCCCTTCCGCAGCGTGGTGAGCTGGTACCTGTGGCGCGCGTCGGAGGCGCCCGTGGGCACCTTCGCACCGCCGGAGGACAGCTAGCCGAGCGAGGGCCGGGAGCGCACCGTCCCTTGTCTTACCGCGCGAGCGTCCTCACCCGTAAGGGAACGGAGGAATCACCCCGCATGCGCGCACTCACGTACCAGGGCCCCTACCGCGTCCAGGTGGAGCAGAAGCCCGATCCCCGCATCGAGCACCCCCAGGACGTCGTCCTCAAGGTCACCCGCGCCGCCATCTGCGGGTCGGACCTGCACCTGTTGCACGGCCTGGTGCCGGACACGCGCGTGGGCTGCACCTTCGGCCACGAGTTCACCGGCGTGGTGGAGGAGGTGGGCAAGGAGGTGTCGCAGCTGAAGAAGGGCGACCGCGTGGTGGTGCCCTTCAACATCTCCTGCGGCACCTGCTTCTACTGCCAGCGCGGCCTCACCGGGAACTGTGAGAACAGCAACCCCGGCAGCGACGTGGCCTCCGGCGTCTACGGCTACTCGCACACCACGGGCGGCTTCGACGGAGGCCAGGCGGAGTACGTGCGCGTGCCCTTCGCGGACGTGGGGCCCATGAAGATTCCGGACGACATGGACGACGAGTCCGTCCTCTTCCTCTCCGACATCCTTCCCACCGGCTACCAGGCCGCGGAGATGGGTGAAATCAAGGCCGGTGAGACGGTCGTCGTCTTCGGCGCGGGCCCGGTGGGCCTCTTCGCCATGAAGTCCGCGTGGCTGATGGGCGCGGGCCGCGTGGTGGCGGTGGACCACGTGCCGTACCGCCTGGAGTTCGCCAGGAAGTTCGCCAACGTGGAGACGGTGAACTTCAAGGAGGTGGGCGACATCGTCCTGTACCTCAAGGAGATGTTCGAAGGCCGGGGCCCCGACGTCTGCATCGACGCGGTGGGCATGGAGGCCGAAGGGTCGCGCGCGCACCGCGTGCTGGGCCTGGGGCTGAAGCTGGAGGCCGGCGCGCCCACCGTCATCGAGTGGTGCATCAACTCCGTGCGCAAGGGCGGCAACGTCTCCATCATCGGCGTGTACGGGCCGCCGTGGAACTTCGTGCCCATTGGCACCGCGATGAACAAGGGCCTGACGCTGCGCATGAACCAGGCGAACACGCGCCGGTACATGCCGCACCTGCTGGAGCACATCCAGAAGGGCCGCATCGACGCGAAGGCCATCATCACCCACCGCTTCCCGCTGGAGCAGGCGCCGGACGCCTACCACCTGTTCGCGCAGAAGCGCGACGGGTGTGTGAAGTGCGTGCTCATGCCGCACGGCCACGCGTGAACGACTGACTTCATCCGCTCGCAATCAGGAGGCACGCATGCCCCAGAAGACGCCGCACAAGCAGCGCCGCGCGAAGAACGGCGCCCCGAAGTCCCGGGCGAGGCCGGCGCGGGCCGTGGACCAGGACCCCGCCAACCGCCCGGGCGTCCCCATGGAGACGGCCCCCAGGCCGCTGGCCGGCGCGCGCGTGCCCATCGCGCCGCAGCACGCGGAGGTGCCGGTGTTCAAGCACGCTGGCCGCAAGGAGATGCCGCCGGTGTTCGGCACCGCCCAGCCTCCGAAGGGGCTGAGCGGTCTGCTACGAAAGGTGGCCTACGCGAAGCCGGACCACAAGCCCGGCCACTGGATGCTGTTGCTCCTGGCGGACCGGGTGGACGTCTGGGAGCACCGGCTCCGGAGGTCCCTTCCCTGGGCCGCTCCTTCCACGGCGGCCCTCCTCGCAGGGGGCCTGATCTGGCGCGTGCGCCGGGCTTAAGCGTCCCGGCCGTTGTAGTGGAAGGGCTTGAGCGTGGACAGGTCCACGCCGTCCACGCAGCGCAGGTTGACGGCGAACATGTCCTTGCCGTCCGGGCCCTTGCCGGTGGAGTAGGACTGCACGCCGCAGGTCGGGCAGTGCAGGTGTTTGATGACCTTCTTGTTGAACTGGTAGGTCTTCACCACGTCCGCGCCAGAGAGCGACTTGAACTGCTCCGGCGGGACGAACGTCAGCACCGCGCCCAGCTTGTGGCAGATGGAACAGTTGCAGGTGACCACCTGCGCCAGGTCCGTGGTGGCCTCGTAGCGGACCTGTCCACAGTGGCAACCGCCCGTATACGTCTTCATCTCCGCCATGGTGATTCCTTTCGGTTGCTGCGTGATGCCCGGGCCGGAAACGCGCTTCCGCCCACCCGGTGCGTGTGACGCGCATCAATGAACGGAGGCGGCGGGGACCGCAAGCGCGCAGGTGACGTCCCCGCGCGCTTGCGGCGGTGCGTCACGTCAGTCCGCGTACGTCGTCACGGACATCATCCGCACGAAGCGGCGGTCGGTGCTCACCGCGGCGATGGCGAAGCCCTGCGTGTAGCCCGGCGCGCCGCACCCGCGGCAGCTCCAGCCCGTGATGTAGAGCCGGTTGCTGTTGCGCGAAATCTGCGTGATGTAGGCCACCGCGCCCTCCGCCTCGTCCACGTTGTAGGTGTACGCGCTGAGCTGCCCGACGAGCTCCCGCGGGGAGATGGGCTCGAAGATGCTGGCCTGCGGGCCGAAGGCGTTGCTGAAGGCCTCGCCCAGCGTCTGCTGGTTGGCGACGCCCTGGCCGTTGGGGATGTAGCCCTCGTAGATGCGCGCGCCGGACAGGCCGCCGACGGCACCGAACAGCACCGCGGGCGTCTGGGCCACGGGGTACAGGTTCAGCGGATAGCCCGTGAGGAGCGTGTCGTTCACTTCGTAGAAGTCCGCGAAGTACTTCGCCGCGGTGCCCGTCATGGACTGCTGGAACTGCGTGTCGCTGAGGCGGGTGGTGAGATGGGCGCGCTCGGCGCTGTCCACGCCGTAGCCGGCGTCGTTGAGGAACTCGTCCAGCGCGGTCCGGATCTCCGAGCGCAGGATGGTCGTTCCGCCAGGGCTGGTGGGGCTCTTCGCGGCGGTGATGCGCGCTTCAAAGGCCGGGATGCTGGTGGTGGAGCCGGCGAGCGCCGGAGCGGAGAACAGCATCAGCGCGCCCACCAGGGACTTCATCGACAGGGTCTTCATGGGGAACCTCTTCATCAAAAGGGGAGAGAACCACGGGCCTGCAAGCTTTGACGGCGGCGGTGCTTCCCGGCTCAGTCAGAGTCGGTCATCACGTTGACCATCCGCACGAAGCGGCGGTCGGTGCTCACCGCCGCGACGACGTAGCCGGCCGTGTAGCCCGGCGCGCCGCAGCCGCTGCAGCTCCAGGTGGAGTAGTAGAGGCGGTTGCTGTTGCGCGAAATCTGCGTGATGTACGCCAGGGCGCCCTCCACCTCGTCCACCGTGGGCGTGCCGGACACGGTGTGCCCGCTCAGGAGCGCGATGAGCTCCTTCACGGTGATGGGCTCGAAGATGCCGGCCTGCGGACCGAAGCTGCCGAACGCCTCTCCCAGGATGAACTGGTTGGCCACCACGTTCTGGCTGGTGGGGATGACGCCCTCGCGGATGGACGAGGAGGAGGCCAGCGGACCGGTGGCGCCGTACAGCGACGCGGGCGTCTGGGCCACGGGGTTCATGGCCCACTGGGAGGACGGGGTGGTGGCGTCGTTCAGCTCGTAGAAGTCCGCGAAGTACTTCGCCGCGGTGCCCGTCATGGACTGCTGGAACTGCGTGTCGCTGAGGCGGGTGGTGAGATGGGCGCGCTCGGCGCTGTCCACGCCCGTGGCGCCACCGGTGTCATAGAGGAAGGCGTTCAGCGCGTTCCGGATCTCCGAGCGCAGGATGGTCGTGCCGCCGGGGCTGCTGGCGCTCTTCGCGGCGGTGACGGCCGCCTCGAAGGCGGGGATGCTGGTGTTGGAGGTGGCGAACGCCGGAGCGGAGAGCAGCATCAGCGCGCCCACCAGCGACTTCATCGACAGGGTCTTCATACGGAACCTCATCTTCATCAAGGGGGGAGTACCGCGAACGACGCGCTGGCGAGTACCACGCCCCCCTGACACGCCCTTCGTGAGGTTCCGGTGACGCGAGGTCCCGTGACACGCCCGTGAAAGAGCGTGTCGCGAGCCTGGAAACTTTCACGGTGCCGGCTGCGCGGCCGCGGGCGTAGGCGCGTTGCGTCGCAGGGGCGCGAGCAGCGCGAGGAACGCGGCGGACAGCGCGACGCCCAGGAGGAACATGTTCGCGTAGCCCAGGTTGCCGAACTTCGGATCCGCGAGCACCCCCGCCAGCGGCCCCGCCGGCGCCTTGCCCGCGACCTCCACGCTGGCCAGCAGCGTGTAGTGCGTGGCGCCGATTCTCCGGTCCGTGCGCGACATCATGAACGCGAACATCACCGTGGTGAGCGCGCCGCCGAAGAACTCCTCGGTGAGCGTGACGCCCAGCACGCCCGCGTCGCTGACGCCCGCGCGCGTGAGCAGCCACCGCCCCAGCAGCGGCAACAGGCGCAGCGTGCCGGTGAGGGCCACCGCGCGAAGCAGCGGCAGGCGCGCGGCGAGGACGCCTCCGCACGTGGACCCCAGCAGCGACGCGGCCGTGCCCCACGTGCCCACCCACAGGCCAATCTGGCCGGGCGTGTAGCCCGCGTCCACGAGGAAGGGCTTGTAGAGGACGTCGGACATCGTCTCGCCCAGCTTGTACGTGCCAATGAAGAGCAGGAGCCACCCGGTGCCCGGCACGGTGAGCGCGGACCGGATGCGGGCCCAGAGCGCGGGCCAGTCCAGCTTCGGTGACGCGTGGCCTTCGGGCTCGCGCGGAGGCGGCTCGCGCACGAAGAGGACGACGGTGAAGACCGTCAGGCACAGCGCCGCCATGGCCAGGAACAAGCCGGACCAGCCGATGCGCTCGCTGGCCCAGACCAGGAGCCCGCCGCCGGTGAGCATGCCCAGCTTGTAGCCCACCACCTGCGCGGTGTTGCCCGGGCCCAGCTCCTCCGGACGCAACAGGTCCACCGCGAAGCCGTCCACCGCGATGTCCTGCGTCGCGGCGAAGAGGTTCATCACGAAGATGAGGCCCAAGAGCAGCGGCAGCGAATCCTGGCTCGCGGCGAACGCGGCCCCCACGCACGCGAGCGCCAGGCCCGCCTGCATGGGCAGAATCCACGAACGCCTGCGCCCCACGCGCGCGGAGCCGTAGCGGTCCACCAGCGGCGCCCACAGCGCCTTGAGCATCCACGGCAGCGACAGCGCGCCCGCGAAGCCCAGCGCGGCCAGCGACACGCCTTGCGAGCGCAGGTAGACGGGCAGCGCCGTCACCTGGAAGCCGAAGGGCAGCCCCTGCACGAAGTACAGCGCGCACAACAGCCACAGCCGGGACGGGATGCGTCGCATGGTCGTGGCGCGAGCATAGACACGCCGTCCGGTGTCCGTCGTGGGCCTATACTCGCCGTTCCAGTCACCCCAGAGGAAGACGCATGCCGGAGCGAGCCGCAGCCGAGTCTGGAATCATCGTCGTGGAGCTGTCCGCCGAGCACGAGCTGGAGGCGGACCACGTGGACGCGGTGGTGGAGGTGAAGGCGTCCTCGTTCTTCACTGGCAACGCGGCCTTCGCCAACGCCAGGGAGGTCGCCACGCTGGTGCGCGCCATGGAGGACCTGGGCGTGCAGGCGTCGGCCTTCACCCTCCAGTCGGTGCAGGCGGAGACGACGGAGGGGCTGCTCACGCGCTCCTCGTCCGCGCTCTACCTGGTGCGCATCCGCCTGGTGGACATGGCGCGGGTGGGGGATGTGCTGGCCGCGCTGTCCGGCCTGAAGCAGGCGACGCTGCGCGAGCTGCGCTGGGGCTACACGCACGAAGCGGAGGCCCGGCAGGACTGGCTGGAGGCGCTGGCCCGCGAGTCGGTGAAGAAGGCGCGCCGCGTGGCGGCCGGGCTGGGCGTGACGGTGGCCGGGCTGCACCGCTTCTCCGAGCGCACCTGGGAGTCGCAGGCCTTTGGCGCCAGGGGCGGAGGCTACGGCGGCGGGACCGAGGACGTGATGCCCATGGCCCCGTCCGGCAGCTACGGCTTGAAGCAGCCGCGCACGGCCACGCTGGGCTTCCCCGTGTCCCACCGCAAGAAGGTGCACGTGATGGCCACCGCGGAGTTCCAGACGCACCCGGCCCCCGCGGCCTGAAGCCCGCTGCTTCTTCAGGGCGTGTGCTTCATCACGAGCGCTTCCAGCCGCTGGAGCGCCTTGTCCAGGGTCTCCCACGACGGGCCGAAGGACAGGCGCACGTAGTTGCGGAAGCGCGAGGCCCGCGCGCGGCGCTTGCCGGGGTTCACGTCGAAGAACTCACCGGGCACGGTGATGACCTGGTGCTCCAGCGCGGCGCGGAAGAAGGCCATGCCGTCGTTGAGCGGCGCGGGCAGCCCGGACAGGTTGCCCCAGACGTAGAACGTCCCGTCCGGCGCCCGGTCCGTGCGGATGCCCAGCCGCTCCAGCCGCGAGTGGAACCTGTCTCTCTTCTCCCGGAACGAGTGGTGGATGGCGCGCGTCTCCGCCACCACCGCGTCCTCCTGGAGCAGCGGAATGGCCGCGCGCTGCAGGGGCCGGCTGCCGCCGCCGTCCAGGAAGCTGCCCGCGCTGGAGACCGTGTCGATGACCTGCTTGGGCCCCACCGTCCACGTCATGCGCCAGCCCGGGTAGCGCCAGTTCTTCGTGAGCCCGTCGAAGAGGATGACCGGGTCGCGGTTCACGTCCTCCACGTACCTGGCGGCGCTCTCCACCGGCAGCACGCCCGGGCGGCCCGTCCAGATGTAGTGCGAATAGAACTCGTCGATGAGCAGCGAGCACTCCAGCTCCCGCGCCACGCCCACCCACCGCGCCAGCTCCTCCCCCTGCACCAGCTTGCCGGTGGGGTTGCACGGGTTGGAGAAGAGCAGCGCGGACAGCCCGCGGCCTTGAATCTCGCGGCGCAAATCATCGTGCGTGAAGGCGTAGCCGCGCTCGCCCTCCAGCAGGATGGGGATGGCGGTGAACGCCTTGAAGACGTCCAGCAGCTCTTCGTACGCGGTGTAGTCCGGCAGGAAGTGGCCCAGGTTCACCTGGCCCAGGCTGGCCGCGGCGCGGGTGAGGGCCGCGCGGCCTCCGCCGGACAGGCAGACGTTCTCCGCCTTGTACTGGGACGGCATCCCCTTGCGGTAGAGCCGGTTGTAGAGCCCGGCGATGGCCTCGCGCACCTCCCAGAGGCCCGCGACCGGCGCGTACTCCTGGTCCGCCATGTCCACCGTCACCGAGTGCACGCGCGGCGGGGCACCGGGAAGGTCCCCCGTCTCCGGCTGACCCTGGCCCAGGTTGCACCAGTCCGGGTCGCCGGGACGGTAGCCGCGGCGCGTGGCCTCGGCGGTGACGAAGATGACGCCCGTGCGGGGCACGGTGCGAAACGCATGCAGGGGGACGCTGTCGCTCACGGACGACACGCTAGCGCGCCCCCTGCCTTCGCTCTAGCCCTCGAGGGAGGCCCTGAGGAACCAGGCGTGCTTCTCGAACTCGGTGATGATGCCGGTGAGGAGGTCCACCGTGTCGGTGTCCTTGTGGCCTTCCACCGCCGCGCGGCTCTCGCGCAGGCCGTTCAAGTACACCTCGATGCGCTCGGCCAGGAGCTTCACGTGCTCCAGGTCGCGCGAGGTCTCCTGCGGATACTCCGGCAGGCGGCTGGTCTTGCCCACGTGGCGGCTGGTGCCGTACGCGCGCCCGCCCAGCGTCACCGCGCGCTCCGCGATGGAGTCGTTGTGGTTGGCCAGGCTCACCGCGAAGGTCTCAAACAGCGGGTGCAGCGCGGCGAACTGCGGGCCCTTGATGTTCCAGTGGGCGACCTTGATCTGCGAGTGCAGGTCCAACCCGTCCGACAGCCGCTCGTTGAGGGTGGCGGCGATGGCGGTGCGGGCCTGCTCGGAGAGGGGACTCGGGCTCTTGTAGAGGGCCATGACGGACACGTGCCTTTCGGGTGAGAGGGAAAAGACAGCGCCCTCCGGTGTCTTCCACCGGAGGGCGCCAATCACAGCTCAGGGATAACCACGGAGGGACTAGGACTCCAGTCCAACCGCCGCCGCGTGGATGACGCTCGCGATGCGGACCGCATCGTGGACGTGGTCCTCGGAGAGGCCGCCTTCCAGCACGACCTTCTCATGCGACTGGATGCACATCTCGCAGCCGTTGATGGCGCTGACCGCGAGGCAGACCAGCTCGAAGTCCACCTTGTTGGTCAGCACCTGGGCCAGCCGGTTCATCCGCAGCCCGGCCCGCTTGGTCGCGTACGACTCCTTCCCGATCATGTGACGGAACCGGTAGAAGACGTTGTTCATCGCCATCAGCGAGGCCGCCGCGCGGGCGTCCTCGATGACCGGCGTGGCCTTGTCGCCCAGTGCCTGCTTCGCCTCGTTGAGCATGGCCTCCTTCAGCCGCTCATTCCGGGCGGCGAAGGCGCATGCCACGGCCGTCCCCCAGCGCTGCTCGGGGGTGAGGGTCGTGCTCTCCAGGACCGCGGAGAGGTTGAGGCGGGTGTCCTTGTGGGCGTCCGCGAGTTCACTGCGGACGACTTCGAGCGAAGCCATGGGTGATTACCCCGCCTTCTGCAGCTTGGAGGTGAGGGTCTCCTCACCCTTCTGCCAGTTGCACGGGCACAGCTCGTCCGTCTGGAGCGCGTCCAGCGTGCGGACGGTCTCCTTGACGTTGCGGCCCACGGACAGGTCGTTCACGGACACGTGGCGGATGATGCCCTCGGGGTCCGCGATGAACGTGGCGCGCAGGGCCACGCCCTCTTCCTTGTGCAGGATGCCCAGCGCGCTGCACAGCTCGCGCTTGATGTCCGCCAGCATGGGGAAGGGCAGGTTCTTCAGGTCCGGGTGGTGCGTGCGCCACGCGTGGTGCACGAACTCGCTGTCGGTGGACAGGCCCAGAACCTGCGCGTCGCGGTCCTGGAAGTCCTTGTTGTGCTTGCCGAACTCCGCGATCTCCGTCGGGCAGATGAACGTGAAGTCCTTCGGCCACGCGAACAGGACGGTCCACTTGCCCTTGTACGTGTCGTTGGAGATGTCCTGGAACTCCTTGTTCTTCTCCAGGCTCACGGTGCCCTTCAGCTTGAAGTTCGGAAGCTTGTCGCCAACGGTCAGCATGGGATTCGACTCCTTGGGGATGGGGGCGGGCCACCGTGGTCCACCCCAGAGGTTATGAGTTGCTACGGGGTAAAGCAGCCATCGTGCCAATGCTTCAACTGCCCTGATTCCAGAGGGTTACAGCTCCCCCTGTGGCTTGCACCGGCGGGGCGGTGGCGCCGGGTCGGTGAATAACGAAATCCCGGTGCCTTTCGCCACTGCAATTTCGGTGGGCCGCTATTATCGGTAACACATGCCGGATGAACTGATGGGGCGCCACCCGGAAGTGACGCAGGATGCTCGGGAGCTGGTCGAGCTGGCAACCACCGAAGAAGGGGTGGGAGAGCTGCTCCGTCGGGGACTGGACTGGGTTTCGCGCGTGGTGCCCTTCGACCTGGCCACGCTGTTCCTCCTCAAGGAAGGACGGCTGGAGGCGGTGGCGGCGCGGGGCCCGCTCGCCAACCAGGCGGTGCGCAAGCACTCCCTCCAACTGGCGGACTTCCCGTCCCTGAAGCACGCGCTGGAGACGCGGCGCGCGCGGGCGTTCACGGAGGAGGACCACTCGCACGGCGACGGCGACCCGTTCGATGGCGTGTTGGACCTGCCCGCGGGGCACGCGTGCATGGTGGTGCCGCTGTGCGCGGGGGAGCGCTGCTACGGCGTGCTGACCCTGGACCGCGCGCAGTGTGAGACGTACGCGCAGCCGGTGGTGGACCTGGTGGAGGTCTACGGCCAGATGCTGGCGACGGCGCTCCAGGGCGCCGAGCAGCGCGCGACGGCGGAGCGGCTGCACCGCCAGGACCACGAGCACGCGAAGCTCCTGGAGTCGCAGCTGGGCGGGGACTCCGAAGGCATCCTGGAGTCGTCCCTGAGCCCGGTGATGCGCGATGTGTCCCTCCGCGCGCGGCAGGTGGCGGAGACGGACACGCCGGTGTTGATCACCGGTGAGACGGGCACGGGCAAGGAGCGGCTGGCGCGGGCCATCCACCGCTGGAGCTCACGGGCGGACCAGCCCTTCGTGTCGCTCAACTGCGCGGCGATTCCGGCGGGCCTGCTGGAGAGCGAGCTGTTCGGCCACGTGAAGGGGGCCTTCACCGGCGCGAACCGCGACCGTGCGGGCCGCTTCCAGATGGCGCACGGGGGCACGCTGCTGCTGGATGAGATTGGCGAGCTGCCGGTGGAGCTGCAGGCGAAGCTGCTTCGCGCGCTCCAGGAGAAGGCCTTCGAGCCGGTGGGCAGCGACAAGACGGTGCGGGCGGACGTGCGCATCCTCGCGGCGACGCACGTGGACCTGCACCAGGCCATCGCGCAGAAGCGCTTCCGCGAGGACCTCTTCTACCGGCTGAGCGTCTTCCCGCTGCGCTTGCCGCCTCTGCGTGAGCGGCGCGAGGACCTGCCGCAGCTCACCCTGTTCCTGCTGGAGGAGCAGGCGAAGCGCACGGGCCGGCGGGGCATGCGGGTGACGGCGTCGGGGCTGGCCCGGCTGGCCGCGTACGACTGGCCGGGCAACCTGCGCGAATTGGCGAACGCGCTGGAGCGCGCCACCATCCTCACGCGCGGGCAGGAGCTGACGGCGCAGTCGTTCGACCTGCCGGGAGAGCCCCGCGCGCGGGAGGTGGCCGCGACGGTGTCAGGCTCGGTAGAAGAGACGCCAGCGCCGCTCTCCGCCGGGGCGAAGGTGCCCACGCTGGCGGCGGTGCAGCGTGAGCACATCCTGCGGGTGCTCACGCTCACCCGGGGCCGCGTCTACGGTGAAGGTGGCGCGGCGGCGCTCTTGGGGCTCAAGCCGTCCACGCTGCAGAGCCGGATGAAGAAGCTGGGCATCGCGCGGCTGGAGGGCTTCACCGCCGCGGAAGACGCGTGACGGGCCGTTGCCCTGTTGCAACCCCCGGATGGCTTTGATGCGCGCACGGCAGGGCTTGCCCGGCCAGCGTTGTGTGCTGTGAAATGCCTTGTTGGCTTCATACCACTCAACCTGTCGAAAGCCTTTGGGCACCAGGACTCATGAACATCATGGAACCCGTCAGTCCCAGGAAGAAGATTGCCATCATCGGAGGCGGGATTTCTGGCCTGTTCGTCGCCTATCTGTTGAAGGGGCGCGGCTGGCAGGTGGATGTCTATGAAAAGGCAATCCAGGTGGGGGGCAACTGCCACACCGTCAGCATGAAGGTGCCAAGAGTCAGCGGCGGTGACAATGGCATCCTTCGCTGGGCAGACATGGGCGTCAATGACTTCAATGAGCCAATGTACGCGGAGGTCTATGAGCTGATGCAGGCGCTCGGGGTGGAGACGCCTCCGCTCGAGGACACCGCCAGCTTCTTCACCGCGGATGGCAACATCGTCTACACGCTCGATGGCGGCTATGAAACGCCCATGCCCATCGGGTTCGCGAAGCAGCTCGCCCGCTTCAAGGGGCTGGCCACCGACGTGCTGCACAGCTCGAGCTACAAGGGCTGGACGCTGCGCCAGTTCCTCAAGTACCCGGACTTCGAGTTCACGAACGAGTTCATCCAGTACTGCATCTTCGCCCGCGCCAACGCCATGTACTTCGCGGACGACCGGGACGTGGGGAACATGCCCGTGCAGTCCGTGATGCACTACTACGTGTTGCAGGAGGGCTATGGCACCAACGTGCCCGTGAAGCGCCGGTACATCCGCGGAGGCTCCAGCGCCTGGGCGAAGAAGCTGTGCGACGCCTCTGGCGCGCAAGTCTACACAGACCGGAAGGTGGTCAGCGTCAATCCGCTGAAGGGAGACGCGCCGGAGGTGGTCTGGCGTGAGGGCTCCGCTCAGGGCAGCGACACGTACACCCACGTGGTGTTCGCCTGTCACGCGAACCAGGCGGCGGACGTGCTCGAGCCCGTGCTCGGCGACAAGGAGCATGGAGCGGCCTTCGTGGACATGCGGCGCATGCTGCGAAGCATCAAGTACACGCAGACCCGCGCGTACGCTCACCTCGATGCCTCGGTCCTTCCCCGAAAGGAAGCCTGGCGCACCTACAACGTCCGCATCCGCGCCCGGGGCGAGACCCCCAAGCCCTACTCGATGACCTACGTCATCAACAGACATCAGGCGGATGCCGGGAACCCTCACGATGACTTCCTCGACTGCGAGCAGTTCTTCGTGAGCCTGGCCCCTGACAGGAAGCTGGATCCGTCCAAGATCCTGAAGGATGAGCATGGCAAGCCCCTGACCCGGACGTTCCAGCACAACGTCGTGGACTTCCATTGCATCCAGGCGCAGCAGGACCTCTGGGGGGACGAGGACAACAGGATCCAGGGCCAGGCCCACCTCTACTTCACGGGAGGCTGGACCGTCGGCGCGGGGCTTCACATCGAGTGCTGGGAGTCCGCGAAGCAGGTCGTGAGGCTGCTCAGTGAGACGGCTCGCAGCAGCGCGCAGATGACCTACGAGGACTCGCCTTCCGGACGGTACGAGCCGGAGTACATCCGCCGGCTCGTTCGCTGAGCGGCCGCCTCCAGGGCTGGAATCGCCGAATGAAGGCCCACGGTGCGCGCTTCCTCCGCGAGCGCGCGCAGCTCGCCACCGTGACCGTCCGCTGGGGGGCGCGCCAGGGCGCGGCAGCGGCGGATGTAGAAATCAGACCAGGGCGCGGGCTCAACCCGCGTGAAGGCCTCGAGCGACGCCGCATGACGCAGCGCTTCGGCGGTCTCGCCCGCGGCCAGACAGGCCTCCATGCCCGCCTGATGAAGGCGATAGTGGTTGTGGCTGACGCAGCCGCTCGCGAGCAGCCGCTCCCCCTCGGTGAGGGCCTGCCGCCGCTGCTCCGCGTCGTCCGTGGCCAGCGCCAGGGTGCCGAGCAGCCATGGCCCGATGAAGGAGGCCGCGTGCTGGCGGACATACACGAGCGAGGACTCCAGCAGCTCGCGGGCCTTCTGCCGTTCGCCCCGGCGCATGAGGACCCGGGCCACGGTCTCGTTCAGGAAGGGCTCGAACCGGCGCGCGCCCAGGGCCCCTGCCAGCGCGAGCCCCTGGCGTGCCTGCCCCAGGGCCTCCTCGTCCCGTTGGTAGTCCAGCAAAATCCAACCGGCCGTGAGGCGGGAGATGATTTCGGCGCGCTTGTGGCCGACCTGGGCCGCCATCGCCGCCGAGGCCAGCGCGTCCGCCAGCGCTCCCTCCAGTTCGTTCATGTAGATGCGCACGGTGGCGATCATGAAGCGGTTGGCGGCTTCTATCTTGCCGAAGCCGAAGCGGCGGCAAAGCTCCAGACACTCGTGGAAGTAGCCGCGTGCCGACTGCATCCGCCCCTGCGCGTAGTAGGCGTCTCCCAGTCCGCTGAGGGCGTGGGCCTCTCGCTCGGGCAGCCCGGCACGCCGGGCGTAGGCATGGGCCGCGCTGTGCTGTTCCAGGCAGCCCGCGAGGTTGCCGCGCGGGAAGTACAGGCTGCCACGCAGGTAGTGGATCTGGGCGAGTTCCGCGGTCAGCCCCTGTGCCGTGCCAAGCGCTTGCGCTTCGTCGAGGCAGGCGAGCGCGCCGTCGATATCGTCCGAGACCCGCATGCCGCCCGCCAGCCCGATCTTGGCCCGGCAGACCAGTGCCGGATCCGCGGCGAGCGACAGCACGGAGCGGTAGAGGGCCAGCGAATCCTGCACGGCGCCCATCTCGCGCAGCAGCTCGCCCTCGAGCAGCAGCAGCGGGCCCTTCTCGTGGGCCTCGCGGGCAAGCTCGCGGCCGCGCCGCACCAGCCCCAGTGCCTGCTCGTAGCGATAGGTGCTGGCGGCGGCCTGGGCCGCCTCCAGATAGGCCAGGGGGGCCTCCCGGGACTCTCCGCGGTCCAGGTGCTGGGCCCGGAGGCTCGCGTCCTTGCCGAGGTACCACGCGGCCAGCTTCAGATGCACCTCGCGGCGCTTCGCCCGGAGCAGCGAGGCGTAGACGCCGTCGCGGATCAGCACATGCTTGAACATGAAGCCGTCGCTGACGCGGTCGAACAGGGCCTCTCGCACGAGCGGTTCGCAATCGAAGGTGTCGTCGCCGATGAGGTGATGCAGCGCCGCGAGATCGAAGCGCTGGCCAATGACGGACGCGGCCTGGATGGCGGCCTTCGAGGCCACCGGCAGCCGGTCCATGCGTGCGAGCACCAGGCTCTGGATGCTGGCTGGGACCTCGAAGGTCGCGGTGCCCGAGGCATGCCGCACGAGCTGCTCCAGGAACAGCGGGTTTCCGCGAGCTCGCTCGATGCAAAGCTTGATGTACTGGGACTCCCCCGAGACCAGCAGGTGCGCCAGCTCCAGGGCCTCGTCATCCCCCAGGGGGGCGAGTTCAATCACCAGCGGCGCGAGCTTCTCCGCGGGCCAGGTGTGGCGCGGCGAGCCCTCCACTCGCGACGTCAGGAGCAGCACGGCACTGCTGGCGCGCACGACTTCGCTCAGCGCATGCAGCTGGGTCAGGGTCTCCGCATCCGCCCAGTGAACGTCCTCGACGACGAACAGCACCGGGCGCCGCGAGCAGGCCTGCTCCGCGAGCTCGACGAAGACGCGCTGTCGCCCCGCCACCCGGGTGGACTGATCCATCGCGTCACGGAGCGCGCGCAGCTCCACCGGCTGGGGAAGGTCGAGCAGGTCGTTGAGGAAGAGGCGACGCTCACCGGGCAGCGTCCCTCTCTCGAACAGCGCATCGGCCGCCTGCTGCCGCTCCTCGCGACTGGCGTGGGCCTTGCCACAGACGAGGCTGCGCGCGAGCGCATGCACCGCGTCCTCGCCGCTCGAGGCGCCAAAGTCGAGCACGTAGCTGCCGTGCACGGCGAAGCCGCCGTCCAGGGCCCTGGTGACCAGTTGTTCGGTGAGGTGGCTCTTGCCGATTCCAGCCTCTCCTTCGATCAGGACCACCTCGCCCCGCCCTTCGGCGGCGCAGCTCCGCAGGCAGGCACTGAAGCGCGCCAGCTCACGGGCGCGGCCGACGAAGGGGGCCAGGTGCTCGGGCGCATCGTCGCAGGTGCCAAGCACGCGCCAGACCCGCACCGGGTGGGGGATGCCCTTCACGACGAGCTCGCCGACAGACTCCGAGCCGATGCGCGGACCGACCAGCGCATGCACCGCATCGGAGATCAGCACCTCTCCGGCCTGCGCTCGTGAGCTCAGACGCGAGGCCAGGTTGACGGTTTCGCCCACCACGGCGAACTCGTGGCGGCCCTGGCGGTCCCGTGGCGCGGTCACGACCTCGCCAGCGGCGATGCCAACATGGCCCTCCAGGGTCCGCCCGAACTCCTGGCTCATCTCCTCCAGCACCTTGTGGATGTCCAGGCCAACGCGTACCGCGCGCAGCGCATCATTGTCATGGGCGACCGGTGCGCCGAATACGCCCATGACGGCGTCGCCGATGTGCCGCTCCACGGTCCCGCCGTATCTGGAGACCAGTGCGTCCAGGCGGCGGAAGTACTCGCCAATGAGCGCATGCAGGTCCTCGGGATCGAGTTCCGTCGAGAGCCGCGTGTATCCGGCAAGGTCCGCGAACAGCACCGTGACCTGACGCCGCTCGCCGGCTTCTTGCGGCGGTGCGGGTGCGGGTGGAGGGGCCGGAGCCTGTTTCAGCGGAGCTTCGAGGCGCACGCCACAGCCGCCGCAGAACCTCGCGCCGGGGTCATTCTCGAAGCGGCATGCGCCGCAACGAACGGCGAGCCGGCCACCACACTCGCCACAGAAGCGGCGCTCGTGCGCGTTTGGAGTTGAGCATTGGGGGCAGTTCATGGCGTGCCTGCCAACGCTAACACAACGACGCCGTGGGGCTTGGGGCCGGGAATCAGCGTTCTCCCGGCGGTTGTGATTGATGGCACGCTCGCCATGCAAGCGTTTGATGTGGGTGCCCACGGCGGTCGTGAGCGATGGCGGTCCTCAACCTGGAAAACGCGTAACGCGCGTCAGTGCCAGCGGCTGTCCTCGCGGGCCTCGCGGCGGTCCTCGCGCGTCTCCTGGCGGTTCTGCGCCGTCTCCGCGCGGGCCAGCTGGACCAGGTCGGCGATGAGCATCCGCTTGCGTGTGAGGCTGCCGCTGTCCATGCGGCCGTAGAGGTTGTTGAGCTCCTGGGCGATGGAGCGCGTCTGCCGCAGGGCGCGGGACTCCTGGCGGGCGTCGCGCACGTCGTCGCGGTGGTCCTTGCGGTCGTCGCGGCGGTTGCCGTCGTAGCGCACCTCGCGGGCGCTGGAGCGCGCCTCCTGCTTGTCCTGGGCCAGCTCGCGGTGGGACTCGTTCAGCTCGGACGACACGTAGCGGCGCACGTCCTCCTCCACCTGGAGCAGGTCGCGGCGCGCCGAGCGGCCGCGGGCGGAGTCGTACCGGGAGAGCAGCGACTCCACCTGGCGCAGGTCGTAGTGGTCATCGCGCGTCTCGCGCGCGTCCTGCCGCAGCTCCTGCCGGTCACGGGCCTGCTCACCGTGGTGGTTGTCGCGCGGGCCACCTGCGTGAGCCAGGACCGGGAGGGACAGCGCCATCGTTGCCAGCAGCCACTTCGACATGGGGGGCTCCTTCAAGTGCGTCGGATGCCCTGATGGACGCAAACCATCGCCGGGCATTCAATGGCTGAAGGCGCCCCCAAAGGGTGCGACCCGGGCCTACGACACCGCGGGTGCGGCCGGGCGCGGCGCCACGGGGTAGTGGGCCTCCTTGCCGAAGGGCTGGTCGAAGAGGTGCGGATCCGACTGCCGCGAGCGGAAGAGGTCCACGATGTAGTTCATCCGCTGGTCCAGCTTGCTCCAGTCCTTCGCGGCGGTGCCGGTGAGGCTGTCGGGCGTCTTGTCCAGGCGGGCCAGCAGCTGCTTCAGCTTCGGGTCCTCGATGGTGCGCAGGTGCGGCGGGAAGAGCGTGGACTCCATGCCGGCGGGAGGCGGCAGGTCGTTGCCCAGCTTCAGCGCGCCGCCGGGCACCGCGAGCTTCATCATGTGCTCGGTGGCGATGCCCCGGAACGTGCCGGCCAGCGCGTCCACCAGCGGCTTCGTGGCCAGGTCCACCGCGCCCGTCTTGATGGCGGCCTTGGCGGCGAGGTTGGCGGGGAAGGGCAGGGCGTTGGCGCCGGCCTCGATGCTCTTCTTGAGGATGTTGGCGAAGACCTCCTTCACCGGGGCGTTGAGCGCCTTCTCCACGAAGCCCTGGAGCTGGGTCTGCTCGTGCAGGCCCACGGTGTCGTTGGCCCGGAGCATCATCTCCGCCTTCTTGTTCGGGTCCTTCTCGAACATGGCCTGCGCGTAGGTGCCGAAGGCGTCCTTGAGCAGCGGCTTGTCCTGGGGGAAGCCGTCCAGGTACTTCTGGAGCTTCGCGGGGTCCAGCTGGGTGTCACCCTGGAAGGTCTCCACGAAGCGGGCGAACTCGTGGCCCACCTCGCGGAAGACGAACTGGTTGCCGTCGCCAATGGCCTTGCTGACGTTGTTGAGCGCGTCCGCGCCGGCCTTGGCGATGTCGCCGGTGGGCATGGCGGGCAGGCCCAGCTTGCGCAGCAGGTCGTCCACCTTGGACATGGCCTCGCCCACGACGCCGCCGCCCTTGAGGACGTCCACGAAGGCCTTGGGCATGTCCTCCTGGCGGATGCTCACGCCGGCCTGCTTCGAGGCCCAGGTGGCGAAGGTGGACCAGTTGGCGTTCTCCTTGCCCAGCAGCGTGCCCATGGCGTCGGACAGGTCGTGGTAGCCCTGGGTGATGGCCAGGTTGCGCGCGACGGGGTCCTGCATCGCGGCGATGTTCGCCACGTCCTTCGCCGTGGGGTAGCTGCCCGGCGTGGGGCGAGGGCCGCCCTGCTGGGGGGCCGTGGC
>NZ_RAWM01000091.1 GCF_003668875.1 Corallococcus interemptor | reverse complement strand
GCCCCCGCCCTGCCCCGCCATCTCCTCCAGCAGCTGGTTGAGGTTCCAGGCCAGGCGCTTCTGCTCGTCCCCGTCCGCGCGCCGGGCCTGCTGCGCCAGGAGGTACATGGGCAGCGGCGAGTCCGTGGGCGGAGTGGGCGAGCCGTGGGCCACGGGCTCCGCTGGAGCGGCGGGAGCTTCCCAGGGCGCCAGGTCCGGCGCGGACTCCGCCTCCCCTCCCAGGTGGGGGGACGGTGTGCGCGAACGTGGGCGGAAAGCATCGGACACGGTGGCGAAACTGTAACCGGGGCGCGGCGTGGGGTTCAAAGTGGGGAAACCCCTACCTTCCACCGGGCAACGGGAAACGAAGAAGCCCGGGCCCCCTGTGAAGGGAGTCCGGGCTCTTGTCGCTTCAGGCGTGCAGGCCGTGAAGCGCTCCTCGGCCTACTCGACGGTCACGCTCTTGGCCAGGTTGCGCGGCTGGTCCACGTCGTTCCCGCGCATCTCCGCCACGTGGTACGCGAGCAGCTGCAGCGGGATGGTGGCCACCACCGGCGCGAGCAGCGCGCAGGCGGAGGGGATGCGGACGACGTGGTCGGCCAGGCTGTCCGCCGTCGTGTCGTCCTCGTCGAGGATGGCAATCACCTTGCCGCCGCGCGCGCGGACCTCCTCGATGTTGCCGATGATCTTCTCGTAGGCGATGTGCGGCTGCTTCGGCGCGATGACCACGACGGGCATCTTCTCGTCGATGAGCGCGATGGGGCCGTGCTTCATCTCACCGCCCGCGTAGCCCTCCGCGTGGATGTAGGAAATCTCCTTGAGCTTGAGCGCGCCCTCCAGCGCCACCGGGTGCATGGGGCCGCGGCCGAGGAACAGGAAGTCCTGCGCGTTCATGAACTCGCGCGCGACGCGCTTCACCTGCGGCTCGCACTTGAGGACGTCTTCAATCATCTTCGGCACCTGGGTCAGGTGCGTCAGGTGCTCCTGCGCGGCCTCCACGGACAGCGTGCCGCGCATGCGGCCCAGCTTCACCGCCAGCAGGTACAGCGTGACGAGCTGCGTGGTGAACGCCTTGGTGGACGCGACGCCAATCTCCGGGCCCGCGTTGGTGAGGACGTGCAGGTTCGCCTCACGCGTCATCGCGCTGCCAATGACGTTGCAGATGGCCATGGTGTGCGCGCCCAGCCGCTTCGCTTCCTTGAAGGCCGCGAGCGTGTCCGCCGTCTCGCCGGACTGGCTGATGGCGATGACCAGGTGGCTCTTCTCCACGATGGGGTCGCGGTAGCGGAACTCGCTGGCCAGCTCCACCTCCACCGGCAGCCGCGCCAGGGACTCAATCATGTGCCGGCCGGCCACGCCCGAGTGCCAGGACGTGCCGCAGGCCAGGATGGTGACCTTGGTGAAGGACTGGACCTGCTCCTGCGTGAGGTTCCAGGTCTCGAAGTGGACGTCGCCTTCGGTCAGGAGCATCCGGCCGCGCAGCGTGTCCGCGATGGCGCGGGGCTGCTCGTGGATCTCCTTGTGCATGAAGTGCTTGTAGCCGCCCTTCTCCGCCATCATCGGCGTCCAGTCGATGCGGCGCGTGGGGCGGTTCACCAGCTTGCCCTCGCGGTTGAAGATGTCGACCTTCGCCGCGGTGACGACGGCCAGGTCGCCCTCCTCCATGTAGACGAAGTCGCGCGTGTGCTCGAGCAGCGCCGGCACGTCGCTGGCCACGAAGTTCTGGCCCTGGCCCAGCCCCAGCACCATGGGCGACGCGTCCTTCGTGCACACGATGCGGCCCGGGTCGTTGGAGCACACCACCACCAGGCCGTAGGTGCCCTTCACCTGCTTGATGGCGGAGCGCACCGCGTCCGGCAGGTCCACGCCGCGCTCCACCTCCTCGGAGATGAGGTGCGCGAACACTTCCGAGTCCGTCTCCGACGCGAAGACGTGGCCGCGCGCGCGCAGCTCCGCCTTGAGCACCAGGTGGTTCTCGATGATGCCGTTGTGCACCACCGCCACGTTCTTGTACGTGTGCGGGTGGGCGTTCTCATCGGAGGGACGGCCGTGCGTGGCCCAGCGCGTGTGGCCGATGCCGGTGGTCCCCTTGGGCAGGTCCTGCACCACGCGGTTCTCCAGGTTGCGCAGCTTGCCCGTCGCGCGCACCACGTTGAGCTGGTTGCCGCCCACCACCGCGACGCCCGCGGAGTCATAGCCCCGGTACTCGAGCTTCTTCAGGCCCGACACCAGGATGGGAGCAGATTCCTTGTCACCGACGTAGCCAACAATCCCGCACATGTTCTTCCTGCCTCTTTCTTCGTCCCGCGGCCGCCGGAGCAAACCACGGGCAACCCGTTCACGCCCAACCCCGCCCCGCCGACCGATCAGCAGGCGAGCACTCTTCCTATCCCGCCTTCACCTTCACCTGCCGCGCCTTCTTGGCCGCCACCCACCCCTCCTTCACCACCTGTGGCGCACGGGACACAGCGAGGCTCCCAGGAGGCACATTTTTCGTCACCGTGGTGCCCGCGCCGACATACCCGCCGTCCCCCACCTTCACCGGCGCCACCAGCTGGCTGTCCGAGCCGATGAACACGCCATCGCCCAGTTCAGTCAGGTGCTTGTTCACCCCGTCATAGTTACAGGTGATGGTGCCCGCGCCGATGTTGCAGCCCGCGCCGATGTTGGCGTCACCCAGGTAAGTCAGGTGGTTGGCCTTGCTGCCCTTGCCGATGCGGGTCTTCTTCGTCTCCACGAAGTTCCCCAGATGCACTTCCTCTGCCAACTCCGTGGCGGGGCGCAGCCGGGAGAACGGGCCGATGATGCAGCGCTCGCCCACACGCGCCTCCTCCAGCACGGAGTAGGGCTTGATGTGGGTGCCATCCGCGACGTGCGAGGCCGTGAGCACGCTGCCCTGGCCGATGATGACGCCCTTGCCGATGACGGTGCCGGCCATCAGCGACACGCTGGGGCCAATCTCCGTATCGGTGCCAATGGTGATGCCCTCTTCGATGTACGCGGTGGCCGGGTCCTGGATGGACACGCCCGCGCGCATGTGGGCTTCGTTGATGCGCTGCTGGAGGACGCGGGCGCGCGCCGCCAGCTCCACCTTGTCGTTCACCCCCGCGGTCTCCGTGGCGTCCGCGTCCACCGCGCCCACGGGGCCCACCTTCGCGGCCATCTCCACCAGGTCGGTGAGGTAGTACTCGCCCTGCGCGTTGACGGGTTTGATCTCCGCCAGCGCCTTCCACAGGAAGGCGGCGTCCACGGAGTAGATGCCCGCGTTGCACTCCTTCACCGCGCGCTGCTCCGGGGTGCAGTCCTTGTGCTCCACGATGCGCGCGACCTTGCCGCCCTCGCGGATGACGCGGCCGTAGCCGGTGGGGTCGTCCAGCGTGGTGGACACCAGCGCCAGCACCCCGCCCGCCGCGTCGTGCGCGGAGAGCAGCGCCTGGAGCGTCTCCTTGCGCAAGAGCGGCACGTCTCCGTAGAGGATGAGCACGCGGCCGTCATGCCCTTGAAGCGCGTCCTGCGCCGCCTTCACCGCGTCCGCGGTGCCCTTCTGCTCCTTCTGGAGCGCGAAGCGCAGGGGCGCGTCCGGGAAGTGGGCGCGGATGGACTTCTCCACCTCCGAGGCCTGGTGGCCCACCACCGGCACCACGTGCGCGGCGCCCAGTTCCAGGGCCCGCTTCAAGGGATAGGCGCAGAGGGGCCGGCCGAGGATGGGGTGAAGGACCTTCGCCTTCTCCGACTTCATCCGCGTGCCCTTGCCCGCGCACAGCACAACCGCCGCCAGAGCTGTCATATGCGGCGGAGAATTAGGGACCGCCGATCAACTCGTCAACCGCGCCCGGACTTCAAAACAGATCGCGGGGCTTCCGGGGACGGGCGTGCGCTGACTGCTACACACAACGTGTTGCATTGGACCGTGATGCCGAAGCGCGGCTTCAGGAACGTCGTCAGCCGCGCCGGGGTGGAGGCCGCCGTCGTCACCGACGTCGGGTTCTCCACGGGGTTCGGAGGACTCATGCGGACCGCCCGTTGCTGCACATGACCGCAGACTGCCCCGCTTCCGCTCACAATCCAAGGATAAAAATGTTGTCCAGCTGAAACCCTGGCCCAGGCGCGGCGCATGGTGCATTAGGGAACAGCCGGAAATCACAAGGAAAGGCGTCCACAGGTGGGGAAAGCACACATGGGAGCCGCGGGGCACAGCCTGTTCCGCGCACTGGGACTCGCGGTGTTGCTGGTGGCGACCGGGGCGGGTGCGGCACGTCCCTACCGGGGAGGTGCGGTGGCCACGGCGTATCCGCCCGCGAGCGAGGCCGCGCTCCAGATGCTGGACAAGGGCGGCAACGCGGTGGACGCGGCGGTGGCGGCGGCGTTCGTGGCGGCGGTGGTGGGGCCCTACCACTCCGGCGTGGGCGGCGGCGGGTTCGCGCTGGTGCACGACGCGAAGTCCGGCGGCACGCAGGTGCTGGACTTCCGTGAGGTGGCTCCGAAGGGCGCCTCGCGCGACATGTACCTGAGGGACGGCGCGCTGGTGCCGGGGCTGTCCACGGACGGCGCCCTGAGCGTGGCGGTGCCGGGCGCGGTGGCGGGCTACCTGGAGCTGTTGTCCAGGCACGGCAAGCTCAAGCCCGCGGTGGTGCTGGCCCCGGCCATCCGGCTGGCGAAGCAGGGCTTCTGGGTGACGCCCAAGTACCGGCAGATGGCCACCGGCCGCGCGGAGTGCCTGCGCCAGGACCCGGAGGCCGCGCGCATCTTCCTCACCCCCAACGCGCAGGGCACGCCGGACGTGCCGCCGGTGGGGCACCTGATCAAACAGCCGGACCTGGCGCGCACGCTGGAGCGCGTGGCGAAGGGCGGCGCGAAGGCCTTCTACGCGGGCCCGGTGGCGCAGGCGCTGGTGAAGACGGTGCAGGACGCGGGCGGGCTTCTCACGCAGGAGGACCTGACGGCGTACAAGACGCGGCAGGCCACGCCGCTGGAGACCACCTACCGCGGGCACCGCATCCTCACCATGCCGCCGCCCAGCGCGGGCGGGCTGGCGGTGGTGCAGGTGCTGGGCATGCTCCAGCAGCTGCGCCCGCAGGGGCTGCCCTACCGCGACCCGGAGTCGCTGCACCTCTACGTGGAGGCCGTGCGGCGCGCGTACGTGGACCGCGCGAAGTACCTGGGCGACCCGGCCTTCGTGCAGGTGCCGCTGGAGCGGCTGACTTCCCCTGGCCACATCGCGGACCTGGCGGGCGGCATCGACCCGAAGAAGGCCACGCCCAGCGCGTCGCTGCTGGCGCCGGTGACGGGCGGGCCCGCCTCCACGCTGCGCAAGGACGCGGGGCCGCTCACGCCGGAGCCGGAGAAGAAGAACACCACGCACATCTCCGTCATCGACAAGGACGGCAACGCGGTGGCCATGACGACCACGGTCAACTACAGCTTCGGCTCGTGCCTTGTGGCGAAGGGCACCGGCGTGCTCCTCAATGATCAGATGGACGACTTCGCCGCGCAGCCGGGCGTGCCCAACGCGTACGGACTGGTCACCGGCGAGCCCAACGCCATCCAGGCCGGCAAGGTGCCCCTGTCCTCCATGTCGCCCACGCTGGTGTTCTCCAAGGAGGACCCGAAGCAGGTGATGCTGGCGGTGGGCAGCCCCGGCGGCTCCACCATCCCCACCACCGTCATCCAGGCCATCAGCAACGTGGTGGACCACGGCATGGACGTGGCGCGCGCGGTGGGCACGGGCCGGCTGCACCACCAGTACCTCCCGGACGAGCTGTGGGTGGACAGGTGGGGCCTGGAGCCGGCGACGCAGTCCGCGCTGGAGGCCAAGGGCCACAAGCTTCGCCGGGTGGACGCCTGGGGCGACGCGGAGGCCGTCTACAGCGACCCGCGCACCCACCTGCGCTATTCCTCCAGTGACCCGCGCAACGAGGGCGCCGCGACGGGCCAGGACTAGGACGAAGGGACACACCGCCCGTGGCCGAGCCGCTCCCGCTCTTCGATGCGCACCTCCACCCGGAGGCCCTGACGGACCAGGACCTGGAGTCCATGCGCTTCTTCGGCGTGGAGCGGGCCCTGGTGGTGGCGCACCACTTCCCGGAGCCCACGGCCAAGGGGCTGCGCCAGCACTTCGACGCGCTGGTGGAGAAGCAGCTGCCGCGCCTGGAGCGCCTGGGCATCCGCGCCTGGGCCGCCCTGGGCGTGCACCCGCGCTGCATCCCGCGCCGGGGCCTGTCGGAGGTGTTGAGCCACCTGCCGGACTACTTCGAGGGCGGCCGGGTGGTGGCCCTGGGCGAGACGGGCCTGCACGTGGGCGGCGAGGAGGAGGAAGAGGCCTTCCTGGAGCAGCTGGCCCTGGCCCGTCAGCTCAAGCTGCGCGTGGTGGTGCACACGCCCCTGAAGGACAAGGAGCGCCACACGCGGCGCATCCTCACGCTCTTGCGCCAGTCGGGGCTGGCACCGTCGCGCGCGCTGGTGGACCACGCCAACGCGCGCACGGTGCGGACCATCCTGGAGGTGGGCCACTGGGCCGGCCTCACCCTGCACCCGGAGGCGCTCCAGGCGGACCGGGCGGTGACGCTGGTGCGGCGGCTGGGCAGCGAGCGCCTGGTGCTGGACTCGGACGCGGGCGACGGCGCGGGGGACATCCTGGGGCTCGCGCGCACGGCGAACCTCCTGGGCAAGGCGAAGCTGTCCGAGCGCATCGTCCGGCGGGTCACCCGGGACAACGCCGCCCGCTTCTTCCAGATCCACGACTGAGCGCGCCATTCGCGCCCCGTGCGGGTGGCGCGCGGTGCGTTGAAAAGTGGACGCAACGCCCGGCCTGTCAGCGCTGTAAATGCGACGGGCCCCGCGGTGGAGCGCGGAGCCCGTGGCTCTACAACCTGGAATCCCGGAAGGGGACCTAGTTCACCGTCACGGAGGCCTGGGTCTCCGGGTGCAGGGTGAGCCCCTGCGCGTCCGGCGCCAGCCGCACCTGCACGGGCACGCCCTGGGAGCGGTACTCCGCCAGGGAATCCGCCGCCTCGTCGAGCAGCTGCTGATAGCGCTCCTCCAGCTCCACCGCGATCAGGAGCATGGTCTCACCGGCGTCCGCCACGCCCGGCCGGTACACCTGGCACCGCTGGAACCGCGCCCAGCGACCGTTCTGCATCTTCACAAGCTCGCCGTCGTAAGCCATGCGCAGCACCTCTTGAGTTAAATCCGACGGTCGCAATGTAGAGACGAATGTCCCCGCTGTCATCCCCCCGCTTGAAAATTCGTAAACCCCTCGGGATTCCAGCGAGTTGCAGCCGCTCAAGGCCGTCCACAGGGGTGCCCCGGGGGATGCGCCAGCGCAAAGTGTAAAGTGGTGCACTGTCAACGCGGTTAACTCGGACGAAGGTCCCATGCCGCGTCGCGCTGTCAACACTCCGTGAACCGGGGCGTCTCCGGGCGTCTGGGGACGGGCAGCCGGGGGACGGGGCGGGAGTGACGCGTGGCACGGGGCGGAGGCATCCCTTAGATTCCAGCGGATGAAGTTGCCCCTGCCGTTCCGACGCGACCGTCCCATCATTCCGTCCGCCAACGCGCAGGATCACGCGGAGCGGCTGATCGCCGAGTCCCTGCGCATGCTCGGCCAGGTGTGCTCGAAGGTCGCGGACGCCATCGAGGCGCAGCGGCTGGAGCGCCAGGGCTACGCGCACAACAGCTACCTGCGACGCCTGGACCTGGACGAGGACGACGAGGCGAAGAAGTCCTCCGGCGGCCCTGGCACGGGCGGATGACGGCGCACGCTCACGACGACGCCGACGCGCCGGTGCCGTGCCTGGCGTCGTCCCCGGCGGCGACGTGGCGGGAGCTGGGCATCCAGATGCCCATGCCCGCGCTGGCGGACGAGGAGGGGCCCCGCGTGGACCCCGGCCTGCCGCCCGTCGTGGATGCGCACGTGCACCTGTTCCCGGAGCGCGTCTTCGAGGCGGTGTGGCGCTGGTTCGACCGCTACGGCTGGCCCATCCGCTACAAGCTGCACACACCCCAGGTGGTGTCCTTCCTCCTCTCCCGGGGCGTGGAGCGCGTGGTCGCCCTGCACTACGCCCACAAGCCGGGCATGGCGCGCGCCCTCAACGCCTTCGTGGCGGAGGTAGCCAAGGCCGAGCCCCGCGTCATCGGGCTTGGCACCGTGTACCCGGGCGAGCCCGGCGCCGTGGGCATCCTGGAGGAGGCGTTCGCCCTGGGACTCAAGGGCGTGAAGCTGCACTGTCACGTGCAGGCCTTCGCGCCGGACGCGCCCCAGCTGCATGAGCTCTACGAAGCGTGCGCCCGGGCCGGCAAGCCGCTCGTGATGCACTCGGGGCGGGAGCCGTCCAGCGCCCGGTATCCGGTGGATCCGTACCAGCTGTGCGCCGCGGAGCGCGTGGAGCGCGTGCTGAAGGATCATCCCACGCTCAAGCTGTGCGTGCCGCACCTGGGGGCGGACGAGTTCGACGCGTACGCCCGCCTCCTGGAGCGCCATGACACGCTCTGGCTGGACACCACCATGGCGGTGGGCGGCTACTTCCCCGTGCCCCTGCCCAGGAAGGCGCTGGAGATCCGGCCCGAGCGCATCCTCTATGGGACGGACTTCCCCAACATCCCCTATGCGTGGGACCGGGAGCTGCGGGCGCTGGCCGGGCTGGGGCTGGACGAGGCCGCGCTCGCGGGAGTGCTGGGAACAAATGCGCTGTCGCTCTACGCGGAGTGTTGAAAAGAAACGAAGGCCCTTCCGCAATGGAAGGGGCATTCCCATCTTCGACCCCATAGAATCGCGGTCCCCAAGCAGACGCCGCCACTCCAGAGGCTCAAGCCCATGTCGAACTTCATCCTGGTCGTCGACGACGACGCGAGTCACCGCACGCTCATCTGCGATGCCCTCCAGGAGATGGGCTATGCCACCATCGAGGCCAAGAACGGCCGCGAGGCGCTGGACCTTCTGGAGGACGACATCCCGGGCGCCGTGCTCCTGGACCTGCGCATGCCCGTCATGAGCGGCTGGGGCCTGCTGGACGCGCTCAAGAAGATGCCGAGGGCGCGCAACCTGCCCATCATCATCATCTCCGGCTACGGCTTCGAGTGGGAGGCGGAGCTGGTGGGCGCCGCCGGCTACATCTCCAAGCCGGTGGACCTGGACAAGGTGCGCACCACCGTGCAGCAGATCGTCGGGCCGCCGGAGGTGGCCATGGTGCACTGAGCCGGGAAGCGCCCGGCGGGCCGCACCATCCGTCAACCCGAGGATTGTGGGCAGCCCCTGAGGACATGGTGTGATGGCGTCCTTCATGACGCCCCCCTCCTCCGCAGAACCGGCCGAGCTGGCCATCGACGCTCGCGGCCTCGTCAAGCGCTTCGGCACCTTCACCGCGCTGGACGGCCTGGAGCTTCAGATTCCCCGGGGCGCCTTCTACGCGTTCCTCGGCCCCAACGGCGCCGGCAAGTCCACCTCCATCGCGCTGCTCACGGGCGTGTACGGGCCCGACCAGGGCACCATCCGCATGCTCGGCGTGGACGCCGTGGCGAAGCCCCTGGAGGTGAAGCAGCGCGTGGGCGTGGTGCCGGAGGAGCTGAGCCTCTTCGAGCGCCTCACCGGCCGCCAGTACCTCACCTTCTGCGCGCGCATGTACGGGCTGGACGGTGCGGAGGCCGCGTCGCGCGCGGTGGAGCTGCTGGAGCTGACGGAGCTCACGTACAAGGCGGGCGCGCTGGTGGCGGAGTACTCCAAGGGCATGCGCCGCCGGCTCGCCATCGCCGCGGCGCTCATCCACGCGCCGGAGCTGGTGCTGCTGGATGAGCCCTTCGAGGGCATCGACGTGCTGGCCGCGGGCGTCATCCGCGAGCTGTTGCGCGAGCTGTCCCGCCGGGGCGTGACGCTGCTGCTCACCACGCACGTGCTGGAGATCGCCGAGCGGCTGGCCACGCACGCGGGCGTCATCCGGGGCGGGCGCATGCTGGATCAGGGCCCGGTGGAGGCGCTGCGCCAGCGCCACGGCGTGTCCACGCTGGAGGCGGTGTTCGAGAAGCTGATCGCCGTGCCGGCCGCGCGCAACGCGAAGCTGTCGTTCTATGGCGAGCCCTCGGCGGACGTGATGCCGCTGCGCCGGGAGTCCGCGTGAGCCGCCCGCGTCCGGCCGTCCCCGGCTTCTTCCAGCACCTCCTGCTGCTCTGGGGCCTGCGCCTGCACCTGGGCCTCAACCAGGGCCCGGGGAAGAGCCGCCTGCTCGCGGTGGCCGCGTTCGTGGGCTCCAGCGCGCCGGGCGTGCTGCTGGGCCTGAGCTTCTTCAAGCTGATGCGGCTGCCGCTCATCGTGCACAGCAACGTGTGGCCGTACTTCATCCTCAACCTGCTGTGCTTCGTCACCGCCGCCACCTGGGTGACGTGGCCGCTGTTGTCCGCGGGCGTGGATGACCACTCGGAGCTGTCGCGCTACGCCGCGTTCCCCATCTCGCCGTTCCGCCTGCTGATGGGCTCCACGGTGGCGAGCCTCTTCGAGCCGCGCGCCCTGGTGTTCTACGCGCCCCTCACCGGCGCGGCGGTGGGCTATGCGTCGCGCCACCGGCTGGCCTCGCCGTGGCTGGCGGCGGTGCTCTACGTGCTGTTCGCGCTCTTCTGCGCGGCGTGGAGCCGCGTGGGCCTCTACACGGTCATCAACGTGCTGAGGGAGAAGCACAGCGCGCGCATCATGGGCGGCGGCATGGTGGCCTTCCTCGTGGCCGCGTCGTTCATCCCGCCCATCGACACGTCGTGGCTCACCAGCGTGGGCGAGGCGGGCGTGGGCGCGCTGGACATGAGCCTCATCGTCAACGCGGCGGTGGCGCTCAGCCAGGTGCCGCCGGGCTTCTTCGGCGACGGGCTGGGACAGCTGGCGCACGGGCGCGTGGGCATCGCGATGCTGGAGGCCTTTGGCCTGCTGTTCTTCACCGCCCTGGGCATGGGCGTGGCGTACGCGCTCCTGATGCGCTTCCACCGGCAGGCGGGGGGCCGCTCCGGCGGAGACCGGGGAGACGGCAAGGACAGCGACCCGTTCGCCACCACGAAGTCGCGCTTCGACACCCTCCTGCGTCGCGAGGTGCTGGACCTGTGGCGCAACCCGCGCGCGCGGCTCTTGGCGTCGGTGCCCTTCATCCTGGCCATCCTGCTGAAGCTGCTCTCCGGCAGGGATCTCTTCGTGTACCTCTTGGGCGGCAGCGCGGACGCGTGGGTGATGGGCGGCCTGAGCATCTATGGCGCGGTGGTCATCGCGTCCACGTTCTCGCAGAACACCTTCGCGTATGACGGCCACGGCTTCGCGGTGTTCCTGGCCGCGCCCATGAACCTGGCGGACGTGCTGCGCGCGAAGAACCGCGTGCAGGGCGTGGCCGCGCTGGGGATGGCGCTCCTGGTGGGCGCCTTCTACCGCGTGTACTTCGGCACGGGCTCGCTCGTGGACTTCCTGTGCGCCATGGCCGCGGTGGCGGCGGTGCTGCCCATGCTGCTGGCCGCGGGCAACTTCCTGTCGCTGTACTTCCCGGTGAAGTTCCACGCGAGCCTGAAGCGCCGCGACCGCATCCCCCTCACCGCGTCCATGCTGGGCATCCTCGCGGCCAGCGTGGGCTGCATGCCGTTTGGGCATGCGCTGCGGGCCGCGGGGAAGGACGGACCCGGCTGGCAGTCCGTGGCCTTCATCCTCGGGTGCGCCCTGCTCCACTTCGGCGTCTACCTGGGGACGCGCCCCCTGGCGATGCGCCTGCTGGAGCAGCGCCGGGAGGTTGTCCTGCGGGCGGTGACGCGCGAGTAGCGCTTCAGTACGTCACGCCGAACTTCGCGGCCTGCGTCTTCACGCTCTTCATCACGTTGGCGTCGAAGGCGTCCTCCTTCGCGGGGGCGTTCTTCGTGAGCCACTGGTCGCGCTCGGTGGCCAGCTTCGCGACCTTCTCCTCCAGCGCCTTGCGCTCGGCGGACAGCTGCTTCACCTTCGCGGCCTGCTCCTCCTTCTTGAGGCCCTTGAGCTCCTGGGGCAGCTCGTCGTCCTTGAGCGTGTCCAGCGCGGCGGGCTTCTCCAGCAGGTCCACGCCGCCCGCGATGGCCGCGGGCGCGCTGCTCACCGCCCCGGCGCTGGGGGCGCTCTTGCCCGCGCCCCGGCTCGTCTTCATGTAGCTGATGCGGTCCGCGACGGCCTCCGCGGCCATGCCCTTGGTCGCCTCCGCGCGGGCGACGTTCATGGCGCGGGCCTCCGCGCGGCCGCCGTAGAGCGTCTTCGACGCGAGCTCCGCGTTCACGCGCGACAGCTCCGCGTCATAGGGCGTGGCCACCGCCACCATGCCGCCCGATGAGTCGATGGAGTCGAACGTGCCGTCCGTCAGCTTCGCCACGTAGCGCCAGGACACTTCCGTGTCCGAGTCCGAGCCGCAGCGCACCGTGTTCACCACGATGTGGCGCTCCTTCGCGCGCTTGGACCAGAGCTTGAAGTCCCAGGCGGCCTCGCGCTGGGCGGGGGGCGCGTCCCCCACCAGGAAGATGACCTTCATCACCTCGCGGTCCTGGCTCCACTTGAGCAGCGACACGGCCTCGCCCAGGCCGCGGCCCACGTGCTCGGGGGCGTCCCCGCCTCCGTTCGCGTCCAGCTTGCGCAGCTCCGCGAACATGGAGTCCATGTCGTCGCTCAGGTCGAAGCGCTTCGTCACGTACGCGTCGCCCTGGTCGCGGTAGGCCACCAGCGCGACCTTCAGGTGCGGCGTGGGCTTGCCCTTCGAGATGCGCGACGCGATGGAGAAGATCTTCTGCTTCGCGCCCTCCAGCAGGCCGCCCATCGACCCCGTCGTGTCCAGCACGAAGGCCACCTCGATTTCAGGCCGGGGGCCCTGGGCCTGCGACTGCACGTCCTGGCCCTGCGCCTGCGTGGGCTTCTGGGGCTCGCCCTTCACGGAGGGCTGCTGCGTGTCGGCGGGCTTCGCCTTCGCGGACGGCGCGCTGACGGGCGTGACGGCCCAGGCGGAGGTGGCGGACAGACCGGTGGCGAGCGCGGCCGTCAGGACGGCCCGCGAGAGGGGCTTCAGGTTCATGGCTTGGGCTCCGGGAGACGGACTTCGCAAGGCGGGCTTTCTCGCGCCGCCTGCTCCTGTAACGGACAGGCCTTCCGGAAGTTCTACGCCCCCGGTTGCGGCCTTCCGGAGCGGGCGTTACGCCCCGGGTCCGTGCGCGTCTTCCACATCGACCGGTACCTGGTCCCCCTGCCCGACGGGCACCGCTTCCCCATGGCGAAGTACCGCCTGCTGCGCGAAATCCTGCTCGAGCGCGGCATCCTCCCCGCCTCCGCCTTCCACGAGGCCCCCCGCGCGGAGCGCCATGAGCTGGAGCGCGTCCACACCGCGCGCTACCTGGATGCCTTCTTCGGCGGCGGCCTCACGGACGCGGAGCTGCGCCGGCTGGGCTTCCCGTGGTCCTTGCGACTGGTGGACAACGCGAGAGCGTCCGTGGGCGGCACCCTGGCCGCCGCCCGGGCCGCATTGGAGGACGGCTTCGGCGCGAACCTGGCCGGCGGCACGCACCACGCCTTCCCGGACCACGGGGAGGGCTTCTGTGTCTTCAACGACATCGCCGTGGCCATCCGCGTCCTCCAGGCGGAGGGCGCCATCCGCCGCGCGGTGGTGGTGGACCTGGACGTGCACCAGGGCAACGGCACCGCGGCCGTCTTCGCGGGGGACCCGTCCGTCTTCACCTTCTCCATGCACGGCGAGCACAACTTCCCCTTCCGCAAGCAGCCCTCGCACCTGGACCTGGGGCTGGAGGACGGCGTGGGGGACGCGGAGTACCTGGCCACGCTGGACGCGCACCTGCCCCACGTCCTGGAGTCCGCGCACGCGGACCTGCTCTTCTTCCAGGCGGGCGTGGATCCGCTGGAGGAGGACACCCTGGGCCGGCTGTCGCTCACCCACGCGGGGCTGCGCGAGCGCGACCTGCGCGTCCTGCGCGCGGCGAAGGAGCGCGGACTTCCCGTGGTGCTCACGCTGGGCGGCGGCTACGCGAGGCCCCTGGCGCCGTCCCTGGAGGCCCACGTCGGGACTTATCTCGCGGCCTGTTCGTTGTTCCGCTGACGCCCGTCTTCCCCGGAGCCGCTTGCGGGTCCTCGCGCCCCCGCTCCATGCTCAACCTTCGCTTCGCCACCCCTGGAGCCCCCATGCCGCGTTTCCTCCCCCGTCTCGCCGTCCTCGCCTGCGCGCTGGCCCTGGGCTGTGGCGGCGACACGCCCTACTACCACCTGGACTGGGGAGGCGAGGACACCGTCACCGCCGCGCCCGGCGACTCCGTGCCCTATGACGTCGCCATCCAGCGCATCGCGGACAACCTGGGCGAGGTGCGCGTGCGCCCGTCCATCCTCCCCGACGGCGTCACCTTCGGCCCGGACTTCTCCCTCCCCGAGGGAGAGACCATCGCCCGCAGCACCGCCACCATCACCGTCTCCCGCGGCGTCACGTCCTACGGCGTGAACGCGCTGCAGCTGGTGGCGGAGGACCCCGCCAACAACGTCACCGCCCGGGGCAACATCTCCCTGGTCATCCTGGAGCCGCCCGAGCCCAACGAGGCCTTCTCCATCGCCGTGGAGCCCCGCCAGGTGAACCTCTTCGCCGGCCAGTCCGCTCAGGTGACGGTGACGGTGACGCGCGCGGAGGGCTTCACCGGACCGCTCACCCTGAAGATGGATACCCCCAGCAGCACCACCCGGCTCGGCATCGAGCCCGTCACGCTGGCCCCGGGCGAAACCACCGCGCAGGTGCGCGTCACCACGGACCGCTCCCTCTCCGTGCTGCCCTACGTGGTGAAGCTCGTGGCCGTCGATGAGCTCAATCGCATCGCCAAGACGGGCTTCACGTTCAACCTGAACTTCAACTGAAGTCAGGGGTCCCCCGTCAGGCGCGGGGTACCGGCGGCGTCTCGGCGGCGCTAACTTGAGGGAACGCCACCATGACGCCGCCGACCACTCCCACCGCTCCCGCACGACGCCAGGCCGCCCGGGAGGCGCTCGCCCTGGACGACGAGGCCCTGCTGAAGGTCTGCGACGTGGAGTTCTTCATCGCCTCCGGGCCCGGCGGCCAGCACCGCAACACCACCGCCAGCGGCGTGCGCCTCAGCCACCCGCCCACGGAGCTGTCCGTCACCGCCACCGAGCGCCGCAGCCAGTCCCAGAACAAGGACGCCGCCGTGCGCCGCCTGCGCGCGGGCCTGCAGGCCCTCACCTTCGTCCCCAAGGTCCGCAAGGCCACCCGGCCCACCCAGGGCTCCAAGCGCAGGCGCCTGGAGGACAAGAAGCGCACCTCCGAGAAGAAGGCCGGCCGCGGCGGCAGGCTGGGCGACTAGCGGGCGCCCCGGCGTCCGCCACCGCTATGCACGACATGCGGACCTCGCAAGCTTTGCGTAGCTGCTGACGCCGCTTGCCCACAGCCACACGGTTTCTTTCCAGAGCCCTCCCCGCACACGCGTGCTCCCACGTCAGGGCACACCGCGTGCACACACCGGGGTGACCCCTGACCCCAAGGGGGTCGCTTGGTCCCCTACCCCCGGTGAACCCTTGGCTCCCATCTCCTCCAGAGTTTCCGCGACGCGGCGAATCCTGCTGGGCCTGGCGCTGCTGACGGCGCTGCCGGCATCCGCGACGGACATCGTCACCTTCAGCCAGGGCGCGCTCATCATCCCGGAGCAGGCCACCTTCCAGCAGGGCTGCGGAAGCCTGTCGGCCTACGGCCTGGTGTGGCGCCTGTTGCAGTCCAACGAGGCGGGCGGCTTCAACGCCAACCACCCGGTGACGGTGTACCTGGCCATCGACGACACGAAGCGGTCCCCCAACCGCTGCGTGCCCACGAACAAGCACCTGCCGCCCTCGCCCAACAACGGCCGGTGGAACGACCCGGCCTGGAACGACGGCTGCGACTTCCACATCTCCCGCGCGGACGCGGCGCCCGTCGTGCCGGTGCCGCCCCTGGAGGCGCTGCCCTCCAGCGGCCTGTTCCCGGAAGGCGACGTGGAGAACTTCGCCACCACCCCGGGCCAGGCGCGGCCCAACTTCGCGCAGGCGACGCTCAACAGCGCCAGCGGCTTCCGCGACGTGCAGTACATGGGCGGCGCGTTCATCATCGACGCGAAGGACGCGAAGAACGCGCTCGACTTCCTGAACTCCTCCGCCGGGGCGGACGCGCCGAAGAAGTTCCGCACGACGTGCAACTGCGACACGTTCACCAACAACAGCGGCTGCTTCTACGTGCGCATGCACCAGGCCACCATCGAGTTCAACGCGCCCATCGGCCGGCGCCTGAACCGGGTGCCTCCGAAGATTGCCCTGCTGGACCGGGATGACCACAACACCCGCGACCCGTCCTACGTGAAGGGCGGCATGCTGGACGACTACCTGCGCAACGCGGGCCTGGACTTCCCGGGCGCGGGCGGCTGCCCCCAGGGCACCACCAGCGGCTGCACCCTCAACGGCGGACGGCCCGGCCTCATCTACGACGCGCTCCACGCCAACGCGGACCTCATCTCCACGTCGGCCTACCCCCACGGCCTGCTCAACGCCGTGGACCCCGTCACCCAGCGCCCGCGCTACCGCGTGTTCTGGGCGCCGCACTGGGAGATTGGCAACAGCACCCGCCTGGAGTACCGCTCCAACGGCGACGGCGCCGTCAACCAGGCGGAGAACGTCCTCAACAACATCGCGTACTTCACCAACCAGCGCGGCAACGGCCTGTTCGCCGAGTGCGCCAGCATCTGGTCCTATGAGCACACCGAGCGCCCCGACGGCACGATGGTGCCGTCCGCGCGCTTCCAGGGCGACGGCACCTTCCAGAAGAACGCGCTCTCCGGCGGCGCCAGCTGGGACGGCCGCAACTGCACGGACCCGGACTACCGCAACGAGTCCTCGCCCCGCCCCGCCTGCATCCTCTACCCCAACCCGGGCGACCCCTTCTCCCAGCTGGGGGACTTCCGCTTCAACAACGTGGCGGGCCACACGGAGAACTACCGCACGACGTACAAGAACGGCGTGCGGCGGCTGGCGGTGAGCTGGAAGGAGTACGCCCCCGGCGACCAGTACGACAACCCGGCGCAGGTGGCGGCGAACGCCCAGCGCGGCCACGACTTCTTCTCCTTCAACCAGAAGGACAATGATCCGCAGAAGGCGACCGTCGTCTACCTGGCGGGCCACGACTTCAAGGGGAGCGTCGCGGGCACGCGCATCGTGCTCAACACGCTGCTCAACCTGGGCAGCGAACCGCTGCAGAGCGAGCGCACCGTGTCCGCCCCTGTCGCGCTGGACGACACCAACGGCAGCGACACCAACGGCTCGCGCGCCCTGCTGCTCAAGACGTCCTACAACGCGGTGACGGGCTACCCGCCCGGCGCGGACACGTACACGCCCGCGCAGGGCTCGCACTGGGTGTTCCCCTACTACCCGGGCACGCTGCGCGCGCACTCGCTCATTGGCGGGGACGCGCTGTCCACCGGGGAGAACTCGCTGTCGGACGGCACCCTGTGGAACGCGGACGCGCGCATGCCCGCGCCCGGCGACCGCAACCTCTTCACCTACTTCGGCGGCGAGGTGACGGAGAACCCGCCGCTGGGCGCCGGCCGCGCCGCGCCGCACGGGGTGCTGCAGGTGGGCTGGCAGCCGGAGGAGGTCTCCGGCACGCGCATCAACCGCAACTACACCGCCACGCCCAACACCGGCTGCGTGGACGTGCTGAAGCTCAGCCGCGCCACCTCGCGCGACGGCACCTTCCGCTACGACTTCGTGAAGGGCCCGGACGGCATCTGCGACCTGCAGCAGGCGACGCAGTACTCGCCGCAGCTGGGCGGCACGGACTTCGGCATCGCCAACGAGCTCATCAACAAGCTGGCGCTGTACACGGACTTCAACGCGGTGGCGATGATGCTCCAGCGGGTGCGCGGCTTCTGCTACGCCACGCAGTCCGGCCGCGACGGCGCCAGCGAGACGCCCATCCTGGAGCCCACCCTCACCCAGTGCAACAACGACGCGGCGGACAACAAGGCGCACCTGGGCGGCTTCATCCACTCCTCGCCCGTGGTGGCCACGGCCAGCCCGCACATCCCGGACCGCGGCGCGGCCCGCCCCACGGTGGCCTACGCTGCGGGCCTGGACGGCCAGGTGCACGCCTTCTACGTCTCCGGCGGCGCGCGCTACGACGGCCCCGTGGAGAACCTGGGCTTCCCCAACCCGGACGCCAGCGCGCGCTTCAAGACGGACTTCGCCCAGCGCTTCCGCACCGGCAACCTGCCCCAGCCGGGCACGGAGCTGTGGAGCTTCCTGCCGGCCACGCAGCTGGCGGGCCTGCGCAACAACACCGCGCGGGTGAACAGCGCGCCCGCCGTCTTCGACGTGTTCGCGGACTTCGTGGGCACCGGCCGCCGGGAATGGCACACGGTGCTCGTCGCCAACGTGGGCCAGACGGGGCGCGACCTGTTCGCCCTGGACGTCACGAACCCGCTCAAGCCCGTGCTGCTGTGGCACATCGTGGGCAGCCACTACGCCACGTCCAGCGCGCCGCACTCCGCGGTGTCGCTGGCGGACCGGAGCCTGGGCGGCACGGACTGGACGTACACCTGGGACGAGGACACCAGCCTCTTCCTGCTGCCGCCGCGCTCGGACCCCGGCCGTCAGCCGAGCGGCCTGTATGACTACAGCGGCCTGGGCGGCTCGCGTGGCCTGTCCGTGGGCGTGGGCCGGCTGGGCCTGGAGCCCGTGTACGCCGTCTTCGTCGCCTCCAGCAGCTCCGGCGCGCCGCCGGTGACGGGCTCGCCGGGCTCGCCGGCCAAGGGCGTGCAGGTGTTCGCCATCGACGTGGCCACCGGCCAGAAGCTGTGGCAGTGGCAGCAGGCGTACAGCAGCAGCGTGGACAACAGCGCGCCCGCCGCGCCCACCGTGTCGCAGGACTCGAGCGGCGCCGCGCGCCTCTACGTGGGTGACATGGAGGGCCGGCTCTGGGAGCTGGACGCGTCCACCGGCATGAACGTCAACGTGTCGCGCATGGGCCCCGCGTGCACGGACGCCACGCCCTGCAAGTACACGGCGATGAACATCGGCAATCTGCCCGTCACCAGCCAGCCCATCAGCACCAACGTGGGCCTGGCGCGCATCCCGCGCGACGCGTCCGACACGTCCGCCTTCGGCAACTTCAAGGGCAAGATGGTGGCCCTGGTGGGCACCGCCGGCATGGACTGGGTGCCGGACACCGTGGGCGGCCGCTTCCACGCGCTCATGCTGGACGCCGGCCTGCGGCTGCCCCTGGGCGTGGACGGCAAGCGGCTGGACGGCACGTCCATTGGCGCGAACGTGGCCCACACGGAGTCCGTCAGCTACGGCGTGCTCCAGGAGCCTTCGCCCTTCCCGCTCATCTTCCCCGCGCCGGAGCACGTCTACGGCAACATCACCATCGCCGGGCGCACCGCGTACTTCAGCACCGCGGAGCAGTCCGTGAACGACCCCATGATGCTGAGCGCCTCCGTCCGGGGCCACACGTACAGCGTCGACCTGGGCAGCACGCCGTCCACGCAGGCGGACATCCGGCCCATGAGCGGCGCGACGCTGGCCAACTACGGCGGCGTGGCCGTCTACCACCGCGACAACGGCGGAACGTCCACGGACTACGTGGTGGGCGCGGAGGTGAGCGCCCTGCGCGTCGCGCGCATCGAAAACGGGAGCGGCACCGGCCCCTCCAGCCCCGACAGGGCGCTCTCCGTGGACGGCGACAACGGCGTGCTCTACCAGCTCCTCAACTGGAGCCAGAGGTTGCTCGAATGAGAACCCTTCCTCGCTCCGCCTCGCGGCGGGGCAGCGGCATCCTGGAGGTCCTCATCTCCATGGCCCTCCTGTCGCTGGCCGCGGTGGGCGCGGTGATGGGCATGGTGGCCGCCACCCGCGACGTGAAGGACGGCCAGGTGCTCCAGGGCCGGCGCATGCTGCTGGAGGCGCGCGTGCAGCGGCTGTGGCTGGCGTCCAAGGCGGACCTGGCGGCGCAGGCCATCACGCGGCCCGCCCTCTTCCCGCCGGAGCTGGGCCTGGGCACGGCGCCCTGGCAGCTGGACCCCAGCGCGCCCCAGGCGGGCGACGTGGGCACCGGCGCCTACTTCCGCGTGCGCCCCACGGGCCAGGTGGAGCCGGCGCTGGACGTGCCCGCGGGCACGCCCTGCCTGGCCTCCACGCCGGACTCGCTGCTGCCCAAGGACGTCTACTGCCGCGAAATCCTGGTGACGAAGGGCCTGCCCAAGGACCTGCCGCCCGCGGCCCAGGCGATGGTCCCCGCGGGCGCCCTGCCCTTCACCTTCTGGACGCGCGCGTACCGCAAGAACGACAGCGTGGAGCGCGCCGTCGTGCACAGTGAGGTGTTCGTCCTATGAAGCCGCGCGGCATGACGCTCCTGGAGACGATGGTGGCCGCGGCGCTCGCCACCATCATCCTGGCGGCGGCCACGGCCCTGCTGATGGCGGGCGGGCGCGTGGTGCACAACACGGAGCACGTGGCGGACAGCCATGACCACGCGCGGCTCGCCGGAGAGACGCTGCTGTCGGCCGTGCGCCAGGCCGGCGCGGGCATGTCCGAGGGCCTCTGGGTGGTCTCCAGCGGGGCGCCCCAGCGCATCAACCCCGTCTTCGGCGGGGACGGCGCGAGCTCGGGCGTGCTCGCCTCCACCACGACGGGCAACGTGCCCGCCACCGACGGCAGCGACGACCTGTGGCTGGTGGTACCGGACCGCAGCTACCTGGGCCGCGACTGCGCGCCGGGCGCGGCGATGACGGTGGTGAAGCCGGGCACGGGCTCCCTGGAGGTCAACTGCGTGGGCGCGCCCAGCGGCGCGCCGCCCGCGAACCCCATGATGGTGGCCAGCAACATGAAGAGCGCCGCGCTGCTCACCCAGACGTCCGTGACGAGCACGCCGCCCACGGCCACGGTGAACTACCTGGAGACCGGCGTGCCGGGCTTCTCCAACGCGCCCCACAAGGGCGGCTTCCAGAAGGGCGACCTGGTGTACCCGGTGCGCCTCCTGCACTTCTTCATCGGGACGAACGTGAACAACGGCCGCAAGGCGCTGATGCGCGCGGAGGGCCGGCCCGGCAACGACGTGTCCGGCCGCCCCTTCGTGGACATGGGCGACCCGGTGGTGGTGCAGGACTACGTGGAGGACTTCCAGGTGGCCTTCGGCCTGGACGCCGCGAACACCGGAGACCCCACCAGGTACGCCTTCCAGAACGGCCTCAAGCCCGAGTTCACGCCGGGCCTGCGCTCGGTGCGCGTCAGCGTGGTGGCCACCGGCCGCACGCCCCGGCGCGACAACCGCAGCGAGGCCGTGCTCTCCGAGGACCTGCCCCTCACGGTGGAGAACCACACCCCGGCCCCGGGCGCCGCGGACGGCTACTTCCGCAGCCTCTTCTCGCGCCGGGCGGAGCTGCCCAACCTGGCCTCGGCCAGCCTGTGAGTCCGTCCTTCATGAGGCCCACCGCCATGCCCCCGCGCCCTTCGTCCCACCGTTCCGCTCGCGGCGCCACGCTGCTGCTCGTCGTGCTGCTCGTCACCGTGCTCCTGGGGCTGGTGGCGGGCGTCATGGCCTACGCCAGCAGCGAGCGCACGCGCGCGGTGACCTTCGCCCGCGCGGGCCAGCGGCAGGGCTGCGCGGAGAGCGGCCTGCAGCTGGCGCGCGGCTACTTCGGCCGCAATTATGGGAAGTGGAACACCTTCCTGAGCGCGCCGTCCGTCTACGACCCCATCCGCTCGCCCACCAACGCGTCCCCCGCGGACCCGCGCACCGCGCTGGGCCGCACGGCCATCAAGGCGGTCAACCCCGCGCTGTTCGCGGACCTGGACGGCGACGGCAAGGACGACGTGTACCTCTACATCCGGGACAACGAGGACGAGTTCAAGCCGCTCGCCCCGGAGTGGAACCGCGACAATGATCAGCAGGTGGTGGTGGGCGCCATCTGCATCAGCGAGACGCTGATTCCGCGCCGGGGGGACACCAACAAGCTGGACCCCAACGCGCTCGCGGTGGAGGGCATCCTCCAGTACAACGGCGGCGGCCAGGCCTACACGGCGCAGTCCGCGGGCGGCACGGGCTCCGGCAACCTCAACCGTTGAGCCGTCGTCCGCCGTCGTCCCCGAAGGCGTGCGAAGCTTCCGCCCATGCCCACGCTCGAAGACGCCATCGCCCTGGCGGTGGCCGCGCACCAGGGTCAGCGCGACAAGGCAGGACAGCCCTACATCCTCCACCCGCTGCGCGTGATGCTGCGCCTGTCGTCGGACGCGGAGCGCACCGCGGCCATCCTCCACGACGTGGTGGAGGACACGCCCTACACGCTGGAGCGCCTGCGCGGCCTGGGCTACCCGGAGGACGTGCTCTCCGCGCTGGACTGCCTGACGAAGCGCGAGGGCGAAAGCTACGAGGCCTTCATCGAAAGGCTGCGCCCCCACCCCCTGGCCCGCCGCGTGAAGCTGGCGGACCTGGAGGACAACATGGACGTGCGCCGCCTGAAGGACGTGACGCCCAAGGACGCCGAGCGCCTGTCGCGCTACGTGGCCGCCTGGACGCGCCTGCGCGCGGAGTAGGAAAAGACGACGGCCCGGCGACCCTCCCGTGAAGCGAGGGCGGCCGGGCCGCGACTCCAACGTGACGCGCCTTTACGCCTTGGCCAGCTGGCGGAGCACGTACTGGAGGATGCCGCCGTTGCGGTAGTAGTCGAGCTCGTTCGGCGTATCGATGCGGCACAGCGCCGTGAACTCGATGGGGCCCTTCTCACCGGTGGCCTTCACGGTGAGCTTCTTCTGCGGGGCGAGGCCGTCCGCGATGCCGGTGATCTCGAACGTCTCGTGGCCGGTGAGGCCCAGCGACTGCGCGTCCTGGCCCGCCTCGAACTGCAGGGGCAGCACGCCCATGCCCACGAGGTTGGAGCGGTGGATGCGCTCGAAGCTCTTGGCGATGACGGCCTTCACGCCCAGCAGCTGCGTGCCCTTGGCCGCCCAGTCGCGGCTGGAGCCCGTGCCGTACTCGGCGCCGGCCAGCACCACCAGCGGCGTGCCGTCCGCCTGGTACTTCATGGACGCGTCGTAGATGCTCATCCGCTCACGCGTGGGGATGTGCACCGTGACGCCGCCCTCGACGCCGGGGACGAGCAGGTTCCTCAGGCGGATGTTGGCGAAGGTGCCGCGCACCATCACCTCGTGGTTGCCGCGGCGCGCGCCGTAGGAGTTGAAGTCCTTGGGCTCCACGCCCTCCGCCATGAGGTACTTCGCGGCGGGGCTCGTCTTCGCGATGTTGCCCGCGGGCGAGATGTGGTCCGTCGTGACGGAGTCACCCAGGAGCGCCAGCACGCGCGCGCCCTTGATGTCCTGGACGGCCTTGGGCTCCTTCGGGAGGTTCTCGAAGAAGGGCGGCTTGCGCACGTAGGTGGACTTCTCATCCCACTTGAACGTGGAGCCCTTGCTCACCTGCAGCTGCTGCCAGAGCGTGTCGCCTTCCATGGCGTTCGCGTACTGGCTGCGGAACTGCTCCGGCTTCACGGCCGTGCGGATGGTCTCCTTGATCTCCTCGTTGGACGGCCAGATGTCCTTGAGGAACACCGGGCGGCCGTTGGGGTCCGTGCCCAGCGGCTCGTTGTCCAGGTCGCGGCCCACTTCACCGGCCAGCGCGTACGCCACCACGAGCGGGGGGCTCGCCAGGTAGTTCATGCGCACGTGCGGGTTGATGCGGCCCTCGAAGTTGCGGTTGCCGGACAGCACCGCCGCCACCACCAGGTCACCCTCCACCACCGCGTTGGACACGGCCTCCGGCAGCGGGCCGGAGTTGCCGATGCAGGTGGTGCAGCCGTAGCCCACGACGTGGAAGCCCACGGCCTCCAGGTAGGGCAACAGGCCCGCGTCGCGCAGGTACTCGGTCACCACGCGGCTGCCCGGGGCCAGGGACGTCTTCACCCAGGGCTGCGGCTTGAGGCCCTTCTCCACGGCCTTCTTCGCCAGGATGCCCGCGGCCACCAGCACGGCCGGGTTGGACGTGTTGGTGCAGGAGGTGATGGACGCGATGACCACCGCGCCGTGGCCCACCTGGTAGCTCTGCTTGCCGGCCTTCACGGTGACGGACTGGGCCAGCCGCTCCGGGGCCACCGGGGCCTTGGCGCCGCCCTTGGGGCCCTCGTCGTCCTCGCCCTTGCTCTTGCCGGCGGCCAGCATCTCCACCAGGGACTTCTCGTAGCCGGCCTTCATGTCCTTGAGGGGCACGCGGTCCTGCGGACGCTTGGGGCCGGCGAGGCTGGGCACCACGGTGGCCAGGTCCAGCTCCAGCGTGTCGCTGAAGACGGGGTCCGGCGCGCCGGCGTTCAGCCACAGGCCCTGCGCCTTGGCGTACGCCTCCGTCAGCGCCACCGCGTCATCCGGGCGGCCGGTGAAGCGCAGGTAGTTGCAGCTCTCCTCGTCCACCGGGAAGAAGCCGATGGTGGCGCCGTACTCCGGGGCCATGTTCGCGATGGTGGCGCGGTCCGGCAGCGACAGCGCCTTCAGGCCCTCGCCGAAGAACTCCACGAACTTGCCGACGACGCCCTTCTTGCGAAGCATCTGCGTGACGGTGAGCACCAGGTCCGTGGCCGTGGCGCCCGCGGGCAGCCTGCCGGTGAGCTTGAAGCCCACCACCTGCGGGATGAGCATCGTGATGGGCTGGCCCAGCAGCGCCGCCTCCGCCTCGATGCCGCCCACGCCCCAGCCCACCACGCCCAGGCCGTTGATCATCGTCGTGTGGCTGTCCGTGCCCACCAGCGTGTCCGGGTACACGGTGTTGCCCTGGCGGAACGTCACCTGCGCCAGGAACTCCAGGTTCACCTGGTGGCAGATGCCGATGTCCGGCGGCACCACGCCAAAGCCCTTGAACGCGCTCTGGCCCCAGCGCAGGAAGGCGTAGCGCTCGCGGTTGCGCTCGAACTCCAGCTCCGCGTTCTCCTTGAAGGCCGCGGTGGTGGCGAACGAATCAATCTGCACCGAGTGGTCGATGACCAGGTCCGCCGGGTTGCGCGGGTTGATCTTCGCCGGGTCGCCGCCCATGGAGGCCAGGGCCTCGCGCATGGCGGCCATGTCCACGACGGCGGGCACGCCGGTGAAGTCCTGGAGCAGGACGCGCGCGGGGTGGAACGAGATTTCGGTCTCCGGGGTGGCCTTGGGGTCCCAGGCGAGCATCTTCTCGATGTGCTCGCGCTTGACGACGCGGCCGTCCTCGTTGCGCAGCAGGTTCTCCAGCAGGACCTTCAGCGAGAACGGGAGGCGGTTGACCGCCGGGTGCGCCTTCGCCAGCGTGGCCAGGCTGAAATAGTCGTAGGTCGCCGAGCCCACCTTGAGCTGGGCCTTGGTGCCGAAACTGTCCGTCATGTGCGTTGCCGTCCTTCCGTGCCGGAATGACGCAACTTCTAGGCGTGTCCCCCCCGGCATGCAAAGGGTTCCTGCACCGCGTTGAAGGCGGTGGACGGTTGCCTTGGCCCCCGGGCCTACGGGGCCGCTCAGAGCACCTTGCGGAAGAAGTACAGCACCCGCTCCACGGCCTTCTGCCAGAGGGGACGGCGGCGGAAGGCGGCCAGGTCCACCTCGCGGCAGTTGCCACAATCCAGACGGAACGAGTCCTCCAGGTCACGCCCCAGCCGGGGGTCCGCGAAGACGGCGTTCACCTCGTGGTTGAAGGCCAGGGACAACCGTTCCAGGTTGAACGACCCGATGGTGCCCCACACCCCGTCCACCACGGCCGTCTTGGCGTGCAGCACGCCCCGGCGCCACTCGAAGATGCGGATGCCGGCGTCCATCAGCGGCTCGTAGAAGGCGCGCGTCGCATGCTCGAGGAACGGGTGGTCGCTCTTGCCCCCGTTGAGCAGCAGGCTCACCTCCACGCCCCGCTTCGCCGCATCCTTGAGCGCCGCCACCATGCGCCGGTCCGGCACGAAGTAGCCCGCCGCGATGAGCACGCTCTTGCGCGCGCGCTGGATGGCGTGCAGATACGCGCGGTGGATGCTGCGCCGGCTGGACAGCACCGCCAGTCCCACGTCGCCCTTCTGGGGCAGCGCCCTCAGGGCCTGGGCCCCGCCGCGGATGCGCCGGCGCAGGCGGCTCAGGCGGTCCCGGAACATCATCCGCCACGTGGCCAGGAAGCGCCGCTCCAGCTCGTGCACCGCCGGGCCTTCAATCCGCAGCACGTCGTCGCGCCAGGCCACGCCCTGCCCCTCCGGGGCCCAGTGCGCCGCGATGTTCACCCCGCCCGTGAAGGCCACCTGGCCGTCCACCACCAGAATCTTCCGGTGGTCCCGGCGCAGCAGGTGGCGCAGCCCGCGCTGGAGGCTGAAGGGTTTGAAGGCCCGCACGTCCACGCCGCGCTGGCGCAGCCCCTCGAAGAAGCTCCGGCGGCTGGTCCAAGAACCCACCGCGTCGTAGAGCACCTTCACGTGCACGCCGCGCTCGGCGGCCTCCGCCAGCGCCTGGCCGAAGAGCTCGCCCACCGCGTCGGTGACGAACATGTACGTCTCCAGGCGGATGGAGCGGCGCGCGCGGCGGATGGCCTCCAGCATCTCCGGGTAGGCCTCCACGCCGTCGCGCAGCAGCCGGCACGCATTGCCCTGGAGGGTGGTGTGGTGCTGCGGCAGGTAGTAGCGGGCGAGCAGGCGCCGGGACACCCCGGGGCTCCACACAGGGCCGTGCTCCGGCACCGGCCCCGGCGAGCGCACCGCCCGGGGCTCCGCCAGAACCAACCCCTCCGTCCGACCTTCCTCCCCCACCCGCTCACGCATGACCCTCTTGAGGGTGGGAACGAGGGGAGGGACCGGCAACCGGGACGGGCCCTGCCCGCCTCCCGGGCAGGGTTGCACCGTCCACCAGACGACGAAGGGGCTACAGCCCGTACTCGATGCGCTTGTTCTCCGCGCGCGTGGCGCACGGCTGGTCGTACTCGGGGAAGTACTCGCGCATGTGGTCCAGCGTGGAGGCGGCCTGCTTGAAGTGGCCCTGGTTGTAGTAGCCCTCCACCTCCAAGAGCAGCTTGGAGCAGGTGCGGTCCAGCTCCTGCTGGGCGCGCTTCATCTGCTCCTGGGCCTCGAAGTAGAGGTCCGGCTTCGGATCCGGGTGGGCCTCCAGCATCAGCCACGCTTCACGGAAGGCCTTCCAGGCCTCGTAGCGGTTGCGCGCGCCGATGTCCGGCGTGTCGAAGTTCTTGCGGCCCTTCTTGAAGAGGTCGTTGGCGTTGGCGAGCAGCTGCTGCGTGGAGAGCTGCTCGGGCAGGAGCGCGCGCTCCACCCAGACGTTCCACACGCGCCAGGTGTCCTCGCCCGGCGGGTTGCGGGTGTTGTCGAAGATGATGCGGTTGGGCTCGCCCTTGCGCAGCTGCTGGGGCGGGATCATCAGCTCCAGCGAGCGCTCCTGGCTGGCCAGCGTGTCCGGGGGCACCTTGCCCACGTCCACGCCGTTGACGCTGACCACCACCTCGTCCTTGGAGATGCCCTGGGCCTGGTAGTGGAGGATGACCACCGCTCGCGTCGCGGCGACGAACTCCCACTCGAAGACCTTCATGTCCGGCCGGTTCCAGGTGACGCCGTCACCCAGGCCGAACGAGTCCGTGATGGGCTGGTTGGACAGGCGCACGGGCTCCTCGCCCTTCTGCACCTGGGCCTCGCCGCCCAGCACCAGCCAGTACATGAGCGCGAAGAGGCCCAGCACCACCACGCCGCCGCCGGCCATCACGCCCGCGCGGACCTTGGAGTTCGCCTCCGCCCAGAACAGGCGCAGGTTGGCCATCAGGCCCGGCGTCTCACGGCGGATGCGGGCGCGCTCGGCGGCGGACAGGCCACCGCCGCTGGAGCCCCCGGCGCGGGGCGTGCGGGCCACCGCGCGCGAGGACTGCGAACCGGTGCGGCGCGCGGGCGGCGCGGAAGGGGCGGGCTTTTCGATGGCGGCCGGAGCGTCGTCTTCCGGCGGGGGCGGCTCCTGCGGCACCGCGCGCTGGGCGGAGGACGTGGGCCGGCGGATGGCGCGCATGTTCATGCGCGTGGACTCCGCGCGGATGCCCTGCAGGTCCTCCTCGTCCACGCCTTCCGGCACGAGCGCCGCGGCGGCCTTCTTGTTGCGCTGCTTGCGCAGGGAGTCGAGGGAGACGATGCGCGTGCTGTTGGCGCCGTCCTCCGCGGGCTTCTCGTCCTCGCCGGTGGGCGCGTCCTCCGCGGCGATCGCGAAGAGGAACGTCACCGGGCCCAGCGTCAGCGTGTCGCCGTCCGCCAGGTTCTGCGTCTGCACGGGGGTGCCGTTGACGACCGTGCCGTTGGCGCTCTTCTGGTCCTCCACGGCGTAGCCGTCGCCGTCCTTGAAGATGCGGCAGTGGCGGCGGGAGATGCCAGGGTCGTACAGCACCACGTCGCACTCGGAGGTGCGCCCGATGAGCACGGAGTCCTGGTCGAAGACGAACTCCTTGCCTGCGTCTTTTCCCTCGGAGATCGTCAGTTGGAAGGCCATGTCGTCCTAGGAGCCTATCGAGGCATGTACGGCTCGGGCAACGGCGGCGCGCGCGCTCGCCGGCTCCAGCACCTCCGCCTCTCCGCCGAAGGATAGCACCCACTGCGTGAGCCAGCGCTCACTGTCTCCGGCCACCCGCACCTCCACCCCTCCGTCGGCGAGCGGGCGGGCGTCCGGGCCAAAGCGCTCCTTCACGTAGGGTGCGGCCGTCGGGGTGAAGCGAACCCGGACGGAGGCCTCGCTGGCGCTGCGAGCCGGGTTGGGCACGTCCGCGCGGGCATCCGGCGGGGGCTGGAAGGCCGTGGTGGTGACGGACAGGTCCTCCATGCGGTCCAGCCGGAACAGGCGCGCGTCCTGACGGGTGTGGCAGAAGCCCTGGAGGTACCACTGGCCGCGGTGGCTGAGCAGCTCATAGGGGCGCACCCGGCGCGGCTCCGTGGGGCGGCCGGGGCTGGCGTAGCCGAACGTCACCTCCAGCCGCTCCAGGATGGCGCGGGTGAGCGGCCCCAGCGCCGGGGGCGCGTCCGCGGAGGCGTCGATCTTCCGGTACATGTCCCGGAAGCGCTCGCGGGCCGCGGGCGGGATGATGCCCTCCAGCTTGGTGACGGCGCTCTGGAGCGCATCGCCAGTGGCCGGGCGCAACAGCTCCGCCGCGGCGGCCAGGGCCGCGGCCTCGCCGGCGGTGAGCCGGGGCGGCGCGGTCAGGCGCTGATCCAGGTCCACGTAGACGCGGTCGTTGTCCACGTAGATGTCGACGTAGTCGTCCGGGTTGAAGGGCGGCCGGCCCACGCAGGTGAGCAGGTCCAGCTCCTCCAGCAGGTCCTCGCGGCTGATGTTGAGGGCCCTGGCCAGGGCCTCCACGGTGACGCCGGGGTGCTTGGAGACGTAGGGGACGAGGAACAGCAGGCGGCGCAGCCGCTCGTGGACGTTGCTCATGCGCTCACCCGCTCGCCTTCGACTGGCGTGTGCTTCGCCAGGATGTTCGCGGCCATCTGTTCCAGGCGCTCGCGCGCCGCCGGAGGCCCTTCGACGCGGCAGTCCTGCCCCAGCGACAGGACGAAGCGCGTCAGCCCGTCCAGGAACGTCACCGGGAAGCGGGCCCGCACGACCCCTTCCGACACCGGCTCCAGCGCCGCGCCCGGGAACAGCGACCCCGCGCGCGAGGCCTGCGGCCCGGTCAACTGGAGCGTCACCTCCAGGGGCTCATGGAAGCGGTACTGCCACGGGAAGTAGGCCACGTGGGCGTCCAGCGAGAAGTCCGCCGGCACCTCGAAGTCCGGCGTGCGCGGCCGGGCGGTGTTCACCTTCAGCTCCCGGATGCGGTGGACGTGGAAGGTGCGCAGGCCCTGGCGCAGGTGGCAGTAGCCCACCAGCGTCCAGACGCCGCGCCTGAGCGCGAGGCCGTACGGGTCCACGCGCCGCTCCGTGACGCCGTCCTTGCGCGGGCTGCCGTAGGTGATCTGCACCCACTTGTGCGCGGAGCACGCGTCCCACAGCTGCTCCAGGCGGGCGGAGACCTCCTTCTCCTGGCCCTGCTGGCCGGTGCCCAGCTCCATGCGCACGCGCGGGGTGGGCAGGGATTCGCCGGCGAAGAAGCCGATCTTCCGCAGCGCGTGCGCCAGGTCGTCGCGGCCGGGGAACGCGCCGGACGCCAGCGCGGCGGAGCCGGCGGCGTAGAGCACGGCCAGCTCCTCCTTCGTGAGGTCCGCCTCCGGCAGGTAGTAGACGTCGCGGTCGACGAGGTAGCCGTCGCGCCGCTCGTCGTCGCCCTGCACGTAGCTCAAGGGGAAGCCCAGCTCGACGAGCTCCGCCTTGTCGCGCTCGAACTTGCGTTCAGCGGCGTCGTCCGACCCGCCGTAGTCCGCGGGGAAGTGCTCACGCAGCTCGGCCCACGAGATGGGTTCCCGCGCGTCGAGCAGCAGTGCCACGAGATCAAGGATGCGTTCCGTGCGGTCCATTCAGGTGATCAACGACCATGGCGGACAGGACCCGGGAGATCAAGAGACCGGGGACTTCCGGGGTGGGAGAAGGGGGCAGGGCTGGAAACGAACAGAAAGGGAACAGCGAAGAGGGCTGGCTCCGTCCAAGGGGGATAGCCGCCCCAACCTGAACAGGCAAGCAGGTATCGCCATGTACCCCTCGTTTCGTCCGCAAGCCAGCAGACAACCCCGGGCGTGGGGCTCGCACTCGGCGCGCGTCTGGGTTATTCCTTGGACATTGCCGATTTGGGTGAGAAGCGACAGCGGGCCTCCTGGAGGCTTTGCTGGCTGCCGTGGGGCCGACGCGGCGGACTGAAGCTTGACGAGGGCTCGACCATGGACCGCACCTCCCTGCTGAAGAAGTGGCTTCCCGGGCTGGCGCTGGTGCTGCTGGCCTTCGTCTCCACCCCGGCGCAGGCCCGCAACGAACCGCTCTACTTCGCGCTGGAGGTCCGGCGCGACGGCCGGCTGATCGCCCAGCCCAAGCTGCTGGGCGAGGCGGGCCGCACGCTGCGCGCCGAGCGCCGCCGTCCAGGCGCCACGGTCCCGGACTACCGGCTGGTGCTCACGCCCAAGGGCGAGGGCGACTCGTTCCAGCTCCAGGTGGACCTGTCCCTGCCGGAAGGCGAAGGCCACTCGCAGCTGGCCCTGCTGCACGGCCAGGAGCGCAAGCTCCAGCTGGGCCGGGTGCCGGGGGAGCTGGAGGTCTCGCTGCTCCTGATGAAGGTGGACTCCCCGGAGTTCCGCGCGCTGATGCGGCTCACGGAGCCGGCGTCCGGCACCGTGAAGACGGTCTCTTCTTCCATCTAGGCATCCAGGCGGCCCTTGCGCGGACCGGGGCTACAGCACCGCCAGGTCGTCGCGGTGCACGGCTTCATCCAGGTAGCGGTAGCCCAGCACCGCCTCGATGTCCGCGCTCCGCCGCCCGGCGATGCGCTTGAGTTCGTTGGCGTCGTAGGTGGACAGCCCCCGGGCGAACACCGTCCCGGTGCCGTCCGTGAGGTCCACCGGGTCGCCCCGGCCGAAGTCCCCCTCCACGCCCGTCACGCCGCTGGGCAGGAGGCTGCGCTTGCCGGTGACGATGGCCTCTTTCGCGCCCGCGTCCACCACCAGCCGGCCCCGGGGCCTCAACGCGTGGGCGATCCATGCGGTGCGCGCGCTGCGGCGTCCGGCGGGCTCGAAGAGCGTGCCCACTTCTTCCCCCTGGAGCACGCCGCGCAGGCGGCCGGGCACCGCGCCGGAGGTGATGACGCAGGGGATGCCCAGCTCCGCGGCGCGAGCGGCGGCGCGAACCTTGGACGCCATGCCGCCCGTGCCCACCGCGCTGGTGGCGTCGCCGGCCAGGGCCAGCACTTCGGCCGTGACGCGCGGCACGGCGGGCATCAGGCGCGCTTCGGCGTCCTTGCGCGGGTCGGCGGTGTAGAGCCCCTCCACGTCGGAGAGGAGCACCAGCGCGTCCGCCTCCACCACGCCGGCCACCAGGCTGGCCAGGGTGTCGTTGTCGCCGAACTTCAGCTCATCCACGGACACGGTGTCGTTCTCGTTGATGACCGGCACCACGCTCGCGGCCAGCAGGCGCTCCAGCGTGTGCTTCACGTTGAGGTAGCGCCGGCGCTCCTGCACGTCCTCGTGGGTGAGCAGCACCTGGGCCACCGTCCGGGCCGCGTGGCCGAAGGCCTCCTCGTACGCCTGCATCAGGCGGCTCTGCCCCACCGCCGCGCACGCCTGCTTGCCCGGGATGTCCCGGGGGCGCGCGGGCAGCCCCAGCCGCTCCATGCCCAGCGCGATGGCGCCGCTGGACACCACCACCAGTTCCCGGCCCCCGGCGGCCCACAGCAGGTCCTGGCCCAGCGCGTCGAAGTGGGCGCGGTTGAAGCGGCCCGTGGCGCTGGTCAGCGCGTTGGTTCCAATCTTCACCACCACGCGGCGGGCCCCGCGCAGGGCATTGCGTGCGGAATCAGTCACGGCGGGCAGCGTAGGCTGGAACGGGAAAGGACGCGCGCGGCCGGTTGTTCACCAGGCTTCGTGGCAGGCGGAAAACCGGGGCGGTTGTCATGAAACGCGGACGGCCCCTGTCCATCCAATGTCTTGAATGCGGCGAGGACGCTTCGATGTCCGCGCCAGGAGAAACGGTTTGAAGGAAATCTACGGCAACACCCTGGGCCTGAAGACGAGCGAGCAGCAGCGGCTGCGCAACACCTTCCGCCGCCGCGTGGATCCGCGCGAAATCGTGTCCGCGGAGCTTGCCCGCCACCTCACCGAGCTGTCGCACGAGCTCAACCGTCAGGTGGGCGTCCTCATCAACCGCAAGGGCGACATCGAGCACGTCGTCGTGGGCAACGCCCACAAGCTGGAGCTGCCGGACATCGGCCGTGCTCGCGCCGGGCAGATCCGTCTGCGTGGCCTGCGGTTGGTGCACACGCACCTGAAGAGCGAACCCCTCACGAAGGACGACCTCACGGACCTCGCGCTGCTGCGCCTGGACTGCGTGGCGGCCGTGGGCGTGGGCCACGAAGGCCTGCCCGGCGTGCTGCACTGGGCCTACCTGGTGCCGGAGAACGGCACGGGTGAGTTCTGGCACGTGTCCACCCTGCCCTCCGTGCACGGCGAGCAGCCGGACCTCCTGTCCACGCTGGACGCGCTGGAGGAGGAGTTCAACCGCAACGCGGCCGCGCGCACGGTGTCCGGGAAGGAGCGCGCCATCCTGGTGGCGGTGTGCCTGGACGGCAACCGCGCCCGGGCGGAGTCGTCCCTCGCGGAGCTCAAGGAGCTGGCGCGCACCGCGGGCGTGGAGGTGGTGGACAGCGTGCTCCAGATGAAGCGGGAAGCGGATCCGCGCTACCTCATCGGCCGGGGCAAGCTGGAGGACCTGAACCTGCGCTCCATGCAGTCCATGGTGGACCTGCTCATCTTCGACAAGGACCTCACCCCGTCGCAGGGCCGTCACATCGGCGATGCGACGAGCCTGAAGATCCTGGACCGCACGCAGCTCATCCTGGACATCTTCGCGCAGCGCGCGCAGACGGCCGAGGGCAAGCTGCAGGTGGAGCTGGCGCAGCTGAAGTACCGGCTGCCCCGGCTGGTGCAGGGGGATGACTCACTCAGCCGCCTCATGGGCGGTGGCGTGGGTGGCCGCGGTCCGGGTGAGACGAAGCTCGAAATCGACCGCCGCCGCGTGCGCGAGCGCATCACCAACCTGGAGCGCCGCATCGACGTCATCAGCCGCGAGCGCAGCGTCCGCCGGGCGCAGCGCAACCGGCGCGAGGTGCCGGTCATCTCCATCGTGGGCTACACCAACGCGGGCAAGTCCACGCTGCTCAACGCCATCACCAACGCGGAGGTGCTGGCGGAGGACAAGCTGTTCGCCACGCTGGACCCCACCAGCCGCCGCCTGCGCTTCCCGCAGGAGCGCGAGGTCATCATCACCGACACGGTGGGCTTCATCCGGGACCTGCCCAAGGACCTGGTGGCGGCCTTCCGCGCCACGCTGGAGGAGCTGTACGACGCAAGCCTCCTCTTGCACGTGGTGGACGCGAGCGACCCCGCGCGCGACGACCAGGTGGAGGCGGTGGAGAAGATCCTCGCCTCGCTGGGCCTGATGGAGAAGCCGCGCCTGATGGTCTGGAACAAGGCGGACCAGCTGTCCGAGGACGAGGTGGAGGCCCTGCTGCGCTCCAAGGGCGGCGTGGCCATCAGCGCGGTGAAGCGCGACGGGCTGGCGTCGCTCCTGGCCAAGGCGGACACCACCCTGTTCGCCGAGGGTGCGTCCGAGTCCATCGGCGTGGTGTGACGGTGGGCGGGTTGTCGGCGCGGGGGCCCTCCCCGTAGAGTCGGGGGGCCTTGGCTCCCGCGCTGAAACTGCTCATCCCGTTGTTGACGGCCCAAATCGAAGGTCTGCCCGGACAGGACTCCGGGCCGGACTACGACCGGCCTGTCTCTTCCATCACCACCGGCTACATCGAGCTGCTCGAGAAGAACAGCCACATCGTCTACCCGGTCATCGCCGTGGTGACGCTGCTGCTCATCGGCTGGGGCATCCTGTCCTCGTGGCGGTCGCAGGACCTGGACGGCCTGCAGAAGAACGAGTTCAAGCGCGCCATCATCAACGAGCTGCGCAACAACATCAGCGGCATGCCCGGAGACCTGCTGGGCCGCACCATCGGGTTGGACCGGCTCAAGACGAACCGCCTGCTGGAGGAGATGCAGACGGAAGGGCTCGTCCTGAGCCACACCAACTCCGAGCGGCTCACCGTGTGGCGCGTGCGCGGCGCGGGCCCGGAAGCCAGGCCGCGCCGCTACTAGCCCGCGCTTCAGACGCCGGACAGCTCCGACTTCGGCTGGCGCGTCATCAGGTCCACCACCGCCATCTTGGCGTTCTTGCCCTCGTAGGCGATGAGGTAGACCTGCTCGCAGATGGGCAGCTCCACGCCCGTCTTGAGCGACAGGTCGCGCGCGCTCTTCGCCGTCTTGACGCCCTCGGCGACCTCCTTCATCTCCGCGAGGATGTCCGGCAGCTTGCGGCCCTTGCCCAGCTCCATGCCCACGTGGCGGTTGCGGCTGAGCTCGCCCGTGCAGGTGAGCACCAGGTCGCCCATGCCGGACAGGCCGGAGAGCGTCAGCGGGTTGGCGCCCTTCCTCACCGCGAGCCTCGTGATTTCGGCCAGGCCGCGCGTGATGATGGCGGCGCGCGCGTTGTGGCCCATGCCCAGGCCGTCCGCCATGCCCGCGGCGATGGCGATGACGTTCTTCAGCGCGCCGCCGTACTGCACGCCCACCACGTCCGTGGACGTGTACGAGCGGAAGGTGTCCGTCTGCAGCGCCTTCTGACACCGCTGGGCCACCTTGTCCCAGTGCGACGCGATGGTCACCACCGTGGGCATGCGGCGGGCCAGCTCCTTCGCGAAGCTGGGGCCGGAGAGCACCGCGACGTACGGGTGGAACTCCTCCGGCAGACAGTCCTCCAGCAGCTCCGTCATGGTGAGCAGCGTGCCGTTCTCGATGCCCTTGGACACGGTGACGAGCGGCACGCTCCTGGGCAGGAAGCTCTTGGCGCGCGCGAGCACTTCCCGCGTGGCGTGGCTGGGCGTGGCGAGCACCACCATCTCCGAGCCGGCCAGCGCCTCCTCCAGGTCCGTCGTCGCGCGCACGCGCTCGGAGAGGGGGATGCCCTTGAGGTAGGTGGGGTTCTCATGGAGGGTGTTGATGGCCTCCACGGTGGAGGGCTCACGGCCCCACAGGCGGACCTCGTCGCAATTCACCGCGAGCACGTTGGCGAGCGCCGTTCCGAACGAACCTGCACCAATGACACTGCCGCGCATGAGATGACCTCGGGTCGAGAGGGGTTGGGGGATTTTCAGAACAGCGTGGACACCACGCCCACGGACAGCGTGGGCATGAACTCCGCGTCCGTGGAGCGGCTGCGGAAGTCTCCGCCGAGCGAGACAGCGTAGGACGTCTTCTCTCCGACGGGAAACTCCGCGCCCAGCCGGACGAGGACGGACGCATCCAGCTTCCACGCGGGCGGGATGCCGCCCAGCGGATCCTTCTGGATGGGGTCCAGGTCGAAGGCCATGAGGGCGCGCACGTCCAGGTACGGCCTCCACGCGCGCGGGCTGTCACCCTGGAAGGACGCCACCAGCCCCGGGGCCACGTTCCAGTCGCGCCGGCCGCTCAGGTAGCGCGCGCCCTTGTCCTCCGTGTCCGGGGGACGCAGGAAGAACGCGTGGCCGCCGTCCACCACCAGGGCCAGGCTCACGTTGTCGCTGTCCAGCAGGGTGAAGCGGGCGCTGGCGCGCAGCTCCGTCATCAGGCCGTAGACGGTGTCCACGCCCAGCCCCAGGTCCAGGTGCTCCAGGACGCCGTACACGCCGCGCGCGGACACGAACGGGAAGCCCAGCTCCATGCCCACGCCCGCGTGTCCGGAGCCCAGCGACCGTCCGCCGTAGAGCCCGTAGCGGTTGGGGGCCTGGGGCGGGGG
>NZ_RAWM01000090.1 GCF_003668875.1 Corallococcus interemptor | reverse complement strand
ATACGAGTTTCATGAGCGTCTCGTGGGCTCGGAGATGTGTATGAGAGACAGGTCGCGGGGGGCGGAGTCGCTGTCCTTGGAGGGGGCGGACTCGGTGATGGCCACGGCCTGGGGCCGCAGCTCCTCACGGGCCGCGCTCTGCACGGGCTCCCGCATGGAGCAGGCGCTCACGAGGCTGGCGCACAGGAGGGCACCACTGACGAAGGACACGCGGCGCTTCGAGAAGAACGGGGACATGGCGGCTCCGGGACGACGGGAGGAAGTCAGCGTGCCCCTGGAAACGGGTGACCTCCGGAATGGGTTTATCCGGTGAATTTTTCCCGGGTCCGCGCGTGGGCCGCGCTTGCGCGGGGGGACCCCTTTTGCGACGGTCCCCGCCCATGGAGACGACACGACCGTTCCGGATTCTGGGCATCCAGCAGATCGCCATCGGGGGCCTCGACAAGGGCGCCCTGCGCAAGCTGTGGGTGGACACGCTGGGCCTGACGGCCCACGGCACCTACCGCAGCGAAAAAGAGAACGTGGACGAGGACATCGTCGTGGCGGGCGCGGGCCCCTTCAAGGTGGAGGTGGACTTGATGCAGCCCGTCAACCCCGACGGCCGCCCCAAGGTGCACGACCCGGCGCTCAACCACGTGGGGCTGTGGGTGGACGACCTGGCGGTGGCCGTCAAGTGGCTGGAGGGGCAGGGCATGCGCTTCACGCCCGGCGGCATCCGCAAGGGCGCGGCGGGCTTCGACGTGTGCTTCATCCACCCGAAGGCCAGCGATCAGTTCCCGCTGAGCGGCGAGGGCGTCCTCATCGAACTGGTGCAGGCCCCGCCGGAGATCATCCGCGCCTTCGAGCAGGCCGCGGCCAGCGCGCCGCACTGAGCAGCCACTGGCTGGCGCGCGCGAAGCCCTTCTTCACCGCGCGCTCCACCGGATCCCACGCGAGGCACAGCACATACGTGCACGCGATGAGCAGCGCGAGCAGGCCCGTGAACTTCAGCCATCCGCTGGAGTCGCCCCACAGCTTCTGGAACGAGAAGACGCCGAAGACGCGGTAGTACAGCAGCATCTCGTGGAAGAAGTACGCGGACAGCGACGAGGTGCCGAACACCTCCAGGAAGCGCCGCGCGCGGGACGGCTTCGCGTCCGGCGCCATCCGGCCCTCCACCCACAGCATCACCCGCAGCACCGCGCAGACCCACATGAAGCGGGTGGCGGAGTTGGACGGGTTGGTGACGAAGAAGCGGTGCGGCGGGTAGAGGTTGTTGAGCGCGCCCGGCAGCAGCGTGCCCACAAGCCCCAGCGCGATGAGGAAGCCCAGGGCCCGGGCCAAACCCTTGCGGCCCCACGCGCCCGCGATGCAGCCCGCGAAGGCGCCCAGCCACGCGAAGCCCACCCACGGCACCATCGGGAAGGGGGCCCAGTTGGACTTGCGCAGGAAGGACGCCCAGGGCTCGCCCGCGTTGTCGCTGAAGGGGGCCAGGGCGAACGCCACCATCGCCAGGACGAAGGCGGTGCCCGCGAGGACTCGCGGACGTGAGGCCAGCAGCGCGGCGATGGGCAGGGTGATCAGCAGGCACAGCCCCACGCAGTGGAGGATGTCCAGACGCAGGAGCCACACGGGCTGGGTGCGGATGGGGAACCACACGGCGTTGACGAGCGCGGCGACGGCGAACACCTCCGCGATGCGGCGGAGGTTGCGGGGCACGCGCTCGTGCAGCACGCCCGCGGCGGCGCTGCGCACCATGAGCAGCGCCAGCGCGAACCCGGCGGAGAAGATGAACGCGGGGGCCACCAGTCCGTCCACCTTGAGCAGGCGTCCGGTCCACACGCTCTTGCGCAGCTCGGGGGTGAGCAGCACCAGCGCGTGGGTCTGGATCATCACGAGGACGGAGAGGCCGCGCAGCCAGTCGATGGCGCGCACGCGCTCGCGGGAGATGGGGGCGGCGTTGGGCGGGGGACTCACGGGCGCCGCTACCCTACGCCGGTCCCGCGGACGGTTGCACGCGCCCGCGAGACCGGAAACTGCTTGGACTACCAGCTGACTCCGTCGAGGTAGACCGTGCCCTTCCACGTGCCCGTCGTCTGGAACTCCACGCCCAGCTGGTACAGCGGGGAGGTGGAGCCGGAGGGCAGCTTCACGGTGATGGCGTTCCACGCGCCCGCCTTGAGGTTGCCCACCGGGATCCAGCTGCCCGTCCAGCGCCAGTTCGCGGAGGCGCCTTCAATCGTGTAGGGCTGCACGCCGGTGATCTTGCTGCCAGAGGGCAGCCACAGCCGGAACGTCACCGTCCTGGCGGACGGCACGGCCGCGTTGGCCACGGCCACGGTGCCCTTGCCGGACGTGCCGTTGAAGGGCACGGCGAGCGAACGGATGCCCGCGTAGGCCTGCGTCGTGCTGGTGCTCACGGCCGACAGCGCGGCGCCGGCGGCGCTGAAGCCCTGCGTGCCGGACTCGAAGCCGTACTTGGACGGATCCGCAGGGGTGCCCGCGTCGGAGGTGCCGGTGCCGCCGTCGGTGCCGGCGTCCGGACGCGTGCCGCCGTCCACGCCGCCGTCGGTGCCACCATCCGGGCGCGTGCCGCCATCGGTGCCGGTGCCCGCGTCGACCGGAGGGGTGCCCGCGTCCACGGTGCCACCGTCGGTGGATCCGCCGCCGCCCGGGGGCGGGAGGGTGGTGCCGGCCGCGGGCAGGATGAGTCCGCCCGCGTTGAGGAACGTGCTCGCGCGCTGCTTCAGGTACGGCTGGCCGTCGGTGCCCTGGTCGTTCTGGTAGGAGCTCTGGCCGCCCGCGCCCGCGCCGTACAGCAGGGCGATGACGCCCACGTTGGCGAACTTGCGCCGGTGCGCGTCACCGCTCGCGCCGAAGAAGTACTCGGTGCGGTTGTCCTTGTAGCCCTGGCGCGGGCCGCCGCCGTTGTTGATGTTGAGGTGGTTGGAGTTGCCCAGCGGGATCTGCCACAGCATCCAGCGCTTGCCGGTGGTCTGGTTCCACAGGCGCAGCCACTCCGCGTAGCGGTTGTACGAGCGCGACGTGAGGGACGCAGAATCGCTCATGTCCCAGAGGTGGTCCGCGCCCTGCGTGAGCCGGTAGAAGTCCGCGTCGCGGTCCAGCGGGTCGCCCACCAGCACGTCGTAGGTGGCGCCGGTGACGTTGGTGGCCAGGCCCAGCGGCTTGAGGAAGTTGACGACCTTGTCCACCTCCGGCTGCAGCGGATCCGTCAGCGAGTTGAACGCGATGTCCTTGCCGCTGGCCCACGCGGAGATGTGCAGGCCCAGCACGACGTTGTTCGCGCCCACGGATTTGCGCAGCTGGAGGAACGCCAGGCTCCATCCGGCGACGGTGTTGGGCAGGCCCGCCAGCTCCGGCATGCCCGAGGACGCGATGGCCGCGGGGGCGTTGGGGTTGGAGGCCGTCTGGAACTGCATGAAGCCGACCGCGTCCGGCTCCACGTGGAGGATGACCGGGCCGCCGAAGGTCTTCGCGCGCTGGAGGAGCAGCTTCACGTCCTCGAAGTAGCTGCGCATGGTGCTGGCGTTCTTCAGCTTCGCGAGCGTCTCCTGCTCGCCGCCGCCCGGCTCACCGAAGAGCTGGTAGTAGGTGACGACGGGCACGTAGCCCAGCGCCTTCGTCTCCGTGAAGAAGCTGGCTGCCCAGCTGCCGTCGCGGGCGCCATAGCCCCAGTTGTCCGCCCAGCCCTTGGTGAAATAGCGATAGCGCGCGTCCCAGGGGACGTTGCTGTCGCGCATCCAGTTCTGGCCGGCCTCCTCGAAGAGGCCCACCATCAGGCGGTTCTGGAAGGCCGGGGGCACGGGCCCTTGCACACCCGTGGCGGCCGGGGCGGACATCGCCCCGAGACACGTCAGCGTCAGCAGCGCAGCGAAGGCGCGTCGAATGGTGTTGGTCGTCATGGGGGCGCTAGTACGCTCAGGCGCCTCCAGTCCTTCCGGTATTGGCCGCTAAGCCCTCTTGACCGTCCATTACCCGGTCATGCGACCGGTGGCTCCCTGGGCCGCTATGCGACCGAGCTCTCGGGCGCTGCGTCCTCGATGCGCCGCAGGCATGTGGTCAGGTGCCGCGCCAGGGTCTCGACGTGCGGCGGTTCAATCATTGTCTGATGGTTGCCGGGCACGGGCAGCACCTCCAGACGGGACACGGGGGCGTCGACGGTGTGGGGCATGTCGACACGCCACCCCGACGAAAGGGGGCCATGCCGCCGTGCGAGACACGGCAGCAGGATGAAACAAGGGTGGCGCGGATTGAAGGGACGCGACTCCGCGCGCGCAAGGTCGGGCGACGCGTAACACCCTGCCAGGGTGGATGACTCGCGTGCCCGCGTTCTACTCCGCGAACGTCATGGCTTCACGGAGGGCAGACGAGGCCCGGCTCATTCGCGTCCACGTCCTGCAACGCGAGCAGACACGTGAGCGCGTCCGGATCCACGGAATCCATCAGGTACGTGCGGCGCCACAGCAGCGCGGCGAAGCGCTTGGGCAGCTGCGAGTCCGGCGCGACGAGCGCGCGGCGCACGCCGTTGCTGCCCACCGCGGCCGTCGCCATCGCGGCCTCCAGCTTCGCGACGTCGTCGGCGCAGCCCTCCGGGCAGTTGTAGAGGAACACCGCGTGGCCGTGCTCCAGGTTGTGGATCCACGAACAGCGCGGCTGCTCCGTGGGGTAGCTGCGGCACGACAGCCACGTGGGGCAATGCAGGCCGGAGTTGGGCGGGTTCTCTCCATTGCCGCACCCGGTGCTGCTGCACGAACTCACGTGCGCGGCGGACGACGTGTCCGACAGCGGAAAGTCATACCGCTCACAGGCTTCGCCACCGGGGTTGGGCGGATCGTCTTTCGTCGAACCGCAGGCGAGGCACAGCGAGAAGAGGAGGGCGGAGAGGGCGCGAGGCATCCCCTCCGTCATATCGCATCATCCCGGCGCGACGCCGCGCCGCTCCACGTCCCGGCCGCTCAGCCCATGGAAGCCCAGCGCGTCCATCAGCCGCAGGAAGTCCTCGGGAGGCAGGCTGCCGCCCGTGGCGCGCGAGTGGCCGTGCGCGTACGAGCCTCCCATGGGCGGCAAATCCAGCCCCCGCAGCAGCGCGAGCAGGTCCACCGGCGCGCGGCTTCGCAGCACGAAGTTCACGCGGCCGGGCAGGTAGCCCGTGTTGGCGGCGACGACGATGTGGTCCGGCAGCCGCTGCACCCAGCGCATGGCCACCAGCGGGTGCACCTGCGCCTCGGAGCTGAACAGCAGCAGCGCCAGGTTTCCCGCGAAGCGCGGCGGCGTCTTCGCGCACCGCGCCACCTCGCGCTGCACCTCCAGGCGGCAGTCGCGCAGCGCGTCCACGCCGGGCACGCGCCCCTCCGCGATGTCCGTGGCGCTGCCCGCGCGCAGGAGCACCTGCATCGCCAGCGGCGCCGCGAACCGGCTGGAGCGGCGGGCCGCGTTGAGCAGCGCCACGGCCTCCGTGACGGAGGAACGCTTCGCCCGCCGCAGCGCGTCCTTGAGGAACGGCATCGGCGCGTCCGCGCCCAGGTCCGCCACCGTGCCCAGCACCGCCAGCCACTCCAGCGGACCGGGCACGGTGAACGACGACGTCAGCACGTACGTGAGCAGGCTCGTGTTCGCCACGGGCTCATGGCCATACGCCGTGAGCACCTGCGCGCCGGGTGGAAACACGTCCGACGCATGATGGTCCACCACCAGCGTGGGCACCCCGGGCAGCAGCGGCTCCGCGCGGCTGCCCATGTCCAGCACCACCAGCGCCTCCGCGGAGGACGCGCCCAGCCGCTGCAAGAAGCCCGGTTGGTGGACGTCCTCTCCCTTGCCGGGCAGGCGCGCCGTCGGCCGGGCCCCCAGGGACTGGAGCGCCCGGAGCATCAGCACTCCGGAGGTGAGCCCGTCCACGTCCGTGTGCGGTACCACCAGGACGTGCTTGTCCCGGCAGGCCTCCAGGAACTCGCGCGCCTGGTCCATCGCGGCCTCTGGCGCCGGCCAGTGCGCGTCCTTGGTGTGTCCCAGAAGCATGAAGGAAAGCTGTCACTGCCTGTAGCGGCACGGCAGGGCGCGCCCGTCGTGGCTGGTTGCCCTCCGTACGGGCCCACCGTCCGGGTCGTGCGGGCGGAGCGTGGTGACCTTTCCTGGCATGGAAGGCCTTTCAACCTACCGCCTGGGCTACGTGGCCCAATCCCTGACGCTGGGCGTGAGCGCCAGCCACACCTGCCGTCTCGCCACCGCGACGCCGCAGCGACTGGAAGCGCTCGCCGCGCAGAACCTGGAGGAGCTGGAGCAGATCCTGCGCTTCAACGCGGAGCACGCCATCCATGTCTTCCGCATCGGGTCGTCGCTCATCCCGTTCGGCTCACACCCGGTGAACACGCTGCCCTGGTGGAAGACCTTCGCGAGCACCTTCGCCACGCTGGCCCGCATCGCGCGCCAGTCCCAGCAGCGGCTGTCCCTGCATCCCTCTCCGGCTGGCGCGTCGCTGTCCTCGCGACACGAGCGCGTGCGCGACGCCGCCATCGCGGAGCTGCGCTACAGCGCGCGCGTGCTGGACCTCCTGGAGGCCGGCCCCGAATGCCGCGTCGTCATCCACGTGGGCGGCGCCGCCCCCAGCCGCCCGGAGGCGCTGGACGCCGCGCACCGGATGCTGGACACGATGCCGGAGGACCTGCGTCAGCGGCTCACGATTGAGCACGACGACAAGGTCTGGACCGCGCGCGAGGTGCTGCCCCTGGCCCGCGAGCACGGCGTGCCCATGGTGGGGGACAACCTGCACAATGCTGTCTTGCCCTCGGATCCGCCCATGTCCGTGGAGGAGCTGGTGCGCGAGGCCTCCGCCACCTGGCGCGCACTGGACCTTCGTCCCAAATTCCACCTGGCGTCACAGAAGGCGGGCGGGCGGCCCGGCGCGCACTCGGACCTCATCGAACCGGTGGACTTCCGGGCCATGGTGGCCGCGCTGGATGGGCCCGCGGATTTCATGCTGGAGGCGAAGGAGAAGGACCGCGCGGTTTTCGCACTGCGTCGGGACGCGATGTCTCAGCGTCCACACAAAGGGCAGGGCGCGCGGGCGCCGTGACTTCGCGGGTGCGAGGGCAGGGCACTTCCCATAGTGTCCGCGCCCATGACCCGCACTCCTCAGTCCTTGATTCGCGCGGCCCTGGCCGCCCTGTCGCTCGCGGCGCCCGCCGCCAGCGCGCAGACGACGCCCGCCCCGGCCGCGAAGGCCACGCCCGCTCCGGCCGCGAAGGCCACGCCCGCGGAGGCGAAGCAGTTCGCTGAAAAGCTCAACGCGGACCTCAAGCAGCTCTGGACCCGCCAGGCCACCGCCGAGTGGATCAAGAGCACGTACATCACCGACGACACGGAGCGGAACGCCGCCTCCGTCAACGAAGAGGTGATGGCCTACGTCAACAACGCCATCAAGGACTCGCGCCGCTTCGACGGGCTGAAGCTGGACGCGGACACCGCGCGCATGCTGCACCTGTTGCGCGTGTCCCAGACGCTGCCCGCCCCGGCGGACGCCAGGCAGCGCTCGGAGCTGGCCGCCACCGCCGCGAAGCTGGAGGGCCTCTACGGCAAGGGCAAGTACTGCGGCAAGGACGGCAAGGGGAAGTGCCGCGACCTGGAGGAGCTGTCCGACGTCATGGCGGAGAGCCGTGACGCGAACGCGCTGCTCGACGCGTGGACGGGCTGGCACGCCATCAGCCGCCCCATGCGCCCGCTCTACACGCAGCTGGTGAACCTCTCCAACGCGGGCGCGCAGGACATCGGCTTCAACGACCTGGGCACGCTGTGGCGGTCGTCCTACGACATGACCCCGGCCGAGTTCGAGAAGGAGGCGCAGCGCCTCTGGGGCCAGGTCAAGCCGATGTATGACGAGCTGCACTGCTACGTGCGCGGCCGGCTCGCGAAGCAGTACGGCGAGGCCGCGGTGCCCGCCGGCAAGCCCATCCCCGCGCACCTGCTGGGCAACATGTGGGCGCAGGAGTGGAACAACATCTACCCGCTGGTGGAGCCGTTCCCCGGCCAGGCCAGCCTGGACGTGGACAGCGCCCTGGTGAAGCAGGGCTACGACGCGCAGAAGATGGTGAAGCTGGGTGAGAAGTTCTTCACCTCGCTGGGCCTCAAGCCGCTGCCGCAGACCTTCTGGGAGCGCTCGCAGTTCACCAAGCCGCGCGACCGCGACGTCGTCTGCCACGCGTCCGCGTGGGACGTGACGTACGACAACGACCTGCGCATCAAGATGTGCATCAAGCCCACCGAGGAGGACCTGGTCACCATCCACCACGAGCTGGGCCACGACTACTACTACACGTACTACTACAAGCTCCCGGTCCTCTATCAGGCCGGCGCCAACGACGGCTTCCACGAGGCCATCGGTGACGCGCTCACGCTCTCCATCACCCCGGCCTACCTCCAGCAGGCGGGCCTCCTGGGCGCGGTGGAGAAGAACGAGAAGAACGTCATCAACCTGCAGCTGAAGGACGCGCTGGAGAAGGTGGCCTTCCTGCCCTTCGGCCTGCTGGTGGACCAGTGGCGCTGGGACGTGTTCAGCGGGAAGGTGAAGCCGGCGGACTACAACAAGAGCTGGTGGGCGATGCGCACGAAGTACCAGGGCATCGCGGCGCCGGTGGCGCGCACGGAGCAGGACTTCGACGCGGGCGCCAAGTACCACGTGCCCGCCAACGTGCCGTACACGCGCTACTTCCTCGCGCGGATCCTCCAGTTCCAGTTCCACAAGGCGCTGTGCGAGGCCGCTGGCATCAAGGGCCCCCTCAACGAGTGCTCCATCTACGGCAACAAGGCCGCCGGTCAGCGCCTGCAGGCCATGCTGGAGCTGGGCGCGAGCAAGCCGTGGCCGGACGCGCTGTCCGCCATGACGGGCACCCGCCAGATGGATGCCACGCCCATGCTGGAGTACTTCGCGCCGCTGCGCCGCTGGCTGCAGGAGCAGAACAAGGGCCAGAAGTGCGGCTGGTGAGGTGACCAGGGAGTGGACTTCGCCCGGGGCGGGCGCTTAGGCTATCGCCCGTCTTGTAGGGTTGAACTCTGTAGGACCGGACGGCGACTCTTCCTGTCCGCGATGAAAGAAGAACAGCAAATGGCGACTGGTACCGTGAAGTGGTTCAACGACGCGAAGGGCTTCGGCTTCATCACGCAGGATGGCGGCGGCGAGGACGTGTTCTGCCACCACACCGCCATCAACATGGACGGCTTCCGCACCCTGGCCGAGGGCCAGAAGGTGGAGTTCGAAGTCACCAAGGGCCCCAAGGGCCTGCAGGCGCAGAACGTTCGCGCCGCCTGAGCCTGACCGTTTCCTGATTCACCCAAGAAGGTCCGACTCTCTCCGGGTCGGGCCTTCTGTATTTTCCGGAGCCTGCATGTCCGCCTTGCGCCTGCGCATCCTCCCCCTGGTGGCCGCCCTCGGGTGCGCCAGCACGTCCTCCTCCACGGCCCCCGCCCCCCAGGCCTCCACCACCGCGCCCGCGCCGTCCGCGCCCGTGACGAAAGCGTCACTTGCCGCGCTCAAGCAGGAGCTGGTGGAGCAGCACGGCGAGGCGCAGCGCGCCCGCATCGAGCGCGGCGTGGAGCAGGTGGCCGCGCTGTGGCGCCCGGAGGACGGGGACCTGGCGGCCTTCGCGCGCGAGCAGTTCCTTCCCACGGGCCCGCGGCTGGACGCGACGTTCACGCGCTTCGAAGGGCTGTTCGAACAGTTCGACGGCCACATGAACGAGCTGGGCCGCGAGCTCCAGTGGTTCACGGACCTGGACCTGGGGCCGCTCTTGCCGGTGGAGCCGCTGCTCGCGGCGTATGACCCTTCCGCCAACGTCACCTCGGACCTGTTCAACGCGAAGCCGGGCTTCGTCGTGCTGCTCAACTTCCCGCTCACCACCCTGGCCGAGCGCGTGAAGGAGGGCCCGAACTGGACGCGGCGCCAGTGGGCGGAGGCGAAGCTCGCGTCGCGCTTCAACCGGCGCGTGCCCGCGGCGGTGGAGCAGAAGGTGTCGCAGGCCATCGCGGACGCGAACCTCTACATCGCCGAGTACAACGTCTGGATGCACCACCTGGTGGACGCGAAGGGCCAGCGGCTCTTCCCCCAGGGCCTGCGCCTCATCAGCCACTGGAACCTGCGCGACGAACTCAAGGCGGACTACACGGATCCGCGGGGGCTGGCGAAGCAGCGCGCCATCGTCCAGGTGATGGAGCGCATCGTCACGCAGACCATTCCCGCCGCCGTCATCGACAACCCGCGCGTGGACTGGGACCCCTTCACCAACAAGGTCACCGTGGCGCCGCCGGAGACGGTGGAGGCGAACGCGCCCCAGCGGCCTGCCAAGGCGGACGCCGCGCCGGAGCCGGACACGCGCTACGCGAGGCTGCTCGCCACGTTCAATGCGTCGCGCAAGGTGGACCCGTATTCGCCGGTGGCGCCCACGCGCATCGCCCGCGCCTTCGAGCTGGACCGCGGCCTGCCGGAGGAGCGCGTGCGCGCGCTGCTCACGCAGCTGCTGGAGTCCCCGCTGGTGCCGCGCGTGGCGAAGCTGATTGAGACGCGCCTGGGCCGCCCGCTGGAGCCTCAGGACCTGTGGTACCCGGGCTTCCGTCCGGGCGCGAAGGTGCCGGAGGCTCAGCTGGACGCGCTGACGCGCAAGCGCTACCCCACGGCGGACGCCTTCGCGCGCGACATCCCGCGCATCCTCCAGAGCCTGGGCTTCACGCGGGAGAAGGCGGACGTGCTCGCCTCGTACATCCGCGTGGACGCGTCCCGGGGCGCCGGCCATGCCCAGCAGGCGCTGCGCCGGGGCGACTTCCCCCGCCTGCGCACGCGCGTGGAGAAGGGGGGCATGGACTACAAGGGCTACAACATCGCGGTGCACGAGCTGGGGCACAACGTGGAGCAGGTCTTCAGCCTGTACCAGGTGGACCACACGCTGTTGTCCGGCGTCCCCAACAACGCCTTCACGGAGGCGCTGGCCTTCGTCTTCCAGGCACGCGACCTGGAGCTGCTGGGCCTGGGCCAGCCGGACGCGACCAGCGAGCGCGAGCGCGTGCTCAACGACTTCTGGCAGTCCTGGGAGATCGCCGGCGTGGCGCTGGTGGACATGGCCACGTGGCACTGGATGTACGAACACCCGGACGCCACGCCCGCCCAGCTGCGCGACGCGGTGGCGGACCTGTCGCGCGACGTGTGGAACCGCTACTACGCGCCCGTGCTGGGGAAGAAGGACAGCGCCGTGCTGGGCATCTACAGCCACATGATCAGCTACCCGCTGTACCTGCCGGACTACCCGCTCGGGCACCTCATCGCCTTCCAGATTGAAGAGCACCTGAAGCAGCACGGCCCGCTGGGCGCGGAGTTCGAGCGCATGGCCACCTTCGGCTCCGTCACCCCGGACGAATGGATGCGCCACGCCACCGGCGCCCCCGTCAGCGCGGATGCTTTGTTGCGCGCCACCGAAGCCGCACTGTGATAGTCGGGCATTCCCCATTTAACTCATCTGGAGGATTTGCCTTGAATTTCATCTCTCGTGCGCTGGTGCTGGGCTCCCTGTCGACCCTCGTGGGCTGTGCGACGACGAAGGGCGGCACGAAGACCCCGGACACGACGGAGCCGACGCCGGCGTCGCTGGTGGAGCACTGCGACGACACGCAGAAGGCCATCTCCAAGGAGGCGGACGCGATGGCCAGCCCCTACGGGATTGATCAGCACATCGCGAAGAACTTCCCGGACCGCAGGGTGTCCTGGCTGATGACGGACAGCGCGTACCAGAAGTTCGTGGTGCAGACGGGCGCGAAGAACTTCGGCCGCTGCAACGACACGGCCTGCTACCTGTTCGCGGCGCCGTCGGCGGCCATCCACGGCGCGGTGGAGAAGTCGAAGACGGCGGACGGCAAGCACGACCCGGCGGTGCTGGGCCAGGCGCTGGGCCTGCCGGCGAAGAACTTCGAGGGCCCGCTGCGGATGATGACGCTGGACCTGGGCGCGCAGAAGATCTGCACGCGCCTGCCGGTGGACGCGGACCCCGGCGTGTGGAAGTGCCAGACGCCGGAGGACACGGACTGCTTCAAGTTCGGCGGCTACACGTCCGGCGGCGCGCCGGAGGTGATGGTCATCAACGCCCCGGTGGCGGACACGCAGGTGGCGGAGATCCCGTGAGCGACGAGGAGGTGCTCCTCCTGAGCCCGCTCCTGTACCGCGTGCTGCGCGAGCAGGACGGGGCGCTGTCCATCGAGGTCGTGGTGGGCGGCATCATGCAGTTCGAGGTGCGCGTGCGCCTGAACGCGGAGGAGACCGAGTCCTTCCAGCGGGAGGGACGCGCGTTCTCGGACCGCCTGGCCCAGGCCATCACGGCCGACCCGCCCTTTGGCGGCCGGTCCGTGAAGGTGTCCCAGGGGTAGAACCTTCGCGGGGACCCGCCACGCGCGGGTCCCCGTCGTGGGGGGACTACGGCGTGGCGGCGGTGTTGCCGGGGATCTCCACCAGCTCCACGTCGAAGGTGAGCACGGCGTTGGGCGGGATGCGCGAGCCCGAGGGCGGGCGCTCACCGTACGCGGTGTTCCCGGGGCAGGTGAGCTTCGCCTTGCCGCCGACCTTCATCTTCTGCACGCCCTGGGTCCAGCAGGGGATGACGCCGTTGAGCGGGAACTCCACCGCCATGCCGCGCTTGTAGGAGCTGTCGAACTCCGTGCCGTCCACCAGGACGCCCTGGTAGTGCACCTTCACGGTGTCGATGGCGCGGGGCGACTTGCCGGTGCCGGCCTTGAGCTCGCGGTAGATGACGCCGGAGGGCAGCTTCGTGGCCCCGGGCTCCTTGGCCGCGCGCTCCAGCGTGGCGGCGTTGACCTGGGCCAGTCGCGCCTTCGCGAGCGCCTGGATCTTCGGGCCGTACTCCTTCGGATCCACGGCGGGCGCGGTGCCATGGACCGCGTCCTGGAGGCCGCGCTGGAGCAGCTGCAGCTCCTCGGGGCTGAGGGCGAGCGCCGTCACGCTCTGGCCCAGCGAGACGCCCAGCGCGTAGACGGTCTTCTGATCATCCGTCTGGAGCTCCAGCGGCGCCGCCTTCGCGGCGGCCTCGGGCGCGGCGGCCGGCTTGGAGGTCTTCGTCGGGGCCTGGGCCAGGGCAAGGCCCGGAGCACCGAGCATCAGGACCAGGGCCGCCTTCCACTGCATACGCATGCTTCCGCCTTTCACGAGAACGGAGGGGACTATAGGGCCGCTCATGCGCCGCCGGTCGGTCATCCGCGCGCACAGGCCAACGCGAAGAATCCAGCGAGCGGAAAACCACGGCGCACGCAGGCTCGCCTGGCGCGCTGGAGGGCCGCCGTTTTCTTGCGCGCATGACGTCTGAACGTACTGTGCCTTCAGGTCGCTGCACCCCCGCAGCAGCCTGTTGCACCTGCTGGAGGTCATGAGCCAATGAGCGAGAAGCGGAAGGCCAATCGGGCGCCCCTGGACATCTACCTCAACAAGTACATGGGCGGCGTGCCGTACATGACCCGGGCCGCGGACATCAGCCAGGAGGGCGTCAGCCTCTCGCGCCTCATCGAGCCCCAGCACGACGCGCGCCGCGTGGGCCTCCAGTTCCAGCTCCCCGGCTCCGAGGAGATCATCTACGCCGAGGGTGAAGTCGTACGCGAGTGGAAGGAACTGGGCCGCAAGGAGCAGTCCGGCGTGCGCTTCACGCTGCTCACCGAGCGGCACCGCAAGATGATCGACGCCTACGTCGACCGTCACAGCAACGGCAACTGACGCAAGGCATTACCCTCCGCGTGCGCCACCGCGATTGCGCGGTGCCACCGGCGGTTCGCGGTACACGAAGCTGGCGGATCCGCCTGTGCCCGGGTCGCCTTGACTTCGCGCGAAGTGACCCCCTTGAATGACCGGAGAGGTTCCCTGTGCGCTCGCCGACTTTTCGCGGCGGCGACAACGGGAGGAGTGCTCCGTGAGGCGTTCGCTGTGGGGATTGTTGCTGGTCGTGCCGCTGACGGCGCTGGGCCAGGGCAAGGAAGCGAAGGTCGCCGCACCCGCGACCCCCGCCGCTGAACCCGTGCGCGGCTCGGGGGCCCCGGGCATCAACTGGGAGGGCCAGATCCTGCGCGCCACGGGCGCCGGGGCTCCGGACCTCAAGGCCGCCAACCCCGGTCAGGCCCGCCTGGGCGCCGAGCGCGCCGCGAAGCAGGACGCCTTCCGCAACCTGATGGATCAGGCCAAGGGCATCCAGGTGAGCGCCGGCCGCACCGTGGGCGACGAGCTCGCGCGCGACGAGGTGAAGGCCCGCATCGAGACGGCCATGCGCGCCTACAAGGTCGTGGCCACGCGCTACTTCTCCGACAGCGGCGTGGAGATGGACGTGGAGGTGCCGCTCGCGGCGCTCACCGCGGCGCTGACGTCCGCGCAGGAGCCGGTCATCGTGCTCAATGCGGAAGGCGCGGCGAAGTACACGGGCCTCGTGGTGGATGCGCGCGGGCTGGGCGCGAAGCCGGTGCTCGCACCCCGGCTGGTGGACACGACGGGCAAGCCGCTCTACGGCGCGACGGTGCTGACGCAGGAGGCGCGCGGCACGGCGGGCGTCGCCGCGTGGTTCAACAGCCTGGAAGCCGCCCGCAAGGCCTCGCGCGTGGGCGACAAGCCCCTGGTGGTGAAGGCCGCGCAGCTCCAGGGCTCCGACCTGGTCCTGAGCGCCGAGGGCATCCGCGCGCTCACCGAAGCGAACACGCGCTTCCTGGCCGAGGGCCGGGTCGCCATCGTCACCCAGTAGCGCCCATGGCTCGCGTCCGGACGACAGCGCTGTTCGCGGGAGTGGTGCTGCTGACAGGCGGCTGCGCGGCGAAGCAGGAGCAGCCCGCGACGGTGGCCCGCGCGGAGCAGTTGATGGCGGCCAACGCCGCCAAGCGCGGCGACCTGGTGCTCCGGTGCGAGCCGGCGGACGCGCAGGTCCTGCTGGACGGCGTGGAGCAGGGGACGTGCAGCGACTACGCCGGGGTGTCGCGGAGCCTGCGGCTGATGGACGCGGGCTTCCACCAGGTCGAAGTGAAGAAGCGCGGCTTCTATCCCTACACGACCTACTACCAACCCAGCGGAGCCCGCGTGTCGCTGAACGTGAAGCTCCGGCCCCTGGGACCCGAAAGCGGCTCCATTCCTCCCTGAGCGAGGGGCCGGGCGAGGCCTCCCGCGCGTTCATGGACCGCAATCAAGGGTCGAAGACGCCGTAGGATGGGCGGGGACAGGAGGCAGCCATCGGACGTCGCAAGAGAGGCAGTGAGCGCGCGGTGAGGGTTCCCCAGCCTGGCGCGCCCCCGGAGGTGTCCCCGGTGCTGCACGTCGTGCAACCGGAGCCCGTCCCCCCGGCCGGCGACCCTTCGGCCCTGGATGAGGCGGATGCCCGCCGGGTCGACTTCGTCTGGTCCGCGGTGATGGTGGGCTCGCTGGCGCTGGTGTTCGCGCTGCTGTCCGTGTTCGGCGGGGTGGCGGTGCCGGTGCTGCTGGCGCTGACGGGCGCGTACGCGTTCAACCCGCTCGTCACGCTGCTGGAGAAGCGCGGCGTGGACCGCACCTGGGGCACGTCCATCCTCTTCTTCGCGGGCACGCTCCTGATGGTGGGCGCGGGCCTGTACCTGGTGCCGGTGTTCCGCGACGAGGCCGCGAAGCTGCCCGGCTTCTTCCAGCGCGCCAGCACGCAGGTGGTGCCGCAGGTGGAGTCGCTTTTGGGCGTGTCGCTGCCGGACCTGGTGAGCCAGCGCACCGCGGAGCTGGGAGAGAAGGCCTCCGAGCTGCTCCAGAGCGCGGGCCCCACGGCCGCGCGGCTGGTGGCGAGCTTCGCCGGCAACACCGCGCGCTTCGCGGCCACGCTCCTGGGCCTGTCCGTGGTGCCGGTGCTGGCGTTCTTCTTCCTCCAGGACTACCCGCGCCTCATGGGGCGCATCCAGGACCTGCTGCCGCGCCGCTCGGTGGCGCTGGTGAGTCAGCGCTTCCGTGAGGTGGACGAGGTGCTGTCCGCCTTCGTCCAGGGCCAGCTCACCGTGGGCGCCATCCTGTCGGTGCTCTACGCGGTGGGCCTGTCCGTGGCGCGCATCGACCTGGCCATCGCCATTGGCCTCATCGCCGGCTTCGGCAACATGGTGCCCTACCTGGGCACGGGCATCGGCGTGGTGCTGGCCCTCCTGGGCGTCCTGCTGTCCTGGCAGGGGCCGTGGCAGCTGGCGGTGGTGGCGGCCACCTTCATCATCGGGCAGCTGGCCGAGGGCTTCGTCATCACCCCGCGCGTCGTGGGGGAGAAAGTGGGCCTGGCCCCCGTGGCGGTCATCATCGCGGTGCTGGCCTTCGGCGAGCTGTTCGGGTTCGTGGGCATCCTCCTCGCGGTCCCGGCCAGCGCCATCCTCAAGGTCGTCCTGAGCGTCGTCCTCCAGCGCTACCGCCGCACGGAGCTCTACAAGGGGAGCGCACGCGCGCCGTGACGAAGCTGGAGAAGCTGCATCAGGAGATCATCGCCTGCCGGGCCTGTCCCCGGCTGGTGGCCTGGCGTGAAGAGGTGGCCCGCGTGAAGCGGCGCGCCTACCGCGACTGGGACTACTGGGGCAAACCCGTCCCCGGGTTCGGCGACCCCAGGGCCCGGTTGATCATCGTGGGGCTGGCGCCCGCCGCGCACGGGGCCAACCGGACGGGGCGGATGTTCACCGGGGACCGCTCCGGGGACTTCCTCTACGCGGGCCTCCAGAGGGCGGGCTTCGCGAACCAGGCCCACAGCGAGCGCCGGGACGACGGGCTGAAGCTGACGGACGCCTTCATCGTCGCCGCTGGCCGGTGCGCCCCGCCGGACAACAAGCCGCTGCCGGAGGAGCTGGCCCGCTGCGCGCCCTTCCTGGACCGGGAGATGGCGCTGCTGCCCGGACGGGTGCTGCTCGCCCTGGGGGCTATCGGGTGGAACGCCGCGCTGGCGTCCGCCGCCCGCACGGGCAACCGGATTCCCACGCCCCGGCCCGCCTTCGGCCATGGGGCCGAGTACCGGCTGCCGGACGGCCGGTGGCTCGTGGGCAGCTACCACGTCAGCCAGCAGAACACCCAGACGGGGAGGCTCACCCCCGCCATGTTCGACGCGGTGATGAAACGCGTCCGCGCGTTGTTGGAGACGTGAACGCGGGAAGATCAGCACCCCGTGCTCATGTTCCTTGACAGGTGCGGGAGCCCGCTGTTATTCCCCGCGCCCATCCGCACGACGGGTCGTTAGCTCAGCGGTAGAGCACTACCTTGACACGGTAGGGGTCAGTGGTTCGATCCCACTACGACCCATCATCAGTAAGTGATCCATCTCGCGGGCGGCCGGCTTTCTCAAAAGCCTGCCGCCCGCGGTTTTTTCAGCTCAGGGGTTTATCCGCCATGTCCGAATCCATCACGGTGACGCTCCCCGACGGCAGCCAGAAGCAGACCGCCCGGGGCACGACCATCGCGGACTTCGTGAAGGGCAGCATCGGCGTGGGGCTCGCGAAGGCGGCCCTGTTCGCCCGGGTCAACGGCCAGGACATGGACCTGGCCCGGACGCTCGACGAGGACGCGAAGCTGCAGATCTTCACGTCCAAGAGCCCGGAAGGCCTGGACCTCATCCGTCACGACGCCGCGCACGTGGTGGCCAGCGCCGTGCAGAAGCTGTTCCCCGGCACGCAGGTGACCATCGGTCCCGCGACGGAGGAGGGCTTCTACTACGACTTCTTCCGCGAGAAGCCCTTCACGCCGGAGGAGCTGGAGAAGATCGAAGCGGCCGCCAACGCGGAGCTCAAGCAGGACATGCCGTTCGTCCGCACCGAGATCTCCATGGAGGACGCCATCAAGCTCTTCGAGGAGAAGGGCGAGAAGTTCAAGGTGGAGATCGTCAAGGACATCGCCGCCAAGGGCGCCAAGACGCTCACGCTCTACACCCACGGCGACTGGGTGGACTTCTGCCTGGGGCCCCACGCGCCCAGCACGGGGAAGATCGGCGTCATCAAGATCCTCTCCTCCAGCGGCGCGTACTGGCGCGGCGACCACCGCAACCCCATGCTCCAGCGTGTCTACGGCACGGCCTTCTTCGACAAGAAGGCGCTGGACGCGTACCTCACGCGCATCGAAGAGGCCCGCAAGCGCGACCACCGCAAGCTGGGCAAGGAGCTGGACCTCTTCCACTTCCACCCGTACTCGCCGGGCGCGGCCTTCTGGACGCCCAAGGGCACCGCGCTCTACCAGACGCTGTCCAACTGGATGCGCAGCCTCACGGCCGGTGACGGCTACGTGGAGATCAAGACGCCCCTGATGTTCAACAAGGGCCTCTGGGAGACGAGCGGCCACTGGGGCAAGTACAAGGAGAACATGTTCCTGGTGCTCGACAGCGAGTCCGGCGAGCACGACTTCTCCCTCAAGCCGATGAACTGCCCGTCGCACCACCTGTACTTCGGCTTCAAGAAGCACAGCTACCGCGACCTGCCCCTGCGCCTGCACACCCAGGACGTGCTCCACCGCAACGAGGCCGCGGGCTCCCTGGGCGGCCTCACCCGCGTGCGCCAGTTCGCGCAGGACGACGCGCACATCTACTGCATGGAGAGCCAGATCACCGACGAGGTGCGGCGCTTCGTGCAGCTGCTGGACCGCGTCTACAAGGCGGTGGGCCTCACCTACGCGGTGAAGCTGTCCACGCGCCCCGAGCAGCGCCTGGGCGACGACTCCCTCTGGGACCGCGCGGAAGGCGGCCTCAAGGCGGCGCTGGAGTCGCTGAACCTCCAGTACGAGCTGGCCCCTGGCGACGGCGCCTTCTACGGCCCGAAGATCGACTTCGCGGTGTCCGACAGCATCGGCCGCAAGTGGCAGCTGGGCACCATGCAGCTGGACTACCTGGCCCCGGAGCGCTTCGACCTCACCTACGTGGGCGAGGACAACGCCGAGCACCGCCCGGTCGTCCTGCACCGCGCCATCTTCGGCTCCTTCGAGCGCTTCACCGCCATCCTCATCGAGCACTTCGCCGGCGCGTTCCCCGCCTGGCTGGCCCCGGTGCAGGCCACCATCGTCACCGTGGCGGACCGTCAGCTGGACTACGCCCGCAAGGTGCGTGACGACCTGCGCGCCAAGGGCTTCCGCGTGGAGCTGGACGAGCGCGGCATGACGCTCAACGCGAAGATCCGCGAAGCCCAGATGCAGAAGGTCCCCTTCACCCTGGTGGTGGGTGACAACGAGGTGGAGGCCGGCGCCGTGGCCCCCCGCCGGTACGGCGGCGAGGACCTGAAGACGATGAAGTACGCGGACTTCGAGGCCCTGCTGGCCAAGGAAGCCACGCTGCCCTGAGGCGGGTGGGGGACTTGACTCCCAGTCCGGGCTGAACTACGTGCCGGGCTTTCCGGGGATTGGAGGACATCCTCCATCCCCGACCGTCGGAGGGTCCTCCCATCGTTCGCGATCAGAGAACCAATCGCCGTATCCGAGCCCGGGAGGTCCGCGTCGTCGGGCCCAACGCCGAGCAGCTCGGAGTGATGTCCCTGGAAGCAGCCCTGGCGCGCGCCCAGGCGGACGGACTCGACCTCGTCGAGATCTCCCCCATGGCCAAGCCGCCGGTCTGCAAGATCATGGACTACGGCAAGTTCAAGTACGAGGAGAAGAAGAAGGCCTCGGACGCCAAGAAGAAGCAGGTCGTGGTCCACCTGAAAGAGGTGAAGCTCCGCCCCAAGACGGAGGAGCACGACTACGAGTTCAAGGTCCGCAACACCCGCCGGTTCCTGGAAGAGGGGAACAAGGCCAAAATCACCATCCAGTTCCGGGGTCGTGAAATCACCCACAAGGAGCTGGGGAGCGCCATCCTGGACGACGTGGTGAAGGACCTGAAGGAAATCGCGGTGGTGGAGCAGCACCCCCGGATGGAAGGGCGCCAGATGTTCATGATCCTGGCCCCCAACCCGAAGGTGGCGCAGCGTGCCCGCGAGCTGGCCCGCCAGCAGGTGGAGGCGGCCGGGAAGAAGCAGGAAGGCAGGCCGGCGGTCCCCGCGGCGGTCGTTTCCGCGACAGCGGTAGGAAATCCTGCCCCTGTCGCGGCAAAAGAGTGATAGAGGCTTCCGCCCAAAGCGTCCGGGAACCGTGTGTCCCGGTCCGCCGTCAGTCACGAAGACTGCCGGCCGACAGGCAGAAGGAAGGTTTGGGATCATGCCCAAGTTGAAGACCCGCAGCGCCGCGAAGAAGCGCTTCCACGTGAAGAAGAGCGGCCAGGTGAAGTTCGGCAAGGCGTTCAGCAAGCACCTGTTCACCTTCTCCAAGACGCCCAAGCAGAAGCGCGGCAACCGTGGCACGGGCCACCTGCGCGACATGGACGCGAAGAAGGTCATCAAGGAGCTGTTCCCCTACGGCGCCTGAGTCGTCCTCGGGTTTGAACCAATCGTGAGTCCTGGCGGAGCGGCGTGAGGCCAGCGCCCCGGGGCTCCCTTCCAGAAGTCAGGAGTGTGTCATGCGCGTCAAAAAGGGATTCAAGGCTCGTCGTCGTCGTAATCGCATTCTGAAGCTTGCGAAGGGCTTCCGCGGCCGTCGCAAGAACTGCTACCGCCGTGCGAACCAGGCCGTCGAGCGCGCCCTGGACTACGCCACCCGCGACCGCGCGGTGCGCAAGCGCAACTTCCGCTCCCTGTGGATCGTCCGCATCAACGCGGCCGCTCGCACGGTGGGTCTGTCCTACTCGAAGCTGATCGCCGGCCTGGCGAAGGCGAAGATCTCCCTGGACCGCAAGGTCCTGTCGGATCTGGCCATCGCGGACCCCGCGGGCTTTGCCGCCATCGCCAACATCGCGAAGGCAGCCTGAGACACGGCCGGCGGTGACGCCGGCTCCCGAAGCTGAAACGGGCTGCCTCCACCAGGGGGCGGCCCTTTTTTTTGCCCGGCGCCAGAGGCGTTCCGGGGCGTGAATGGAAGGCGGGAAGAGGACCATGCGAGACCGGTTGCAGGCGTTGGCGGACGCGGCGCGCCAGGAGATCTCCGGCGTGTCGGAGCCCTCGCAGGTGGAGGCCCTGCGCATCCGCTACCTGGGCAAGAAGGGTGAGCTGTCCGCGGTGCTGGGCGGCATGGGCAAGCTGCCCCCGGACGAGCGCCGGGCCCTGGGCGAGATTGCCAACACCGTCAAGGCGGAGCTGGAGCAGCTGCTGGCGGACGCCACGAAGCGGGCGGAGGACGCGGCGCTGGAGGCCCAGCTGAAGGGCCCCAGGCTGGACGTGACGCTGCCCGGGCGCGCGGTGCCGCCGGGCGGACGGCACCCGGTGTCGCGCACGCTGGAGGACATCGTCCGGACGTTCGCGCGGCTCGGGTTCGAGGTGGCGGTCGGCCCGGAGATCGAGCTCGACTACTTCAACTTCGAGGCGCTGAACCTGCCCAAGGACCACCCCGCGCGGGACATGCAGGACACGTTCTACGTGGACGAGCCCACCCTGGGCCACGCGAAGAAGGCGGACAGCCCGTCGCTGCTGCGCACGCACACGTCGCCGGTGCAGGTGCGGCACATGCTGTCGCGCAAGCCGCCCATCCGCGCGGTGATGCCGGGCCGGGTGTACCGGCGGGATTCGGACATCACGCACACGCCCATGTTCCACCAGGTGGAAGGCCTGCTCGTGGACAAGGACGTGAGCTTCGCGGAGCTGAAGGGGACGCTGGACGCGTTCGTGAAGGCGTTCTTCGGCTCGGAGACGCGCACGCGCTTCCGCCCGTCGTTCTTCCCCTTCACGGAGCCCTCCGCGGAGGTGGACGTCACCTGTGCGTCGTGCGGTGGCAAGGGCTGCCGCGTGTGCAAGCAGACCGGCTGGCTGGAGGTGCTGGGCAGCGGCATGGTGCACCCCAACGTCTTCACCGCCGCGGGCTACGACCCGAAGGAGGTCACGGGCTACGCGTTCGGCATGGGCGTGGAGCGCCTGGCCATGCTGCGCTACGGCATCGACGACCTGCGGATGATGTTCGAGAACGACGCCCGCTTCCTCGCGCAGTTCTGATTCCGGCCCCCCAGGCAAGAGGACAAACCCTGTGAAGATTTCAGTGAAGTGGCTGGGTGATTACGTCGCGCTGCCGCCGTCCGTGGACGAGCTGGCGCGCAAGCTGACCGCGGCGGGCCTTGAGATTGAAGGCGTGGAGCGCCCCGGCGAGGGCCTGCGCGGCGTGGTGGTGGCGCAGATCCGCGAGTCGGTGCAGCACCCGAACGCGGACAAGCTGTCCGTCACGCAGGTGGACATCGGCGGCTCGGCGCTGTTCCAGGTGGTGTGCGGCGCGAAGAACTTCAAGGTCGGCGACAAGGTGCCGCTGGCCACGGTGGGCGCGAAGCTGCCCAACGGCATGGAGATCAAGCAGGCCGCGCTCCGGGGCGTGGACAGCTTCGGCATGCTCTGCTCCGCGAAGGAGCTGGGCATCACGGAGGACTCGTCCGGCCTGCTCATCCTCCCGGCGGACACGAAGCTGGGCCTCCCCATCGCGGAGGCGCTGGGGCTGGATGACTCCGTGCTGGAGGTGAACGTCACCCCGAACCGGCCGGACGCATTGAGCCACCTGGGCATCGCGCGCGAGGTGGGCGTGGTGACGGGCGCGCAGCTGAAGGTGCCGCAGCCCAAGCCGGTGGAGTCCGGCAAGGCGGTGGCGGAGCTGGTGAAGGTGCGCATCGACGCGAAGGAGCGCTGCTCGCGCTACGCGGCGCGGGTGGTGGAGGGCGTCACCATCCAGCCGTCGCCGCAGTGGATGCAGGACCGGCTGAAGGCGTGCGGCGTGCGCGCCATCAACAACGTGGTGGACGTCACCAACTACGTGCTCCTGGAGTACGGCCAGCCGCTGCACGCGTTCGACCTGGACAAGGTGGCGGGCCAGGAGATCGTCGTCCGCACCGCGAAGCAGGGCGAGAAGCTGCGCACGCTGGATGACAAGGAGCGCACGCTGGACGCGGACGACCTGGTCATCGCGGACCGCGACCGGGCGCAGGCGCTGGCGGGCGTGATGGGCGGCGGCGACAGCGAAGTCACGCAGGGCACGAAGCGCATCGTCATCGAGTCCGCGCACTTCCACGGCTCCGGCGTGCGCCGGTCCGCGAAGCGCTACGCGCTGCACACGGAGGCGTCGCACCGCTTCGAGCGCGGGGCGGACCTGGACGCGGTGCTGCCGGCGTTGGATCGGGCCGCGCAGCTCATCGCGGAGCTGTCGGGCGGCACGGTGGTGCCGGGCCGCGTGGACGTGCAGCCGGAGCCGCTGGCGCCGCGCCGGGCGACGCTGCGCTACGCGCGGGTGGAGAAGGTGCTGGGCGTGGCGGTGCCGGAGGCGGAGGTCCGGCGCATCCTGACGGCGCTGGGCTTCAAGTCCGTGGACGAGTCCGCGGGCCAGACGACGTACGAGGTGCCGCGGGCGCGCGTGGACGTGGAGCGGGAGGAGGACCTGATGGAGGAGGTCGCCCGCGTGTACGGCTACGACAACATCCCGGCGAAGCTGCCGCGAGGGCTGGAGACGCTGGCGCTGGAGCCGCCGACCATGGAGGCCGAGCGCCGGCTGCGCCACGCACTGGGCGGGGCGGGCCTGTCCGAGGTGGTGAACTACTCGTTCGTGGCGCCGAAGTCGCTGGAGGTGCTGGGCGGGAAGGAAGCGCCCATCGCGCTCTTGAACCCGCTGAGCGTCGAGCAGTCGGTGATGCGCACGAGCCTGCTGCCGGGCCTCCTGGAGAACCTGTCGCGCAGCGTGCGCCATCAGGTGGAGTCGGTGGGCCTGTACGAGACGGGCCGGGCGTACTTCCGGGATGCGGAAGGCGGGCAGGGGATGCGCCCCGCGGCGCGCGAGGTGCCTCGGGTGGCGGGCCTGGTGTGGGGCCTGCGCGGCGGTGGCCGGACCTGGACGCAGAAGGACTCGCGCGTGGACTTCTACGACGCGAAGGGCGCGGTGGAGGCGCTGCTGCACGCACTGCACGTGGAGGGCGCGACGTTCACTCCGGCGGAGGCCCCCGCGTACCACCCGCGCAGCTGCGCCCAGGTGGCGCTGAAGGACGGGACGGTGCTGGGCCTGGTGGGCGAGGTGCACCCCCGCGTGGCGAAGGCGCTGAGCCTGCCCGAGGGCGTGTTCGTGTTCGAACTGGACACGGATCCGCTGTACGCGGCGGCGCGGCTGGTGCCGCAGGCGGCGGCGCTGCCGAAGTATCCGGCGGTGCTGCGGGACCTGGCGGTGGTGGTGCCGCTGGAGCTGCGCAACGAGGAGGTGCGCCGGGTGATTCTGGAGGTGGGGGCGCCGCTGGTGGAGGACGCGCTGGTGTTCGACGTCTACACGGGCAAGCCCATCCCCGAGGGGAAGAAGAACCTGGCGTACGCCTTGAGGTACCGCTCGCCAGAGCGGACGCTGACCGACGCGGAGGTCACGGCGGCCCACCAGCGCATCATCACGGAGGTGAACCAGCGGCTGGGAGCGGCGCTGCGCGCCTGAATTCCTGAATGAAGTCAGGACGTTGACACGGTTCGGGGAAGGCTGACACCATGCCCCGCGTTCACCGGCCATTCACGGGTGCCAGAGGACTCGCATGACGAAAGCGGACATCATCGAGGGGGTCTACGAGAAGGTCGGCTTCTCCAAGAAGGAGTCGGCGGAGATCGTCGAGCTCGTCTTCGACACCGTGAAGGAGACGTTGGAGCGCGGGGACAAGATCAAGATCTCCGGGTTCGGAAACTTCCAGGTGCGCCAGAAGAAGGCGCGCGTGGGCCGTAACCCGCAGACGGGCAAGGAGATCGAGATCAGCGCCCGCCGGGTCCTGACCTTCCGGCCGAGCCAGGTGTTGAAGAGTGCCCTGAACGGCGAGGCACCGCCGGAGAACCACGCGGAGATCGACGCGCAGGAGGAGGCGGCGGCGGACGCGGCGGAAGCCCGGGGCGAGGACTTCGACGAGGGAATGGAAGAGGGCGACGAGTAGGTTTTTTTCACCAGCGCCCGTCACCTCGCGCTTGACCCAAGAGAGCGGCGAGGGCATAAGGCAGCACCGTTTCACGACGGCGGTTCACGGGGCGTAGCGCAGCCTGGTAGCGCACTTGCTTGGGGTGCAAGTGGTCGCAGGTTCAAATCCTGTCGCCCCGACCAAATAGAGGCCCTGGAGTTTCCGGTGCAAGCCGGTGACTCCAGGGCCTTTGTTTTTGGCGCGTGCTCAGGCGGCGACGCACTCACCGCGCTTGAAATCGAACGGAGGGGCGGACGTACACCGCGCGTCCCACCCCTTCCCTCCGGTGAACCCATGCGTCGTTCCCTGTCCGGCCTCGTGCTCGCGGCCCTCCTGTTCAGCCCGGGAGGCGCGGCCCTCGCGGCGGAGGGAGCGAAGAAGCCCGCCACGCAATGGTTGGCCAGCCCTGCTCAGGCGGCCCGCGCGGCGCGAGTGGAGGCGGGCCTGGCCCCGGTCGTCATCGAGGGTGAGAAACCCCAGAGCCTCACGCTCACGCAGTGGATGGCGCTGTACCGGATCCCCGGGCTGAGCATCGCCGTCTTCGACAAGCATGCCATCGTCTGGGCCAGGGCCTATGGCGTGAAGACGGCGGGTGGCTCGGAGCCCGTCACCCTGGAGACGCTTTTCCAGGCGGGCTCCATCAGCAAGCCGGTGACGGCCCTGGCGGCGCTGCACTTCGTCGAGGCCGACAAGTGGTCGCTCGACGAGAACATCAACGACAGGCTGCGCTCGTGGAAGGTCCCCGAGAACGACTTCACGAAGGAGCAGAAGGTCACCCTGCGCCGGCTGCTCAGCCACAGCGCGGGGACGACCGTGCATGGCTTCCCCGGTTACGCCGTCGACGCGCCCATGCCCACGCTGGTGCAGGTGCTGGAGGGCGTGGCGCCCGCGAACACCTCCCCGGTTCGCGTCGACCTCGTCCCCGGGACGAAGACGCGCTACAGCGGCGGTGGCACGTCCATCGTCCAGCTGATGATGGTGGATCAGCTCCAGAAGCCGTTCCCCCAGGTCATGCGGGAAACGGTGCTGAAGCCGCTCGGCATGAGCAGCAGCTCCTACGAGCAGCCCCTGCCTCCGGCCCTCGCAGCCAGGACGGCGACCGGGACGTCCTCCAGCGGGAAGAGCGTCGCGGGCCGCTGGCACGTGTACCCGGAGATGGCCGCGGCCGGACTGTGGACCACGCCATCCGACCTCGCTCGGGTCGCCCTCGAGGTGTCCAGCGCGAAGGCGGGGAAGTCCAAGCGCGTGCTGTCGCAAGCGATGACGCAGCAGATGCTGACGCGGCAGTCGGAGCGGTTCGGGCTGGGCTTCCAGGTGGAGCCCGGCAGCGACCGCTTCTGGCACGGAGGCTCGGACGAAGGTTTCCAGGCCGTGTTCATGGCCTTCAGTGACACGGGCAGCGGCGTGGTCGCCATGGCCAACTCCGACAACGGCTTCCTGCTCTTCGACCGGCTCATCGCCAGCGTGGCGGCCGAGTATGGCTGGCCCGCGTTCAAGCCCGAGCCCGTGTCGCCGTCCGCCCAGGTGGACGTGCTCATGCGGCTCAAGGGCGTCGACACCGCGCTCGCGTGGTACGCCGCGAAGCATCGCGAGGGCATGAAGGGCCTGGAGTCGGGGGACCTGAACCAGCTCGGCTACCGGTTGCTGTCAGACGGCAAGGGCGCCGAAGCGGTGCGGGTGCTCGAAGCGAACGTGAAGCTCTTCCCCACGGATGCGAATACCTACGACAGCCTGGGCGAGGCACAGCTCCAACTGGGACAGAAGGAAGCGGCCATCGCGAGCTACAGGAAGTCACTCGCGCTGGACGCGGGGAATGCCAATGCGGTGAAGGTCCTCGAGAAGCTTGGCGCGCCCGCCGGGAAGTGAGCGGAGTTCCGGGGCTGGAGATAATACTCGTTAGGCATGTGTTGCAGTGAGTGCGTGTTTGGCGCCAGCATGCGGCCCTCACCCTCAAGGAGTGTTCAGCACATGCGAATCCCCCGGACTTCTGGCCGCAGGACGCTGCTCGGAACGCTGCTGTGTACCCTCTCCCTGGTGGCCTGCGGTCCGGCCCCCGAGGGCGAGTCCTCCGACAACGCTCCCCTGGGCACGGAGAAGCAGCCCGTCGTCTATGGGACGGACAACCGCACGGACGTGTACGCGCACTCGGACGCCACGCTGCGCGCCCGTGCTCAGCAGTCCACCGTCGCGCTGATGAACCCTTCGGACTTCAACGCGACCAACCCCGACAAGGTCACCTTCAACGCATCCACGCTGCGCTCCGCGTTCAACCTCTGCACCTCCGAGCGCTTCCTGGACGACCTGACCCCGGCGTTCTGCTCCGGCACGCTCATCGACGATGACCTGGTGCTCACCGCGGGCCACTGCATCACCAGCGCTTCGGCCTGCACCAGCACGCGCTTCGTCTTCAACTTCTACCGCACCGCCGCCGGCGCCATGCAGACGGTGACGACCGCGGACATCTTCTCCTGCAAGGAGATCGTCGCGCGCCAGCAGGGCACGGTGGGCGGCCGCAACCTGGACTTCGCTGTCGTCCGGCTGGACCGGCCGGCCACCCCGCGCTTCACGCCCGCGCCCATTCGCGCGGGCAACGCCGCGCTGCCCGTGGGCACCAACGTGACGGTCATCGGCTCGGGCAGCGGCATTCCCTTCAAGATCGACTCGGGCGGCTCGGTGCGTGACGCGCGCGCGGGCACGCTGGACTACTTCGTGGGCACCACGGACACGTTCGGCGGCAACTCGGGCTCGGGCGTGTATGAGAACAGCGGCTACACGGTGGCCGGCATCCTGGTGCGCGGCGAGACCGACTACAAAGCCAACGGCAGCTGCAACGTCGTCAACACCTGCACGGAGACGGGCTGCCGCGGCGAGGACATCACCTACGTCCGGCCGGCCATCGACGAGTACTGCGGCGTGGCGACCAGCACGCGCCTGTGCGCGGGCTACCCGCCGCCCGTGACGCCGGTGACGTTCACCTTCACCGCCACCAACACCAACAGCGCCAACCAGAACACCGTCAACCGCAACGTCACCCTGGCCGCCGGGCAGACCCTCAAGTTCGGCACCTGCTCGGTGGCGGGCGCCTCCGGCACGGGTGACACGTACCTGCGCCTGTACAACGGAACCACCCAGGTGGCCTCGAACGACGATGCCTGCGGCACGCTGTCCTTCGCGAGCTTCAAGGCCACGACGGCGGGCACCTACCAGATCCGCGCGGGCTGCTACTCCAGCGGGAGCTGCAGCGGCACGGTGGCGTACACCGTCCAGTAGTCCCTGAAGGACCGAAGCGGGCGGTGGCGTGTCCGTCACCGCCCGCGCCGGGCTCCTTCATCCGCATGCGGCTCTTCTTCACGGGCCATGCGAACCCGCTGATGGAGACGTTCACGCTCGCCGCCTACCAGGCGCCCACGCCGTCCGGCAGCAACCGACCCGCTTGAAGGACGATGCGCTCAGGGGACCGGCGGTTCGGGCTCGAGCGGCGCGAACGGGCCCGGGCCGAGGTCCTCGAGCCTGAAGTCATCCATCGTCAGCGTGCCCACGCGCTCCAGGGCCAGCCCCACGCTCAAGCCCCGGCCCGCGGAGGGCGCCGCGGGCGTCGTCCACTCGGCGTAGCCGTAGGTGCCTCGCGTGGGCAGCAGGGCGCTCTGGGCCCACCATGCCCAGCCTCCTGAAGCGTTGCGGTAGTACGCCTTGAAGAGGGGCGCGGCGGTGGCCTTGTACCAGGCGGACACCCGGTAGCGGTGGCCAGGGGTGAGCGGCGGCGCGCACGCTCCGAGATCCTCCAGGGAGATGAGCTTGCGGTCTCCGCTGGAGTAGCTGGTGACGCTCAAGCGCTGGGCCCAGGTCCCCGAATGGGCATCCGTGGTCCGCGACCAGCTGTAGGCGTTGGCGCCATAGCCGCCGCGCTGCCAGCAGTCCGGGGCTCCGTCTCCGTTGCTGTCGGTCTCCAGGGATGGATTCGCCAGCAGTTGCGTGGGAGGTGGAGTGCCAGCGTCGGGCAGCGGCGGCCCGTTGACCGGCGGCTTCACCGCGCCTCCGATGACCTGATCCTCCGTGCGCACGAAGGTGCCTCGCGAGGCGCGCGCCGCGAGCCAGTCCAGGAAGGCCGTGAAGGTGGACACGTTGATGCCGTAGGTCTCCGACGTCGGGCAGGGCCCCGGGCAGATCTCGTGGAAGGCGATGGGCACCCAGCCTCCGCCGGCGGACTCGGCTCGGAGCACCAGCCCCTGCAGGTCCGCCAGCGTCTGGGTTCTCTGGACGGAGCCGTGGTTGCGGATGGCGAAGGCGTCCTGCGGCGGCACGGTCTCCGCGTAGGGGCAGCCCGTGCAGCTGTCCGGCGTCCGCAGGCCGCCGGATTCTCGCGCGGAGTTGTAGTTGCAATCGATGACGACCTGTTCCGTGGTCGCATCCCTCGCTCCGGAGGGATAGGCGAAGGACGTCACCCTCAGCCCCGCGTTCATCAGGGCCACCCGGTCGTCGCACACCTGGCGGCGCTGCGAGTCCACGTCCAGCGTGGGGAGCTGGACGTGGGACACCGTGTGGCCGCCCACCTCGTGGCCAGCGGTCTGGAAGCGCCGGAGCTGATCGCGCGTCAGATAGCCCGTCATGCCGAGCCTCCCGCTGCTGACGAAGAAGGTCCCGCGCATTCCGCGCGCCTCCAACAGGGAGGCCGCGGTGACCTGGCTGGCCCTCGCGTCATCGAAGGTGATCGAGACGACGAGCTGCCCGGGCTCCAGGACGAGGCTCGGCGACTGCTGCTCCAGCGCTTCTTCGGACCCGGAGCCCTGGCACGCCAGGGCCATCCAGAGCAATGACAAGCCGAACGCGTGGGCAAACCGGAAGAACAATGGGGGCATGGTGCCCGCCAAGGTGCGTGCGTTTCTCCCGCTGCCCAGCGGCCCGGAGGCATGGCGCGGCTGCTCACGGGTGAGCGCAACCGGCCGTTCGTCGCATGGCGATGGCGTCCGAGGATGGCCCTCAAGCTCACAGCGGGGTGTAGAGCTCGGCCGCTTCGGATTCGTAGCTTCCCGACGTGACGAGCACCCGGCCATCGGGCAAGAGCGTCGCCGTATTGAGCCCATAGCGCGGGACAATCGTGGGAGCGGTCGGAGTCCAGGTGCCCGTGGCCGGGTCGTAGAGCGCCGCGGCGTCCACATACGCGACGAGCACCTTCCCATTTCGCAGCACCGTCTCCGGGCCGCCGAGCGGTGCGGGCGGTGAACCCGTGAGGGTCCAGGTGCCCGTGGCCGGGTCGTACAACTGCGCCGCGGTGCCTGACACGGCGAACACCTTCCCATCCGGCAGCAGCGCCAGAGAGCCGTTGACCGGTGCGACCGGAGAGCCCGTGGAGCTCCAGGTGCCCGTGCCCGGGTCATAGAGTTCGGCGGTGGTGACGTCGCCGTCCAGGTTGCGCCCTCCCGCGACGAGCACCCTGCCGTCCTGCAGCAGTGTCGCCGGGTTCTCATAACGCACCACGGCCAGTGAGCCGGTCATGCTCCAGGTCCCCGACGCGGGGTCATAGAGCTCCGCCGTCGTTTCGCTCTGGACGAGCACCTGACCGTTGGGCAGCAGCGTCGCCGTGTGGCCCGCGCGAGCTTCCACCATGGAGCCCGTGGGACTCCAGGTGCCCGTGGCCGGGTCATAGAGCTCCGCCGTCCGCAGGACGAAGAACCGGTCCAGGCCTCCTGCGACGAGCACCTTGCCGCTGGGGAGCAGCGTGGCTGTGTGCCCATAGCGGCATTCGAGCATGAAGCCGGTCGCGCTCCAGGTATTCGAGGCCGGGTCGTACAACTCCGTCGAGCTGGTGCATTGGCCTCGTTGCGCCTCACTGCCGCCCGCGACGAGCACCTTGCCGTTGGGGAGCAGCGTCGCCGTGGTGTACAGGCGCAGCAGGAAGTTGACCCTCGGTCCCGTCAGGGCCCATGTCCCCGGGACGGAGCAGCCCGGCAAGCCCGTCACCGTGAAGCTCCGGGTGGCCGTGAGGCCAAAGGCATTCGTCACGGTGACGGTGATGGAGGGCGGCGTGCCAACACTGGCGCAAGGCGGCGCCGTCCAGGTGACGCGGCTGTGCGTGGAGTCGCCGGTCGGCGTGGCCAGTGTGCCGGTGGTGGCCTGCCAGGAGAAGCCGAGCGTGGAACCCTGCGGGTCGCTGGCCGCCACCTCGTAGGTGATCACGTCGCCCGGGTTGGCCGTGTCCGAGGAGCGGTACGAGCGGAGGATGACGGGCGCGAGCTGGTTGCTGGGGGGCGTATTGCTGACGCACAGGGCGACGGTGCCCGTGTTGTGCCCTCCACGCCCGTCGGACACGGACACGCTCAGGCGGCAGTTGTTGCACGCCTCGGCTGGCGCGATTGAGGGCGTGAATTGACCGAGGGCGGAGGTCGCGTCGGTCCAGGTGCCCGCGCAGGACGCGCTCCAAGCGTAGGAGAGACTGTCTCCATCCGGATCCATGGCCAGCGCGAAGACAGTCGTCGGCTGTCCCACGGACAACTGCGTCGCCGTCGCGGTGATGGAGGACACCTGGGGCGCGCTGTTGAAGGAGATGGACAGCTCGGCTTCACCTTCGCCTTCGGGGACGACGTTGACGATCAGGAGCGCGCTGGAGGCCAGGCCGCGCGAGTCCGTCACCGTCAACGTGACGGTCTGGAGCCCGGCGGAAGTGGGGGCCGTCCAGGACGTGAAGCGCTCGGTGGGCGCGGAGATGGTGCCCGCGGTGGCGCTCCACGCGTAGCTGATCATGTCCTCCGGGTTCGGGTCATGCGCGGAGGCGTAGAGGGAGACGGTGCCCCCGGCCGCCACGGTGCTCGGGTTCACCGCCACGAAGTCGATGAGGGGCGCTTCGTTGTCGAAGGGCGGCGGCGGGTTGACCTGCTGGAGGGTGATGGCGACGAGGGTCGTCTGGTTGGAGAGGATGGTGACGCCGTCGGCGGAGCCGGAGAAGAGCAGGGTGCCGGAGGCGTCGTAGGCGCGCGCGGCGAAGGCACGGCCGGTGCCCGCGGGGATGTTTCCAATGGTGCCGCCCCAGACACCGTTCGTGGGCGCCAGGTCCACCCAGACGGTGCGGATGTCCGGACCGCCCGAGGCGACCGCGACGCGAGCGATGGTGGAGGAGAGGGATTGGGGCACCGACACGGCGAAGCGCGCCGTGCCTGTGTCCCCGGAAGTGTCTCCGCAGCCCGCGAACACCGCCGCCGCGAGCGCCAGCATCAGGTGAAGGGATGCGCGTCTCATGGGGTGTAGACCTCCGCCGACTCCACATCCGACTCGGTGTTGGGAGGTGTTCCGGCGATGAGCGCCCTGCCGTCGGACAACGCCGTCAAGGTGAATCCACTCCGATCGATGGCCGGGGTATTGGCCATGGTCCACGTGCCCGTGGCCGGGTCGTACAGCTCCGCCACCTCCCAACCCACGACGAGCGCCCTGCCGTCGGTCAGCAGCACCGCCGGACCGTTGATGGGTTCTCGTGGGGCGCCCGTCAGGCTCCACGTGTCCAGGAAGGGGTCATACAGCTGCGCCGTCCTGCCCCCGGCCACGAGCACATTGCCATCGGGCAGCACCACCGGCGGCCCCCCGGGAGATACAACCGGAGGACGGGTCGGGCTCCAGGTCCTCGTGGCCGGGTCATAGAGCTCCGCCGAGTTCAATCCCGTGGCGAGCACCTTGCCCGTGGGCAGCAACGCCGACGTGCGGTAGCGAGGTTCGGCCATGGCGCCCGCCGGGCTCCAGGTGCCCGTGGCCGGGTCGTACACCTCCGCGGACGTGAGGTCGCCGCTCATGTCCTCGCCCCCAGCGACGAGCACCTTGCCGTCCGGCAGCCGCGCCGCCAGGTGCCTGGAGCGGCCCTGCGCCATGGAGCCCGTCGGGGTCCAGGTGTTCGTGGCCGGGTCGTACAACTCCGCCCGGGCGGAATAGAACTCGAAGCCTTCTCCTCCCGCGACGAGCACCCTGCCATCGAGCAGCAAGGTCGCCGAGTGGTAGAGGCGGCTCACGTTCATGCGGGGGCCATAGGTCCAGGTGTTCGTGGCCGGGTCATAGAGCTCCGTCGAGTCGAGGAAGAAGCTCCATTTCTGGGCGCTACCTCCGGCGATGAGCACCCTGCCATCCGGCAGCAGCGTCGCGGTGTGACCCCAGCGAGGCCCGCCCCCCATGTGGCCCGTCGGGTCCCAATCTCCCACGAGGACACAATCCGGCAGCCCCGCCACCGTGAAGGTCCGGGTGGCCGTGAGGTCGAAGGCGTTCGCCACCGTGACGGTGACGGACGGAGTCGTGCCCGGGCGGATGCACGCGGGCGCCGTCCAGGTGATGCGACTGTGATTGCCCACCCGCACCGGAGCGCCTGTCGTGCCGACGCTCGAGTCCCAGGAGAAGGTGAGGGCGGAGCCCTGCGGGTCGCTGGCCACGACTTCATAGGTCAGTGTTTGGCCCGGGCTCGCGGTGTCCGAGGAGCGGTAGGAGCGGAGGATGACGGGCGCGAGGTGGTTCACGGGAGCCGTGCTGGCGACGCACAGGGCGACGGTGCCCGTGTTGTGTCCTCCGCGCCCGTCGGTCACGGACACGCTCAGGCGGCAGTTGTTGCAGGACTCCGTGGGCAGGAGCGAGGGCGTGAACGTGGCGATGCCGGAGGACGCGTTGGTCCAGGTGCCCGCGCACGACGCGCTCCACGAGTAGGAGAGAGGGTCCCCGTCCGGGTCCGATGCAGTGACCAACACCGTCGTCGGCTGTCCCACGACGAGTTGCGTGGGCGTGGCGTCGATCGCAGCCACTTCCGGTGCACTGTTGAAGAAGATGGACAGCTCGGCCTCGCCCTCGCCCTCGGGGACGACGTTGACGACCAGGAGCGCGCTGGAGGCCAGGCCGCGCGAGTCCGTCACGGTCAGCCTGACGGTCTGGAGCCCGGTGGAGGTGGGCAGCGTCCAGGAGGTGAAGCTCTCGGAGGGCGAGGAGATGGAGCCTGCGGTGGCGCTCCATGCGAAGTGGACCGTGTCCTCCGGGGTCGGGTCATGCGCGACGGCATGGAGGGTGACGGTGCCTCCGGGCGCCACGGTGCTCGGGGAGACCGAGACGTAGTCGATGATGGGGGCCGCGTTGTCGAAGGGTGGCGGCGGGTTGATCTGCTGGAGGGTGATGGCGACGAGGGTCGTCTGGTTGGAGAGGATGGTGACGTTGTCGGCGGAGCCGGAGAAGAGCAGGGTGCCGGAGGCGTCGTAGGCGCGCGCGGCGAAGGCGCGGCCGGTGCCCGCGGGGATGTTGCCGATGGTGCCGCCCCAGACGCCGTTCGTGGGCGCCAGGTCCACCCAGACGGTGCGGATGTCCGGACCGCCCGAGGCGACCGCGACGCGGGCGATGGTGGAGGAGAGGGATTGGGGCACCGACACGGCGAAGCGCGCCGTGCCTGTGTCCCCGGAGGTGTCCCCACAGCCCGCGAACAATGCCGCCGCGAGCACCAGCATCAGGTGAAGGCCTGCTCTTTTCATGAACGTTCCCCCTCGTCGCGAGCGTGAGGATCGCGGCTGGCATTGACTATCCAGGATGGGAGGGATTGTGGCCTATGACCCGGACATCTCGCGCACCGTCCTTTGCCGGACGGCGGTGGCGCCTTCGTGTGCGAGGGGGCTCAGGGCGGCGTCAGTAGGGTGCGCAGGTCAGGCCCACGCAGTTGCCCGCGCCGTTGTCTCGCGCGACGTTGCCTCCCCCGTCGAACGCGGCCGGCGCGAAGAGGCCGTAGCCCGTGTTGCCCAGAGCGACGTTGTTGAGCACCGTGGGCGTGCTGGGCGCCTGCAGTGGCCGCGGGTTTCTCAGGCGAACGGCTCCTCGGTGCGACCATGGACAAGGTGATGGCGAACCTCTTCAAGTCCTCCGAGAAGACGCTCGTCAAGCCCGAGGCCTCCTCCAAGTAGGCGCCTACTGCGCCGCAGCGCGGTTTCGGCACAGTTGCAGGTAGCGCCGGATGAGCTGGAGCCTTGCCTTGTCGAACGCCTCCCCGTCCTCGGGCACCGCCCAGGCGTGCGGGATGAGCTTCCGGGCCACGGTGCGCGCGTACGCAGGGTCGCCCGCGTCACTCACCAGCTTCAGCCATTCGTAGTCCTGCATGCCCTGCCGGATGAGCTTCATGCGGATCGAGGGCAGGGGGATCTCCGTGGTGCCGCCGATGATGGACGGCAGCCCCGGATAGAAGAGCGTGCCGTCACCATTGCCGTTGAAGCGGAACTGCGTCGTCCATGCGGTGTAGAGCAGGCCTACCGTCTGATAATACAGCTCGCCGCTCGCGCCGTTGATGAAGTCCAGCCATTGCATGCCGCGCGCCTTGGCCGCCGAGCGGTCCACCATGTACGAGGGCCAGCCCTGGCCCGGGATGTTCTCCGGCGGGGGCGGTTCGCTGGGAGAGCAGCCGTGGCTCGCGCAGCTCTGGTACAGCCACAGCTGGCGGTTGGGCAGCTTGAGGAAGTCGTCGTACTTCGGGCGCTGGTTCCCTTCGTAGGGCGGCTGGGTCCCGTCGATGAAGTTCACCAGCACGGTGATGATGTCGATCTCCTCCAGCAGCCCGTGGGCCTCCAGCTCCGTGACGGTGCTGGTCAACAGCGTGCGAAGTTTCGGGGCCGCCGTGCGGGTGAGCTCCGCCCGGGCCGCCACCGCCTCCCAGGTAGTGCCGTAGGGCGGCTCATCCCCGACGTAGTCGAACGAGCGCGACAGCCAGCCGCGCTCCTCCGCTTCCGTCTGGAATTCGGTCAGCGCCGCGCCGTTGGCCGGCCCCAGGTACTGCAGGGCCGTCATTCGGGCCCCAGGCAGGCGGTTGGGTGCGGTGCCGTCGAGGAACGGCCCCCAGCGCTCCGCGAACGTGTCGTAGTCCGGCAGGTCCCACGTGGGCAGGTTCACCTCTCGCGGAAAGGCGCTCGCCAGGGTGAGGCGGTGCTCCAGCGCCATCCGGTGGAAGAGCTTCAACAGGCGCACCTGGGTGTCCACGGGGCACACCGGGTCCCCGGTGAAGGCGCGGCACACGTGGGGCGGCCAGAGCAAAAAGGCGCTGCGCAGCGAGGAGGTGCTCGGCAGGCGGGCATCCACCACCTGGAGGTTCACCTCCACCCGCGACGTGAAGCCGTCGCCCTTCACCGTCACGGTGCCACGGTAGTTGGCCGGGCGCGCGTTCGGCGGCACGTGCACGTCCACCCAGATGGCGCGGGCTTCTCCCGCGGGCACGTCGAAGGGAAAAGCCAGACGCTTCTCTCCCACGACCTCGTCCACGTCCGGCACCAGGCCATCCGGCCACCGCCCGGGAGTCGTTCCCGGCGGCGTGGGCGTCGTGATGTCCAGGAGCGCTTCCCGGTAGAGCAGCAGGTCCCCACCAGAGATACGAGCCCGGCCCGCGCGCAGCTCCGGCAGGACTGCGCTCACCCCCTTCAGGCCGGACCGTCCTCCGTGAAGCACGACCTGGAAGGACACGAACTCGTTGCGCGCGGCGGTCAGCGACACGGACCGCTGGTTGCGAGGAGGCGTCTCCGGACGCACCTTCACCATCGCGCTTTCGCCCCAGATGGCCGGACGCGACGGATGCGCCCCGGCCACCAGGCCCCACCCCAACGACAGACAGACCAGCGCCAGCTTGATGGATTGCATGACCTCCCAGGCTGGAGCTTGAGAGGAATTGCGGCAATCCGCCCTCCGGCGCCAGCGCCGATGGGGCAGCCGACATCGGGAGCGTTCCCGGACGAAGCTCAGGGGGGAATACAGCACTCCACGGTGCGCCGAGGTGCCCCGTGCAGGAGTCACCGCCACTCGAGGCCGATCGTCCCGTCCGCCATCAACTCCACGTGCGTCCCCAGCCGGCGTCCCTCGCGGTCCAGGACTCCGCGCAGCCATTCGGCATCCCGTAGCGAGGCCCGCTGGGGACGGAGCTGGCGCAGCTGCATGGGGAGCATGCGCAGGCTGTCGAGCCGGCCGTCCGCCGGGTCCACCGACGCCAGGTACATCAGGGCCAGATCCGGCCGGAAGTCCTCGTTGGGCGTGATCCGCTCCAGTGGACACCAACGAAGAGGCAGATACGGTGTCCGACATGGTGGAAGAGAAGAAGCCACGCCGCCCGCGGCGCAGCTACACGGACGAGTTCAAGGCCGGGGCTGTCCGGC
>NZ_RAWM01000008.1 GCF_003668875.1 Corallococcus interemptor | reverse complement strand
GTGCCGTGGGCGCGGTGGGTAGCGGGGGCGCGGGCAGCTGCCACACCTGCTGGAGCAGCGCGAGCATGTCCGGGTCGTGCGTGCCCAGCTCTTCGCGGGTGAAGGGAAAGAAGTCGTTGCGGCCGAAGAGCGCCTCCGAGGTCTCCGCGAAGTACTCCGTCGGCTCGGTCATGGCATAGGCCGGCTCGAACGTGATGGGCCGCTTGGGCCCGCGCGAGCGCTCCACGCAGTCGTAGCTCCGGCTTGCCACCGCGCGCGCATAGAGCGCCGCGAGGCCGGGGTGGTCCCAGTCGAGCACCCGGTCGTGATAGGCGTGGCTGAGCTCGTGGAGCACGAACAGGGGCATCCGCTGGGTCTCCCTTTCGAAGATGGAGACGTTCGCGAACTCGATGCCCTTCAGCATCGCCGGGATGCGGCCGTGCTGGAGCATCCACTGTTCACCGGCGTGGTACGAGGCCCTCGGCTCCTCGTCGGGATAGGGCGGCGACAGCCACAGCGTCACCTTGCGCAGCTGAGCCACGGGGCCCGCGGGGATGAGCCGGACGACCTCCTTGAGCTGCGCCGCCAGGAGCACCAGGGCCTTGTTCGTCACGGCCTTGTTCGCCGGCGTCAGCAGGCGGTCATCGATGCGAACCGTCCAGCCCTCGAGGGTCCGGGTCTGGAAGGTGCGAGCGGGGCTGGCCGCGGAGGCGACGCAAGCGAATGCCAGCGCCGCCAGGAGGAGCCATCTGGGAGAGTGCATGCCCCATCATACGTAAGGGCTTCTCGACAGCCTGCTAGAGTTCCAAACCCGCGAGGAGCGTGTCCTTGTCCTGATTCATCGCGTCACAGTCAATGGCCTTGAGCAGGCTCACGCGATTGTTCCTCTTGATGGAGCCGGGCAGTGCCGCCTTGTTGAAGTAGTCCCTATCCTTTTTGGAGATGGGCTCCTGGGAACCGATGTGCTCGACGAGGATGGATGCAGTCCCCTCGCGACCTCTGGACCCGTACCACTGATCAGTCACATCCAGGCGCACGAAGCACTGCCGCTCATCAATGGGCAGGACATACGCGTTCAGGCCGTTGTCGAGCTTGAGTGTGTACGTCCGCACCTTGCCGCTCTTCTCATCCTTCAGGGCGACCACGTGGTCGCCCTGCTTGAGCCGGAACTGCGTGGACGCGGAGAGCTTCGCGACGCGGACCTCGCCATCGACGCTCAATTCAAGGGTGCGGCCCTCAGGCACGATGACATACAGCTCCACGTCACCGAAGAGCAGCTGCCCCCCGACCACCACGCCCAGGTAGATACAGGCGATGAGGGAGATGAAGAGGTAGACCTTCCGGAGGTTCATGGAAGCCTCCATGCGCCGGAACGCGGCCCGAACACCACGCGGCTCAACCCCTTGAGCCCGGCAATGCCTTGCATTCTTGACATGTCATCCCCCCGACAGCTCCGTGAGAGGCAAAGCGCTGGGTGTTCCAGGCCGTCACGGTTGCTGGCAACCGTAGCACTCGCGCTTTCGCGGTGAACTCGGCCGGAGGCGGATTGACGCCGGCAGGACAATCTTTGCGTGCACACCCCGCGGCTCACCGGGAGCACAGTGGGTTGCGGCGGTTCCTCCCCCGGGAGAGCATGTCCCCAATGACTGCTTCTTCCGAGCACGGAGGCCCGGCGGCGCTCGACGCACCGGATGTCGTGGGCACCTTCAAGGGCCGCACGCTGGGCGTGGCCATGGTGGGCAATGTGCTGGTCATCGCGCACAACGCACTGCGGCCCGCGCAGGACGAGTGGGACCGCTACTGCGACCTCGTCGGCCGGAACATCGCCACCATGCGCGCACAGCTCGTGGTGGCGGAGGGGCATGGCCCGAACGCCCTCCAGCGCCAGCAGGCGCTTGACCAGGGCGCGAAGGTGAAGGGCGCTGTCATTCCGCCCACGGCCGTGCTCACCCGCTCGCCGCTGGTGCGCGGCATCGTCACCCTCTTCAACTGGTTCACCCCCAAGGCCATGCGCGCCTTCCCTCCGGAGGACCTGGAGGCCGCGGCCCGGCACCTGAAGATGAGCGACGCCGAGCTCCGGCGCCTCGTGGACATCGCCTACGCGCTGCGGCCTCGGGAGGCGTGACCCCTGCTGGAAGGACTCAGAACCCTGACAGCTTGCGGTCCTTCACCCTCAACCACGCCTGCTTCCGCGACAGGTAGGTGGAGCAGATGCGACGCCAGGTCCACACGTCGCTCCGGTTCCACCAGGCGCCCAGCGGCTTCTTGCCCAGGAGGTCGACGCCCAGGTCCCTCAGGTTGCCGAGGTTGCGGAAGCCGACCCCGTTGAGCCCTTCATAGGCATTGGACTCCAGCACCAGCACCTTGTCCGTCTGGACGTGGTGGTCCACGACGAGGAAGGTGTGGCCGGAGTCCCACTGCTTGCGCCAGCCCTGGATGAGCGTCCACGGGTGGGGAGGCGACTCCTCGGAGGCAGGGAGGATGGCCATGCCGCTCTCGATGGCGGCCGTGACCGGGGAGAAGTAGTCCTCCGCGGAGGCGACCATCATCTGCCGGTGCCTGCGCGCGTCCCAGCTGAACGCCGCGCCGTGCGTGTCGGCGAAGGCCTTCACGGTCAACGCCTCCACGAAGGTGCAGCAGTTGTTCTGCCGCGGAGGCCCCACCGGGACGCGGATGCCGGGGAGCATCCACGGGTAGTAGGCCCGGTCCAGGTCGTAATGGTAGGCGGTGAAGTCCTTCAGGAGTCCGACGAGCGCCGACTCGGGCACGGCGAGGGGGTCGTCGTCGAAGGACCGCCGTTTCACAGGCGGAGGCTTCTTCTCCGGGACGACCTTCGCGTAGGTCTGCGACTTCCAGCGCGTGCAGATCCACGTGTCCAGCGCGCCCAGCGTGGGCGCCTCCAGCCGCGCATAGTCGGTGCCTCGCGTCGGGAAGCCCTTCTTGTATTCGAGCACGAAGTAGGTGCCGGGCTCGACGTAGCCCTCGAATTGCGAGTCCGTGTCTGGCGACACGTAGCCGCGCAGACGGATGGTGAGCTTCGCGACGAGTCCGGTCTCCGCCATGGTGCGTCCCCCCCGAGCGAGCTGAAGCCCGCGCAGCGTACCGCTTGGATGCAGCGTCAGGGTGCAAGCATAGGCATCCTGGAGACACCGGTGCACCCGGGCTCGACAAGACAACCGGGGTCAAGCGCATCGCGACTGACGTGCCTGTCCCCGCGCACAAGCAGCCCATGCCGGACCGCATCCCCACCTCCGGCGCTGGCGAGCTGCGGCACCTGGCCGGATGGAACTTCAAGTTCTGACGGCTCCCGCCCCCACTACTCCGCGAGCCGCATCAACGCGTCGAACAGGGGATCCTCAACGAGATGAATCGGTTCATGGGCGGAGTCGGCGCGCAGTCCCGGCCATGCGCCGATCCACTGGTAGGGGCTGAGCCAGACGGACCCCTTCGCATGATCCACGCGCAGCGCGCCCGCCAGGCCCTGCTTCCCGCGCATCAGGTTCACGCGCACGACCCGCAGGGTGCCGTCGGTGAGTCCTCCCAGGAGCGCTCCGGACGCATCGCGCGCGGTGAGGTCGTCCTCGGACGGAGCCAGCTCCATCACGGGGTCCTTGCAGTAGGTCGACCCCCGGGCATCGATCTTGAAGACCAGGTACAGGATTCCGACCATGCCGAGGAGGAGGCCGGACAAGAACAGCCCGCTCATGAAGGCCCAGACGTCGAACCTCGGCCAGCTCACCAGGAGCGTGAACGCCACGGCGCTCAGCAGGATCAGCGGACCGAGGGTCTTCACGAACGCCAGCAGGAAGCGCGCGTGGTTCAGCTGCCACAGGGTGTACGCCGCTTGCGTGCGGCCCGCGCCGCTCCTCGTCCGCGCATGCATGGATTCCATGGCGCTACGATGAACGAAAGTCGCCCTCAGGCGAAGGGAGGAAGCACCCATGAAGCGAAGTGGAACGACGCAGCTCCTCTGGGCGTGCACGCTGTGGACCCTGGGCGGTGGCGGCTGTGGAGCGCCGGATGCAGGCGAAGACGCGGCCTTGGGGACGTCCCGTGCGGCCCTCACCGTGTATGAACAGGCCGCGCTGGACACGGCCAACAACTCCGCGAGCTGCAAGCCGCTCGGGAACTTCTACTGGGAGCTGGGAAATGGCGCCGGGCCGCTCCATGGCCTCTCGAAGGGCAGCGGCGTCACCGCGACCACGGTGATGCCCATCGCGTCCGCGAGCAAGTGGCTGTACGCGGGGGCCTACGTGCAGTCCAAGGGGTACGCGAACCTCACCGCGGCCGAGAAGAAGCGGCTCAACTTCACCAGCGGCTACCTCGACGAGAACACCACCCTGTGTGACGCCGCCGGGACGACCGTGTCGGCGTGCTACGGGCCTTCCTTCAAGGACGTCACCTACCGCCTGCTCCAGAACGGCCGGTTCTTCTACAACGGCGGCCACATGCAGAAGCTGGCGCTGGACGACATCCCCGTGCGCAGGGGCACGGGCGTCTTGAGCGTCATGGATTGGCTCAATCCCCTGCTGGGCACCACCTTCCCGGAGTCCGACAGCGACGTCGCCGTGGCGGGAGGCTTCTCCGGCAGCGCGGCGCAGTACCGCGTCTTCCTGCTGAACCTGCTCAACAACCAGTACGCGCTGTCCTCCAAGCTGACCGTGGACGCCGTACCCGCCTGGCCCGGCGGCCCCGACGTCGCCTCCACGCCGTGGTCCGGCGGAGAGGCGTACTACGGGCTCGGGCACTGGATTGAGGGCGAGACCGTCAACGGCGTGTGGACCGTGACGGGCCACTCGTCCGCGGGAGCCTTCGGCTTCTATCCCTGGGTCAACGCCGCCAGGACCCGCTACATGGTCCTGGCCCGAAACCGGCAGTTCGGTGACGGCGACGGCGAGAAATCCCGCGCCTGTGCCCAGACGGTCCTCAAGGCCTACGACACGGGCGTGGCCCAGCCGTGAGCCGGCCCCTGGTCCGCCCTCCCCCAACTGGATAGGCTCCTTCGCGCCCGTCACCTGAAGGGACGCCATGTCGAAGCAGTGGGTACTTTCCGGCGGCGGGGCCTCCTATGTCGTCGTCCTGTGGAACGACGCGGAGGCGAAGGACGCGAGCCGCCGGGTCGCGCCCGCCGTGATGGCGATGTGCCTGGATGGCTGGATGCGCACCCACCGGCAGGCCGTGCGCGAGATGTACACCGCCTGCTCGCCGTCGAGCTCCGCGACGTGGCCCGCCGACGCGGTGATGAAGCAGCGCCTGGCGGATGCCTTCAGGACGGGGAAGCTCGTGGGGCTCACGCGCACCAACGCCGTGGCGCTGGTGAAGTCCGTGGCCCCCGTGCTCCCCACGGGCGCTGCCATCCCGCCGGCGCATGGCGTGGGCATCGTCATGTGGAACAAGACGCCGGCCCTCCAGCTGCGCTCCAGCCCCGAGCAGGGCGACAACGTGCTCGGCTCCCTGGCGTTCAACACCCCCGTACAGGTGGTGGCGCAGATGCCCGGCGGCTGGCTGTCGGTGAGCACCCGCGACGGACGCGTGGGCTTCGTCTCCGGTGATTACGTCTGGTCCGCGCCGCGCCACCCGATGCCCGAGCCGAACGCCCGGCTCCACCGCGTCGTCAGCGGCGTGAAGGGCACGGCCATCGCCATCGCGGAGGCCTACTACGGCGACATCGCGCGGGCGTGGGGCGCGGACCTGCGCTTCTTCGTGGCGGTGCTCGCCCAGGTCAACCGGCGGGCCATCCCCAACACCACGGCGGGCTGGAAGTCGCTCGAGTTCAAGGCCGACACGTACATCTGGATCCCCAGCAAGGAGTTCGCCCAGGGGCTGCGCGGCACGATCAACTCCGGCTCGTACAGCTTCAACACGCTGGACGTGCTGGGCATCGCGTCCGGCCTGCAGCGGGTGAGCGAGCTGCTGGACGACATCGCCCAGGCCATCCGGCTGTCGCTCCAGTACATCCCCCAGGCCGTCGCGAAGCACGTCGAGCAGGCGCTGCGCACCGTCCTCATCGCGCTCCTGGAGATGGCGGTGGGGGCCATCCTCCTGCTCGCCATCTGCACGGCGGTGGGCGCCGCGCTGGGCGCGCTGGCGGGCGGTGCGGGCGCCGCTCCCGGTGCCGCAGCGGGGTTCGAGGTGGGGCTCGCGCTCCTGGAGTGGGTGGGGCTGGCCTTCCTGGCCAAGTGGGTCTTCGACTCGCTCAAGAAGATTGGCGCGGCGTTCGGGAAGTTCCTCGGCAAGGTGTGGGACGCGCGCGGGAACGCGCAGCGGCTAGACGAGGCGGCGCGCGAGCTGGCCGAGACCATCGGCGTGCTCGCGGGCGTCCTGGTGGAGGCGCTGGCCATGTGGGTCGCGGCCAAGGGCGCTGGCGCCGCGCTCAAGGCGCTCAAGGGCACCGCGGTGGAGAAGGCCTTCGGCTCCACCCGCCTGTCCTCGTGGCTCAAGGAGCGCTCGACCAACTACACCGAGGGCAAGTCTCCCCTGCCCGGCCCGCGCCAGGCCGCCAGCCGTCTGCGCGAGCGCCTCAAGAAGCCCAGTCCTCCCATCGAGAGGCTCGCGGAGGAGGCGTATCCCCGCTACTCGAAGGAGCTGGAGCCCTCGCGCGACCTGATTGCGAAGGTGTTCAAGGACATGGGCAGCGTGCAGGCGCGCGCGAAGGACCCGGTCTCCGCGGCCAACCGGTTGCAGCGCGCCGTGGATCGGTTCGGGGCGAAGGTCACCACCGTCCAGGAGGCCATCACCAACCTCTGGGATGCCATTGGCACGCGGCTCATCCTGTCGGAGACGTCCCCCGCGGCGATGAAGCGCGTGGTGGGCCGGCTCGCGGAGGCCATCCGCAAGGGCGAGCTGGAGGTCACCGAAATCAACAACCTCCACGGGCCGGACGGCAAACCCTACTTCACGGCCGAACACCTGGAGATGTTGCAGGTGGCGGCGAAGCAGGCCGGCAAGGACCTGACCATCAACGAGTCCAAGCTGATGGACAGCGGCTACACGGTGGTGTGCGCGTACCTGAAGCACGCCAATGGCGTCCGGGGAGAGTTGCAGATCATCGGCAAGGAGGTGCTGAACATCGCCAACGCCGAGCACATCCCCTACGACGTGTTGCTGGGCAAGCCGCTCGTGCGCAACGTGCCGGAGGCCGCGGTGCTGGAGCTCCAGAAGCTGGTCAAGCCGGTGGAGTCCGCCATGGCCGCGATGACCGAGGCGCAGCGGATCCAGTACCTGGAGTACCTCAACCAGAGCTACATCCACGCGCGCGCGATGGAGCTGGGCCAGCCGTCCAAGCCGCCACCCCTGCCGGACGGGTTGAACAAGGTCCTGAGCGTCGAACGGATCCAGGCCCTTGAGCGCTCCATCGCGGAGATCAAGGCCCGGTACAAGAACCCCTGAGGGGCCGCATGCAGGTCGTCCTGAGTGAACAGAAGCTGCAGCAGGTGATCGCCACCGCGCTCCATGAGCTGACGGAGCGCGCGCGCACGGGCGTGCCGGACACGGGGACCTTCACCCCGCTGAGCGCCCACTTCGCGGCCGGAGCTCTCGTCAAGGGCGTGGGTGACGTCGAGTTGCGCCTGGCTCCCTTGAGCGGGGACGCGGGGAAGCAGGAGCGCTACCTGGACGTGCGGGTCGCGACCGCCAGCGGAGGCAGCCACTCCTCCTCCTGGGTGTTCTACGGAAAGACGGCCGCGCTCAAGGAGGTGCTCAAGAACGAGGCCAGCCTGAAGGGGAAGATCCGCGACGCCATCGTCAAGTCGGCGGAGTCCCTGCAGCGCCACGAGCTGGGCTGAAGCTCGCCGTCAGCGCGTGGTGGTCGGAGGCCGTGCCCACGTCCACCACCCGCGCCGTGACGAGCCGCCGGGCCAGGGAGGGCGAGGCGAAGACGTAGTCCGTGCGGAAGTCGATGACCTCCCCCTCGCGCTCGCGCCGGGCGGTCGCCCACTGGGACGAACCCGGCTTGAGGCGCAGCATGTCCACCCAGCCGAAGCCCTCCAGGTCATCGATGACGTCGAAGCGCGGCGGATGGCCATACTTGTCAATCCGGGCGCGGCGGACGCGGTCCGCCAGGTCCACCGGATAGGGATCCGCGCGCGACAGCGAATTGAGGTCCCCGGCCAGGAGGAAGTCCCCTGCACCGAAGGCCTCGGGTTCAATCAGCGAGCGCAGGTAGCGCGCCTCCACGAAGCGCAGGCCCTCCTGGTGGGAGTCGAAGTGGGCCGCGAAGACGGTCAACGGCTCCGCGCCTGTCTCCAGCTCGCACTCGAGGAGGCAGTGCCCGATGAAGTGCGCGTTGGCGTGGGCTCGGGCCGAGCGCACCGGCAGGCGGCTCACGATGGCGACGTGGTAGCGGTTGCCGCTCGGACGAGGCCGGGCGGTGCCCAGCCGCACGTGGGCCTCCGTCGCGAGGAGGCCCAGCGCGGCGGCGACCTGACGCAGCCGCTCCCCGTCCTCCCAGCCCAGGCACTCCTGCAGCACGAGCACGTCCGGGTTCTCCCGGGCGATGAGGGTGAGGAGCAGCGGCATCCGCTCCTCGCCTCCCATGAGGACGTTGAGCGTCATCACCTTCAGCGGCATGCCGGGCAGACTACCTCGCATCCGGCGCCGTGGCCTGCTTGACACGTCACGCGCACAGCGAATCTGCTCGATGCATGGACATGGTGAAGAGCCTCACGCATGCCGGGCGCCTGTTCGTGGTAGCGGCTGCCTTCCTGCTGCTGTCCTGTGCATCCGCCGGCTCCCAAGCCTCGGCAGCCAACAACAACGTGGCCGAGGCCCAGGCGTCCAAGGTGGCCATGCGCATCGAACTCTCTCAGCAGCTCAAGGCGGAGCTCGCGGAGAACGAGCAACACATCCACCAAGCGCTCCAAGAGCTTCCCGAGGTGAAGGTGTCAAGCTTGAGTGGCCCTTGCAAGAATGAGAAGGCCTTCGATGCCTCCACGGTCCGCAAGTCCTACAATCGCATCCGGAACGAGTCGCTGGCCGCCTTCGGCGCACGAGCCGAAACCGCGGAAGCGCGAGCCGCGGCGGAGCGCGAGTTTCCAGCCCTGCCCGCGCCCAGTACCTCGGAATGCTACGGATCAGCCCCCATCTACACGCCAAGCGCGATATCCGGCCTTCAGTCGCAACTCACCGCATGGGCCCGCGACTCCGAGAAGTTCTCCCTGCTGATTGATGTCACGGTCCGCAGCTCCCCGCAGGCAATCGTGCAGCTGCGACCGGTCGCCGCGACCAATGTTTTCGGTCCTGCGTGGACGGCCTTCACCTTCCCCAGCATGTTCCGGGGGAACTACCAGCTCTCCGTGTCGGCGGATGGCTACAAACCGTTCGAAACAAAGTTCAATCTCTCGGACTACGACGCCCCCAGAATCCGATGCGTCCTCGTCGAGAACTCCAAGGCAGGCCTTTCGAAATGCGCGCTCGAATGAGGTGGGGCCGGGGGGCTGAAACCGCGTGGGGCATGCTGCTGGGAGCGCTCCTGGGGATGGGCTTCTCATACCTGACCGCGCCGCTGCTTCCGGAGGGACCCGAGCCCTACGACTTCCGGAACTGGTTGCCGGGGTGGATCGTGTTGGTTTCAGCCATTGGCGCGGGGGCCATCCAGCTGAGGGGGTTCGGGCGCGCGACGCCCCGGTGGCGCCGATCCATGATGAACTGGCTGCTGGCGCTGACCGTCCTCAGCGCAGGCGCCTTCGGGTGGGCGACCCGGGCGGAGGTCCCCGTCTCCTACCAGGGCAGGGTCTTCCTCTGGCTGACGGCGTTGGGCCCGCGACTGCCGTCCTGCTTGTGCGAGGGAACCGACGCAACCTGCATCAAGGACCTGGGGCCGCCCGAGAACATCCTCGCGTGCTGGGGGCACACGGAGGTTCGCTTCGCGGGAGCGATGCTTGCCGGGACGTTGCTTCTGGCCTGTGCCTTCGCCTCCGCAGCCGTTGGGCTGCTCCTGATGCGAGGACTGGAGCATCAGCGCGTGCTGGAGGTCACCGGGAACAACCCGCCGCGCGTTCTTGAGAAGGTCATCACCCGGCAGAACCCCTTTCTGGATCCGGTGGCCTGGCGCCAGAGATTGGTGTCGCTGGAGCGGCGAATCTGCCGCATCGACGTCTCCGGGCAGCCCGTTGGAACCGGCTTCTTGATCGGGCCCGACCTGGTGATGACCAACCATCATGTCATCGAGCAGCTGGTCAGGAGGGCCGCGAGCCCGTCGAACCTGACCTGCGTCTTCGACTATCGAAGTGACGGCGGACGTGCCGTGGGCGCGGGTCGTCCCTGCCATCTCGCAGCGGACTGGCAGGTGGATCTCAGCCCGCACAGCCCCGTGGATGAGGAAAGCGATCCCAAGCGCCGGGACCCTACGGACGACGAGCTCGATCACGCGGTCCTGCGTCTGTCCGAAAAGGTCGGCAACGATGTCACCCCGGATGGCGAACGCGGCTGGATCTCGTTGCCGGACACCTTTCCCCTCGTGGCACGCGATCCACTCGTCATCCTGCAGCACCCGCAGGGCCGCCCACTCCAGGTCGCCATCGACACGGAAGCCATCCTGGGATTGAACCGGAGTGGGAACCGCGTCCGGTACAGGACCAACACGGAGCCGGGTTCCTCAGGCTCACCGTGCTTCGATCTCCATTTGACAACCCTCGTCGCCCTTCACCACAGCGGTGACCCGTCATCGCTCCGCGCCGTGTACAACGAAGGCATCCCCGCGAACTGCCTTCGCCGCCGGTTGGTCGCACGAGGCATTCTTTGACAGTGCCCCCGCTCCCTCGCGTCCTTCTCCTGTCGTTGGCGCTATTACTCGGCTGCGCGACCCGGCCCCGGGAGGAGGCACCAGCGGCGGCACCGCTCCAGACAGCCGCCGCCCCGGTCAAACCCCGCGTGATCCAGGGGCCGGACGGCATCACGTTCCTGTGGCGGGGTAACTGCATCATCGTCGAGATCCAGACCCAGGAAGGCGTTGAGTGGGATGACAGCGCCTGCGACAAAAATGTCCAGGGAGCCATCGGCTTCACCTACGGCTGGCTTCCGGACCGGCTGGTTCGGGCGTTCCTCTTCGCGGAAAGCATCGTCTGCGGAGGTGAAGGCTGTGCCAGCGCCGGCAGGTCCGTCCGCTTCTACGTGACCTGGAGTCAGGTCCCCTGGCTCCGAACGATTCACACCGACGATCGCCTTGAGATCCGGATGAGCACGGCCCTGGCCGACCTGGTGGAGGGTTACGCCAGCATCTACACGGCGGAGAGAGAGTCCCTCAAGCAGGCATTGAAGGAGGAGAACCCTTCAGGCCTTCAGCTTGAAGCGTGGGCAGCCCGCCCCGATGCCAGCTTCTCCCGGTGGCTGGATGCCATCGACAACCACGGCGGCGACAGCTGCCAGCCCTTCCTCATGCCGAAGCGGGAGGTGACTCTCGAGGAAGTGGAGGACGTGAAGGGCTACAGCCTGGCGTTCTATGCCTTCGCCATGACCCATGAACTCGCGCACCTGACCCAAGGAGCGTCGTGCGGCGAAAGCGCGGATGCCGACGAATTGACCCGGGAGATTGCGTGTGACGAGAAGGCCTTCAACTGGCTGGCCCGGAAGGACAGCGCCCTTCCACACGCGTTCATCGCCCCGATGATCCTCTTCGCCCACCACCAGCTGCGGCTCGAGCCATTGCTCGCGAAGGAGGCGCACTACGCTCCGGGCAAGAGCTACTCCGATGAGAATCCAGCGGCGAGATGGCAGGAACGGGCTGAAGTGCTCATGAACCGCTGGATGGGCCTCTGCTGGGACATGGACCTCGCGCAGCAGACGAGCGACAACAACTGCCGCAAGGGCTGGCGGGCCGCCCTCATCCACACCTCGCAGTTGATGGCACACCCTCTTCCCGGCCCATGTGGCTCCACGAAATCGCTCCCTCGTCCCCTCATCCAGGCGGATCCGACAGCGGCGCGGTGCCTTCGCCTTCGAGAAGAGGATACCGATCAGCGGGTCTACATCCGGGACGGAGATCCCCCGGTGATGTCGCAGACGCAGCGTTACAAGAACATCTGTGACCGTCCCGTCCGCTGCAACCTCCAGGTCGCAATGGGAACGGTGTCCAAGCTGGAGAGCGAGCCTGAGCAATGGGAGCCCTACAGGTCCCGGATGTTCCCGTTCGAGCTGGGGCCGGGACAGATTCATCGGTTCGCCGCGACGCTGGAGTGGACGGCGGATGAGAAGCGCATGCCATCCGTGCGGTATCCCTACCCTCCTGGTCAAGACATGGACCTGCTCGCGTGCGAGTTCACAGGCCCACCTCAAGCGCCAGCGCCTTCCACGAAGGCCCCATCCTGCCAGGAGGTCAACGACCTGATTTCATCCGCCCACCAGCGCTTCGAGAACCTGCGGGGCCGGCCCCAGGAAAGCACCACCTCCGGGGTGCGCCTGTGGGAGATGCGCGAAGGCTTTCCCGACGCCGAGCACTGCCGGGTGGGAGCGAGCGAGACGCGGACCTGGGTTCATTGCAGCAGTGATGACTTCACTTCCGAAGACGAGTTGCAGGAGGAGCACCGGCGATTTGTCGCGCGACTCCTTGAATGTCTTCCCACGGCCTCCGCGAAGGTCGCCAGGCCGCGTCGCGAGGCGGGAAATCCTCATGTGCTCAACACGTTCGTGGAGGATGAAAGCCTGCCGCTCTGGTTCCGCGTGACGCGGGTCACGGACACCACCGAGCCTCCTCTCCACAGGCTCTCCGTGCGGATCGGCTTGTCTTCCTTCCACGCGGCCCCGTAGCCTCGGCGGATGCGAATCCGTGGCGAGGCCCTGAAAACCATCGTGAGGGGTGTGCTCGGCACCGCGAGCCCGACCGACAGCGATCAAGACATCTGCTTCCGTGTCTTCAACGACATCCGCGCGCAGGGCAACACGGTCCAGTTCCCAGACATCATCGTTGCCCTCGACGATGTCCGTGGGAACGTCTCGCCGACGGCGATGGCGCACCGGCGCGTCACGCGGCTCGCGGAGGAATCCACGCGGATGCACGCGGAGGCGGTGGCCGCCGAGCGAGCGCCACGGCTGCACTACATCTGGTGGGGACCCGTGCCCGAGAGCGGGCTCGAGGGAATCCAGGCCATGGTGACCGAGTGCGGGACGACTGTCTCGATTCAGCTCTGGTGCAAGGCCGAGCACGCCACCGCCTTCGGCGGGGCCCTGCCCGGCGTCGTCATCCAGGGCCTCGACGCCGACATGAATCACGACACCCTGCCGGCCAATCCGTTCCCGAAGCTGGCGGAGGCCGTCGCCTGGCTGACGGCGAAGCGCGCGTTCTCAGCGGTCAAGGACGTGCTGATGCTCTACCTGCTGTACCAGGCCGGCGGTCACTACCTCGACACGACGACCGCGCCCATGGGCGGCATGCAGCGCATGAAATACAAGGCCAGGCGCTTCAAGGACGCCTGCAAGATCACGCCGATGGACGAGTTCACCACGGCGACCCTCGGCATCAAGTTCGCGAGGATTGGCCAGGGGCGCGAGTTCTACCCGGGCGCCAGGCCGTGGATCAAGGATACGGATACGTCCACGCACCCGGTCATGACGCCGAGCGTGGACTTCTGGGCCGCGTGGGCCAGGAAGGGGAACGCCATCGCCAGGGCCAGCCTCGAGGCCTATCTGGACTTCATCACCGAGATGAAGGCGAAAGCCCCCGAGGCGCTCGCGTCGGAAAGACGCGATCAAATCATCGGAGACCTCATCACGCTGTCGGTCCAGATGGGCATGCTCAAGGACGTCCTGTCCGGAAGCCGGCGTGAGCAAGAGGTCTATGAGCTGCTGCAGAGAGAGATGTGGTCCTTCGGCGCGCTCGACCAGCAGGACTACGAGTCGCTGAAGGCCAACTTCATCCTGCCCGAGATCGGCGTGATGAAGTGGCACAAGGGCTCCTGGCGGAACAAGCACTGACTCCTTTTCTATTTGAGCAGCTGCGGGATAGATGGACCCATGACCGCCTCCAACAAGACCGCAGCGGACAGCCATGACCTGATCCGCGTCCAGGGCGCCCGCGAGAACAACCTCAAGGACGTCAGCATCGAGATTCCCAAGCGGCGGCTCACCGTCTTCACCGGCGTCTCCGGGTCGGGCAAGTCGTCGCTGGTGTTCGGCACCATCGCGGCCGAGTCCCAGCGGTTGATCAACGAGACCTACAGCTCGTTCGTGCAGGGCTTCATGCCCACGCTGGGCCGCCCCGAGGTCGACGTCCTGGAAGGGCTGACGACCGCGATCATCGTCGACCAGGAGCGCATGGGCGCCAACTCCCGCTCGACGGTCGGCACGGCGACGGATGCCAACGCCATGCTGCGGGTGCTGTTCAGCCGCCTGGGCAAGCCCTACATCGGCTCGTCCAACGCCTTCTCCTTCAACGTTCCGTCCGTCCGCGCGACCGGGGAGATGACCGTCGAGAAGGGCGGTGGCAAGACCGAGAAGAAGGTCTTCAACGTCACCGGCGGCATGTGTCCGAAGTGCGAGGGCATGGGGACGGTCAGCGACATCGACCTGACCCAGTTGTTCGACGACAGCAAGTCGCTCAACGAGGGCGCGCTCACCATCCCCGGCTACACCGTGGATGGCTGGCTCGTGCGCATCTTCGGGGCGTCAGGCTTCCTGGACCCGGACAAGCCCATCCGCAAGTACACCCAGCAGGAGCGCCACGACTTCCTCTACAAAGAGCCCACCAAGGTGAAGGTGGAGAAGATGAACCTCACCTACGAAGGCCTGGTGCCGCGCATCCAGAAGTCGTTCCTGTCCAAGGACGTGGACGCGATGCAGCCGCACATCCGCGCGTTCGTGGAGCGCGCCGTCACGTTCACGCCCTGCCCCGAGTGCAAGGGCACCCGGCTCAGCGAGGCCGCGCGGTCCTCCAAGATCAAGGGCATCAACATCGCGGACGCCTGCGCGATGCAGATCAGCGACCTGGCGAAGTGGGTGCGCGACCTGAAGGAGCCCTCCGTCGCGCCGCTGCTCAAGTCGCTGCGGCACACGCTCGACTCGTTCGTGGAGATTGGCCTGGGCTACCTCAGCCTGGACCGGCCGTCCGGCACGCTGTCGGGCGGTGAGGCCCAGCGCACCAAGATGATCCGCCACCTGGGCTCGTCACTCACCGATGTGACCTATGTCTTCGACGAGCCGACGGTGGGGCTGCACCCGCACGACATCCAGCGGATGAACGACCTGCTGCTGCGGCTGCGAGACAAGGGCAACACCGTCCTCGTCGTCGAGCACAAGCCGGAGATGATCGCGATCGCCGACCACGTCGTGGACCTGGGCCCACGCGCGGGCACCGCTGGCGGCGAGGTGGTCTTCGAGGGCACCGTGGAGGGGCTGCGCGGGAGCGGCACGCTCACCGGGCGCCACCTGAGCGACCGGGCCAGCCTGAAGCCGTCCGTGCGCAAGCCGTCCGGCGTGCTGAAGGTGCGCGGCGCCAGCACGCACAACCTGAAGAAGGTGGACGTCGACATCCCGATGGGCGTGCTGGTGGTGGTGACCGGCGTGGCGGGGTCCGGCAAGAGCTCGCTCATCCACGGCTCGGTGGGCACCCGGGAAGGCGTGGTGTCCATCGACCAGACGCCCATCAAGGGCTCGCGGCGCAGCAACCCGGCCACGTACACGGACATGCTGGAGCCCATCCGCAAGGCGTTCGCGAAGGCCAACGGCGTGAAGCCCGCCCTGTTCAGCGCCAACTCCGAGGGCGCCTGCCCGACCTGCAACGGCGCAGGGGTCATCTACACCGACCTGGGGATGATGGCCGGCGTCAGCACGGTCTGCGAGGACTGCGAGGGCCGGCGCTTCCAGGCGTCCGTGCTGGACTACCGGCTCAACAAGCTCAACATCGCCGAGGTGCTGGACCTGCCCGTCTCGGACGCCGTCGCCTTCTTCGGGCCCGGCAAGGCGCATACGCCCGCCGCGAGCGCCATCCTCCAGCGCATGGCCGACGTGGGGCTGGGCTATCTGCGGCTGGGCCAGCCGCTCACCACGCTGTCCGGCGGCGAGCGGCAGCGCCTCAAGCTCGCGACGCACATGGGGACGGAAGGTGGCGTCTACGTGCTCGACGAGCCCACCACCGGCTTGCACCTGGCCGACCTGGAGCAGTTGCTCGGGCTGCTGGACCGGCTGGTCGACTCAGGCAAGTCAGTCATCGTGATTGAGCATCACCAGGCGGTGATGGCGCACGCGGACTGGATCATCGACCTGGGTCCGGGCGCGGGCCACGACGGCGGACGGATTGTCTTCGAAGGCACCCCGGCCGACCTGGTGAAGGCGAAGTCGACGCTGACGGGTGAGCACCTGGCGGCCTTCGTCGGCGGCCAGCGCAAGGCGGCCCGGTAGCCGCATTCCCAGCCCCTGAGGAGCCGGGGTGATAGCCTTTCCCTGGCAATCATCCCGGAACCGAGGGGCGTCATGGGAATCACAATGTCACCGCAGGACTACGCCACGGCATTCCGCCTGCTCGCGGCGTCCGCGCGGCATCCACAGAACATCCACCGCATCGTCACGGAGCGGCTGTCTCCCACGCTTTCAGAGCGCCCCACCCTGCTGGACGTCGGCGCCGGGGCGGGCAAGGTGTCGGAACAGCTCGCGCCGCTCTTCGCTTCGCTCACGCTGCTGGAACCCCATCCCGAGCAGAGCGCCGGCTTCCACCACGCCAAGGCGAAGGTCCTCCCGGTCTCCCTCGAGCAATACGCATCCCAGGACCGGTATGACCTGGTGATCTGCTGCCACGTCCTGTACCACGTGCCTGTCTCGGAATGGGGCGGCTTCATTGACAGACTGCGGGGCTTCGTGCGCCCCGGAGGAACCTGCCTCATCGTGATGGCCGCCGCCCGCGGACCGACCCATGCGATGTGCCGCGAGTTCTCCGACACGCTGTACTTCAGCGAGCACGTCGTGGACGAGCTGCGGCGCAAGCAGCTGCCGCACGAAAGCCTGGCGACGATGAGCGGGTTCGCCGCGAAGACCTTCGAGGAGATGTACACGCTCTGCCGCTTCCTGGTGCTGGAAGGCTGCTTCACGGCCGCGCAGCTGGCGGCCATGAGCCCCGAGGAGGCGCGGACGCTCGACGGACGCATCCGCGCGCATGCCGAGCGATGCCAGCAGCCCGACGGCACGTACCATCTGGAGCAGGACGAGGACGTCATCCTCGTCCCGGGCAGCGCCGCATAGGCGCACGCCTGGGCACGTCGTGGGTCCTTCAGCCAGGGCTTGGAGCGGGGCTAGGGTGACGCCGACATGGAAACCCTCGACTCGGAGCAGCGCAGCGGATCCGGCCCCCTCTACATCAGCCACCCGGGGGACTACACGGGAGACACCTGGCATGCCGCCGCGGCCATGGTGTTGAACCCCCGGGTGCGGGTTGTGCTGACCGTGAGCAATGACTCCAAGGAGGTGGAGACCGCGCCCTCCATCGACGCCTTCTACCACGCCATCAGACTGGGGGACCGGTGCGAACGGGTGACGGGCGTCAAGCTGGAGAAGGTCGAGGGCAAGGTCAACGGCAAGCCCAAGGCCTACCAGCACCGGAACACCACGCAGACGCGGCTGGGTCTTCCCGTCGGGCTCATCTACCAGAGCACCTCCGTCATCCTGCGGGAGATTGCCACCCAGGGACTGGCGGACGTCCGGACGCGGCTGCAATTGGGCCTCTGCGCCGACCTGAGCGACGAACAGGAGCGCAAGATCAAGCGGCGCGCGAAAGAGTGGCTCGACAATCTCTTCTCCTCCAGGGAGGGCATCACCACCGTGGTGCTGATCAACGGACGCATGGAGGGCTACAACCCCCAGCACAACCTGGACGCCGACCGGCTCAAGGACATCGCAACGGCGGTCTCGCAGGTTCCCGGCGCCTACTTCCTGGTGATGGGGAACCGGTTCAAGCTGCAGTCCGGCGACGCGCCGAAGTGGCTCACGGAGGCGCACCCCCGGAAGCTGGAGGCGCCAAGCAACACCCAATCGCCCGTGGAGGACCTCTTCGACGTCGCGGGCATCGGAAGTCAGCTCGACCGGTGGCGGGGCACGGCCGCGTTCTGGCGCGAGGTCGCCAACTCCGCCTACGGCCGCGAGAAGCGGGTGAAGTTCGTGGGCGGCCGGAGCGGCTCCACGGACATCGCCGCGTTCATGGGCGTGGACGTGCTCTCGTGGGACCACTTCCTTCCGGACGACATCGAGTACCTCCGGATGCGCGTCACCGCTCCGGACCTGATGCGTGTCTGCCACCTGCCGGATGGCAAGAAGCCGAAGACAGCGGAGTTCTTCGTCTCGCAGGACGTGGCCCTGCTGGGGCCCGCGGTCTGCGAGATGCTGAAGGCCGCGCCCAACGCCCCCTACGTCACGCCGCCGATCCTGGTCATGGGCAGCAAGAACCAGAAGAAGCTGCAGCAGAAGGCCCAGGTGAAGAAGAAGCTGGAGAGCAAGGATGAGGCGCCCAGCGACTCCGCCCCCGGGGTCGTCGTCGACGTCTTCAATGTCTGGCGCTCGCTCTTCCTCGTTCCGGAATGGATTCCCCGGGGCGGCCAGCTCGAGGTGGCGCAGACCTACGCCGTGGATGGCCGCTCCTTCCCCACGATTTAGGCAGCGCGAGGGAGGGCTCCTGACGCATCCTCCCGCGCGCATGGTTTCCCTGCCCCTTCCCTCCTCCGCGCCTCCATCCCCGCATCCCGCCCGCGGCCAGGTGCGGGAATGAAGCGCGGCCCGGCGGAAGTCCTCGCGCTGCTGGGATGGGCGCTGTCGCTGGCGCTCGCCCTCGTCCTGCTGCGGCCGGGGATGGAGAGCGGCCCGTCGTACAGCTCCGACACCGCCATCCCGCTGCTGATGGCGCGCGCGGCCCGGGTGGACCTGTTCCACGCGTACTACCTGGGACAGGACCGCTTCGGAGCGTGGCCCTTCCTGCTCGCGCGGCTCGTGGGGGGCCGGAACTGGTCCCCCGGCGGGCTCCAGACGGCGCTGATCATCGTGAGCTGGAGCGCGGCGTTCCCGCTGGCCCGGCTGGTTCGCGCTTCGGGCGCGGCGGCGGGGATGCTCGTGGCGGTGCCCCTGGCGCTGGCGGGACCGGCGGAGGTGCGCACGCACGTGCTGGACGGCGCCCAACCCTATGGCTGGCAGTTCGCGATGCTCGCGTGGACCTGGCTGGGGTTGCGGCGGCTATTGGAAGCACGCTCGCGCCCGTCCCGGTGGGGCTGGGGCGTGGCGGCGGCGGTGACCGCGGCGCTGGCCTGCTGGGTGTCCACGTCGAGCCTGCCCGTGCTGGCGGTGATCTGGGGCGTGGAGCTGCCGCGTGCCTGGCTCCGGGGCCTGGAGGGCTGGCGTCCGTGGGTGATGGCGGCGGTGCCCATCACGGTGGGCGGCGTCTTCGAGCGGCAGCTGCGGCGGCTGTACCACCGCTTCGCGAACCGGACCTACGGCCAGGAGTACCGCACGTCGGTGGGGCTGGACCGGGGCCATCTCTGGGACAACGCGGGCCGGGTGCTGGGCTCGCTGTGGTCGGGGCCGCTGCCGCTGGGCGGGCTGCTGCTCGTGGGATTCTTGCTCGCGGGGCGGTGGCTCGTGCGCCATGCGCGGCGGGGACGGGCCGCGTGGGCGGAGCTGCCGGATCCGGCCTGGATGGCGATCGCGTGCGGAATCTCGGCCCTGGGGCAGCTGGCGCTGCTGGTCACCGTGGCCCACGTGCGCAACAACGACTTCGCGGCGCGCTACTTCGCGCTGGCCCACCTGCTGCTCCTCGTGGGCCTGGGCGCGCTGCTGCTGCACCAGCTGGCGGCGTGGCTGCCGCCCCGGGTGTCGCGAATCGCGGGTGCGCTGGGAGTGGCGGCGGCCGGGGTGGCCCTGGTGTGGGCGTGGACGCATCCGTCGCGCCCGAGGGAGGACCACGCGCGGGCGCTCGAAGCCGCGCGGACGCTGGCCCGGGTGGCCCCGGGCACCCTGCTGATGGGCGGCTATTGGGATGTCTTCCATCTGGCGGCGCTCCAGCCGCTGGAGACCCAGGCGATGCCCCTGCCCGACCCGCGCCACTACCAGCGCTCGCCCTTCAACCTGGTGGAGGTGGGGCGCGCGCGAGCACTCGTCTGGGTGCGCTCGGACGGCGACCGGGAGCCGGAGGAGCCCCAGCAGCGCGAGCTGCACGCCGTCCGGTTCCTCCGTGAGACCGAGCCGCTTGCACGCGTCCCGGGCTACACGTTCTGGCGCTACGTCCGGGCGCCCGCGGCGCGGTAGCATCGTGGGGCGTGGGTGGAGCACCTGCGCAAGCGCATGAAGACCGCGCGCAAGGCCGCCGTGAAGAAGGCCGCCGCGAAGAAGCCCGCCAGGGGCAAGCAGGCGTCCCGCGCACGAACATGACGGCTGGTACGGACCCGTGACATTCAGGCCGGGGAATCGCTTCGGGTGTGCGGCACCGGACGCCGCATCCCGTATGCTCCGCGCCCCATGTCCCCGAACCTGAACGCCCGATGCGCGCTCGCCGCGGCCTCGCTCCTGCTGGGCTCTCCGGCCCTGGCGCAGGCACCGCAGGACGGCGCGCCGCCCGCGGAAGCGGCCCCGTCCGCCCAGGCCCAGCCCGTCATCACGAAGCCTCCGGAGCTGCTCCAGCAGGTGGAGGCCGCCTACCCTCCGGAAGCACTCGCGGAGGGCGTCACCGCCTCCGTGCGCCTCATCATCACCATTGGCGCGGACGGCGCCGTGACGGACGTGCTGCCCACCGAGCCCGCGGGCCATGGCTTCGACGAGGCGGCCATCGCGGCGGTGCGCCAGTTCCGCTTCTCTCCCGCGGAGGTGGACGGCGTGCCCGCGCCCGTCCAGGTGGAGTACGTCTACCACTTCACCCTCAACGCCCCGCAGCCGGAGGCCCCCGGGCCGGAGCAGCAGGCTCCGGCCGCTCGCAAGGCCACGCTCAAGGGACAGCTCATCTCCCGTGGCAGCCGCTCCCGCGTGGCCGGCGCCACCGTGCGCTGCGGTGACGACCCGGAGGCCCCCGAGGCCCTCTCCGACGAGGAGGGCCGCTTCAGCCTGGAGGTGTCCCCGGGCGAGTGCGCGGTGCGCGTGGTCGCGTCCGGCTACCAGCTCTACCAGACGAAGGAGCTGCTGCAGGAGGACGAGACGACGGAGGTGAACTTCTACCTGGCCCCCAAGGGCGGCGCGCTGGAGACCGTCGTGCGCTCCGAGCGGCCGAAGAAGGAGGTCGTGCGCCGCACCATCACGCGCCAGGAGGCGCAGCGGACGCCGGGCACCTTCGGCGACCCCATCCGCGTCATCCAGACCCTGCCGGGCGTGGCGCGCGCGCCGTTCATCTCCGGCCAGCTGATCGTCCGCGGCTCCAACCCCGGCCAGACGGCGACGATGATGGACGGGGTCGGCATCCCCCTCCTCTTCCACCTGCTCGGCGGCCCCTCGGTGGTCAACGCCGAGTTCATCGACCAGCTGGACTTCTTCCCCGGCGGCTACGCCAGCCAGTACGGCCGCGCGGTGGGCGGCATCGTGGAGGTGGGCACGCGCAAGGGCGCCGCCGACACGCTGCATGGCTCCGTGAAGGTGGACCTGCTGGACGCGGGCTTCTTCCTGGAGGCGCCGGTGACGGACGGCGTCAGCGTGGCCGCCGCCGCGCGGCGCTCGTACATCGACACGCTGCTGCCCGCGGTGCTCCCCAAGAACGAGGGCAGCACGCTGTCCGTGGTGCCCAAGTACTGGGACTACCAGCTGCGCGTGGACTTCGGCGCGAAGCGGGGCGCGAACACGGAGGAGGAGGCCCGGGCCCGGGCGGGCGGCGCGCGCAGCACCGGCTACGTGATGGCCTTCGGCAGTGATGATCAGCTGCGCCTGGTGTCCTCCGGCCCGGAGACGGAGCGGGACCTGACGGTGGACACGCACACCCTCTTCCACCGCATCAAGGGTGACTGGACGTACAGCAAGGGCAACTTCACCTCCGTCTTCACGCCGTACGTGGGCTACGACGGCACCAGCTTCAAGTTCGGCAGCGCGAAGCAGGACGGCTCCAGCTACACGGTGGGCGCGCGCGAGGTTCTGGGCCTGGAGCTGTCCCCCACCTTCAGCGTGCGCACGGGCCTGGACCTCGTCTTCGAGCACCAGACCTTCGACGTGGAGTTCCCCGCCCCGGAGAACTTCGAGTACGTGGCCTTCCCCGGCGCGGAGTCCGTGGGCGAGCTGCTGGTGGAGCACATCGGCCTGGGGTCCTTCGACGGCGCGCTCTTCGTGGAGGCGGAGCTGAAGGCGGGCAAGTTCGTCTTCACCCCCGGCCTGCGCGCCAACTACCAGCGCGCGGGCGACGCGCGGAACGTGGCGTTGGATCCCCGGCTGTGGGTGGCCTTCAACGCCACCGAGCGCACCCAGCTCAAGGGCTCGCTCGGCCTCTACAGCCAGCCGGGTGAGACGTTCCGCTTCATCCCCCTGCCGTACGGCAACCCGGAGCTCTCCTACCAGCGCGCGTTCCAGAGCAGCCTCGGCGTGGAGCACCGGCTGACGGACGTGTTCAACGTCGACGTGACGGGCTTCTTCAACCGCCGCTTCAGCAACATCGTGGCGCCCGGACAGCTCTTGTCCCTGCCGGGCGGAGGCGTGTTCCAGGTGCCGTACTCCAACGACGGCATCGGCCGCGCCCTGGGCCTGGAGGTGATGGTGAAGAAGCAGCGCGCGTCCGCGACGGACAAGTGGTCCGGCTGGCTGTCGTACACCTTCAGCCAGTCCCTGGACGGCCGCGCGGGTCCCCTCCCCGAAGGCAGGGGAGGCTTCGGGGGCTTCGGTCCCACCGGCGATGACACGGCGTATGGCCTGAGCCCCTTCGACCAGACGCACATCCTCACGCTGGTGAGCAGCTACGTGCTGGGCAACGGCTGGGAGCTGGGCGGGCGCTTCCGCTACACCACCGGCCGCCCCACGACGCCGCTCAACCACACGTATGACCTGTACCAGGTGGACCGCAACCGCTTCAGCGGCGTGTACGGGCCCTATGCGTCCGCGCGCATGAGCGGCTTCCACCAGCTGGATGTGCGGGTGGACAAGAGCTGGCAGTTCCAGAGCTGGACGCTGGGGCTCTACCTGGACGTGCAGAACATCTACAACGCGGAGAACACCGAGTTCACGTTCAACGACTACCGGCAGCGCCGCGAGTACGAGGTGCCCGGCATTCCCATCCTCCCCGTGGTGGGCGTGAAAGGAAGCTTCTGACATGAAAGCCCTGCTCAACACCGGCATCCTGCTCATGTGGGGGCTGGCGGCCATCGCCTGCGTCGACCCCGAGGACAAGCCGTCGAACGTGCACGACCTGCGGGTGCTCGGCGTCTCCACGGAGCAGCCGGAGCTCATCGCCTCCACCTGCGAGCAGACCCCGGAGGCCTTCGACGAGCTCGCGGAGGAGGTCACGTACCGCGCGCTCCTGGTGGACCCCGCGGGCGAGGGACGCCCCATCCAGTACACGCTGTGGGCGTGCGCGGATCAGGCAGACAGCACGTGCGCGACCGAGGCGGACCGCGTGCTGCTCGCGGAGGGCACCACGACCGCGGGCGAGCTGACGTTCCCCATCCGCCCCGGCGCGGCGCGGGTCGCGGGGGACAAGCTCCTGCTGGAGCGCGTGCTGGAGGAGGACGCCTACAAGGGGCTGGGAGGCATCCGCATGCCGCTGGTGCTGCGCGTGACGGCGGGCGACGAGGAGGTCTACGCGCAGAAGCTGATGGTCTTCTGGTGCCCGGTGGTGGAGGGCATGACAGCCAACGTGCAGCCGGTGATTCCGGGCCTGCGGGTGGATGACGTGCCCTGGCCGGAGGAGGTGCCCCTGGAGCTGAGCGGCCCCGGCCCCTTCGTGGTGACGTCCGAGGACGTGTCGGACCGCGAGGAGAGCTACGTGGTGCCCGGCCTGCGGCTGGACGCCGTGCACCTCAAGGAGGCGTGGGAGATCGCCTGGTACACCACGCTGGGGAAGTTCAACCTGTCGGAGACGGGCGGCGCGGACTTCGGTGGCCAGCAGGGACGCCACCGCGTGGAGTGGGAGCCGGCGGAGGGCGCGGCGGCCCAGGACGTGACGTTCTATGCCGTGGTGCGGGACGGACGCGGCGGCAGCTCCTGGGTGATGCGCCAGGCGCGCTGGAGCCCCTGAATGTGACGCCGTGGACCGGCACCGCGCAGTCGTGTCGGTCCACGGGTCAGTGTGCGCACCCTGCCCCCGCTTCCACCTTGGCCCCGGGTTTCCGAAAACCACACAAGGGGGCGGCGGATGAAACGGTTGAAAGGGGTGTTGGGGATCCTCTCGCTGGTCGCGGGGCTTGGCTGCTCCAGCACCTACGACCCGTACTATTACGACTACGTCTATTACGACCCGTACTACGGGGCCTATGACGCGGCCTGGAGCTATGCCTGGGTCGACCCTGTCTACGGCTATTGGTATTACAGCCTCCCGGTGCGGGCGAAGGGGCTCCCCGCGGACCCGAACGCGGCGGCCGCGCAGCTCGCGGCGAGCGCCGGCACCACCTTCACCCCCGCGGGTTGCGCCACCGCGACCGCGACGGGCGCGACGGTGAACTACACCTTCGACAACTGCTCGGCGCCGGTGTCGCTCCAGGACATCTCCGGCAACGTGCAGGTGGTGCTGTCAGACAACCAGGGGCAGCTGGCCGCGTCCGCCACCTCCAACGGCCTCACCATCAACGGCGAGCCCTACAACCTGTCGCTCCAGGTCGCTGGCACCCCGCCCAATGGCAACCAGCGCGTGGTGACCATCACCTCCAACAGCTACTCGCCCAACCGGCTCGACTCGCGCACGACCCAGAGCACGGTCAAATGGGAGGCGGGCACCGGGTGCATCACCGTGGACGGCCAGTCGACGTCCACGCGGGGCAACCTCAGCGCGACGTCGACGGTGTCCGGCTACCAGCGCTGTGATCAGCAGTGCCCCACGGCGGGCACGGTGACCGTGCAGACCAGCGAGGGGACGTTCACGTCGACGTTCAACGGCAGCAACAACCTTCAGGTCAACGCGCCGAACGGCGACACCCAGTCGTATTCCATCGACTGCTGAGGGCCGGGCATGGCGCCAGGCCGGGCTCACTTCGTGCCTGGCGCCTGTGCCTGGTCCCGCTCGTACGCATCGATCTGGGACACCAGGCCCTTCGCGGCCTTGCAGGCGGGGTCTGCATCGCCGAGCGCGCAGGCGCGGCCCAGCACCTCACGCGCCTTCTTCAGGTCGCGCGGCACGCTCTTGCCCTGGACGAGTTCGAGGCCGTGCATGGCGCAGCCCCAGGGATCTCCCCGCGCGCACGTCCGCTCGTAGGTGAGCGCGACACACTTCAGACGCCAGGCGGCGCCTTCCTTCTCGACCTGGAGGCCCGCGGCCCGGTTCGTACAGCCCGACATGTCGCCCAGCGCGCAGGAGCGATAGAAGAGCGGCTCCGCCCAGTCGCGGGTCTGCTTGTCGTCCTGGAGGACGAGGGCAAGGCTGTAGCAGGCGGTGACGTCCGAGCCGAAGCACGCTTCCGCGCACCAGGAGAGGCGCTTGTCACAGTAGGTGGTGAAGTCCTTCTTCTCCGCCGGGCGATCCGGGACGACGTCCGCCGGGCACCCCTCCCGCTCCACGACGCTCACGCGCGAGCGCACGATGTCGAGCGCCTGCGCGCGATCCTCTTCCGGCGTCAACGGACGGCGGCAGGCCACGCCCCCCAGCAGCAGCAATGCGAACGGCACGACTCGGAACATGGCGCTCCCGTGTGAATCCCCAGGGAGGATAGCGCGGACTGGCCCGGGCCTTGCTCAAGGGGCCTGCCCGAGGGCTCCATCGACGGCGCTCCGGGTCCATGCCCTTCCCGGAAGCCGCGGCTTCCGTGGCCATTCCGCCACGGTGCGCGGCTGGCCCGCCACACGCCACCATGTCCCGACCGCCTCCTGCCTCCGTCCCCAGCCGCCATGGCCTGCTGCCCGCCATCCTGTGCAGCTTCCTCGCGGTGGACCTGCTGGCCCTCCGGCTCGACTGGAGCGAGCGCGCCAGCTTCGCCTTCCTGGCGTGGAACCTGTTCCTGGCGTGGGCGCCCTACACGCTGGCCCTGCTCGCGCGGGCGCTGATGGTGCGGGGCCTGGACCGGCCGTGGCTCCTGGCGCCGCTGGCATTGGGGTGGCTGGCGCTGTTCCCCAACGCGCCCTACCTCCTCACCGACTTCATCCACCTGCGTCAGCGGCCCGTGGTCCCGCTCTGGTTCGACGCGGTCCTGCTGGCCCTCTTCGCCGCCACCGGGTGGATGCTGGGCCTGCTGTCGCTGGCGGTCTGGAAGCGGTGGCTGGAGGAGCGCTGGGGCGCCAGGGCCGCGTGGGCCTTCGTCGGCATCACCTCCGTCCTGTGTGGCTATGGCATCTACCTGGGCCGCGTGGAGCGCTGGAACAGCTGGGACGTGCTCGCGGAGCCGCAGCGCCTCTTCGCCGCCATGGCCTCGCACGTGCGCAATCCCTTCGCGCACCCCGCCCTCCCAGCCGTCACCCTCCTCTTCGCCCTGCTGCTGCCGCTGTCCTACGCCGGCTTCGAGGCGCTCCTGACCCGCCTGTGCCGGCGCCGCGCGCGCCTGGGGTGAATCAGCGCTTCAGCAGCATGGGGATCCACGCGAGGAAGAGCTTCGTCATGAACCGGACCGACAGGAAGCTCGGATGGTTCGGGACATCGTTGGGGAGCTCCACGCCCGCGGGTTTGTAGCGGGTGCAGGTGCGCAGCTCCAACGGTGGCACCTCGCCGGTGAACCGGTTGCCGTAGACCGAGTACCAGTGCGGCCCCGAGCCCATGTCCATGTACATCCCCGAGTTGCAGCACGTCGCGACGAGCCGCTTCGTCGGGGAAGCGTCCTTGAGCGTGAAGCCCGACAGGAGCGACTCTCCCCGGGAGACGCGGAGGCGATCCTTCCGGTAGAGGATGAAGTCCGTGCCGCCCAGCGGGCCGCGAGGCGACGGCGCGTTCGGAAGGGCTTCGATCCGGCGGCCCCCCTCCTGGCAGTCGTCGCAGAAGCACTCGACGTGGATGATGGGCGGTCCCCGCCCTTCGAGTTCCACCTGTCCACACGCACAGGTGGCGGTCCGGATGACGTCGTTCTTCTCGGGCATCCGCCTCGTCTATTACGGCGGCGGCGCGACCACGAGCGCTTTCACCGGCTACCGGAACCACTGGAGCCCGGCGACGGCGTCACCGCCGTGCTCGTAGTACTCGACGACGACGGAGTGCTCACCGGAGCGCATCCAGCGTGCCTGCACGTAGCTGGTGGAGGATTGGTCCCTCCAGCCATTGATGACGCGGCTGCCATCCACGAAGACGCGGATGCCGTCGTCCGCCTGGGCCATGAAGAAGTACAGGCCCGTCGCGAAGGAGAAGCGCCCCGTCCAGCGCACGGAGAAGTCATCCGGCCCCACGCCCTCCACGGGGCTGCCTGCCCACCAGTAATTCATGAGCGGAGCCCCCTCGCAGCGCACCCGCACCGGGGAGCCCGCCAGCTCCCGGTTGGTGAAGTACTCCGCCCGGTACTGGCCCGGCGGGCACTCCGTGGGCGCGACAGGCTCGAAGAAGGCCGTGAGGCCCACGTCCTCCGTGCCCACCTGGAAGGTGTGCTCCGCGGGCCCGCCGTCGGACCAGCCGACGAAGCCGTACGCGCCTTGAGGGGATGGCGCGATGACCGTGTGCGTGGAGCCCGCGATCACGGAGCGCACCCGAGGCGCTGGGCCGGCCGTGCCGTCGAACACCACCTCCATCCCGGGCGGTGACGTCTGCACCGTCACCTGCACCTTCCGGGGAAGCAGCGTCACCGTCCGGCTGCCCGTCAGCCCCGCCGAGTCCGTCGCGGTCAGCGTCAATTCGAAGCGCACGTCATCGCCGTGGTCAGGGATGGTGAGCGTGCCGCCAGGTCCCTGGCTTTCGCCGTACGGATGCGAATGGCACGCGCCCGGGGTGCAGTGCACCAGCGTGACGGTCCACGCCAGGCGGTTGTCCGGGATGGCTCCGTCCTCCGCGTCGCTCGCCGAGCCCGCGTACGTCACCACGTCCCCCACCTTGAAGCGAAAGGACTCCGGCGGCGCGAGCAGGGTCACCACGGGCGACAGGTTCCCCACGGAGATGCGCACGGAGGCCGTGTGGCTGCCGCCATGTCCGTCGCTGACGGTCAGCCGGGCCACGTAGAGGCCGGCCATCTCGTAGGTGTGCTCCGGGTTCGCCACGCCCGACATGGAGACGCCGTCCCCGAAGTCCCACAGGTACTGGAGCGCGTCGCCGTCCGCGTCGCGGGAGCCGGCGCTGGAGAAGAACACCTGCAAGGGAGGTACACCCTCGCGCGGCGTGGCCGAGGCCACCGCGACCGGCGGCGTGTTGTTGGCCGGGTAGCGGATGCGGCGCAGCTCTCCGGCGAGGATGTCCACGACGTGGAGCTGCGAGTCCGGCCCGCTGCTCAGGTCCACGACGCCGCCCGCCTCCGTGGCGAAGGCCGCCACGCTGCCCGGAACGAGCTGGTCGTGCTCATCCACCCGCAGGGCCCGGATCCACTGCTGGGCGTAGTCCGCGAAGAAATACGCGCCCCGCCACTGCTCCGGGAACGCCGGGTCCAGGATGAAGGCGCCGCCCGTGGACGTCTGTCCTTCGGCGTGCGTCCAGGAATACAGCGGCGGCCGCACCGCGCCCGGCCCCCGCGCGTACAGCGCCTGGCACACGGCCTTGGGCTCATAGCCGCGCTGGCGGCCCGGGCCCTCGTAGCAGGGCCAGCCGAAGTTCGAGCCCGGCGTCGCGACGTTGATCTCCTCGTGCTCGTTCCAGCCGACGTCCCCCACGTAGGGCGTGGCGGTGCCGGGCCGCAGGTTGAAGCGGTAGGGATTGCGCAAGCCCAGCGCCCACACCTTCGAGCGGTTGGCCTGGCCATCCCCATTCCAGAACGGGTTCGACGGCACGCCCGCGCCGGTGCGCGTCACGCGCAGCAGCTTGCCCGCCAGCGAGTCCAGGTCCTGCGCCCGCAGCGCGTCGTCATCCACGCCGTCGAAGCGGGCCCCGTCTCCCAGCGACACGAAGAGCGTGCCGTCCGGCGCGAAGCGGACGTTGCCCACGGAGTGGGAGGCGCTGTCCGAGGGGATGCAGTCCGAGCCGGGAGGCAGGTCCTTGCAGGAGCTGGCCACCGCGGTGCCCACCAGCACGAGTTCGCTGGACGGCGACGCCGTGTCCCCCACCGCCGTGTACCGCGCCAGGCGCGACGTCTTGGGGCCGTCGCCGTCCGTGGCATCGGTGTCGTAGGTGTAGAGCAGGTAGACGTAGCCGTTCCGCGCGAAGTCCGGGTCCACCGCGAGCCCCAGCAGGCCCCGGTCGTGGTGGTTGTTCACCCGCGCGCTGACGTCGAGGAAGGGCGCGGACTGCAGCACGCCGTCCTTCACCAGCCGCACCACGCCCGACTTCTCCGCGACGAGGATGCGCCCATCCGGCAGGTGCGCGAACGTGGTGGGGTAATGCAGGCCGCCCACCACCAGCTCCGAGGAGAAGCCTCCCGGCAGGGCCCGCGCGACGGGCTCCGGGGCCCGGGCCGCCGCCGCCAGCAGCCCCCAGCTCAACCCGAGGCAAAGACAGACAGCGAACGGAACCGGCCAGCGGCGCGGCAAGGACATGAAGCCCCCAGAGGGTGCGAAGCGAGTGGCGCAAGCTGGTGCCTCCACCCGCTCCGGCTACCCGTCCCGGGGCTCCGGGCCGCTGTCACCTCCGCGTCATCGACGCGACGTGTGCCCCCACCGCAGCGTCAGTCCGGCGTAGCCGGCCGGCTGACGGCGGCCGTCCCTGACGTCGAACGGGAGCTCCAGGCCGCCCTCCGCCCGAAGCTCCAGGGAGGGAGAGAGCCGGTACGCGACGCCCAGCGAACCGCCCGGCGCGAACATCAGGTGCGCGCCGTTGAACCTGCCCTGGAAGACGGTGAGCGGGCCCGCGAAGGTCCCCATCAGGGACGCGCCCCCGGTCAGCGTCCACCGTGGGTTGAGCCGGTAGTCCACCAGCGTCTGGGCGCCCAGCCGGAAGTTGAAGGGCTCCGTGGTGTTGTTGGTGATGGGCACGTACCCGACGCCCGCGCTGGGAGCGACCGACACGGTCCAGGGCGAGCGCTCCACCAGCCGGTGCCGCGTCCCCAGCTCCAGGCCCAGCAGGGTGAGGCGTCCACCCCAGTCCCAGTTGTCGCCCGCGCCCTTGCGGAAGGTGAGCTCCGGGTTGGGCAGGTAGGCCCGCTCCCGGCCGCGCTCGAAGGCAATCGTGTTCACGGAGACGCCGACCTCGGTCGTCCCCACGGGCGTCGTCGCCGCGCCCAGGTTCCGCGCTCCGCTCAGACAGCCGGGGCCCACCAGGAGCAGCGCGCCCACCGCCAGGGTCCTGCCCATCCACCGGGCCGTCACCGCGGCCACCCGAAGCGCACCCAGACCGGCTGGTGATCACTCCCGGAGGGGCGCCGGTCCACGCCGCGCTCCACGGGGGTGAGGCCCCGGACGAAGACGGAGTCCAGCGGCAGGCCGCCGATGACGGAGTCCACGGTGTCGCCCACGCCTTCGGACGCCCACTGGAAGCCCCACTTCGAGAACAGCTTCACCGTCTGCGTGAGGCTGCCCGGGTCGGAGGTGTTGAAGTCCCCGGCGATGACCTGCGACGGCACCTCGCCCTCCACCGAGTGGATGACGGTCTCCGCCTGGTCCAACCGGGCGCCCAGCCCCACGATGGGGGTCGCGCCGTGCACGGAGACCACCTGGAAGGGCGTCCCCCGGATGTCCACCGTCGCGGCCACCCCGATGCGGTGCTGCTGGTGATACGGGTCGTCGTGCGGGAGGTTGATCTTCCTGTCCGCGGTGATGGGCCACCGGCTCAATACCGCATTGCCGAAGTCGTCCCCGTCCTTCGCCACGGAGGCCGGGTAGTAGACGTAGGACAGCCCCAGCTCCCGGGCGATGCGCTCCACGGAGGGCGCGTCCATCTCCTGCATCGCGATGACGTCCGCGTTCGCGAGCGGCGGGGTCGACAGGGAGGCGATGGCGTCCGTGACCTGCTCGGCGAAGGCCAGGTTGTACGTCACCACGGTCACCGAGGAGGGAGGCTCCACCGCGGTGGGGACGACCGGCCGGTAGTCTCCGCCATAGCGGGGGCCGGCCTCATCCGGGTAGCTGGGCATGAGCGGGCAGCCGGTCAGGAGCCCGAGCAGCAGCAGCCCCCCCAGCGGCGCGGCAAGCCGCCCCTTCTTCGGTTCGAACGACCTTCTCCGCCGGACGACCGGGCGTGCTTCGGGACACCGTGAGGGCTGGCTCATCCCGGACACGAACCGCAAGTGCGGGAAGAATTTTCCCTTCCGTTCCGGAGCCTGCATGTTCGGGAGGCCGCACAGTTCACCAGTGGCTCCCGTGCCCGCCTGCCCCTCCCGCGAGCAGGGTCCGAAGCGTCCGGGCCAACGCTCACGCGAGACCCGGGCCCCGTATTCGGGCCGGACCTCAATCTCTATCAATGCGCCTCGCCGTTCTACCCGCAGTACCCACGAGGCAGTTGAATGAACCAGGAACAGTTCTCCATGCAGGGGCAGCAGATGTTCGCCGAGGCCCTCAAGGCCCGCATCGTCGATGCCGTGCACGAGCGCGTCGTGTCCGGCCTGGAGGATCGGATCGGCACGGAGATCCGCGAGCGCGTGAGCGACGCGCTCCGCGGTGCGCTGCGTGAGCGCATGGTGAACATGCCGCAGGGCGAGGGGATGGGGATGGGCACGCCGTTCGACACGGAGCCGATCGCCGAGGCCATCCACCACCGCCTCACCGACGTCATCCACGAGCGCGTGGTGTCCGGCGTGCACGAGCGCGCCCGCGAGGTGCTGCGGGAGCGGATGGGCGAGGCGCTGCGCACCGCCCTGGCCGAGAACTGGATGAGCATGCAGCAGGGGCACGGGCACTTCGACCCGCAGCGCATCGCCGAGCGCGTGCGCATCAAGCTGGAGGACTCCCTGCGCGAGCGCCTGGTCACCGTCGCGCGTGAGCGCGTTCGCGACGTCCTGCGCGAGCGTCTGGGCGAGGCCATCCGCACCGCGATGATGGAGCGGAGGATGGGCGGCATGGAGGGCATGGGGATGATGGACCCGGAGCGCATCGCCGACGCCATGCGCACCCGCATCGCCGACGCCGTGTCCGAGCGGATCCACACCGTCATGCGCGAGCGCATCCGCGAGGCGATGAAGGAGCGGCTGCCGGACATGCTGCGCTCCGCGCTGTCCGAGCGCCGGATGCAGGGCATGGGGCAGATCGACCCGGAGCGCCTGGCGGACACCCTCCGCGAGCGCCTGGCGGACACCCTCCGCGAGCGCATCCAGACCGGCCTGCGTGAGCGCGTGCGGGACGCGCTGCGCGAGCGCCTGGGCGACGAACTGCGCGCCCGGATCAGCGAGCGCGCCCAGGGCGTCATGGGCTTCCAGCCGCAGGGCGTGGGGATGGGGATGGTGGACCCGGAGCGCATCGCCGAGGCGCTGCGCGGGCGCCTGGTGGACGCGCTCCACGAGCGGCTGTCCAGCAACCTGCGCGAGCACCTGCACGAGGCGCTGCGCGACCGGCTGGGCGACGCCATCCGCGAGTCGATGGGCGCCATGGGCCACACGATGCGCGTCGGGTACGGGGAGCAGCACGTGGGCGGCTTCCAGCCCCAGGCGCAGGGCCCCGGCCCGGTGGACACGGAGACCCTCGTGTCCGCCATCCGCGAGCGCGTGGGCGAGGACCTCCGTGAGCGCATGGCGAACATGGTCCGCGACCGCGTCAGCGAGGCCGTGCGCCGGGAGCTGAAGAACGGCTCCCCCAGCAACCAGCCCCTGGCCTGACGGAAGTCTGAAGTCTCCCTCCCCTCCTCCGCCCGCGTCAGGAGGAGGCGGAGGGAGCGCTCACGCCCGCGTCTTGCGCCGTTCGAGCTGGGCGCCGTAGAGCCGGCGCTCCTCCCGGAGCGCCTTCGCCACGCTGGGCCGCTCCTGCAGGCGCGCGAAGTACGCGGCGATCGCGGGCCACTTCCCCAGGTCGATGGGCGTCACCGCGCTCCAGTTGAGCACCGTCACGAGGTACGCGTCCGCGACGCTGAAGCGCTCCAGCAGGAACTCGCGCCCGTTGAGGTGCTTGTCGAGGTAGGCGAGCCGGCCGTTCCCCCGCTCCAGGGCATACGTCTTCGCGCCCTCGTTCGCCGAGGTGTCGAGGAGCGGCATGAACGTCGCCTTGTGCAGCTCCGTCCCAACGAAGGACAGCCACTGCTGCAGCCGCGTGCGCCCCTTTCCGTCCTCCGGAGCGAGGCTCGCGTGGGGCAGCGCCCCGGCCAGGTACTGCAGGATGGCGGCGTTCTCCGTGAGCACGTCGCCGTCGTCGGTGCGCAGCGCGGGCACCAGCCCCAGCGGATTCACCTCCAGGTAGTCGCGCCCGTCCTGCGTGCGCTTCGCCTTCGAGTCGACCTCGATGAACGTCGCTTCCGTGCCCGCCTCGTAGAAGCAGATGCGGGTCGCGGCGGAGCAGGACAGGGGTGAGAAGTAGAGCTGCATGGGATGTCCTCCGGAACTTCGAGCGTGGGTCTGCGCCAGATGCAGGCGCTACTCTCCTCATCCGGATGGGATGCGTCCAACGCATCGTTGGCATAGACTCAATGCATGGATGACATCGCCCCGCCCTCCTCCCCCCGGCTCGACGTGCGCGACCTGCGCGTGGTGCTGGCCCTGGCCTCCGCTGGAACCACGGCCCGGGCCGCGGCCGCGCTGCACCTGACGCAGCCGGCGGTGAGCCGCGCGCTGCTCGCGGCGGAGGACCGGCTGGGGACGCGCCTCTTCGACCGGACCCCGCGCGGGCTCGTGCCCACCCCCGCGGGACAGGAGCTCGTCTCGGGCGCCACGCGGCTGCTGCTGGAGCTGGGCGACCTGGAGCACCGCGTGCGCGCGCCGGTGGCGCCGTCCATCCGGATGAGGCTCGTGTGCGAGTGCTACACCGCCTACCACTGGCTGCCGTCCGCGCTGGTGACGCTGCGCAAGAGCCTGCCGGGCATCCACCTGTCGCTGGCGGTGGAGCACACGCAGGAGCCCGTCCCCGCCCTGGTGGCGGGAGAGCTGGACGTGGCGCTGCTCACGACGTCCTCCGTGCCGCGCGCTGGCATCGAGTGCCGGCCGCTCTTCTCCGATGAGATCATCTTCGTGATGGCCGCGTCGCACCCGCTGGCGTCCCGCAAGGCGCTCACCCGCGATGACTTGCGCGAGCACACGCTGCTGACCGGACAGACGCCCGCGGCGGAGTCGCACTGGTTCATGGCGCAGGTCTTCGGCCGCGAGCGGCCCCGGCTGCGCATCGAGCGGCTGCCGCTGACGGAGGCCATCCTCGACGTGGCCCGCGCGGGCCTGGGCATCGCCGTGCTCTCCGAGTGGATCACCACGCCGCACCTGGGCAAGGGCGACCTCGTGGTGAAGCGGCTCGCGTCAGGGCCCCTGCGCAGGCCCTGGCGGATGGCCTGGAGGAACGAGGTCCAGGACGCCGCGCTCCGCCTCCACGCCGCGCTCGAGTCCTCGGTGCCCCGGGGACTCGCGGTGGGTTGAAAGCCGCTCCGTCTCAGCTGGGAGGCGCGGGCGGGGGTTCGGGAGCCTCGAAGGCCTCCCGCGCGCGCTGCCGCTCTTCGCGGTGTTTGGAGATCAGCGCTCGCGCCTTCTCCTTCTGCGCGTCGTCCAGGAGCGCCTCGACGTCCCGGTAGGCCGCCGCCTCGTTGTCCTCCATGGCCTGGAGCAGGGCCTGCTGCCGCTTCAGGTCCTCTTCGGTCAGCGGCGTGAGCGGCCTGGGGGGAGCCCTGTACGCGGGCCGCCCTCCCAGGCCCACGGGGGTGTTCGGGTTCCCCGCCCTGGGGCTGCGTGGGGGGCCGCCCTCCCCCGGGGGCGGTTCGGGGTGCCGGACCTGCCGGAGCTGCTCGCGCAGGGGCCGGTTGGCCGCCTCGAGCGCCTCCTCCTTCTGGCCCACCTGGATCAACTGGTCCGTGGTGAGCGCCAGCGCCTCATGGTTCTCCAGCAGCAGCGCGAGCGGCGACTGGAAGAGGATCCGCGGCGGAGGCGGACGCTCCGGACGTTCCGGGGACGAAGCGCAGGCGGCGACAAGGCCCATCAGCAACCACGGCACGAGATGGCGAGGCGACATCGGTCCTCCATGGGGCGTGTTCCTCCGTTCTCTATGCCGAAGTCACGCCCCGCAGAAGAGCCTGGCCGTCGGTGCGGCTCAGCAGGCGATGAAGCTCACGAACCGGCCCGCATGGAGTTCCCCTCTCAAAGACGAGATTGTCTTCGAAGCGATGCCTGCCGATAATGACTTGCATCGTTGAACCAGAAGCGCAGGGGCTGGTGAAAAGAATGAGCAACGAGAACCGGACGGACCCGGGAGGGAATCCGACGCTGGCCCCCGAGCCTGCGATTGCACCCGAACTCCAGGACCAGGCCCGGGCAATCATGGAGAGCCTCGAACAGGAGGCGAAGGAGGTCACAGCCGCGGGGCGCACATTCACCCAGGATGACGCCTGGAGGGTCTTCGCCAGGTTCAACGTCGGCGTGCCAGGCGACATTCAGGCGCGCCATGCGGCCCTTGAATCGGAGTCCGACCGTGGCTGCGCGCTGATTGGAGCCGCGTTCCTGGATGAAAAGCTCGAAGCCCTTCTTCGCAACTTCTTCATCGATGACAAGAAGGTTGCTGACGCGTTGCTGAAGCCCAATTCGCCCCTGGGGGCGTTCTCAGCACGCATCAGGATGTGCAGGGCGCTTGGACTGCTCTCCAGGGAAGCGTGTCGGATGCTTGGTTTCGTGCGGGGGATCAGGAATGAGTTCGCGCATGTCTCCGAGGACCTGACGTTCGAGACGCAGAAGATCCGGGACCCCTGCGTTTCGATGTGGGGTGAGGCGCTTCCCCCAGGAGGAGCGCGTCAGGTTTTTGTCAGGGTCGTCATCGCCATGGCAGGGCGGATTGACCGGGCCTGTGTTGAAGCGCTCGCGACTCGACGAGTCACCCCTCCAGATGAAGTCCGGCCATCCGCCGAGGCAGCCGTGTTCCTGGAAGTGCAACGCCTGCTTCAATTGGATGGGCCACAAGCCTCGGATGAAGACGACGAGGTCGAGTGAGATGCACTCCTGGGGGCATGGCGGGTGCAGTCGGGGAGTGAGGGCCGGATGAGGGAGATGGCCTGCACCTGCCCAACACGGGCGTGAGGAGGAAACGGACAGGACCCTTCGCCTACGCGGCCACGGCCTCGGTGATGCTGAGCGCGGCCGGCGTGGGGATGACGCGCGACAGGCGCAGGCCGGCCCGGGCGAAGAGCTTGCGGAGGTCCTCTTCCGTGCGCTCCCGCCCCCCGGGCAGCGAGGCCAGCATCATCACGTCCAGCACCTTGCCCCCATGCGGCGCGCTCCCGGGAGGGATGACGGTGTCCACCACCAGCACCCGGCCGCCCTCGGCCATCGCGCGGCGGCAGTGGCGCAGGATGTCCACGCACACGTCGTCGCTCCAGTCGTGGAGGATGCGCTTGAGGACGTACGCGTCCGCGCCCGGGGGCACCGACTGGAAGAAGTCCCCCTCCACCAGCTCGCAGCGTTCGGAGAATCCCGCGGCCGCGATGCGCGCCTCGTCGAGGACGTGCCGGTGGTCGAAGAGCACGCCCCGGACCGGCGGCGCGGACTGGAGCACTTCGATGAGGAAGCCGCCGTGACCTCCGCCCACGTCCACCACCTGCCGGCAGGCGCTGAAGTCGTAGCTGCGCGCGATGGGGCCGTTCTCCAGGTCCGACAGGCTGGACATGCCCCGGTGGAAGGTGGCGCCCGCCGACGCGTTGCTCGCGAGGTGGTCGAAGAAGGGCTTGCCGAAGATGCTCTCGAACGCGTTCTTCCCCGTCCGCACCGTCTGCGTGAGCGCGCCGGTGGGGGCCCAGAAGATGTCCTGCGTGAGCATCAACACCGCGCTGCGCAGGGAGCCGGGAGCCCGGGTGCGCAGCAGGTCGGACGCGGGGGTGAGCGCGAAGTTCCCGGCGTCGTCCTCGGAGAACACACCCGCGCTCGCCAGCAGCCGCAGCACCCGGTACAGCGCCGCCGCGTCCGCGCCCACCGCTTCCGCGAGCAGGGCCGCGCTCTTCGGGCCCTGCTCCAGGTGGTCCGCGACGCCCAGTTCCGCCGCTGTCGCCAGCGCGCCGGAGAGGATGAAGCCAAAGCCAAGGTCGACGATGAGCTGCGCCGGATGGACGGAGGGAGCGGCCATCCCGGGGTCGTACTCCCGGTCAAATCCAGACGTCAACCCGTTGTCCACACCCCAAGGAGAGACCATGAAGAAGGCGTTGCGAATGAATGGAAGCGGAGTGGTGATCGCGGCCGTGCTCGCGCTCGGCTGTGGCGGAGTCCCCGAGGAGCAGCCGGCCCCGGAGTCCCACCAGGAGGCGGCGCTCACCGTCACCGGCGACTTCGACGGTGATGGGAACAGCGACACGCTCACCACCAGCCTGACGGGCATTTCCATCAACCACCCGGCGAAGGGCACGACGAAGTTCTACGGCTTCAGCGGCAGCTTCGCCGTGAACAACGCCACGCAGGACCTGGATGGAACGGTGGGCCTGGAGGTGGTGGTCGTCACCAGCGGCGGCATCAGCGTCATCACCGACAAGAAGGGGACGTCGCAGTTCTATTCCTTCTCCGGCAGCTTCTCGATCGTGAACGTGAGCGACACGGATGGAGTCGCGGGCGCGGAGGTCGTCACGGCGGCGCTGGGCGGCGTCAGCGTCATCCGGCACCGGAGCGCCAGCAGCTACTTCTATCCGTTCTCCGGGACGTATCAGGTCAACACGGTGGTGGACACGAACGGCGTCGCGGGCGCGGACATCGTCGTGGTGGCGAAGAACAGCACCAGCCAGGGCATCTCCATCATCCACGACTCGAACAAGACCTCGCAGTACTACGCCTTCAACACCAACTTCACCATCACGGCGGCGTGTAACTCGGACGGGGTCGCGGGCGCGGAGCTGTTCATCTCCACGTCCACGAACAAGTACATCCTCAAGGACCGGACCGGTCAGACGACGACCACGACGCAGACGGGCTGCTGAAAGCAGGGTGGAGCCGCCGCGCGGCATCTGCTCAAGTGCCTCCCAGGTCACTTCGCTGGGAGGCACTGAATGGACGGCACCACGTACAAGTCACTGCGCATCGAGAAGGCTGACGGCATCGCCGAGCTGGTGCTCACCGGCCCGGGCAAGGGCAACGCCATGGGCCCGGACTTCTGGCGGGAGATGCCCGAGGCGCTTCGCGCGCTGGACGCCGACGACTCCGTGCGCGTGATGCTGGTGCGCGGCGAGGGCCAGAACTTCACCTACGGCCTGGACCTGATGGGGATGATGGAGTCCCTGGGGCCGCTGCTCACCGGGGAGAACAACCTGGCGCTGGAGCGCAGCCAGCTGCTCAAGCTCATTGGGGACATGCAGCAGGCCACGGAAGGCGTGGCCCGGTGCAAGAAGCCCGTCATCGCCGCGGTGCACGGCTGGTGCATTGGCGGAGGCATGGACCTCATCGCCGCGTGCGACTTCCGGTACTGCTCGCAGGACGCGAAGTTCTCCCTGCGCGAGGTGAAGGTCGGCATCGTCGCGGACCTGGGCGCGCTCCAGCGCCTGCCGCGCATCATTGGCGAGGGACACACGCGCGAGCTGGCCTACACCGGCGGCGACGTGGACGCGGCGCGCGCGCTGCGCATGGGCCTGGTCAACGAGGTCTTCCCCTCCCCCGAGGCCCTGCTCACGGAGGCGCGGGCGACGGCGCGGCGCATCGCGGACAATCCGCCGCTCGTCATCCAGGGCGCCAAGCAGGTGATGGAATACTGCGCGGACAAGTCCATCGCGGACGGGCTGCGCTACGTGGCCGTGTGGAACTCGGCCTTCCTCCAGTCGCTGGACCTGACGGAGGCCTTCAGCGCCTTCGCCGAGCGCCGTCCGCCGAAGTTCCAGGGGCGCTGAGGGCGGCACGGACGCCTCTTCGCGGCCAGGGACTTCGATTAGACTCCAGACATGAAGACCCTTCCCGGCGACAACCCGACCCCCGCGCAGCAGCTCCACGCGGCAATCACCGGCTACTGGCGCACGCAGGTCATTGGCACCGTGGCGCGCCTGGGAATCGCGGACCGGCTCGCGTCAGGTGCCCGCGGCAGTGACTCGCTGGCGGCCGAGCTGAACGTGCACCCGGAAGCGCTGTTCCGGCTGATGCGCGCGGGGCTCGCCGCGGGCCTCTTCGTGGCCTTCCCCGACCGGGTCTTCGCGCTGACGCCCATGGGCGAGGGCCTGTGCGCGAACGTCCCCGGCTCGCTGCGGGAGCTGGCCATCATCCAGAGCAGCCCGTCGCACTGGCTGCCCTGGGGGCACCTCACCGAGGCGATCCGCACCGGCAGCTCCCCCATGAAGGCCGCGCTCGGCTGCGACATCTGGGAGCACTTCGCGCGCAACCCCGAGGAGGCGGAGCACTTCGCCCAGTCCATGGGCAACTGGTCCGAGCTGGTGGCCAGTGAAGTGGCCCGCACCGTCGACTTCTCCCGCTTCGCGCGCGTGGCGGACATCGGCGGCAGCCACGGCGATCTGCTGGCGCAGGTGCTGCGCGCCCATCCTGCCTGCCGGGGCATCCTCTTCGAGTTGCCCCAGGTCGCCGAGAGCGCGAAGCCCGTCCTGGCGGCCCGGGGCCTCACCGGCAGGGTGGACGTGGTGGCCGGGAACTTCTTCGAGCCCGGCATCCCGCCCGCGGAGGCCTACCTGCTCAAGCACATCCTCCATGACTGGGAGGATGACGCCTCCACCACCCTGCTGCGCCGGCTCCACGCGGCGGCGCCCGCCCGGGCCCGGCTCTTCGTGGTGGAGCTGGTGATTCCAGACAACCGGAATCCGGACCCCACCCACCTGATGGACCTCAACATGCTGGTGGTCGCCAACGGGCGCGAGCGCACCCGCGAGGAGTTCCATTCGCTGCTCACCGCGACCTCCTGGAAGGTGGAGCGCATCCACACCACCGCGAGCGGAACGAGCATCATCGAAGCGCTGAAGGCCTGAGCCGGGATTGGCGCGCGGCTGAAGACCGCGCGCCAATCTCACGGGCTACTGGACGCTGAAGACGAGGTCATCCTTGTCGTCGTAGCTGCCGTTGGGGCACGCACTCCGCGAGCCTCCGTAACGGAAGACGGCACGCACCGCCTGGATTCCCCCGGCCGCGCTGGAGGGCAGCGGGAACGTCACGGACAGCTTCTGGACGCCCGAGCTCTGGGGCGTCGCGGTCCCCATGAAGGTCCAGACCGGCGAAGCGGCATTCGGCGCCGAGTAGAGGTCGAGGACGTCCGTCGTGCTGAAGGCCCAGACCGTGGCGGTCGCCTTCACGAGCGCCCCGGGACGAAGGGTCCCGCCATCCACGGTGGAGACCACCAGCTGATCCACGGACTCATCCGAGTGGAACACGCCGTAGGGCCCATCCGCGCAGGTGCCGAACACGGTGTTGGGGGCGTGAGGCTCCGGCCCCAGACCTCCCCGGCCCGTGAGCAGCGCGACCGAGTCACACGCCGAGCCCGGGGTGCCGAGACAGGCCGGGGTCTTCCAGTTGGCGTCGTAGACGGCGCTCCTCGGCCCGGGAGGTGGCCCGGACGAAATGGTGACTGTGAGCAAACTGGAGATGCCGAGGTTGCCGAGCCCGTCCTGCGCGATCGCGTGCAGCTGGTGGGTGCCCAGGGTGCTGGTCGCCGTGTTCCAGAACACGGTGTAGGGCGGGGTCTGGACGGTGCCCAGGGGGGCGCCATCCAAGTAGAAGGACACTCCCTGGATGCCAAAGGCGTCCTGGGCGGTCGCAGTCAGGGTCACGGTGCCGCTCACGGTCGCGCCGTTCGCGGGCGACGTGATGGCGACGCTCGGCGGCGTGTTGTCGATGGCGTAGGTCCGGGAGACCTCGGTCCGGTTGCCGGCGAAGTCGTAGCCGCGCGCGACCACCTTGAAGGACGAGGCCGTCGTGGAGAGGGGGTCCCAGCTCGCGGTGTACGGGGGCACCGTGTCGACGGCGAGCAGCGTGAGGGCACCATCGGGCGGATGGGTCTGGAGATGGAACTCGACGCGCTGGACCGCCAGGTTGTCCGTCGCGGACGCCTGGAGCTGCACCACGCGCTGCTTCGCGACGGTGTCCGTCACCGGAGAGGTGATGGCCAGCACGGGGGCCGTCGTGTCGTCGGCGCTGTCGACCTGGAAGACGAGGTCGTCATGGTCCGCGTACGGCGAGCTGGAGCACTCCACGATGGGCGTGCCCGGGCCGTCATCGCGGACGATGCCGCGCAGCACCTGGCGGCTGCCTACCGGCAGCACATAGGTGGCCGACAGGACCTGGGCGCCCGTCGCGGCGCCGGGTGTCAGCGACGCCTGGAGGACCCAGTTCGGGCTGTTGGCGGACGCAGCGGAGAAGAGGTCCACGCGGGTCGCGGCGGAGGCGTTCCAGAGCGTCACGTTCACCTGGACCGTCCTGCCCGCCTGGAGCGGGCTTCCGTCCAGGGTCTTCACCTCCAGCCGGTCCAGGGACGCATCGACGTGGAACGTCCCCGCCGTCCCGTCCGCGCACGGGCTGGCCGCCACCGTGTTGGGGGCGTGGAGCTCCGGGCCCAGGGGGCCCCGGCCCACCAGGAGCGCATCCGAGTCACAGCCCGAGGCCACGCTGGGGCAGACAGGAGCCCCCTGCATGACGTCGTACAGCGCGTGCCCTTCCGGCGCGGCCACGCAGGCGCCCGGGCCTGGAGCGCACACCTCGCCCGCGCCGCAGGAGCCACAGGCGAGCGTGCCGCCACACCCGTCGGACACCGGACCGCAGGTCCGTCCCTGCGCCGCGCAGGTGGTGGGAGCGCAGACACAGACGTTGGCGGCGGAGCAGCTCTGGCCCTCGCCGCAGGTGCCGCACTCCAGCGTGCCGCCGCACCCGTCGGACACGGTGCCACAGGTCTTGCCCTGCGCCGCGCAGGACTGGGGCATGCAGGAGCCGAAGAGCCGCTCCGCGGCCTGGGCTCCGTTGATGGACATGTCGGAGTACGCCCCGATCCGGTACGCGCCTCCCACCACCAGCGCGTCCCCGGAGCCAAGCTGCACCATCGCGGCACGGTGCCGCTTCTGCAGCAGGTCCGGCTCCTGGGTCCAGGTGCCCGTGTCGGGGTGGTAGCGCTCGATCGATCCGAAGGTCGTGGCCACGCCATCATGTCCGCCGGCGACGAGCACGGTGCCATCCGCCATGACCGCCGCGGCCGCGAAGTGCCGGTTGGGGACGAGCATGGCGCCGGTGGGCGTGAACTGGAGCAGGACCGGGTCGAAGAGCTCCGACGTGTTCCGGCTCCCGCCAGTCAACAGGACACGTCCATCCGGCAGCCGCGCCGCGACGTGGTCATAGCGGCCATTCGCGGACGTGCCCACCTTCGCGAAGGTGTTCGTGGCGGGATCGAAGAGCTCCACGCCCATGTTGTTGACCAGCATCACGCGGCCATCCGCGAGCAGTGTGATGGTGTCGTCCGCGTAGTGCGGGAAGTTCGCGTCGGTGGGCACGGGCGTCCAGGTCCCCGTGGCGGGCTGGAACAGCTCCGCGCTCCGCGTCTGCATGTTGGACGCGTTGAAGCCTCCCACCACCAGGACCCGCCCGTCCGCGAGCCGCGTCGCCAGCGCCTGCTTCCGGGGCTGGTTCAGGGCGGTCGTGACGGCCCAGGTATTCGTCTGTGGCTCATAGATGTCGACATTGGCATAGGGGGTGGAGGGAGCGCCCAGCGCGCCGCCCACGGCCAATGCCCTGCCATCCGCCAGGGCCACCAGCGTGCTGGAGAAGCGCGGGAGACTCCGCGCCGGGGTGGCGGCCCACGTGTTGGCCGTGGGGTTGTAGACCTCCGAGACGTAATCGACCATCAGCGCGCGTCCATTCCCCAGCAGCGCGAGCGTGGGCGTGGAGTGCGAGTTCGTCATGGGACCGGTGAATCCGGTCAATGCCTGCTCCGTGGATGCCAGAGCCTGTTCCTGCTGGGGCTCGGGCGCGACCTGACCACAGGCAGCGCCCAGAAGACCCGCCAGCACGGCGAGTGTGAAACGATTGAACATGGTGTGGACTCCCCCTCGACCGTGAAGTGAAACCCTCACGGCGCGGCGGCACCATACCGTCCAACCCTGACACCGCGACAGCCTGAATTGCCATTCATTGTCAGCAGCCGGAGCGGGTCTGATGACACCCGCACCCGGCAAAGCCAATCATGACCCAGGCACGTGTTTACGTGGAGGTGTGTATCATCCGGGTGTTCCATCCACCGGGGAGTCCCAACTTGCGTCCGCGTTCTCTTCACGTCCTGGGCCTGATGGCCTGGGGTGCCTTGCTGTCCACGGCCCTCCCTGGGCCGGCCGGCGCCGCCACGCCGCAGTACGGTTGTTACAACCTCAACCTGGAAGAGGATTGGGTGCCGCCCTTCTCGGAGGGGTCCTTCCAGTTCCTGCGTCAGGCGGAGCTCACGCCGGAGCAGACGCTGCGCGCCACCCCGCCGCAGGCGCTCACCTCCGCGGAACACCTCGTGTTGCCGGTGTCCCAGCGGTTGAGCGCAACGTACGTGCAGGACGCCTCCGGCACGCGCCCGTCCCTGGGATACCTCTACGTGGATGAGCTCATGACGCGGGGCTACCTCGACGTGAATGGCAACCTGCTGGATACCAACGGCAATGGCATCACGGACCTGCACGAGGACCTCTACAACCTGGCCCCCGCGACCGGTTCCCAGGCCCGTCCCTACGTGGGCACGACCCGGCGCTGCAGCCGGACCTTCACCTCGGGAGGCCTCACCTACAGCCAGCCCGACCTGGCGCTCAATGAGTCCTGCACCAGCGCCTTCACGGCGAGCGTGCTCCTGCCGGACGCCCGCCCGGGCAGCCACTCCACCGTGAGAATCGACGTGGTGGGGAGCAACACGGCCGCGGTCCCCCGGACGGGCTTCTCGGACAATGGCCTCTTCGCGCGCATCCCCAACCTTCTGGAGCCCGCCCACGCCCTGAACAACGCCCGGGGACTGGGCCACCCCGTCTTCTTCCCCGCGGGTGGCGAGGCGGTGGACCTGGGAACCATCGAGGCGGGCCGGGAGCTGGTCTTCTTCCTGGTCGTCGCGAACGACTCCCTCCACGACCCCTACGAGAACCGCGTGTACCCGTGTCTGCGCAAGGCGGCCAACGGGCAGTGCACCCTGCACCTGAAGACCTCCACGTCGGTGTTCTTCTCCAGGTCGAAGTGGAACCTGGACCAGGACCCCGTGGGCCAGACACCCGTCGTGGCCCGTAACATCGGCTGCGAGGCCTCGGAGTCCTGCCTCCCCGAGGATCCCCGTCCCATCGAGGGCGCGTGCGCCGTCGCCGCCACGGGCCAGAACCTGTGCGGGTGGCTGGACGCGGAGGCCCTGTCCCAGACCTCGCTTCCCATGGAGGCCGCGTCCGTTGCTGTCTCGGGCAACGGCAACATGCCCCACGCCCTGCTGGGGGCGCCCGGCGGCACCCCGGCGACGTGGCTCCTGGCCTTCGAGGACCTCGGCGGTGGCGGTGACCGGGACTTCAACGACGCCGTCTTCCAGTTCCAGGGCGACACGAGCAGCGAGGCGAGGTCGTCCGTGCTGTACCCCAGCACCGTCATCACGGAGCCGTGGTGCGCCATCTCCCAGGTCCGCTTCCGCAAGGAGGACGCGCCAGGCTCCGCTTGTGGCGCCAGCGCCGCCATCTCCTACGCGGTGGCCACGGACTGCCGCGTGTGCAATTCGTACTCCTGCACCCTCAACCTCACGCCGTCCTGGAAGCCGGTGACGTTCCCCACGGGAGCCCAGGAGGTCGTCCTCGATGTCTCCAGCACTCCGGGCAACCAGCTCTGCTGGAAGGCCCGCATGTCCGGGACGAGCCCCACCTGCCTGCCCACCGTCTCCAACGTGGACGTGGGCTTCGTCTACGCCCCCGTCTCTCCCTGATTCCTTCCGGAATGGCAGGGCGGCGCCAGCGACGCCGCCCTGTCGTCCGTGAGAGGGATTACAGCCGGACCTGGAGCTCGTAGCGGCGGTTCTGCGCCTTCTTCGCCTCGGTGTTGTCCGGCTTCACCAGCATGCGCTCGGAGCCGTAGCCCACGGCGGTGATTTCGCTGCGGGGGATGCCGCGCGCGACCAGCTCCTTCACGATGGTCTCCGCGCGCTGCTCGCTGAGCGTCTTGTTCTTCGCGGCATCACCCGTCGAGTCCGTGTGGCCGGAGACCTCGAACTTGTAGCTCTTGACGCCAGCGGCGACGAGCTGCTTCTTCGCGTCCACGAGGGCGTTGGTGAGCTTCTTGAGCTTCGCGTCGCAGCCGGGGGCCAGCTCCGCGGTGCCCGTCTTGAAGCTGCACTGGTTCTTCTTGCCCTCGTCCGTGAGCTTCGTGTTGACGCGCTTCTCGACGGTGGACTTGCTGGCGTCGCCCGCGGCCTTCTTGATGGAATCGAAAGGGCTTTGCGCGGCGGCCACGCCCGGAACGGCCAGCAGCGATACGGCGATGCAGAGCGCCTTGAGCTTCATTCGTGGGACTCCTTGGGCTCCAGGGGGAAGGGAGCCGGAGCCGGAGGCTGCCCAGCGCGGCCCGCCGCGTCCAGCGACACGGCGTGGGCAGTGGAGCCGCCAGCCCCCTACTCGCCCCGCTTCTTCTTGCCCCGCGCAACTTCTGTAGCCAGGGCGTCCAGCTTCGGCGTCCAGAACGCCCGGAAGCGGTCCAGCCAGGCGTCCACCGCAGGACTCCAGGGCTTCAGTCGCGCTCCAGCAGGACGAACTCGAGGACGTACGCGCGCAGCCGCTGGCGCACGTCATCGCTCAGCGTCAACGTCGCCTGCGGGTGGACGCGCGAGGCGAGCTCGAAGAGCACGAGCATGTCGGCCATCCCGGCCTCGACGATGCGCTCCATCCGCTCCAGGCCCTCGTCTGGAACCGCCGCGTCCGCGTCCTTCTGCTCCTTCGCGACCTCGTAGCCCGTGAGCACGGCGTTCAGGCACTCGAGTTCCTCGGTGGAGGTGAACTGGGTGTCACTGTCGCTGCCCGTCATCTCCTTGCGGTGCGACGGCTCTCCAAGCCACAGCGCCTTGCACGCCGCGAACGCGAGCCACGCGGTGCCGTAGTGCCCGTCGTACACCGCCGAGACGCCGGTCTCTGTTCGCTCGGCCATGCCGTGCGGCACCATCACGTCGGGCGTGATGACGAGCCCGAAGCCGGGATACATCTTCAGCAGCTTGCGCAGCGTGGGCAGGCGCGGGTTGAGCACCAGCGCGGTGGCGAAGGCCTCGCGGGCCTCGGCACGCCGCCCCAACCGGGACAACGCGTGGCCCTGGAAGAAGTGCCCGCGGTAGTCGTCGGGGTTGTGCTCCGCGGCCTTGCGGTAATGGCCGAGCGCCTCCTCCGCCTTGCCGGCGAAGAGCGCCGCGTCGCCTCGGAAGATCCAGGCGTTCGCGCACTTCGGGCAGACCTCGGTGGCGCGCGCGTACAACTTCGCCGCCTCATCGAAGCGGTTGGCCTGGAAGTGCGGCTCGGCCTCCGCGAGCAGGCGCTCTGACTCGGGGTCGCTGTAGGGCGGCGCGAGTGTGGCGTTGCCCCCCTCCCTCACGACTCGCGCATAGGGCAGCGGCTCAATGCGCTGGGGCCAGAGCGTGTCGGCCCAGCCGTCCGGCGGGGAGTCCTTCTCCCCCAATGAATACTTCACAGGCGAAGCCTCCATGCGCTGGAGGATCTCCGGCAGGGTCAGCAGGGTCTGCTTCTCCGCGGAGGCCACCTGCCTGGGCGCGGCGCCGCGAGAGGGGGCTGGCGTCGTGGCACAGCCGAAGGTGAGCGGCAGCAGCAGGAGGAGGAAGGTGCGAGGCATGGGGACCATCGTACGCCCGCGCCCTCGTTTCGCCTCACCCGCCCCGCATGCCTTCATCACGCTTCGCGCATGAATGGACGGGCATCAGTCCTTCGCGTCGTCCACGAGGTGCACGGGGACACCGGGCTCGCAGGGTGATGTCGCAGGCGGGGCACATGCCGGAGACGCCGGCGGGAACGTCCTTCCTTGGGCTTCAGGGCCTCACTCCTCGCCCGCGAAGGCGGAGACCACCCGCTCGATGACGTCGCGGCCGGCCTCGTCCGTCGCGTCGGCGGTGGCCCATATCAGCCAGTCGCCGTTGACCGTTCCCCTCCCCTGCTTCCCTTCGGGCACCTGCTTCATCAGCCGGACCTGCGCCGTGCTGGCTTCGGCGTAGCTGTCGAACAGGTAGACGGACGCCCGGGCCGAGCACGACGTCCAGGCCTGGCCGGCCCCCGCCAGGGCTCCGAGCTCCTGGATGGCGGGAGCTGGCTCGGCGGACCGGACCGCGTCGCCGCCGGTGCCATGGCGCAGCAGCGCCTCACCGCGCGCAAGAGAAGGGGCATCCGGATTCATGGGGCTCCTTCCGCTCGCGCACGCGCAGAGCAGCCATGGGATGAGCAGCGCGAGGCGTGGTCGCATGGACGCCTGCGATAGCACCTTCCCGCGCCGCACGGCCAGCCGTCCTCCGCGTCACTCGTTCAGCCAGCGCGCGGAGGACACCTTGTCGTTGAAGCCCCAGGTCTTGCTGTTCAGGTTGGCTTCGTGGAACGCGCCATCGCCCACGAGGTCCCTGGAGCCGCCCTTGTGGTTCGAGTCGTCATGGAGCCGCACCCGGTAGCCCGGCGGAATGCACCAGCGAACCGAGGAGGCCTTGTCGTTGAACCTGTCGACGTCGTCGAAGCGCGCCCAGTTCTTCAGGCCCTGGTCGGGGTAATCGAAGATGAAGCCTCGGTCGCTGAAGTTGGAGTCATCGTAGAAGTCGGCATAGGCGTGCCCGATGTCCGTGCGACAGCGGGTGTCCGCCCAGATGCCGCGGAACTCCACCAGCTTCACCGTCGAACCGGGACCGTCATCCGCGTGCTCGGTGCCGTAGAGGATGAGGCTCCGGTCGGGCCCCACGAAGAGGCCCGCGCCAGCGTCCAGGTTGCACTGCCGTGAGCCATCGTTGCTGCAGTACAGGTGCTTGGAGGCGACGTGCTCCAGGCGCAGGTGGCCATCCAGGTGCACCCGGTACAGGTGCGCGGAGTCGTCACTCACCGCGCCCCAGCGCAGGCCTCCCAGCCGCGTGCCCACCAGGTAGAGCTGTGAGTCATTGCAGTCCGTCACGAAGTTGAGGTTCTGGAAGGCGCCCCACTGCCCGTCCGGAAGCTCCGACTTCCGCCACCTGTCGACGCGCACCCACTGGTTGGTCGCGGAAGCGAGGTCGGTCTCCGAGGAGCGGAAGACCTCCAGCGTGTTCGCGTCCACCTGCCCGAGCAGGAGCAGGGAGTGCCCGTCCGACAGCTTCGTGAACGAGGCCGTGCCCGCGGTCGCTGTTTCACCCTCGACGAAGGCGAACGGGGCCGGCGTCAGGGACGGATTGTAATCATAGAGCGCGATGCGCCCCGGGCCGGGCCCCTCCTCCATGGGCAGCGCCAGGAGGTTGCCCACCGCCTGCATGCCGCCACCGTGGCGGTAGCCGTCCTGTACCGGCAGCGCCGCCACCACGGCATCCGCGACCGGCGGCGGGGTGTCCTCGGGTTCCTTGATGGAGGGGCTCAGCCGGTTGGAGCGGAAGCGCGCGCCTTCCCCGTTGCGCGTGGCCATGTGCACCAGGTGCCCCACGTTGCCTCCGGGGGCGTCATCCCGCTTGGACAGAACGAGGAGGCGTCCGGAGAGGGCCGGAAGGCGCTGGATGCCCTGCCAGTGATTGCTCCCCGGGTAGGCCACGTTGAGGTTGAACGGTCCGGGATGGAAGCCCAGCACCTCGCCATGGTCCCTCAGCTCCTGGAAGCGCAGCGGCACGTCCGGACTGCACAGGTTGCAGTCCGGGCTTCCCCAGACGCAGGAGGTGTCGCCTCCGAGCCCGAGGGCCAGCGGAGCCGCGGTGGTAGCGAGGGCTTCACGAGGAACCGGCTCACAACCGGCGAGCGTCAGCAGGCCCGCCAGGGAAAGGGCCGCCACGGCCCCGTAACGACCCATCAGCAGACGTGCTTTCACGGAAGGCTCCTGTTTGAAGGAACTCCCGGTGATAGCACGTCTGCCGGATGGGCTCGAAGGATGAGGGCCTCAGTCCCAGCGGCTGGTCAGCTTCAGCTTCCACTCGCGCAGCTTGCCGTTGCCCACGCCCGACGGGTTGACGATGTGCAGCTTCCACAGGCCGTTGACGGAGCCGTCGCGCGGGATGCCGCGCGTCACCGGGATGCGCTTGGGCGGCGTGCCCTCGTTGGGGCCGTCCCACAGGAGCGCCGTCTCACCGCCCGGATCCTCCAGCGTCAGCACCAGCTTGGACGGGTTGTTGTGCGCCAGGTCCAGCTCCACCGTGATGTCCTCCGGCACCGTCGCCAGGCCCACCACCGGCTGCGTCACCGTCAGCGGCGTCGTGTTCCCCTGCAGCGTCAGGTCCGAGTGCGCGGTGAACTCACCGGACATCCACGCCGGGCGGCACCAGCCCTCCGTCGCGCCCGAGTCCAGCCCGTGGCACGCCAGCCCCTCCTGACACGGCACGAAGCGCGAGCACGACGTGTCGTTCCCCGGGATGGGCAGCGTCGTCACACAGCGGCCGTAGGGGCTGGAGCCGTCATACGGCTTGCCCTCGCAGTGCAGGTCCGGCCCGCACGTCCCGGCGCCCGTGCAGGGGTCGCCCTCTTCACCCTGCTGCGTGGCCGCCTTGAGGTTCTGCAGCGCCGTCGTGTCCACGGACGGCAGCCGGCCCAGCTTCAGGATGTCGTAGAAGGGCCGCGCCGCCACCATCGCGTTCGCCGCCACCGCGGGCACGTTGTACGTCGTCTGGAGCGCCGCCAGCGACTGCGTGTTCACCACCGCCAGCGCGCGGCGGGCCTCCGCCACGTTGAAGGACACGCCGTGGTAGGTGCCCACCCAGCCGTCCACCGGCAGCTCCACGCGGCCCGTGCCCCGCGCGTACGCCTCCAGCGCGCTCAGCGCCGCCGGGCCCACCTGGGGCAGCGCGTCCACCTGTTCGATGGAGACGAAGCGCTTGTCATCCGCCGTGTGCGCGATGCCGTCCGGCCCGTGGCGGTAGTTGATGATGCTCTGCGCGGCCAGCGAGTTGAGCGGCACCTCCGTGTCCAGCGTGTTGAAGGTCAGGCCGTACTCGTTGAGGAACAGCACCACGCCGACGCCCGCGGGCGTGCCCGTGGCCAGTTCCTGCGTCTGCACCGCCAGCGCTTCGGCCGGCGTGTCGGACACCGCGGCCGCGCCGCAGCTCAGGAGGAGGGGAACCGAGGAAAACGAAAGAAGACGACGGAGTCTGGAGTTCATGGGCTCCATGTACTCCAAGCCGGGCCGCGTGTCGGCGACCGTTCAGGTCCTTTCTTGAGACAGCGCGATGAGACCCTGTGTTCACCGTTCCCAGAGCCGGATTTCCGTGCCCGCGCGGCGCACGAGCAGCGGGCTGGAGGTGCCGTCCACGGGTTCGATGCGGCCCGGGAGCGTCGCGGACCGGGCGCATCTCCAACCGCGCGCGGTGAGCGCGGCGTGCACCCTGGCGCCGAAGCCGCCTCCGTAGGACGTGAGCAGGTGGGACGCGCGCAGCCGGTCCAGGAGGCCGTGCCCGGCGTCCTCGGACAGGTAGTAGAGCACCTCCGCGAGCAGCACCAGGTCCGCCTCCAGCGCCACGTCCTCCGCGCAGGCCTCCACGATGCGCACGCGCGCCTGGCGCCCCAGCCGCTCGCGCAGCCGCGCGACGAAGCGGGGCTCGGACTCCACGGCCTGGACGTTCGCGTCCGGGAAGAGCGTCAGCAGGTGCTCGGTCATCATCCCCTCGCACGCGCCCACGTCCACCACGCGCCGGGGCGGGACACCCTGGCGCAGCGTCCCGAGCACCTTCGCGGTGAGGGCGAAGCGCTCGCCCTCGTAGGTGGACCGGGCGAAGCCCCACGGGTCCGCGAGCTCGGAGAAGATCTCCGGCTTGGTGAGGGACAGCGCGCGCACCACGTCCCCCGCGCGCACCTCCGTGAAGGCCTCGATGCCGGGCCCGTCGCGCACGGGGTCCGTGCACGCGCCGGAGCGGGCTCCGTCCGGGCGCTCGCGGTAGAGCGCGTTGAGCAGGCCCAGCTTGCGCTGGAAGGCCGCGTCGTCCAGCACCGTCCAGTCCGTGGGCCGGGCGCCCGTGGCGGGCACCCACAGCCGGTCGAAGACGCGGCTGACGAGCAGCGCCACCTCGCGGTGCAGCGGCGCATCCTCCTGCGGGCTGTGCGTGAAGACGCGGACGTCCCCCAAGGCGCGCTGTTCGCGGCACCACGGCCCCACCTCCGAGGGCGACAGCAACAGGTGCGTGCTCCGGACGCCCAGGGCCCGGCCCACCGCCTCCAGCTCCCGGCCCGCGCCCCCGTCCTCCGTCACCACCGCGACGGCCGCGCCCGGCGCCACCGTGCTGAACAGGCGCACCACGTCCTCCGGGTGGGCCGCGACGATGAGCGCCGGGGCCTTCTCAATCTCAGCCATGGAATGCACTCCACTTTGAAAGGGATTGCGACCGGTGTTTCAGCCGTGTGCCGCGCTCCAGCCGGACACGTCCTGCGCCTCTTGCTTCGGGAAGCGCAGCAGCGGCAGCAGCTGCTCGCGGATGAGCGGCTCCCAGCCCAGCCGCTCCGACAGCGCCCAGCCCGTCGCCAGCAGCAGGCGGCCCTCGTGCGCGTCGCGAGGCAGCCGCCGCACCACCTCCTCCGCCACGCGCTCCGCGGTGCGCAGCTCCGCTTCGCGCAGCACGCTCGCGGGCAGCGCCTTCCAGCCCTCCACCGAGTGCGCCAGGCCCTCGGCCCGCGCGTCCGCCACCGGGTCCGACACCACGAGGTTCGGATGCGCGGCCTCCGACAGCCCCTGCCGCTCGCACACCGCCTTCAGGGCCCGCCGGGCGCCGCTGACGCCGGAGATGACGCAGATGGCGCCGCAGCCCAGGGCCTCCAGCTGCGCCAGGCCATAGGACTCATACAGCGACTGCCCCAGGGACACGTCCGTGGCGCGGTGCAGGTCGTCCCGCGTGAAGTCCAGGCCCGCGGGCCACGTGGGCTGGTTCACCAGCGCGATGTGCAGGCCCGTGTCCTTCGCGTTGAACGCGTCCACGCGCGTCTTCAAGGCGCGCAGGTTGCCGGACGGCTCCGCCTCGTTCCACTCCGTCACCATCACCAGCAGCGCGGGCTTGCGCTCCGGGGGCAGCAGCGTGGCCAGGTGCTCGCAGACGTCCACGTCGCGCCAGAGCCCCTTGCAGACCTCGTCCCGCGCGATGTGCGTGAGCAGCAGGCGGAAGTCCTTCCCCCACGCCTTGCGCGCATGGGCCAGCACCTTCGCCCGCGCGGCCTCCTTCGCATCCCAGCCCGTCTCGATGGGCCGGTGCCCGTGGGGAACCACCGTCACCGGCTGGAGCGCATAGCGCGCGTCCAGGAAGCGCAGCTCGTCCGCCACGGACGCGCTCACCGCGCCCACGCGGTCGCACAGGTGGCCGTTGCGCAGGATTTGAAAGTTGGGCCAGGCGCTCACGGGGTAGACCTCATCCAGCGTCCGGCCCTGCTCCAGCCCCAGGCGCTGGATGTTGTAGAAGCGCGCGTCGGACGCGCCCTGCCCTGCCTCGCCGTACTCCACGAGCACCCGGGGCGTGCGCACCTCGCCCGCGTAGTACACGGTGCGGCACCAGCCACGACCGTCGAGCAGCGCCTTGTACGCGAGCGGCAGCGACAGGTGCTCCTGCGCCAGGATGACCGTCCCCGCCCCCTCGTCCTTCGGGCGCAGCCGCTCCAGCGCGTCGAAGACGGGCTCCGCGAGCACGATGGCCAGCATCGCGTCGTGGTCCAGCGCGGGCGCGTCCAGCAGGCCGTGCCGCACGGCCTTGCGGAACAGGCGGTTGACCCACGGCGCCGCGCCCAGCCGCGTGCCGAAGCGCTGGCGCCACACCTTCGACAGCCCCCGCCACGCCGCCGGACGCGGGCCCCGGCAGTCGAACGGGAGGTCCACGCCCAACAGCGTGTGCAGCCGCGCGAGGAAGCTCGGCAGCGTGCCCAGGCGCACCCGGTAGCCCCGGAGCACGTCCGTGAGGTCCACGAGCAGCACCTCCACCGGACCGCCCGGCGCGTCGCGCCGCCCGTAGACGAACGACACGTCGTGCTCCTGCTCCACCGGCTGGAAGACGCGCGTCCACCGCTCCGGGTTGTCCCGGCGCAGGCCGCTGTAGAACACCTCTCCGTTCGCCTCCAGGTCGCGCGCCAGCGACTCCTCCGGCGCGTAGCTCCCCAGGCCGCAGGGCCGCACCGTGGGGCTCACCAGCAGCGTGCGCGGGAACGCCTGCCGGTATTCGGGCGCGGACAGCAGGTGCTCCAGCACCACGCCCATGCCGCCCAGCGTGCGCGTGGCCTCGTAGGACAGGTGCACCAGCATGCCGCCTTCGGCCCAGGGTTCCCGCGCGCTCATGACGCCACCGTCCAGACGCGCTCGCAGAGGCCCCGGCCCGCGCCCAGCCGCCGCGCGTGCGCCTCCACCGCGGGCAGCGTCTGGGGCTCCAGCTGGCTCTGGTAGAAGGACAGGCCGCGCAGCTTCGCGGACCACAGCGACGTCATGTCCAGACACCGGGGCGACAGCCCGAGCGCCCACGCGTAGTCGACGATCTCGTCCTCCGGGTGGTGCGCGGAGTACGGCAGGTCCTCGTAGTAGACGACGTTGTGCCCGCCGCGCAGGGCCCGCACCGCGTCGCGCACCAGCAGGTGGTCCACGTGGCTGGAGATGCCCAGCGGCACGTAGCAGATGGCGTCCGGGGACACGCTCGCCAGCACCTCGCCCAGGGCCAGCCGCACGCGCGAGGCCAGGGCCGCGTGGGCCTCCTCGGCCTCGGCGGGGCCTCCGGGCGGCGAGCGCAGGCTGGTGTCGCGGAAGCCCAGGTGCACCAGGTCCGCGCCGTGCGCCCGCGCGAACCTCCGGTCCTCCCCCATCCTGCGCGACGTCACCGCCATGGCCCGCGACGGGTCCACCGGCAGCACGAACTCCCAGCAGCTCTGGGAGAAGACCGTGACGAGCGTGGGCACGATGCCCCGGGGCACGCCCAGCAGGCTCGCGTACGCCCCCAGCGCCACGTCGTCCGGATGCGGGGAGAAGAAGACGTGCTCCGGACCGTCGTCCCCCACGTCGCGCGCGCGCTCAGCCACGGGCGCCTCCCGCGAGCGGCGGCGCGGGCCACGCGTCCAGCGGCAGGTCGTGCAGGTCGCCCTCGGGCGTCACGAAGCCCAGGATGACCACGCGCTCGCCGTCGTTGTGCACCGTGTGCCGGAACGCCCGCACCGGCGCGTCCAGCTCCCGCGTCAGCCCTTCGGAGAACCGGCCGGAGGTGATGAGCCAGTGCCCGGCGTCGTTGGGCATCAGGCGCGGCGTGTTCCCGTCCAGCCACACCAGCCCCGGCCGGGACTCCCCCAGGTTGAAGGTGAAGAAGCTCTTGTCCGAGTGCGGCTCCGACGCGTGCGCCACCACCTCCCGCCTGCGCCGCGCCGTGCTGGGCGCGTGGTACTTCACGAACCGCACCGCCCCTTCCGTGCGGCGGCGGAACAGCCGCGTGAGCCCGCCGGGGCGCAGGCCGTAGCCCAGCTCCATCGCCTCCAAGAGCGCGATGCCCACGGCGTGGCAGGCGTCGTACGCGTCCTCCGAGGCCTCCAACAGCTCCCGCACCGGCTCCGGCACCACGCGGCGGCGGAAGCCCGTCCACGTCGCCGGCTTCGCCATGAAAGCCTCGATGGGTTGGCGCACCACCGGTGACTCCGGGAACCAGGTGGCGTTGTAGCCCGTCTCGAACACCGTGGCGGCGGGCAGCAGCGAGCGCAGGTACGGATGCGCCAGGAGCGCGTGCTGGAAGGTCGCCTCGTAGCGCTCGAACAGCCCCGCCAGGGCGTGGCGCTCCAGGAAGGCCGTGGGACGCTCCAGGTAGACGAAGCCGCGCTCGGACAGGTGGGTGATGAGCCGCCGCGCGAAGGACTCCCGCTGACGCGGCGAGCCGGACACGAAGTCCTCCAACCTCAGGGGCCGGATGTCCGCGAAGCGCTGGGGCGGTCTGCGCACGAGTCCATCACGCGCGGAGGCGAAGGGTCTGGGAGGCAGGGACGGGGCCGGTGTCCGTGTCGCGGTGGCGGGCATGGGATGTCGGGTCGTCATGGGTTGGGACTCAGGCTGGAACGTGAAGCAGGTTACGGGTGGCGTCTGACATGCGTGGATCCCCTCGGACCCGGCCCCGGGGGCAATGCCTCTCAAACCCATCCACCTCCCAGGTCACCCCGCACGCACGCGCGGTGGGTCCGGAAGGCACCGCCCGGAGCGCTGCTTCCGCCGATCTGTACGCGTGGCAACAACGCTTGCGACAGAAGGGCCGGTGCCTTGACGGAGGCCCCCGCGCAGGCGCTCCAATCCCTGTCATGCCCTCGAATGCCAGACGTCTGATTATTGCGCTCCTCATGGCTGGCGCCTGCGCATGTGCGGGCGCGCCCGTCCCGGCCTCGCGGGATGCCGACGCTTTGGAGGACCCCTGGGGAGAGGACTCCCGGCCTGCGCCGGCCGCGGCGCGGGTGGAGCGCGCGGTGCTGACGGGGCTGTGCCTGGCCGTGATGCCGGACCAGGCCCACGTCTACGTGGATGGCCGTGCGATGGGGATCGCGCGGCAGCTGGGGGCGCTGCTGCCGCTGGCGCCCGGGGTGCATCAGGTGAGCGTCCAGCTGGAGGGCCACGACACGTGGCGGGCCGAGGTGCGGGTGGGCGACCGGCCGGAGCCCATCGAGGTGACGTTGACCGCTTCGCCGTGACGCGAAGCGCACCGCCAGACCCAAAGGGGGAGGACCGGCGTGACGCAGCCAGAGAGGAAGGGCCAGCTGTTCCGGTTGCCGTTCGCGGATGCGCCGGAGTCGCGCGCGCGGCTGTGGAAGAGCATGACGGAGCACGGCCTGTTCGTCCCCGAGGACCTGCCACGGCCCATCGGGACGGAGTTCGCGCTCCAGGTGGCCTTCCAGGGAGATGGGCCCGTTGTCTCCGGCCGTGCGCGGGTGATGGCGCACGGCGTGTCTGGCTGGGCGCGCGGCTACTTCGTGAAGTTCGTCGAGCTGGACGCGGACAGCCTTCCCCTGCCCCTGAGCCCTCGCGAACCTCCCGCGCCCGAGCCGGTGGAAGTGGCCGTCGCGAGCGCGCCCGGTGGGAGCGAGGACGCGTGGCGCGAGGAGCCGACGCCGGTGGGCATCCAGCCGCGCTCCATGGTGGAGGAGGCCTCCGCGCCGGGTGACGCTTCGCACCTGGAGGCGTGGCAGGGCGGGCTGCGGCCGTTCGACGCGTTCGGGCCGTATCAGCTGCTCCAGCGGCTGGGCGCGGGTGGCATGGCGGAGGTGCTGCTCGCGCGGCACACGATGGCGGAGGGCGTGGACAAGCTGGTGGCGCTCAAGCTGGTGTTCCAGGAGTACGCGCGGCACCCGCGCCTGTCGGAGCTGTTCCTCACCGAGGCGCGGCTGAGCGCCACGCTGCAGCACCCCAACGTCATCCAGGTGTTCGACGTGGGCAGCGCGGTGGGGCGCCCCTTCATGGCCATGGAGTACGTGCACGGCCGCAACGCCTCGGACCTGGTGCAGGCGCTGCGGCGGAGCGGCCGGCCGCCGCCGGTGGCGCTCGCGGTGACCATCGCCATCGAGCTGGGCAAGGCGCTGGAGTACCTGCACGAACAGCGCGACCTGGATGGGCGTCCGCTGCACCTGGTGCACCGCGACGTGAGCCCGGGCAACGTGATCATCGGGCTGCACGGCGAGGTGAAGCTGGTGGACATGGGGGTCGCGTCCGCGAGCATCGCCAGCGGGAATGATGGGCTGGTCGTGGGCAAGCGCGCGTACATGGCGCCGGAGCAGGCCGCCGGAGGGCACCCGGAGCCCGCGTGGGACATCCACGGCCTGGGGCGGGTGCTCTATGAGTTGCTGACGCTGCGCCGGGCCTCGGAGGCCACCGGGCCCTTGAAGCCGTCCCACTTCCATCCCCAGGTGACGCCGGAGCTGGAGCGGCTGGTGCGGTGGGCCACCGCGCCGGAGCCATCCGCCCGGGCGCCCAGCGCGAAGGTGCTGCGGCAGGCGCTGGAGCGCGTGCGGAGCACCCTGCCCCCGTTCGACCTGGTGCAGACGATGCACGCGCTGTTCGGCGAAGCGCTGGAGCGGACCCGGCACGAGACGGAAGCGCTGATGGGGATGGCGCGGGGCAAGGACCGGCCCCATGCGTTCCCGCGCTATCGCCGGTGGCGCACCGCCGTGGCGCAGCGCATTCCGGTGCGTGCGCAGCTCCTGGCCTCGCGGCACGGACGGACGCTGCGGTGGAGCGCGCTGGCGATCACCTTCCTCTGGGTTACGGGTGCGTCGTGGATGTGTCCGCTGCACGCGAGGGAGGCGGCGTTGGCCGGGCATCTGTCGCGCGCGGACCGGTTGATCTCGATGGCGAAGCTGTCGGGCGCGGGCGAGGACACGGCGCTGGCGCAATTGCAGGCCGCGCGGGTGCTGAGGCCCGAGGATCCGCGCGTGCGCTCGCGGCTGGCGGCGTTGGCCGATGCGTTCGAGCGGCTGGCGGAGGAGGCGACGCAGCGAGGGGACATGACGGAAGCGATGGCGCACCTGCGCGCCGCGCTGGAGGCGGCACCGGAGCGACGCGCGGTCCGCGTCCGGCTGAGGTTCCTGGAGGAGGAGCTGCGCCAGGCGTCTTCGGGCTGGAGGGTGCGATGAGGACGACGGGCGTGGGGGGCTCAACGTCGGCGCGAGCGCTCCGCACGTGGGCCACCACCGCACGCTCGCGGCCGGCAATTCGCTGGATGTCGCGCGGGGCCTGGAGGCCACCGGGTGGAGGGCGCGGAGTTCATGTTCCCGCCACCCGAGCCCGGAATGTTCGTCTGGCGCGTGTCCGCGCTGGATGCGGACGGAAGGCCCGGTGAGTCAGGCTTCGCTCGCCGCGTCTTCGTGGTTCGCCAGCTCCGACGCGCCGACCGAGACGATTGACGCGTCATCCCCCTGCGCTGACATGTCACGGGCGACGAAGACGGCGTGCCGTCACACGTCCGCCCGGGCGCGTGAGCGCGGCATGTCGATTGCTATATTGCTCCGCACTTGAGTCAGGAAAGTGCATGCGCTTCATGAGCGGAGTCGTCGTCGCGGTCGGGCTTCTCGGGTGCGGTGGTTCAACGGCCGGGCAGGAGCCGTTCGAGCCCGTGGGTCACACGGGCCAGGAGATCGTGGGAGGCACCGAGGCCCGGCCGAATTCCATGCCCTGGATCGTCAGCCTGCAAAGTGGCGGCAGCCATTACTGCGGGGGCAGCCTGGTGCGCGTGGGCCCCAAGGAGGAGACGGACATCGTCATCACCGCGGCCCACTGCGTCTATGACGGTTACCTCGGCGCCACGGTGACTGCTGGAGCGCATGACCTGAATCGTCCCACGTCCGGGCAACAGACCGTCCGGGTGGCGAGGGCCGTCTACCATCCCCAGTACAATCCGGACACGACGATGAATGACATCGCCGTCGTCCAGCTCGAAGTGCCCATCAAGTTCGGCTCCGGCACCGGGCTCGTCGCGTTTGGCAGCGGAAAGTGCGGCCAGATGGGCCTCATTCGCGGCCCGGTCTGCCTCCCCGACTCCGGGGAGCGCGTCGCTGAAAACACGATGGCGACGGTCGCGGGCTGGGGCCTGACCCGGGAGGGTGGCTACGACACGTCCAGCATCCTGATGCAGGTCGGAGTCCCCATCCTCAAGCATCAGGACGTCGCCGACAGCTACAGGGCCGAAGGCATCACCATCGACGAAGACGCCATGTTCGGCGCGGGGTACGCGCAGGGGGGCAAGGACGCGTGCCAGGGCGACAGCGGCGGGCCGCTCGTCGTCAAGGGCGCTCAGGGCTACGTGCTCCAGGGCATCGTGAGCTTCGGCGTGGGCTGCGCGCGGCCAGGACTGCCCGGCATCTACACGCGGGTCTCCCACTACATCCCGTGGATTGAGACGCAGATCCAGAGTCTCAGCCGCGTCTATTAGGGCGCGGAGCATCCGCTCAGGGGAGGTACAGCTCCGCCGTCGGTGCCGATCCTCCCACGACGAGGACCGTGCCGTTGAGCAGCAGCGTCGCCGTGTGGCCATAGCGAGGCTGGGCCAGGGAGCCGGTAGGGCTCCAGGTGCCCGAGACCGCGTCGTACAGCTGTGCCGTCGCGAGTGCGAAGACTGTCGGGTCGAGTATCTCGCTCAGGCCCCCGGCGACGAGCACCTTGCCGGTGAGCAGCAGCGTCGCCGTATAGGAGACGCGATTCCCCATGGGGGCAGTCAAAGTCCAGGTGTCCGAGGCCGGGTCGTACAGCTCCGCGGTCGGCAAGGTCAGATCGACTTCGACATCGTATCCTCCAGCGGCGAGTACCTTGCCGCCGGGCAGGAGCGTCACCGGGGGGCCGCCGGGAAATGCGAGCGGCGAGCTGGCGGGGATCCAGGTGTCCGAGACCGGGTCATACCGTTGCGACGCGTTTCTCCGCGCGAAGAAGACCTGGCCGTTGAGCAGCAGCGTGTGTGAGTCAAAGACAGCGTAGAGAGGAGTACCGGCGGGGCTCCAGGTGTCCGAAGCCGGGTCGTACAGCTGTGCCGTCAGTCCTCCCGCGGCGAGCACCCTGCCGTCGAGCAGCAGCGTCGCCGAGTTGGCGCCAGGCGCGAGCGGCGTGCCGGCGAGGCTCCAGGTGCCCGAGGCCGGGTCGTACAGTTCGGCCGTCGCGACCAGACCGTTGTTGGCGTCACGTCCCCCCACGACGAGCACCTTGCCGTTGGGAAGGAGCGTCGCCGTGTGGCCCCAGCGAGGTTGGGCCAGGGAGCCGGTAGGGCTCCAGGTGCCCGAGACCGGGTCATACACCTCTGCCGTCGCGACGATCTCATCCATGCTGGAGCCCCCCGCGATGAGGACTGTTCCGTTGGGCAGCAGCGTCGCCGTGTGGGCAAAGCGAGACTGGGCCGGGGAGCCGGTAGGGACCCAGATGCCCGAGGCGGTGCAGGTGGGCAGCCCCGTCACTTCGAAAATCCGGGTGTCCGTCAGGTTGAAGGCGTTGGTGACGGTGGCGGTGATGGTTGGAGGCGTGCCGGGACTGACACAGGCAGGGGCCGTCCAGGTGATGCGGCTGCGGGAGGCATCGCTTGCCGGGGTGCCCAGCACGCCGGTCGTCGCCTGCCAGGAGAACGTGAGCGCGGAGCCCTGCGGGTCGCTGGCCACCACCTCGTAGGTGAGCACCTGGCCTGGCGTCGCCGTGTCCGAGGAGCGATAGGAGCGGATGATGACGGGCGGGAAGTGATGGTCGGGGGGCGTGTCGCGGACGCACAGGGCGACGGTGCCCGTCGTCAGTCCACCGCGCCCATCTGAAACAGCGACCGTCAGGCGGCAGTTGTTGCAGGAGCCGGCTGGCAGGAGCGTCGGAGTGAACCGGGTGGAGGGGGAAGAGGCATTGCTCCAGACGCCAGCGCAGGTGGCGCTCCAGGAATAGGAGAGGCTGTCGCCATCCGGGTCGGAAGCACAGACGGAGACAGCGGTCGGCTGCCCCACCTCCAGTTGCGTGGGATTCGCAATGACAGAGGCCACCCGGGGTGAGCTGTTGAAGGAGATGGACAGTCGCGCCTCCCCTTCGTTTCCGTCCTGGCTGACATTGACGTCCAGGACGATGCTGGAGGACAGACCCCGGGAGTCCGTCACGGTGAAGGTCAGGGTTTGAATGCCGGTGGACTGCGGCGCGGTCCACGAGGTGGAGGCAGCCGAGGGCGAGGAGAAGGCGCCCGCGGTGGCACTCCAGGCATACGAGAGCGTGTCACCCGGGTTGGGATCATGCGCGGTGGCCACCAGGGTGAGGGAGCCACCAGTGGGCACGGTGGTGGAGGAGGCCACCAGCGAGTCGATGATCGGGGCCTCGTTGTCGAAGGGCGGTGGCGGGTGGGTTTCCTGGAGGGTGATGGCGACCAGGGTCGTCTGGTCCGCGGAGATGGTGATGCCGGTGGCGGAGCCTTCGAAGCGCAGCGCGCCCGAGGCATCGAAGGCCCGAGCCAGGAAGGAGCGATTCGGGCCGGCGGGGATGTTGCCGATGACGCCGCCCCACACCCCGTGGGTGGGCGCGAGAACGATGGTGACCGAAGGGATGCCCGGGCCGCTGGAGGTGACGGTGACGCGGGAGATGGTGGAGGCGACGGCCTGACGTGCGGAGACAGCGAACCGGGCCGAGCCCGCGTCGGAGGAAGAGTCAGCGCAGCCCGCCAGCAATGCCAAGGCGAGCGCCAGTCCAAGGGAACGGGATATTTCAATCATGATTTATTGCGGAAATGATCAATGAAGACAGACGGCTCTGACCATCGCCCCGCCAGTCAGTGAATGCGTCGGGTGCCTGAAGCGCGTCGGGACCCGTCGCCCAAGTTTTGAAACCCTTGGCGTTGCGCGCCTGCCATCATCGCGACGTGGCGCCGGAGCCACCGCGAGGTCACGGGACGTGGGACGTCTGGGACCTACATTATGATGGGGGCCCTTCCCCTTGGGTGAACGCATGTTCGTGGCTCTTGGAGTCCTCGCTGGCGCCGCCGCACTCGTGCCCGCCGCGCGCTGGTGGTTGATGCACCGGGAGGGCTTGCCCCGCGCGAGCGAGCCCTTCGACGGACACGTCTACCGGGTGGGCAAGGCCGTCATCGCGGAGCGGCGCTGTGAGCAGCAGCCCCGCGCCACGGTCATCGTCATGCACGGCTTCGTGGCCGACATGCGCTACTTCACGCACCACTACCGCGAGCCCGACCTCCAGCTCATCCTGCTGACGAGCTGCGACTACCACCTGCCCATCACGGATCCGCGCGAGCAGTCCGCCCCCTGGGCGAAGGTGCCGGCCGACCCGGAGGGCACCATCGCCCATGACGCCGCGGTGCTGGTGCAGGCGCTGGAGCACCTGCCCCGGACGGATGTGATTCGCGTCCATGGACACTCACGGGGAGGCGCTGTCGTGCTGGAGGCCGCGAAGCTGCGGCCGGACCTGTTCGAGCGCGTGGAGGTGGTGCTGGAAGCGCCCGTGCTCCCGCAGGGCCGCGCCTACCGGAGCCTCACGCCGTCTCAGCTCTGGCTGCTGCCGTTCCTGATTCCCCTGTGGCGGCTCGCGCCCATCGCCCGGCACAACCGGGGGGCCTGGGGGCCGCTGGAGAATGCCCGCAAGCGCGAGCTCATCATGGCCTTCCCGTTCAACCCGAAGCGGGTGGCGACGATGATGGCGAACCTGCGGGACATCGATGCCTGGAGCCAGACGCGCGATGCGTCCCTGTTCGGCAACGTGCGGCGTGGCACGGTGCTCGTGCCCGGGAAGGACCGGGTGCTGGAGTCGGCCTCCATGCGGGAGAGCGCCGGGCGCGCGAAGCCGGGGCTCAACGTGGTGGAGCTGGATGGGTGCAGCCACTTCGTCCTGTGGGACCGTCCGGATGCGATGCCCGTGCTGGTTCGCACGCCGGAGCGGTCCACCGGCAACGACTGACGCTCAAGCGCTCTTGCGACGCCGCATCATCGCTTCGTACGAGCGGCCCACGCCCTGGGAGAGGATGAGCAGTTCGCCGACATCGGGCGGGGTGAACTGCTCCGCGCCGTTGTCCACGTAGAGCAGGTGCACCACCTTGCCGCGCACGAGCAGCGGCAGGATGACCGCCGTCGCCGGGAAGCCGCCGCCGAGCAGCTGGTAGAACATGCCCATCGCGGCGTCGCGCTTCACCGGGCCGACGTAGTGGGAGCGCAGGTCGCGCACGAGGCGGAAGGTGCTCTGGTCGCGCAGCGGCACGCCGATGCGGCGGACGCCTTCGTTGCTCACGCCCTGCCCCATGCCGTGCCAGCCGGTGACGAGGTTGCCCTGCACGGACAGCAGCAGGCAGCGGCGCCACTTGCCCATCGCGAAGCGGAGCACCGTGCGGGCCACGTCCTCGCGGTCCGAGCTGCGCGCCAGCTCCGCCTGGGCCTCCGGGAACGTGAGCGGCGTCGGGGGAGGCGCCGGGGGAGGAGCCACCGGCTTCGCGGCCGCGCCCGGAGGCATCGCGCCCGTCGCTCCGGCCTGGGCCGCGACGTGCGCGGGCACACCTGCTCCCGCCTGGGCCGCCCCCTGCGCGGGCACGCCAGCGACTCCCGGCCCACCCCGCGCCTGCACGGGGACACCCTGCGCTCCCGGCTGAGCCGTGAGGTGCGCGGGCACGCCCTGCGCTCCGGGCTGACCCGCGACGTGCGCGGGCACGCCTTGCGCTCCTGTTCCACGGGCCGCCTGCGCGGGCACTCCTTGCGCCGGGACCGCCGGCGGGATGTGCGCGGGGATGTCCAGGCGTGGGGCCGCGGGCGCCGCGGGACGCGCTTGCGCCGGCACCGCGGGCCGTCCCTGGGGCGGCGTCACCATGGGCGCGTCCAGCACCTCCTCGCCGGTGATGACCTCCCCCTCCAGCACGTCCGCTTCCGCCTCCGAACCGCCGCGCAGCGCCTGCGCGTAGACGGACTGGAACTCCTCCTCGCTCATCAGGTCCGGCGGCCGCTCCGCCGCCTTCGCCAGCTCCGCGGCCGCGCCCTTCGCGGGCCTGGGCCGGACCGCGTTCATGTCGATGGCGCGCAGCTGCCGGAACGCCTTCGCGTGCCGCCTCAGCAGCTGGTTCATCCGGAACTCGGGGATGACCACCGGCACCACGCGCTTGCCCGTCTTGAACGCGATGGCGTCCAACGTCGGGAAGTCATGCGGGTTCACCACCGCGACGCTCAAGCGCGTCGCGTCCGCCCGCATCGGCAGGAACTCCTTGTCGTCCGCCTCGTTGGGGTTCACCAGCGCCACGGCCTTCGGGTCGGGCACCATCTCCCCGGACGCATAGGCGCAGTTGTGCAGCCGCCCCAGCGCCTTCGCCAGGTCCTGCTCCGACAACAGCCCCAGCTCCACCAGGTTCGTCCCCAGCCGGCCGCCGTGGACCACCTGCGACTCCAGCGCCTCCTCCACCCCGGCCGCCGTCACCAGGCCGTCCTTCACCAGCAGTTCACCCAGGCGCATGGGGCCGCTTGTAGCCATGCCCCATCCCCCTCCGCAAGCACCCGGCCGGGCACCCGCCCCTAGTCGTCTGGATGGTGGCTCAGCCCCACCCGGTTGCCCTCCGGGTCCCGCACGTACAGCGTCCAGCGCGTCTCGTGCTCCAGCGCCACCCCCGCGCGGGACAAGGTCTCCACCACCCCACCCCGCGCCTCGCGCGGAATCCGGAACACCAGCATCAAGAGCCCCGGCGCCGGGTGGCGGAACGGCACCACCTCCGGCGTCCCGTCCACCGCCTCGATGGCCAGGAAGGCGCCCCCTGGGACGCCTACCCAGACGCTCCGCAGGGTGCCGTCCTCACGCAGGTGGCGCTTGAGTTCCGGAAAGCCCAGCAGGTCGCGATAGAACGCCGTCACGCGCTCCACGTCCTTCGCCTGGATCGCCACGTGGTGGAAGCCCTGAACGTCCTTCATGGGGTTGATGGTAGGGTCTGCCGGCCCATGGCGCGACTGCTCATCGTGGAGGACAACCAGGAACTCGCCTCCCTCATCGCCACGGTCGCGCAGACCCGGGGCCATGAGGCGCTCACCGTCTTCACCGGCGAGTCCGCGCTGGAGGCCCTGGGTCCCCACTCGCGCTTCGACGCCGCGCTGGTGGACCTGCTCCTGCCGGACATCCGCGGCAGCGAGGTGCTGGGAGCCCTGCGCGCGCACGGCATCCCCGCCATCGCCGTCAGCGGCGTCTACAAGGGCGACCGCTTCGCCCAGGAGGCCACGCAGGTCCACGGCGCGCGCGCCTTCTTCGAGAAGCCCTTCGAGCTGGACACCGTGATGGACGCGCTGGAGGAGGCCGCCGGCGTGCCGCCCGTGACACACGGCGAGCTGCTCGACGAGGTGGACCTGCTCGTCCTGGAGGAGCTGGTCCAGGAGGAGACGCCCGCGCAGGAGGAGTCCGCGCTCGAGCCCGTCTCCGAGCCCGCCTCCGAGCCCACCTCGGAGCCCACCTCGGAGCCCACCTCCGAGCCTGCTTTCGAGCAGCCCGAAGCCGTGCCCCCGGAAGAGGCCGCCGGTGTGTCGGAGGCCCTGCCCCTGCCCTTCGCCCAGCGCGATGCCGTGTGGACGGAGGCCGCGCCCGCGCCGGTGCGTCAGCGGCGCCAGCTGCCGGAGTGGTCGCTGGCCGGAGACCTGTCGCACACGTCCGTGCCGCGCCTGCTCAACGCCTATTACGAAGCGCGCCACCACGGCGAGCTGAAGCTGCGCCAGGGAACGGTGCTCAAGGTCGTCTACTTCGAGGCGGGCCGCGTCGTGTACGCCGCCTCCAACCTGGCCCCGGAGCGCTTCGGCCGCTTCTGCCTGCGCAAGGGCGCGCTCACGGAGGCCCAGCTCGCGGAGGCCGCGGGCTACGCGCGCGAGCACTCGCTGCGCACCGGCGATGCGCTGCTCAAGCGGGGCCTGCTGAGCCCCAAGCAGCGCCGCCACCTGCTGGAGGAGCAGGTGAAGGACATCCTCTGGTCCACCTTCGCGTGGACGGAGGGCCAGTACGGCTTCAGCCCCATGCGTCCGCAGCGCGCGGACCTGGTGCCGCTGTCGCTCTTCCCGGGCGACCTCATCCTGGAGGGCGTCGCGCGCACGGAGACGCTGGTGGCGTTGCGCCAGCGCATGGCGCCCGGACGCCGCCTGTTCCCCACGGCGGATCCGCCCTACGGCCTGCACGAGCTGAAGCTGACCGGACCGCAGGCGATGCTGCTCGCGTTCGCGGACGGCACGAAGACGGTGGAGGACCTGCTCGCCCTCACGGACCTGTCCGAGCGCGAGGCCCTGGCCACCCTGCGCGGCCTGGAGCTGTCCGGCGTGCTGGAGGAGCGTCAGCAGACGCCCAACCGCCGCCAGCGCATCAGCTTCGGGCTCTGACGCCGCGCCTGCGCCGCGCGGCCCACGCCAGCGCGCCCAGCCCGAACGCCGTCACCCCCGAGCCTCCACCAGAGCATCCGCAGCCCGACGTGGAGGGAGGCGGCGGCTCCGCCTTCGACACGGCCACCTCGCGCAGCGTCGCCGTGCCCGAGTACCGCGGCGGGGCCAGGAGCGCCGTGCGCACCACGTACGTGAGCGTCGCGGTGGAGCCCGCGGGCAGCGGCACCGGCGCCACCGCGAAGTGCCCCTCGGATGATTCCACCGGCGTCACCGGCTGGCCATTCAGCGTCATGCTCTGGGGCACCACCTGCGCGCCGGTGACGGTCTCGTCGTAGCGGATGGAGCTCACGTCGCAGGCGGTGTCGTTGCGCAGCGTCACCGTGACGCCCACCTGGCTGGAGTTCATGCCCGAGCCCGTCTCCGTGCGGCGGTCCACCGTCACGAAGGGCCGCGCGCCGATGCGCACCGAGTGCTCGCGCGTCGCCTCGCTGGCCCCATCGCCCGCGGCCGTCACGTCCAGGGTGACGTGCTCGCCCACCAGGGACTCCAGCTGCGTGTCCACCGTGGCCACCGTCACCGAGTCGCCCTGGATGACCAGCGGCTCCAGCGCCGGTCCGACGCCAGGCTTCCACGTGAGGTCCACCGACGAGCAGGCGCCTTCCGGAATCGTCTGGCGCAGCGTGCCCCGGGCCCCTTCGCCGCAGGTGGCGATGAGCTCGCCGGACAGCTCGCCCAGAAGCACGTTGCGCGCGTCCCGGGTGAAGGGCGTGAGCACCTCGGGCGCCGCGACGGTCCTGTTCACCTGGTTCTCCACCGTGCGCACGCGCAGGGCGTAGTCGCCGCTGCCGCAGGTGGGGGGCAGCTCCAGCTCGAACGTGCCGGCGGCCCACGGGTAGGTCTTCGTGTCGAACACGCGCTTCGGGTCGGCCGGGTCCTCCAGCGTCACCACCGTGGTGAGGTCGCGCGTGCTCGCGCAGTTGACCAGGGGCAGCGTCGTCACGCGGCCGCGCACCTTGCGCTCCTCCACCGCCTCCAACGTCACCGTGGGCGTCACCGAATCCAGCGGCACCCAGCGCGGCTGCACGGTGACCTCCACGTCGGACGTGGGGCTGTCCAGCGAGAAGCCGTCCACGGTGATGCGGTTGAAGGCGTGCAGCTTCACCTTCATCGCCTCCACGCACGTCGCCGAGGCGAGCAGCACCGAGCTGCCCTCGACGAACTCCGTGCCCACCCGCCGCCGCGCGTTGCCCGAGAGGGCCAGCACCTCCAGGCCCGGCGGCTCGTCCTGCAGTGACCAGAACGTCGACACCGGAGGCAGTCCAGGGGGCGCCGGAGGCTCCGCGCACAGGTGGAACTGCTGGGGGGCCAGCGCCGCTCCGGAGAAGACCTCCCGCGAGGTGGCGGTGAACGGCGCCTTGGGCGCACCCCACGGGTGGATCCGCACGGGGACGGTCGCGGGCGCGGACTTCACCACGCCGTCATCCGCGCGCACCTCGTACGAGTAGACGGTCGTGCCCGGCTTGCAGCGCTGGTCCAGGGTGGATGGAGGCGTGAGCGTGGCCACGCCTCCGTTCACGTCGAGCCTCGGTGCCCCCGCGAGCGGAGTCCAGGTGTACGTGACGGGCTCGCAGCCGGTGGTGCCCTTCGTGGGGGTGATGGTGCCGGTGGGCCCGCCCATGAAGAAGGCGCCGCCCTCCACGGATTCGACAGCGCCCTGGGGTGCGCCAGGAGGGAGCGTGTGCTGATGCACCAACGCAATGGCCTTCGGCGTGTCGTGCGCGCGCAGTCCGTCCGAGGCCATCACGTCCAGGTACGACGTCTGGGAAGCGCAGATGCCCGTGGGCGCGGTGAGCGTCAGCTTGAGCCCGCTGTCCTCGCCCGCGCCGAGCGGCGCCTGTTCGACGGCGATGGGGCTGCCCGGCGCGCGCACCGTGGCGGACAGCCGCACGGCGTCCCCGTCCGGGTCGCGCAGCCGGAGCTCCACGACCTTCGTCTCGCCCTCGTTCACGCTGATGGTGTCCGTCAGCTTCTCCACGCTGGGAGGGCTGTCGTTCCGGTAGATGAGGATGTTGTTCGTGGGTGCGTTGAAGATGGCGACGCAATAGGACGCGTCCGCGCAGGCCATCTGCAGCGCGGCCTGGGGCAGGCCCGCCGGCAGGTCCTTGCTCCGGCGCCACACCGAGCCCGGGAGCGCGGGCGGAACCACCGGCTCCGCGCTGTACGCCGCCACCCGGCCGTCCGAGGCCTGCTTGAGCAGCAGCAGGCCGAAGCCCGTCCCCTCGCTGGAGCCGCTCGCCACGTCGAACGCGAGCGCGTCCACCGCGCCGGGCGCCAGCGTGATGGGGGCGAACGGGTAGCCGGTGCCCCCCAGGATGGCCCGGAACAGGCCCACGTCGTTGCCGAAGAACGCGAGCGGCCTGTCCGGCGTCTCGCCCGGCAGCAGCGCCACGCTGTGCGCCGAGTTCGGCGGGGTGATGCCCGAGGCCACGTAGGACAGCGCGGACGTGCCCCGGTACCAGAGGAAGTTGGCCTTGGTCGAAGATACGGAGAACAGCGCCTGCGGCTGGCCATCCGACTGCGGCGGCAGCACCGCGAGCTGCGGCTGCGCGTTCAGGTCCGCCACCGGGGGCGTCAGCTTGCCCCACACGGCCCCACCGTTGGGTGGCACGAGCGAGGAGCGGAACTCCGGGCTCGCCAGGGGCGGCTGGACGGCGACGGCGTAGCCCACGCCCCCATCCGCCGTGACGCGCACGGCCTTCACCGCATAGTCGAGGCTGTCCTCGGGGAACAGACGCTTGCCGTCATCCGGCGTGAAGCAGGCGCCCACACTCTGGAGCATCCCGTCCGTGCGGATGCCCACCACGCAGTCGGGCCCGCGCAGGAAGCTGCCCGCCATGCCGTTGTTGACGGGCGTCACGCTGCCATCGCGAGACACGTACAGCTGCGTGTCGGTGGCCACGGCGAAGAAGCCGGGCCGGAAGACCGTGACGCTCTGGGGGACGCCCGTCTGGGTCTGGGTGACGGTCCATTCCGCGCGAGCCACGCCCGCGCACAACCCCAGCCCCAGGATGATCCACCCGACTCGCACGTTCGACGTCCCTCTGCCCGGCGACTACCAGGCCACTTCCGCCCGGAGATAGAGGCGATCCGGAGCATCCCCCGGTTCGGTCTCCAGACCCAAGCCGCTGAAGCCCAGGACGGTGTACCCCAGGGCCACCCGCATCCGCTCGTCCAGCCGCCAGGCCACTTCCGGCCGCAGGGCCGTCAGCCCCTGGTCGTCCGCCGCGGACGTGCGCCGGGCGGCCTCCACCGCGACCTCCAGTCCGCCCAGCACCCGCACCGAGGGCCGCAGCGTGCCCGTCCACACCCAGCGCGAGGACTCGCCCAGGCTGGAGCGGCCGACGTGCAGGCCGGACGCCACGGAGAGCCGCTCGCCCAGCCGCACCGCCGGCATCAGCGACACCGTCTGGAGCACCCGGTCGCCAAAGGCGAAGCGGGCGCCGGGGGACAGCTCGCGCGTGAGGCCGTAGCGGGCCACCACCAGCCACGGCCCGGGCCGCCAGACGAGCGCAGCGAACCCCTGCGCGAACCGGGCCTCCAGCCCCTCACGGCCCGCGGTGTGCGCGAAGTCCAGCCGCCCGGAGGCCGTGACGTCCTTCATCAGCTGGCCCTCCGCGGCCAGCGACAGCACCACCTGGGTGCGGTCCACCGGGCCGGAGCCGCCGCGCGCGGGAGTGCCCTCTTCATGGCGCAGCTCCGCGCGCACGTCCGCGCGGAAGCGCTCGCGCAGCCACTGCGCGGACACGCTGGCCACGTCGCGCGTGAGGTCGCTGGCGATGTCCAGCGGGTTGCGCACGCCGCGCTCATAGCGGGCGCCCGCGCTGAAGCCGCTGTCGCCCGCCGCCCACTGGAAGCCCACGGCGCGGGCCTGCCGCACGGAGATGGCGTCGTGCGCGCTCACGTCCTCCACGAACACGGTGGTGCCGTCGCCCACCTCCGTGCGAGCCCCCGTCACCGCGCGGCCCAGGCCGAAGTCCGGCCCGTCCACGTCCACGGAGTAGCCGCCGTAGTACGTCTCCCTGCCGCGCCGCGCGCGCGCATCCAGCCACACCTGCGGGCCCAGCTCCGGGCCCCAGCCGCCCTTCACGCCCACGGATGTGTCGTCGTCCAGGTCCACGGCCACGCCCGCGGAGGTGAACGTGTCGTTCATGCTGCCCGGGCCGGCGCCGCGCTCGTGCAGCCGCTGGCGGTGGCCCGCGGACACGGTGAGGTGGGAGGTCAGCATGCGGGACACGGACACGCCCAGCGACGTCCGGCCGCCCTCGCGCGCGTCGCCCTCGCCGGGCACGTCCGTGGCGCGCAGCCAGCTGTCGCGCAGCTCCAGCCGCACGGTGCCTTCGTCGTGCTCGTAGGCCACGCCAGCGCCCAACGTGCGGGCGCCGAAGGGCGTGTCCTCGAAGGGCAGGCGCGGATCCGCCGTCCGGCGCTCGTCGCCCATGAGCGTGAGGGCCAGCGGGCCCACGGGCTGCGTGACGCGCAGGGACAGCTGCCGGAAGCGGGCGGCGTCCACATGCGCGCCGTCGGAGAAACCCCGGGAGCGTTCACGCCACGCGGCCTCCACGGAGCCGCCCTTCGAGGGGCCCAGCACGCCGGGGCCACTCAGGCGCAGGGTCACCGCGCCGCCATGGTCGTCCTGCGTGCCCACCGGGCGGAGGAAGGACAGGCCGCCGTCGTCCGACACGCCGAACACGCTGGACTCCACCGCCAGCCCCCGGCTGCTCGCGGCCTCGGCGAGCAGCGAGTAGCCCCACAGCTTCGTCTGGCCCCGGCCTGACAGGAGTTGGAAGGGAGCGCCCAGCCGGCGCTCGCGCACCGCGGACAGGGCGACGGTGGAGCCCCGCCAGCGCGCCCAGGCCTCGCCGCCCACGGAGTCGCGCGGGTCGCCCGAGTGCAGCACGGCGTAGTCCACGACGAGCACCGGCTCCGGCGCCTCGGTGAGCGCGTCCGTGCTCAGGAGCGACGCGCCGGTGAGGAACGACAGCGGCCGCGCGAGGAGGATGCGGCCCGCGAGGTAGTCGATGTCGTAGTCGCTGCCCCGGATGAGGTGCTGTTCGCCCAGCGGCAGGCCGGTGATGCCATCGCGCACCTCCACGCGGATCAGCTCGGAGCCCTCCGCCACGGTGCCGCCGCCCAGGTAGTAGAGGCTGCCGCCGGTGGCCCGCAGCTCCTCGTGCGCGGGCGTCGCGGCCAGGCCGCGCGTGGGGTCCACCAGCCCGCCTGCGAACGCGTCCAGGCCCACGCTCACGGGGCCCAGCTGTTCACGCAGCTCCGCGTAGGGACCGAAGAGGGGGCGGTGGTAGCGGCCGACCTCGCGGTCCTGCAGGAGCGCGCGGTAGGTGCCGAAGCCCGCGCGGCCGTACTGCTCGTGCCGCGCCTCCAGGCGCAGGCGCCCTTCCGTGGGGTTGGGCGTGAGGGACACGGAGGTGTCGCCCCACTCCGCCGGGGCGAGGTCGGGGTCGGGCCAGCGGTCGAAGCGCTCGGGCAGCCGGGGACGCAGCCAGTCCGCGAGCGGCGCGTCGTCCAGCTGGCGCAGGTCGGTGTCGGTCAGGTCCAGCTCGCCCACCAGTTGCACGGGCCCCACCTGGGCCTCGCCGTGGAGGGCGCCACGCCCCCGCAGCCGGAAGCCGCCGCCGGCCGGCGCGATGCTGGCCTCCACGTCGAGCAGGCCCACGACGAAGGGTTGGGCGCGCGCTTCGACGGTCACGGTCACGGTTCCCCCGGGCGTCTGGGGAGGGACCAGCGACATGCGGACGGCGTTGCGTCCCGGCACCAGCCGCACGGGCAGGCGGACCTCGCCGTCGGGGCCCGCGGTGACCTCCGCTTCGGGAGTCGTCACCCGGGTGCCGGGGGCGACCTCCAGGCGCAGGAAGGTGTCTCCCGTGGGCAGGGGCGCGTCCGGGGACAGCCCGCGCACGGAGCCCAGGCGCGCCTTCGCGCGAGGGATGACGATCCAGCCGTGCTCGCCGCGCCGGACCGCGTCGAAGGACTGCTGGGAGAACTCCACCGCGCCGCCGGGCGACGTGGTGGTGATGGCGATGACGTTCTCGCCCGGATGCATCAGCACGGTCGCGAGCCAGGCGCCGGAGTCCTCCACGGTGGCGTCCACGTCGCCCGCGCGGACCTGGTCGCCGGGAGAGGCCTGGCCGCTGATGAGGAAGCGCAGGTTCCCGTGCTCGGCCGTGCGCGCTTCGGGAGGACGGCTGGCGGCGGAGGTGGGGGCCGCGCGCGGGCGCGTGGGTGGAGGCCTCACGGCGAAGTCCTGGAGGACGGCGGCACCCCAGGGCACCTCCACGGTCGCGACGCGGGGGACCACCTGGCTGGAAGCCGGCAGGCTGCGTGGATCCACCTTCAGCGCATGGCGGCCGGGACGCAGGTGCGGACCGCCAGTGAGATCCGGCACGCGCGAGTCCACGCCGGTGAGGTGGTAGCGGCCGAAGGCATCGGTGCGAACCTCGCGGCCGGTGGCCAGCACCAGTCGCACACCCGCGAGCCCGGGCTCGTCGGGGTCACAGAGGCCATCACCGTTCAAGTCCACGCAGACGCGCCCGGCGATGGTCGAAGCCTGGGCCGGCAGGTCCGCCGACAGCGACTGCGCGGAGGCCACGGAGGACAGCAGGAGCAGCGCGAGCAGGAGGCACGCAGTGGCGCCCGAGCGCGCGGCCCAACGCCACGCCACGGCACCCGCCTGGACCCTTCCGCTCGCACGTGCGCCGTCACGCATCGCCGCGCATGCAGGCGCATGCGCCGGGTCCATCCCGGTCGCGTGCGCGGCTCCATGCGCCGGGCGCGAGGGCCTCAAGGACGCACCTCTTCCACCGCCGTCACGCCGGAGCGCACGTCCGCCACGGACACGCTCACGGGACCCTTCGCGCCGCGCACGGTGAAGCGCGTGAGCCCGTCCTCCACGGACAGGTCTCCCCGCTCGCCCTCGGACAGCGCGACGTGCACCGGGCGGTCCTTCAGCACCTTCCCGTCCGGGTCCTCCACCCAGCACGTCACCCGGGCGCCCTCCACGCGCACGCGCACGTTGACCGGCAGCGGTGGCGCCAGCTTCACCCGCTCATGGATGCGCGCGGGCACCAGCGGCTCCGACAGCGGGAACACCGGCCCCTGGGGGCCCAGCACGTGCACCGTGACGTCGAGTCCCGGCCACACGGCGTGCGACACGCGCACCTTGCCGGGCACCATCCCGGACACGACCACCGTCCCGTCCTCCCCTGTCGTCCACTCCTTGCCATTCACCCGCAGCGGCTGACGCGGCACCGGCCAGCCCGCCAGGTCCACCACCCCCGCGACGAGCCCCGAGTCGTTGCGCCACACCGCGAGCCGCGCGGGCTCCGTCCCGAGCGGACCGTACGCGCGCGCCGTCACGAGCGCGTCCACCCCGGAGCCGTTCGCCGTCCACGGGACCGTGAACGTGCCCGGCGGAGACTCCACCGCCGGCCCCACGGCCCCGTCGTTCGACAGCACCTCCACCTTCGCCTCCGGGCGGGGTTGCCCGGCCGCGTCCCGCGCCACCACCACCACCCGCGCCACCGAACCCGCGTGCACCATCGGGTCGGACAGCGACACCGTCACGTCGCGCACCGCACCCTGCACCAGCTGCATCGGCAGCGACTCGCGCGACCCCGGGCCCCGCTGCGGCCACGCCGCCTCGATGCGCTCATCCGCCGCCAGCGTGCGCGGCGCCGTGTAGCGCCACTCCAGCATCCCGTTCGGGTCGCGCACGGGCCCGTCCAGCCGGCCGTACTTCGCCTTCGCCGTGACGCGCGCATCCACCACGGGGAGCCCCTTCGGATCACTCGTCGCGCACAGGAGCCGGGCCTGGGACACGCCGTCCGCGGGCAGCCGCTGCGGGTTGAGCACGCACGCCAGGCCATCCGTGGGCGGCAGCTGGAGGTCGAAGGCGATGCTCGACACGCGGCCCGATTCGTCCTTCACCTCGCCCCGGGCCAGCGGGTAGCCCGGAGGCACCACCAGCGGCAGCACGAAGCGCCCGTTCGCGTCCACCGGCACGGGCCCGAAGCGCGTCCCAGCCACCTCCAGCGACACCTGGCCTCCGGGCTCGCTCTTGCCGGGCAGGTTCACCGACGTGGCCAGCGGCACCAGGAGCCGCCCGTACGCCCCATGCACCGACTGCGGATGCGGCCACGCGGACAGCGCGACGAGGATGGCGGCCTCCGGCAGGCGCGTGGGGGGCAGCACGTAGCGAGCCGTGTACGTCCCCGGTCCGGCGTGCCGGAGCGCCTCCACCTGCCCGGTGCTCGCGCGCAGCACCGGAGGCGCGCCGCTGTCATCCGGCGACCCGTCCGGCCGCAGCCGTTTCACGGTGAGCGTCGCCTCCGTGTCGCGTCCTTTCACCGGCAGCGCGGGTTCCAGGGACAACTCCATGCGGCTCGCGGGCGGCCCGACCTCGTAGCGGGCCTGGGCCTCCTCGCCGTCGCCCTTCACGCGCACCACCACCTCGCGCGCCTGGGCCTTGGGCACCACGACATACGTGCGCAGCGGCGGAGCGTCCGGTCCGGTCTTGAGCTCCGCGCCCTCCGCCGTCACCGACGCCGGGGTGAACGCCACCGGTTGTCCGCTGGCGTCCCGGCGCACCACCGCGACCGTGAAGCCCTCGGGGGCCACGGGCACGTCCGGGCCGAGCAGCTCCAGCGAAGCCGCCCAGACCGGGGCACAAACCAAGACCAGCGCGGAGAGCAGGAGACGTTCCAGGGCTTCCCGACTCTACAAGGCCCTCCGCAGGGACTGCACGACTTTGCTGTCCCTGGCGCCCTACTTGAAGAGGCCCTCGGTCTCCGGCTTGAAGATCACCGGCTTGGGGGGCTTCGGCGGCGGAGGTGTTTCGAAGGTCAGCACCTGCTGTTCGGTCTGGTGCGCGCCACCGACCCCCATGGCGCTCACCTGGATCGGGTTGGGGCCCTGGTTGAGCGGCAGGGTGAGCTTGAAGCGCCCCTCCTCGTCCGTGGGCACGCTGGCGCCGGCCACCATCACCCGGCTGCCCGGGTCGGTACGGCCGGCGATGACGACCTCGCCCTTGGTCTGCTTCGCCGCGGGCCACTCCATCTTCAGGAACACGGTGCTGGGGATGGGAGCCGGCTTGGAGGGACCTTGGCCGGGACGGACGATGGACTGCTGGCCGGCGCGGACGATGACGTACCTGCCCTCCTTGTCGGACAGCTTCACGTCGCCATCGCGCGTGCCCACGCTCACGGTGCCCTTGCCGTTGTTGCTCATGGTGAAGGTGCCCTGGGCGGTGCTGGCCTCCGCTTCGGCGCCCTTCGCCTTCAGGATGAAGGTGTGCCGGACGTTGGGGCGGCCCCGCACGGTGGCGGTGGCCATGCCGTTGTTCAGGAGGAACTCCGACAGCTGATCCGACAGCTCCGCGACGGAGACCTCCGTCTCGGCTTCCATCCGCAGCTCCACGGCCTCGCCGTTGAGCACCACGGCCCAGGAGCCGCGCCCGGTGCGCACCACGTCCGTGGGACGCAGCGGCATGTCCTTGGTGGCGGGCATCCAGGCTCCGGCCTCGCCGTGCTTCACGTCCACGGAGCCCTCGAAGGAGCTCAGCACCAGCTCCACGGCCTTCTTCACCTCCACCGGCGTGGCGACACGGGGAGGCTCGGGCGGCGGCAGCGGCGCGGGAGGCTCGCGCAGGAACACGAACCAGCCCACCGGCAGCGCGGCCAGGATGAGCACGAGCCCGATGAGGAACGGCGCCTGTCGCCTGCGGGAAGGGGGAGCAGCCATGCGATGGCCCTAGCTACCACACGCGGCGGGCTTCATGCCCGGGGCAGCACCACGGTGAAGCGGGCCCCCTGCCCTTCTTCCGAGCGGACCTCCAGCGTCCCCCCGGCCTCCGTGACGATGCGCCACGCGACGCTCAGGCCCAGGCCCACATTGGACCAGATGTCCTTGGTGGTGAAGAACGGCTCGAAGATGCGCGGGCGGATGCTCTCCGCGATGCCCTTGCCCGTGTCCTCCACCTCCACGATGCACATCCCGTCGCGCTCACCCGTGCGCAGCGTGAGCTTCTTCACCGGCGTCTTCAGCATCGCGGTGCGCGCGTTGGACAGGAGCGCCAGCACCACCTGGGACAGATGCCCCGGATCCGCCTTCACCCGAGGCACCGCCGTGCTCAGCTCCGTCAAGAGCTCGATGCCCTCCCCGAGCGTCTGGTTCTCCGTGAGGCTCAGCGCGTCGCGCACCACCGCGTTCAGGTCCACGGGCCGCAGGTCCGGGCGCTCGCGCTGCTGGGAGAAGCGCAGCAGGTTCTGGGTGATGTCCTTGCAGCGCTTGGCGCTCTGCTCGATCTTCCGCAGCGTCTCGAAGTCCACGTCGTCCGCGCCCCGGTCCAGGAGCAAGAGCTGCACGTTGCCCAGGATGCCGGCCAGCGGGTTGTTGATTTCGTGCGCCACGCCCGCGCCCAGCTGGCCCACCGCCGCCAGCTTCTGCGCCTCCACCAACTGGAGCTGCGCCGCCCGCAGGTCCGCCGTCGCCTCTTCCACGCGCACGCGCAGGTCGTCGTTCCAGCTCATCAGCCGCGCGCGGGACGCCTCCAGCTCCTCGCCCATGCGGTTGAACGTGGACGCCAGCTCGCTCAACTCGTCCTGGCCCTCCACCGGCAGGCGGCGCTCCAGCTCGCCGCGGCCATAGGCCTCCGCGCCCTGCACCACCTGCGCGAGCCGCCGGTCCAACCGCCGCGTGAAGAGCGCGCCCAGGGCCAAGAGCACCAGCAGCGCGCCCGCCACGGACGCGAGCACCGTGGTGCGCAGCTCGCGCACCGGCGTCAGCGCCAGGGCCTCGTCCTCCGTCACGACGACGCCCATCTCCAGCGTGTTCACCCAGGCCACGCTCACCCGGCGCGCGGGGTCCTTCAGCTGGAAGCTGCGTCCGTCCTCCACGCCCTGGGCGGACGCCAGCGCCGTCTTCAGCTCCGGCTCCAGCGCCGCCATGCGCCGCGCGGGCTGGGAGCTGGCCACCACCCGTCCCTGGCTGTCCACCACGTCCAGCCGCTGGCCGTCACTCGCGCGCCGCGCGAGCAGCGCCTCCAGCTGCGTGAAGACAAGCTCCGCGATGGCGTAGGGCGCGTCCATCGAAGCGCCCAGCTTCACCGCCACCGCCACGGCGGCCACCCCGGAGCCCGCGTGCACGTACGCGCTGCCGAGCGCCGCCTGGCCCTTGCCTCCGTCCCGGAACTGCCCCACCGGCACCGCGTGCGCCAGCTGCGCGACGCCCGCGGCGTCGAAGGCGGGGTGCTGCTCCAGCGGCTCCGCGCTCCGGAACACGGCGGGCCCCAGCGGCTGGCCGTCCGCGTCCGCCTGGATGACCGCGCTCACCGTGGTGGACTGGCCATACAGGAGCATCAGCATGCCGCGCACCTCTTCGGGCGTGGCGCGCTCCCAGGGCAGGAGCTCCGCGGAGCGGGCCAGTCCGTTGACGACCTCCATCAGGCTCGCCTCCACGGCCTCGGCGGTGGAGGTGGCCAGCGAGCGCTGCTGCTCGTCGATGCGCTGGGCCAGCGCGAGCTCCGAGCGCGACAGCAGCAGGAAGCCGACGATGGCCAGGGGCAGCACCGTCGCGGCGAGCATGAAGAGGATGAGCTGCTGGTAGAGCCTCATCCGGTGACGGAGCGGACCACGCGCTCCAGGTCGCTGCGCAGGTAGACGGAGCCGGGAATGGCCTTCGCCCGCTTCTTCATGTCCGCGGCGCGGCGGGCCAGCTCCGCGTGGTCATGCGCCACGCCGTCCGCCATCACCGCCACCACGGACACGCTCATGATGGGGAACTGGCGCTTCTCCCCGAAGCGGTCCTCCGCCTCGATGTGGCCGCGCTCCCGGTCCTGCCGGTCGTAGTAGAGCGGGATGATCCGGTCGAACTGCTCGATGGCCCGCTGGCACACCCGGTCCACCGACTCCACGGAGGTGATGAAGACGAAGTCGTCCCCGGCCACGTGGCCCAGGAAGTCCCCCGGCGCGCCCTCCTGCTGGAAGACCTCCCGCATCAGGTCGCCCGTCTGGCGCACCACGCCGTCCGCCTTCGCGAAGCCGTAGTAGTCGTTGTAGGCCTTGAGGTTGTCCAGATCCAGGTAGCAGAACGCGAAGGGCTGGCGCGCGCCCAGCCGGCGCTGCACCTCTCGCTCGATGGCGGTGGAGCCCGGCAGCTGCGTGGTGGGCGACGAGGACAGCTCCTGCTCCTTGCGCCGCAGCATGCTCTCCACGCGCGCGCCCAGCTCCAGCGCGTCGAAGGGCTTGGTGATGTAGTCGTCCCCGCCCAGCTTCAGCGCGCGGACCTTGGAGGACGTCTCCGTGCGCGCGGAGATGAAGATGACGGAGATGTGGCCGCTGGCGCGCTCGGCCTTGATCTCCTCCAGGAACGCGAACCCGTCGCCGTCCGGCAGCGTGACGTCCAGGAGCACCGCGTCCGGCCTGCGCTCGCGCAGGGAGCGCCGGCCCTCCTCCACGCCGTGCGCGACGTCCACCTCGAAGCCCAGCCCCTCCAGCACCTCGCGGCAGATGGAGGCGATCTTCACGTCGTCGTCCACCACCAGCACGCGCCCGTGCTGTGCCCCGCCGCGGCCGCGCGCCAGCGAGTCCACGGTGGCCAGCAGCTTGTCGCCCGCCAGGGGGCGCACGAGGAACGCGTCCGCGCCGGCCCGGAAGGCGCGCTGGCGCTCGTCGAACGCGGAGGTGAGCAGCAGCGGCGAGCGGCGCGTCTCCGGATCATTGCGGAGGATCTCCGCCAGCCGCAGGCCGTCCACGTCCGGCAGCCGCACGGACACCAGCACCACGTCCGGGTGCAGGTTGCGCGCGGCGGACAGCCCCTCCTCCGCGGTGGACGCCAGGCGCACCCGGTAGCCCCGGGCGCCCAGCAGGGCCTTCATGATGTGGCCCACCTCCGGCTCGCCCTCGATGATGAGCACCTTGCCGCGCGAGTCCGCGCGGATGGGCTGCGGCGACGGCAACAGCGTGTCCACGGCCGCCTGGCTGAGCACGTCCTGGGGCGGCTCCGTGGGGAGCACGGCGATGAAGCGCACGCCGGTGTGGGAGGGCTCGGACCAGATGCGGCCGCCGTGGGCCTCCACGATGTTGCGGCAGATGGGCAGGCCCAGGCCGGTGCCGCGCACGGTGCGGTTCGCCTGGGTGCGGGCCTGCTCGAAGCGGTCGAAGATGCGCTCCAGGCTCTCTTCCGGAATGGGGTCGCCGCTGTTCCAGCAGGACAGCACCACGTAGCCGGGCAGGCTGGACGTGGCGCGCAGCTCCACGCGCACCTCGCCGCCCTCCGGCGTGAACTTCACCGCGTTGTTGAGCAGGTTGTTGAGCACCTGGTTCACGCGGTTGGGGTCCACCATGGCGCGCAGCGGGTGCTGCGGCAGCTGCGGCAGCACGCGGATGCGCTTCTCCGCGAAGGCGGGGCCGTACTTCTCCACCACGCGCTGGACCAGTTCCTCCAGGTAGATGCGCTCGAAGCTCATCTTCAGCCGGCCCTGCGCGTACTTCGACAGGTCCAGCAGGTCATCCACGATGCTGTTGAGCTTCTCCGCGGAGTCCTTGGCCAGCGACAGGTAGCGGTGCTGCCGCTCGTTGATGTCCCCCGCCATCCGGTTGAGCACCAGGTCCAGCGCGCCGGTGATGGAGGTGAGCGGCGTGCGCAGCTCGTGGCTCACCATGGAGACGAAGGTGTCCTTGCGCTCCTCCAGCCGCTTCTGGTCGGTGATGTCGCGCAGCACCACGCACACGCCACGCAGGGTGCCGCGCGCGTCGTTGACGGGCGTCACGGTGGTCTGCACGGTGCGGTCGAAGAGCTTCACGTCCTCGCGCATCACCTGGTGGCCGCTGTACTCCAGGTTGCGCACCAGCTGGAACGGCTGGAAGCCCAGGCGCTCCTCCAACAGCCGGTTGGAAGGGCCCTGCTCCTCCTCCCCCGCGCGCAGGATGCGGCGGGCCGCGGGGTTCATCACCACGATGTCGTTCTTCTCGTCGGTGAGCACCACGCCGTCCGCCATGGACGCGACCATGCGCTCCATGCGGTGGCGGGCCTCCTCCTCCGCGGAGCGCAACGACTGGATGGCGTCCGCCGTCTGGTTGGCGAGCACGTCCAACAGCAGCCCGTCGTCCTCCGTGAACGCGTCCGCGCGGTGGGAGAACAGCGACAGCATGCCCACGGGCTTTCCGGCCGCGGTGAGGTTCACCGTGAGCTGGTTGGGGTAGACGACCGGGGACGCGGAGTCCTTGGTGGTGGTGCCGGTGACGCGGGTGATGACCCGGTCCTCCGGGAGCGTCAGCCCGCTGCTCTTGCGGTACGCGCCGAGCATGGACTCCTTGACGCCCAGCAGCGCCTCTTCGCCGACGTTGCCCACGCAGCGCAGGCGCAGAGTGGCGCCGCGCTGGCCGTCCGGCGCGATGAGGGCCGCGCCGCAGTCGTACGGCAGCACGCGGGCCACTGCGGTGAGCACGCGGTCGATGATGGCGTCGTAGCTGGCCGGGTCGTTCGCGCTGGCGCGGCTGACCTCGTAGAGGACGAAGAGGGCCTCCACCCGCTGGTGCAGCTGGCGGATGAGCTTCTCCTTGTCCTTCCTGAGCTGGGCGAACTCCACCGCGTTCTTCACGGTGATGAGCAGGTCGTTCACGTCCCAGGGCTTGGTGACGTAGCGGTACACCTGGCCCTGGTTGATGGCGGCGATGATGTCCTGCGGGTCCGTGTAGGCCGTCAGCAGGAGCGTCGTGACGTCGATGCCCTCCGCCCTCGCCGCGTTGACCAGGTCGATGCCGGTCATCTCCGGCATGCGCTGGTCGGTGACGAGGACGTCCACGGACTCGGTCCGCAGGATTTCCAGGGCTGCCTTGCCGTGGGGGGCGGTGAGGACGCGATAGCGTCGCTGGAACATCCGGCTGAGGATGTCCAGGACGTCGGCCTCGTCATCGACGAAGAGCAGCGTGTGGCGGAGGTCGGACACGGCGGCGCCAAGTGTACGCCGAGATCAACGCGCCGCCTCAAGCTGCGAGAAGGACAGGCCGAGGACAGCACGCACGGTATGGGTGGGGGTACTGAACAGATTGACTCTACACGTATGTTCAGGGAGCATGGGCCACTGAAATTCTGTTGCCCATCACCGCCAGAGCAGGCGGGCGACCGAGCGAAGGAGTGCGGCCATGGAAGAGCTCACGGAGCGCCAGCGCGAGATCCTGACCTTCATCGTGAAGGAGACGGAGGTCCGAGGCTTCCCCCCGACCATCCGGGAGATTGGGGAGCACATGGACATCCGCTCGACCAACGGGGTGAACGACCACCTGAAGGCCCTGGAGCGCAAGGGCTACCTCACCCGGGGCGAGCAGCAGAGCCGCTCGCTGGTGCCCACCAAGCGGGCGAGGTTGCTCCTGGGCCTCGGGATGAAGAGCCGGGACTCGGGCATGATCGAGATCCCCCTCCTGGGCAAGGTGGCGGCGGGTGCGCCGGCGCTGGCGCAGGAGCACATGGAGGACTCGGTCAAGATCGACAGCTTCCTTCTGGGCGGGGTGAACGGCCGGGAGGTGTTCGCGCTGAGGGTCAAGGGCCAGTCGATGATCGACGACGGCATCCACGACGGGGACTACCTCTTCGTGAAGAAGACGCCGTCGGCGCAGCCGGGGGAGATCGTGGTGGCGCTCATCGAGGACGAGGCCACGGTGAAGCGCTACTACCCGGAGACGGACCGCATCCGCTTCCAGCCGGCGAACGCGACCATGCAGCCCATCTACGTGAACCGCGCGGACTTCCGCTCCACGATGATCCTGGGGCAGGTGGTGGGCGTGTACCGGAAGCTGCAGGGCGGCCGGACGTAAGGAAGTGGCATCCGCCCGGGCACGGTGGGCCCGGGCGGTCAGCGGACGGGGCAGGCACCGCAGTCGAGCGAGGCGCCGCAGCCGTCCGGCACCACGCTCCCGCAGGAGCGGCCCAGGGACGCGCAGGTCGCGGGCGTGCAGCAGGTGTTGTCCTGGGTGCAGGTCTGGCCTTGAGGGCACCCGCCACAGTCGATGCGGCCGTGGAGGGTCTCCGTGAAGCCACAGGCGACGTGGATGCTGGCACAGAGTTCGGGCGCGTGGACCCCGTTCATGGACCTGCGGCCCCCGACCTTCTCCTGGAGCACTTCCAGCGAGAGGTATGAGGAGACAGGTGCGTCCGCGGAGGGCGTCCGGATGTTCACCCCACGGCCCTTGGGACCCAGCTCGCGAGCCTGAGCCGTCTTGAAGTCAGCCCCGGGCTGCGGTGCGACTTCCCAGGGAAGGGTCATCCACAGGCCGACCTCGGTGTCTGGAGGGGGCGCTTCCGTGAGGATCACGGTGGCGGACCTGAAGGCGAAGGGATTCACGAGCATGTCCACGTAGCTGTCCCCGAGCACGAGGGACGGTGGCGCCATGGCGCGAGGCATGAACTCCGTCCAGTCCAGGCCCTGGAGCTTGATCAACAGCCCGTCGTGAACGGTGACCTCTTCTTGCGTATCGCCGCGAAGGACCGTGAAGCCCCGGGTGATGTGCACCCGTTCCACCGAGGTCACGGTCCCCAGGTCCGAGTTCTGGGAGCGAGGCCAGGTCCGGGGAGTGGCTGGAGGAGATGCCCCCGTGCAAGCCAGAGTCAGGCCCAGCATCAGCAGACTGCAGAGTCGCACCATGTGTCGTTCCCCCTCGGCGCGACAATCAAACTTCGGTGAACCGTATTCCCGTGGCGCGGACGCGCTCCAGGGCGAGCTTGATGTCCTCGGAGACGATGAGGGCGATGGACCAGCCCCATGTCCTGAATACCTGCGCATCGCCCACCTGGGCTGGGTCGATGCGCATGCCGTCAACGTCGCGATACTGCCCGACCCGCTCCGGCCGGCCATCTTGAGGGGTCCACCGGATCACCTCGTCGGAAGCGTCGTCATCGATGCAGCGGATGAGTCGAGTCGCCACGAGGATGGAGTACGGCCCCGCATGTCCCTGGACGTCCACGGGGACAAGCTGGATGTCCTGTGCTGCCAATTTCGAAAAAGCAGCTGCGACCCGCGCACTGACAACGGGCGTACTGAAGCCAGCCAGGGAGAAGTCGAGGGGCGTTCCCGGATGCTCCAGGGGAACGAGCAGCGCTTGTCGCGGAGGAACGGGTCGCCCCTCTCTAAACATCCACGGGTCCTCGACCTCGTTCCCACCCGCATCCAGAGGGATGCCCAGCTCCCATCGGCCTGGGAGGGTGACGTCATCAAGAAGCCGGAAGCAACGCCGTGGCAAAGGTCACACAGGGGTGAAGTGCACGCCCGTGGCGCGAATGCGCTCCAGCGCGAGCTTGATGTCTTCGGAGACGATGAGGGCAATTTTCCAGCCCTCGGTCCGAAACACCTTCGTGGTGCCGACCTTCTTCACATCGATGTGAAGATCATCCACGGCGTAGTACGTCCCAACCTTCTCTGGCAATCCGTCCTCAGCGGTCCAGAACTGGACGGCCGAAGCCTGCTCATCAATGCAGAGGATGCACTTCGTGGCCACGAGGATGACGTACTGGTCGGGCATGCCCTTGATGCTGACGGGAATGAACTGGACATCCTCGGAGGCGAGTTCAGCGAAGACGGATGCCACCTTCACATGGACAACGGGCGCCAGTCCGACTCCAGCGGTCGAGAAGTCCAGCGCACGCCCCTGCTGATCAATGGGCACGGTCAACCTGCCGGAGACTGACACCGGACGACCTGCCCGGAACTGCCAGGGATCCTCGACCTCCTGGCCCTGCTCATCAACAGGGTCGCCGAGGTACCAGGTTCCGGCCTGGACGTCTTCAGACAGCTCGAAGTAGCGAAGTGTCATGGGGCTCCAGGTTTTCAACCGCCTCGGGTGACGAGCAGGTTGAGCTCTGTTCCAGGCGTTTTGACTTCCTTGGCCAGGATTTCAAGCGCTCGGACCAATGCCGCACGGCAGTCTTTGACCGTCCGGCAATTCGCAGTGGCGCTGTTGAGTCGCGCCATCACTCGCTGATGGTACCTCTGAGGATGAGGCCCGCGATGTCCCGGGACCTCGACAATGTTCTCCGGGTCCTTCAGCTCCATCCCCGCCTTCTTGAAGATGCGCTGGAAGCGCGGCGTCCACGGTCCCCCGCGCTGCGTGGACACATTGTTCCGTAAGGTCGCCAGGTGGTGTTTCTGACTGCCACCTCGCGACGACATGGCGACGGCATTGGGCGCCAGGGCGATGGTGAATCCATCCGCGGCCATGGCCACGGACCGCACGCCACCGATGCCCGCGTAGGCGAAGCCCGCCTGGGACTCCACCGCGAGCGCCGCCTGCGCGGAGCCTGGAAGCCCTGGTGCCTTCGCCGCGAGCCCCACCGTGCTACCCACCGCCGCCGTGGCCAGCATCACGAAGACCCGCGCGGCGTTCTTCCCCAGCACCTTCCCGTAGCCCTCCCCTGCCTCGCGCAGTTCGTCGAACGTCAGCGCCCGGTCCGCCTGCTTCACCAGCGTCAGCCACCCGTCCAGCAGCCCCCACACCGTGTCCACGCCCAGGTACGCGATGGCCGTCGCTGTCATCAGCGCCGCGATGCCCTTGGACACAGGCTCCGGCAATGACCACAGCAGCAGGTACACGGTCACGGAGGCCGTCACGGTGGCCAACACGGCCTGCGGGTTCACGACGCCCCGCAGCGCGTCCGCCGTCTCGTCCCACCCCGAGTCCATCGCCAATGCCAGGGCCAGCGCATACCGGCCATCGCTTCCCAGCAGCGGTCCCTCTTCCAGGAGCGCCAGGCAATCCCGGCCCTGCTTCTTGCGCTCACACCAGCGCCCATAGGCGCGCGCCAGCTCGGCCGACGCATCGTCCACCAGGTGCAGCTCGCGTGCTTCCTCTTCTCCCAGAGGACGGATCCGATGCGTGCGAGCTTCGTACCCGAACACGCCACTGCGCTCCGGCACACCGAACAACAAGCGGGCATCCCGCAGTGGATGCGAGAACGGGCGCACATCTCTCGCGAGCACCGTGACGGCCTTCTTGAATTCGGCCCTCCCCAGCTCCGCGTCCTCCAGCGGAGCCTCCTCCTCCACCCGGGGCGTCACGACAACCAGGGCCTCACGCCCTGTATCCAGGCGCACGACCCGGCCGGACGCGCAGCCCGTCAGGAGGCACAGCAGCAGCAGGCGCAGCCACCCACGACACATACCTACGGGCACTTCACCACGCCACCATCCGCTGCCGCCGAGGCCACGCGGGCACAGGCGGCCTGCACGGTCGCCGTGTCCTTCAAGTCACGCGCGAGCCTCGCGGTGGACAGCTGCAGGTCCACGTTCTTCGCGTGCCCCGGCTCCGCGCCCAGGCTCGTCAGAATGCGCAGGGCGTCCTGCTTGCGCCCCATCGCGGAGAGCAGGTCCGCGAGCTCCTGCATCTCGCTCACGTCCGCCCCCGACACCGTGTCCAGGGCCTTCTGCAGCTCCGCCTCCGCCGCCGCCCGGTCGTCCACCGCCAGGTGTGCCTTCGCGATCGCCACGTGCACGACGGCGCGGTCCTTCACCTTCAGCGATTCGCCATAGGCCTTCAGCGCTTCCTCGCGCTTGCCCAGCTTGAGCTGGATCTCCGCCACCAGCTCCCACAGCGTCGGGTCCTTCGGCGACTTCTTCGCGGCCTCTTCATACGCCGCCGCTGCTTCCGGCAACCGGCCCGCGCGCACCTCAGCGTCTCCCAGCGCCGTCAGCACCTCCGGCGTCCGCACACCCTGCCCCGTCACCTTGCGCAACAGACCGGCCACCTCGTCCTGCCGTCCCTGCTTCGTCAGCACGTCCACCGCCCGCACCAGCAGGTCGGACTTCGACGCGTCCGGCGCGGCCTCCGCCGCCTGCGTGAAGTCGCGCACCGCCTCGTCGTGGTCGCCGCGCTCCTCGGCCAGTTCGCCCAGCTGCTCCAGCGCGTTGAAGTCCTTCGGATGCAGCGCCAGCGCCTTCTGCAGCGACTGCCGTGCCTCGTCCTTCTTGCCCAGCTGCGCCTGGATGAAGCCCAGCCGGCTCCAGTTCGTGGAGCGCTTCGGGTCCAAGCGCAGCGCGGCCGCGAACTCCTTCTCGGCCTCCTCCAGCCGGCTCATCGACAGCAGCACCTCGCCCCTCGCGGCGGGCAGGCGCGGGTCTGCCGGCGTCAGGGCCTTCATCTCGTCGAAGGACTTGAGCGCGGCGTCGAAGTTGCCCTTGAGGTACTCGGAGTTGGCCTGGAGGTAGAGCCCTTCCGCCTGGTCCTTCGGATCCAGCTTCGGCGTTTCAGTACAGGCCCCGGAGGCCAGCAGGGCAAGGAGCGGAAGGGCGCGCAGACGCGAGGACATGAGAGGCTCCGGAAGACTCAGAAGTGGTACGCGATGCCGGCGTTGACATCGAAGTTGAGGCCGTCGCCCGCGCCGTCTTCCGCGAGCCCCAGCACCGCCTGCGCGATGTTCGTTCCCAGCTCCAGCTGGAAGCCCACGTGGCCCGCCAGCAGGTACTCCAACCCCACGAAGCCCACCACGGACGGCAGCGGGCCTGTGTTCTGGAAGATGCCGTAGTCGCCAAAGGACAGCTGCACGCCCAGGCCGAAGCCCCAGTACGGCCGCAGGTCCTTCTCCAGGCGGTGATAGTGCCGCGCGCCCACGATGCTGGGCAGCACGTTGAGCTCGCCCTCGACGTCGCCGCCCGCGTGCACCCAGGTGAAGCCCACCTGGAGGAAGCCCTGCCATTCCGGGTGGAACCAGTAGCCCATCTCCAGGTCCAGGCCGGGGTTCAACGAGGACAGCTTGTCGATGAAGCTGTTGTTGAAGCGCAACCCCAGCGTCAGCCCACCGCCCGGCGACGACATGACCGCGCCGCCCAGCAGCGGCCGGGCCGTGACGGTTTCACCCGGGGACTCCAGCGCCACACTCAGCTCGTCGGACACGGCGACCACCGTGCGCACCAGCTCGCCGTCATCCGAGGCCTCCGCGCGCGGCCGGCCGATGCTGCGGCCCTCGCGCGTGTCCATCAGGCTCGCGGAGAGGAGGTACTGGCTCCCGAACCGGTCCAGACGGCCCATGAGGATGTAGCGCGCCCCCGTGAGGGAGGTCAGCGCCTGGAGGCAGTCCGCTTCCTCACACGACGTGCTGCCCACGAGCTCCCGCTGGCGCTCGGCGTCGACCTTCGATTGCACCTCGCGCTGGGACAGCACGCGCAGCCGGGGCGACTCCGCGAGCCGGCTCGCGATGAGCGCCGTGATGCCCGTCGCGGCGTCCTTCGCCGCCGCGTTGGACTGCAGGGGCAGCACCGCCACCGTGGACGGCGCGGGGACGTCCGTCCCCTCCTGCGCGAGGACAGGCGATGCCAGGAGGACGAGGCAGGAGATGAAGAGCCGGGGGAGGCGTGACACGGCCCACACTCTACCCTTTCCCCGCCCGCTCAGCCCTGCTGGTTGAGCTTCGCCGCGATGGAGCGCACCACGACCCGGGGGCTGAACCGCACCGAGAAGGCAGCCAGCCAGTTGAGCACGCCAGGGATGGCCACCACCCGCCCCTTCATCATGGCCGCGTAGGCATGGCCCGCGACCTCGGGCGCCTCCGCCACGCCTGGCCGATTGAAGAGGCGCGACTCCGCGTTGCCCGCGCGATTGGCGAACTCCGTCCTCGTGGCGCCGGGGCAGTGGCAGGTCACCGTCACGCCCGTGCCCTCCAGTTCGACCGCGAGCGCCTCCGTGAAGGACAGCACGAACGCCTTCGTCGCGTAGTACGTGGCCATGTACGGCCCCGGCTGGAAGCCCGCGGTGGACGCGATGTTGAGGATGCGCCCCGCTTTGCGCTCGCGCATGGGGCGCGCGAACAGGTGCGTGAGCTTCAGGAGCGCGGTGCAGTTGACCTCCACCATCTCCGCCTCTTTCGCGATGTCCTGCTCCAGGAACGGCCCGGCGGAACCAAACCCCGCGTTGTTGACGAGGAAGTCCACCGCGAGCCCCAGCTCCCGCACGCGCGCGAAGAGCTGCTCTGGCGCGGAGGGCTGCCCCAGGTCCGCGGGCAGCACATGAGCCTTCACGCCATGCGCCTGCTCCAGCTTCCGGGCCAGCTCCTCCAGCTTCGCCACGCCGCGCGCCACGAGGATGACGTCGTGCCCGTCCTTCGCGAACTGCTCCGCGAACTGAGCCCCGAGCCCCACGGATGCACCGGTGATGAGCGCCACTTTCCGCGACATGGTGTGCCTCCCGGCGGGCCGATATAGCAGCATTCGGAAACAAGCCCGGGGAGGTGGGACGTGGAGCCTGGCATGGAGCGCAAGGACACCCTCGAAGCGCTGCTCGCAGCCGGACGGACGGAGGACGCAGCGCTCGGTGCGCCCGGCAGGCAGGGCATGAGCTACGGCGCGCTGCGGGAGCTCACCGCGCAGGTCCGCGAGCAGCTGAACGCATGGGGCCTGGGCCAGGGAGACCGCGTCGCGCTGGTGCTGCCCAACGGGCCGGAGATGGCGGCGGCCTTCCTCGCCGTGGCCAGCGCCGCGACGACCGCGCCGCTCAATCCGTCCTATCGCGCGGACGAGCTGACGTTCTACCTGGACGACCTCCAGGCCCGTGCGCTCGTCGTGCTCGAAGGAACACAGGAGCCGGCCCGCGAGGTCGCGCGTGCACGCGGCATCCCGCTCATCGAATTGCGTCCGACGCTGGACGGACCCGCCGGACACTTCACGCTCCAGGCCGCGCAGCCGATGTCCGGAGCGGGGCGCCGTCCTGGCCTCGCGAACCCTGACGACGTCGCGCTGGTGCTGCACACGTCGGGCACGACGGCGCGGCCCAAGCAGGTGCCGCTGACGCACGCGAACCTCCGCGCCTCCGCACGGCACATCGGCGCGCAGCTGGGCCTGGGCCCCACGGATGCGTGCCTCAACATCATGCCGCTGTTCCACATCCACGGGCTCGTGGCGGCGGTGCTGTCCAGCCTGGGCGCTGGGGGCCGGGTGGTGTGCACGCCCGGCTTCAACGCCCTGCGCTTCTTCTCCTGGTTCGAGGAGGTCCGGCCCACCTGGTACACGGCCGTCCCCACCATGCATCAGGCGCTGCTGGAGCGCGCCCGGCGCAACGCGGACAGCCTGAAGGACCACCGCCTGCGCTTCATCCGGTCCTCGTCCGCGTCGCTGCCGCCGCAGGTGATGGAGGAGCTGGAGCGCGTCTTCGGCGTGCCCGTCATCGAGAGCTACGGCATGACGGAGGCCGCGCACCAGATGGCCTCCAACCCGCTGCCGCCGCGTCCCCGGTACGCGGGCTCGGTGGGGCTGGCCGCCGGGCCGGAGGTCGCCATCATGGACGACGCGGGCACGCTGCTGCCTCCGGGGGCGCTGGGTGAAGTGGTCATCCGGGGCCCCAACGTCATGTCCGGCTACGTGAACAACCCCGACGCCAACGCGCGCGCCTTCACGCACGGGTGGTTCCGCACGGGTGACCAGGGCACGCTCGACGCGCAGGGCTACCTGCGGCTCACCGGGCGGTTGAAGGAGCTGATCAATCGCGGCGGGGAGAAGGTGAGCCCGCTGGAGGTGGACACCGTGTTGCTGGAGCATCCCGCCGTGCAGCAGGCCGTGACGTTCGCCCTGCCCCACCCCAAGCTCGGCGAGGACGTGGCCGCCGCCGTCGTCCCGCGCGAAGGCCACACCCCCACCGAGCGCGAGCTGCGCGACTTCGTGGCGTCACGCGTGGCGGACTTCAAGGTGCCCCGCCGCATCGTCTTCCTCACGGAGCTGCCCAAGGGGCCCACTGGCAAGGTGCAGCGCATCGGGCTCGCGGAGCGGCTGGGGCTCACGTCATGAGGATCGCCATCTTCGGCGCGGGAGCCATCGGCGGGTTTCTGGGCGTCAAGCTGCTCCAGGCCGGCGCGGACGTGACCTTCATCGCGCGAGGCGCCCACCTGGACGCGATGCGCACTCACGGCGTCACGCTCACCAGCGGCGGCGAGACGGTGACGGTGCGCCCGCATTGCACGGACTCGCCCGACGACGCGGGCCCGCAGGACTACGTCTTCCTCACGCTCAAGGCCCACGCCCTGCCCGCCGCGGCGCCGCAGATTGCCCGCCTGCTGGGCCCGGAGACGGCGCTCGTCACCGGCATCAACGGCGTGCCCTACTGGTACTTCCACGGACTCGAAGGCCCGTACGCGGGCCGCCACATCGAGAGCGTGGACCCCGGCGGCGTGCTCCTGCGCACGCTGCCTCCCGAGCGCGTCATCGCCACCGTGGTGTATCCGGCCGCGGAGGTCGTGTCCCCCGGCGTCATCGTGCACACGTACAACGACCGCGTGACGCTGGGCGAACCCGACGGCAGCAAGAGCCCGCGCATCCAGGCGCTGTCACAGCTCATGATGAAGGCCGGGCTCAAGTCGCCCGTGCGCCCCCGCATCCGCGATGAAATCTGGGTGAAGCTCTGGGGCAACCTCGCCTTCAACCCGCTGTCGGCGCTCACCGGCGCGACGCTCGACGTGCTCAGCCGTCAGCCGGACCTGCGCGCGGTGGCGCGCACGATGATGCTGGAGGCGCAGGCGGTGGCGGAGACGCTGGGGACGCGCTTCCTCATCGACGTGGATCAGCGCATCCAGGGCGCGGCCCAGGTCGGCGCGCACAAGACATCCATGCTCCAGGACCTGGAGCGCGGTCGCCCGATGGAGATCGACGCGCTGCTGGGCGCGGTCGTGGAGCTGGGACACCTCACCGGCAAGCCCATGCCCACCTGCGAGAACATCCTCGCCCTGGTGCGCGAGCGTGCCCGTCACGCCGGATGCTATCCGCCCCGCGCAACACTTCCTGCTCCCGAAGCGACCTAGTCGTTCGCGGACGGCATCACGCCCAGGTACTCCAGCGGATCCGCGGGCTTGCCGTCCACGCGCACCTCGAAGTGCACGTGGGGGCCGGACGTGCGGCCGGACTCACCCACCGTGGCGATGACCTGCCCTCGCCGGACCTTCTGCCCCGTCTTCACGCGCAGGTCGCGGTTGTGCGCGTAGAGCGTAATCAGCGGCGACGCGTGCTCGACGATGACGATGAGGCCGTAGCCCTTCTGCTCGCCCGCGTAGAGGACCGTGCCCTCCTGCGCCGTCTTGATGGGCGTGCCCGCCGGCGCCGCCAGGTCGATGCCGTCGTGCGGCTCCTTGCCCTTCTTGCCGAAGCGGCCATACAGCACGCCCCTCAACGGCCAGTCGAGCATCCCCTGCGTCGCGAGCCTCGGACGCGACGGCGCGCCCGGACGCCCCGACACCACGCGCGCCCGGGGCGGATCCTCCCGGCGCGACACCGCGGGCACCGAGCGGCGCGGCGTGGACACCGGCGCCTGCCCCGGCTTGGAGAGCACCAGCTCCGGCTCCTCGTCGGACAGCGGCCCCGGGTCGCCGTACTTCGGCGGCTCACTGCCCGGAATCAGCAGGTCCTGGCCCACCGCCAGCTCGCGCGGATCCTTGATGCCGTTGGCCTGCGCCAGCTCCTCCACCGTGATGCCGTACGTCTTGGCGATGCGGTACATCGTCTCGCCCGCCGCCACGCGGTGGCGCACCGCCACCAGCTCCGGCTCCTCGTGCGTGGGCCTCAGCGCGAAGGACAGCGGCTTGCCGTTGCTCGTGGACTCGGGCCTGACACCGGCCGTGCCCAGCTGCGAGGAGGAAGCGGCCTGGGTGCTGGCGCAGCCGCCCAACAGCGCGGCCGCGAGCAACACCCAGAGCGCCCTGCCCGCTCGGCTGGAGCCGCCCGGCCCCAACCTCAGTCACCGCCGCCCGGACCGTGCCGCTTGAAGCCCTGCAGGTTCCACCCTGACAGCTCGGGGATGCGGCCGTGGTCCGTCATCTCGAAGTGCATCGGCGTCACCGACACGCGCTTCTCGTCGAAGACCGCGTTGCAGTCGCTGCCCGGGATGTCGTCGTGCGCGTACTCCGTGCCGCCAATCCAGTAGTACTTGCGGCCGCGCGGGTCCTCCTTCTCCACGACGTTCTGGCCGTACGAGTGCCGCCCCTGCTTCGTGATGACGTAGCCGTCCGGCTCCACGCCGCCAGGGATGTTCACGTTGAGGAGCATCCGCGGCGGCAGGGGCCGCGACAGCGCCTCCGTCACCAGCGCGCGCGCGAAGCGGCCCGCCGGCTTGAAGTCGAACGGCCCCCGCGTCACCAGGCTGAACGCGATGGCCGGGATGCCCAGGAACGCGGCCTCCATGGCCGCCGCGACCGTGCCGGAGTACATGACGTCGTCCGCCAGGTTCGCGCCGTGATTGATGCCGGAGACCATGAGCTGGGGACGATTGTCCTTCAGCAGGTGGTTCACCGCCAGATACGAGCAATCCGTGGGGGTGCCGTCCACGGAGAACCACCGCTCGCGCACCTCCTTGATGCGCAGCGGCCGGTGCAGGCTGATGGCATGGGAGGCGGCGCTCTGCTCGCGGTCAGGCGCCACCACCCACACCTCGCCCAGGGGGCTGACCGCCTCCACCAACGTCTGCAGCCCTTCGGAGAAGTAGCCGTCGTCGTTGGAGACGAGGATGCGGGGGCGAGAAGTGCTCACGGTCACTGCTTCTTCGCGAGCGAGCGGAAGGCGGTGCGGCCCGCGTAGCGCGCCCCGGCGCCCAGCTCCTCTTCAATCCGCAGGAGCTGGTTGTACTTGGCCACGCGGTCCGAGCGCGACGCCGAGCCCGTCTTGATCTGCCCGCAGTCCAGCGCCACCGCCAGGTCCGCGATGGTGGTGTCCTCGGACTCGCCGGAGCGGTGGCTCATGATGGACGTCATGCCCGCCTTGTGCGCCATGCGCACCGCGTCGAACGTCTCCGTGAGCGAACCAATCTGGTTCACCTTCACCAGGATGGAGTTCGCCGTGCCCGTCTCGATGCCCCTGGACAGGCGCTCCACGTTGGTGACGAAGAGGTCGTCGCCGACGAGCTGCACCTTGTCACCCAGCGCGTCGGTGAGCTTCTTCCACCCCTCCCAGTCATCCTCCGCCATGCCGTCCTCAATGGAGATGATGGGGTACTTCTGGGTGAGCCCCCGGTAGTACTCCAGCAGGCCCTGCGAGTCGTACTCCTTGCCCTCGCCCTTGAGCTTGTACTTCTTGGAGCCCTTGTCGAAGAACTCGCTCGCGGCCACGTCCAGCGCCAGGAACAGCTGCTCGCCGGCCTTGAAGCCCGCCGCGTCGATGGCCTCCATGATGAGCTTGAGCGCCTCTTCGTTGGCCGGCAGGTCCGGGGCGTAGCCGCCCTCGTCGCCCACGCCCGTGGCCAGCTTGCGGCCCTTCAGAATCTTCTTGAGCGCGTGGAACACCTCCGCGCCCCAGCGCAGGCCCTCCGCGAACGTCTTCGCGCCGGCGGGGACGACCATGAACTCCTGCACGTCCACGCGGGTGTCCGCGTGCGCGCCGCCGTTGAGGATGTTCATCAGCGGCACGGGCAGCGTGCGCGCCTGCAGGCCGCCCACGTAGCGGTACAGCGGCAGGCCGTGCGCGTCCGCCGCGGCGCGCGCGGTGGCCATGGAGACGGCGAGGATGGAGTTGGCGCCCAGCTTGGACTTGGTGGACGTGCCATCCAGCTCGATCATCCGCTTGTCCACGGCCACCTGGTCCACGGCGTCCATGCCGATGAGCGCCGGCCCGATGGTGTCGCGCACGTGGTCCACGGCCTTCTGCACGCCCTTGCCCAGGTAGCGGCCCTTGTCGCCGTCGCGCAGCTCGTGCGCCTCGTGCTCACCGGTGGAGGCGCCTGAGGGCACCGTCGCGCGGCCGCGCGAACCGCCCACGAGCAGCACTTCGGCCTCCACGGTCGGGTTGCCACGGGAATCGAGCACTTCACGCGCCAGGATTTGAGCGATCTCGGTCATAGGCGGCCGTTTCTACGAGGCACGGCCGGAACGGGCAAGCACGCTCGCACCGGCCGCCTGCTACAGTGTCCAGCCGCCGAATGCCTCCTCCTCCCAAGCGCCGCGCCACGGGGCCCGACCCGCTGCCCGGTCAGCGTGCCCGGGGTGCCCTCCTGGGCCTCGCCATTGGCAACGCCCTGGCCGTTCCCACCGCGGGGAGGCCCTTCTACGCGCCGGCCTTCCCCCAGCTCGCCGAGGGGCCCTACCAGGGCATGCACGGGGGCGGTCCGCACGACCTGCGCAAGGGACAGGTGACGGAGCCCACACAGCTGGCGGTGGCGCTGGCCCTGAGCCTGCGCGACCTGAAGCGCTACGACGCGGGCGACGCGCTCAAGCGCTACCGGGCCTGGCAGCCGCACGCCATCTCCGTCAGCGAACACATGAAGGAGCTGTTCCAGGAGTGTGACTCCAGCCTGCCGCCCCAGGTGAAGGACGCCGGCAAGCGCGTCTGGCAGAAGAACTTCCGGCGCCCGGCCCCCGCGGGCGCCCTGCCCCGCGTGGTGCCCCTGGGCATCCACCTGGCCAGGGACTCCTTCGCCCTGGCGAAGGCGGCGCTGGAGGACACCGCCCTCACGCACTTCGACCCGCGCAGCCAGCTGGCCGGCGCGGGGCTGTGCGCCGCCATCGCCAAGGCGATGACGGGCGGGCCGGACCTCAAGGCCGAGGACCTGCTGCCGGCCGCGGAGGTGGGCATCTCCCTGGCGGCCGCCGCCCTGGGCAAGCAGGAGAAGGACTACGTCCAGGAGGTCTCCCAGGCCGCGGCCCTGCTGCGCGAGGACCTGGCCCTGGCCGCGAAGGACGACCCGCAGCTCTACGGTCCGGAGCTGCACATGCACCGGCCCGGCAACAACGCGGTGCGTGCCGCGTTCCGGCTGGCCTTCTGGGAGCTGCTCCACGTCCCCACGGCGGAGGCCGCGTTGCTGGACGTCATCCACCGGGGCGGCGACACGGAGATCCACGCCTCCGTCACCGGCGCGCTGGTGGGCGCCTTCCACGGCGAGGGGGCGCTGCCGGAGGAGTGGCGCCAGAAGGTCCTCCTGGCCCTCCAGCCCTACAACCCCCTCCAGAAGGGGACGGTGCTGTGGGAGGTCTACCACCCCCGGCACCTGCTGCTGCTGGCGCCGGCCTAGTGGAAACCCCGCAAGCGCGAAGCCCGCGGGGGCTGTCCGGTGAGGGACAGCCCGTCCGCGGGCTCCGGGACACGCCGTGGCCAGAGGGCCACGGGTGGGATGGGGTCATCTACCCGAGCAGGTCGATGACGACGACGCCTCGTGACGGCTTCTCTTCCTCGGTGTCCGTCCTCCGGTGGGGACGGTCATCGGGTGCAGGCAGTGGGAGCTCCACCACCGGCCGCTCGTAATCCTCGCGGCGGAGCCGCTCGCGGCGCTTGATCTCTTCAATGATGAACGCGTCGAGCATGGGTTCGGTTTCTCCCTCAGCCTACGTACCCCGATGTACGCCCGCCGTCCCGCCGCCTTACCACTTCCACATCTCTTTGATGCAAATTAAGAACCCCGGTTTCTTTCTGGGGATGGCACCCTGATTCCGCATGGCTGCTCGTCCACCTCCCGACATCCGGGACAGAGCGACCGTGCCACGGATGTCAGGGAGACGTCCGTGGACGTTCAAAATTCGCCTGATCCTAATGCGTCCGCCGCGCGCCGCAACACGACTCATTTCAGGTGGCCTTTCGCCCCTCGCGCGGCACGGCTCCAGCCGAAAAGGGCCCGCCCGCCCTCCTGCTCCCTTGCACGGCACGGACCGTACGGGATGACAGGCAGGCGGGCGGAGACCTGACGCGAAATGTCAGTGGTGACGCGGGCCGTCGACGAAAACGGTCAGGGGGTTTCCGCGCGGCGCTTGAAGGCCTCCAGCATCTTGGGGAGCTGGGTCTCCGTGAGGGTGTTGATGATGGCCTTGGGGATGAGGGCGCCCAGGGCCATCTCCACGTTGTAGGTCGCGCGCGTCTTGCCCTCGCCCTCGGGCTCCAGCGTCCAGCTGCCCTTGTTGTCCTTCATCACCTCGCCCTCGACGAAGGTCCAGGACATGCGCTTGGGGCGCTCCTCGGTGACGCGGATGGTGTAGCGGATGCGCTTCACCACATCGACCTCGTAGTGCACCTGGACGGTGTTCCCCTGGCGCTGGGAGGTGGAGACCTTCTTCACCTCCGGGAGGAACTCCGCGTAGCGGTCGTAGTTCGTGATGATGTCGAAGACCTTCTCGACGGGAGCGTTGATGGTGATGGTGCGCGTGGCGCCGGCCATGGCGGTGTCTCCGGTGGAGTGAGGGACAGGGCTGACGGACAGCTTACGGCGCGTAGCCCGGCTTCTTGTCGAACTTGTGGATGGACTGGATGAAGCGGACGGTGCCCGTCTTGCTGCGCATGACGACGGAGTGCGTCTCACAGCCGCCGCCGAAGAAGCGCACGCCCTTGAGGAAGTCGCCGCTCGTCACACCCGTGGCCGCGAACATCACCTCACCCCGGGCCAGCTCCTCCGCGGTGTAGATCTTGTGGATGTCGGTGATGCCCATCTTCTTGGCGCGCTCGATCTCGCCCTGGTTGCGGGGCACCAGCCGGCCCTGCAGGTCACCGCCGGTGGCGCGGATGGCGGCCGCGGCGATGACGCCTTCCGGCGCGCCGCCAATGCCCATGAGCACGTCCACGCCGGAGCCCTCGAAGCAGGTGGCGATGGCACCCGCCACGTCACCGTCCTCGATGAGGCGCACGCGGGCGCCCGCGGCGCGGACCTCCTTGATGAGGTCGGCGTGGCGCTCGCGGTCCAGAATCATGACCGTGAGGTCCTCCACGTAGAGCTTCATGCGCTCCGCGATGGAGCGCAGGTTCTCCGTGGGAGACTTGCGCAGGTCGATGGCGCCCCGGGCGCGCGGGCCCACGGCGAGCTTCTCCATGTACGTGTCGGGCGCGTTGAGCAGGCCGCCGTGGCTGGACATGGCCACGACGGAGATGGAGCCCGGGCGGCCGTAGGCGCACAGGTTGGTGCCCTCCAGCGGGTCCAGGGCGATGTCCACCTCGGGGGCGCCGGCGTTGCGGGCGCCTACGCGCTCACCGATGTAGAGCATGGGCGCCTCGTCGCGCTCGCCCTCGCCGATGACGACCGTGCCGTCGATGTTCAGCGCGTCGAAGGCGCGGCGCATCGCGTCCACGGCGGCCTGGTCGGACTCATCCTTGTTGCCGCGGCCCATGAGGCGGGCGGAGGCGATGGCCGCCATCTCGGTGACGCGCACGACCTCCATTGCCAGGTTGCGATCCATTTTCGGGTGCTCCTCGTTCGGGAATTCGGGAAGGGAAAAGGGTTCAGGTCTCGGAGTCGTCCGCGGCCTTCAGGCGGGCGATGGCTTCGGGAAGCCGCTGCGGTTTTCCGTCACGCCCCACGCAGGCGTGCATCGTGCGGCCGGTGCACAGGAGCGTGGGGGCGTCACCGTCGCGCAGAAGCTCGTAGGTGAACACGAGTGACGCGCGGCGCAACTCACCCAGGGTGGTGCGGATGAGGAGCATGTCGTCGTAGCGCGCGGACGCCTTGTAGTGGGCGCTGGCCTCCACCACGGGCAGCAGGAGCCCGGTGCTCTCCAGTTCGCGGTAGCTGCCTCCGTGGGCACGGAAGAACTCACTGCGGGCGAACTCGAAGTAGCGGAAGTAGTTCGCGTAGTAGACGACCCCCATCTGATCCGTGTCGCCGTAGATGACGCGCAGCCGTGCCTCGACCATTGGGCCGCCCATATCAGGGCGGGGTGGCGTGTCCAAGCGGTGGGCGCGCATGTTGGTTGCTTCTGTTCATCCGGCAGAAGAGGCTGCCGCACCATGTCGCGCCTGATCGCCGCCCTCCTCGTCCTGTTCGCCCTGCCCGCCTCCGCCAAGGCCCCGAAGCTCACGCTGTTCATCAGCGTGGACGCCATGGGCAGCGACCTGCTCCTGAGAAACCGTCCGCGCCTGACGGGGGGCCTGGGCCGGCTGCTCTCCACGGGCGCGTACTACCCCTACGCCCGGTACGCCTACGCGGAGGCGCGCACGGCACCGGGCCACGCGACGCTGGCCACGGGCGCGAACCCCTGGCGCCACGGCATCGTGGACAACGACATCTACGACCGCGCGTCCGGGCAGGCGGTCCAGGTCTACACGGACCCGACGCATCCGGTGCTGAACGCGGAGACGCCCCCGGGGTCGGACACGAGCCCGGTGAACCTGATGGCGGAGACGCTGGCGGACCGGCTGCGCGTGTCCACGCAGGGCCGGGGCAAGGTGGTGGCGCTGTCCTACAAGTCGCGAGCCGCCATCCCGCTGGCCGGGCGCCAGGGCCAGGCCTGGTGGTTCGATGAGGCGGCGGGGCGGATGGTGACGAGCACCTGGTACGCGAAGCAGGAGCCCGCGTGGATGCAGGCGTTCAACGCGCGCAAGCTGCCGGACGCGGCGTTCAGCAAGACGTGGGAGCTGTTGCGTCCGCGCGCCGAGTACGTGGGCGAGGACGACCGCCAGATGGAGCCGGAGGCCTACGGCATGGGGCGCGTGTTCCCGCATGCGCTGAAGGGCGGGCTCCAGGCGCCCGGGCCCGCGTCGTACCGGGCGTTCGCGGTGTCGGGGTACTCGCATGACCTGCTGGTGCAGGCGGCGAAGGCGGCGCTGGAGGGCGAGGGCCTGGGCCAGGACGACGTGCCGGACCTCCTGGCGGTGAGCTTCAGCGGGACGGACGCGGTGTTCCACGCGTTCGGGCCGTACTCGTGGGAGATGCAGGACACGATGCTGCGGTTGGACCAGGCGATGGGAGAGCTCATCGCCGCCGCCGAGCGCGCGGCGGGTGGGAAGGCGAACCTGGTCATCATGCTGTCGGCGGACCACGGCGGCGCGGAGATCCCGGAGGCGTGGGCGCAGGCGGGCATGCCGGCCGCTCGGCTCAATCCGGTGGAGGCGGCGAAGGGGCTGGCGCAGGAGCTGAAGGCGAAGTTCGGCGTGGACGTGACGGTGAAGCTGCTGGAGCTGGACGTGCACCTGGGCGGCAAGGCGCTGGAGTCCGGCCAACTGGACGCGGTGGCGGTGCGGCGCGCAGCGGCGGCGTGGCTGGCGAAGCAGCCCTATACGGTGTGGGCGGTGGCCAAGGACGACCTGTCCACGGCACAGGACCCGGATGGACTCCTGGCGGCGATGCGGCGCGGCTACTACCCGGCGCGCAGCGGCGACGTGGTGTTCATGGCGAAGCCGTTCCAGGTCGTGAGCGACTATCCGCGCGGCACGAACCACGGCACGCCGTATTCGTACGACACGCAGGTGCCAGTGGTGTTCGCGGGCAGGGGCGTGAAGCCGGGGCTGTACCTGGAGGAGATCAACCCCGTGGACGTGGCCCCCACCCTGTCCGCGCTGCTGGAGATGGGCATGCCCGCGTCAGCGGAGGGCAAGCCCCGCGCGGAGGCGCTCACCGGCGCGCGGTGAAGGGCGACCCCAAACTCGATCTTCAAGAGTGGAGTCGCCCATCAGCTCAATCGAGGATCTTTATGCGCTCAGAAACAGAAACGACCTGCGCGCCCTGGATCATCAACTTCAAGCTCGCTCTCATCCGAAGAAGTGTGACCGGGTCGTCCCCTTCGAGAACTAGAGAAGCCGTGTTCCCAGCAATCTCTTGCTCCACAACCTTCAGTCCTGTCCACGGAACCTTCTCTTCGTGGAACCAGACGGCGTCCTCGTCGCTCATCCCGTCTGGCTCTTGCCGATAAGAGAATCCAGGCGCGAACCGCGTCGAAAACGCGGGAAAGTCCTTCGGACTGCTCCACCACTGGAGAAATGCCTCGACGGTCAGCCGGATGTCGTTCATTCGAGGGGCCTCACTCAAAGATGATGGGGTATGCCGTGAAGGGCCCAAATTCAGACAAGTTCAAGAAGCGCTGGGCGCTCTGTGGATCATAGATCATGGCTCGACCATTCCTCACGATCCCGACGGCCACATGATCAGAAATGGTGCGGCTGCTCCCCCTGAACACAATGAAAAACTGTTCTGAACGCGCGGTCTTCATTTCATTATATTGACCACCTCCCCATTTAATTCCAACACGGTTTCGAATTTGGCTCAGCACCCTGGTAATGACGCCACCGTTGGTCCTCACCGGCTCATGAGCCGCGTCGAGATTCAGCGTGCCGTCACGTACGCTCTCAAGGTAGGCGCACACCCCGTTGACGCAGTTGTCCTTGAGTCCTGCCGGATTGAAGGGCGCCTGACGCGTAGAGCGACCACTCGCTCCTATTTCCGTCGCGGCTCCCATGGCCGCTGCACGAGCCCGGTTGATGCTTGTCATCAAGTCCTTGACATTCACCCCCGTCTTGCGAAGCCCACTGGCCATCATGACAGTCTGGACCGCGGCGACTGTCGCATGGAATGAGTGCTCACCGACCGCGTAACTCTTTCCCTTGTCGTAGGCTTCGCTGGCGAGCCAACCATGTTCCAGGGCTTTGCCTGCGGGGTTGAGCGTATCAACCAGTCCGCCCAGGACTCCGTATTCCTTGACGCTAGACCCCAGCTGACTTCCCATGCCATACGTGTTGACGATGGCCCCGTAGGTCGGCATCAGCGACAACGAAGTTCCGAACGCCAGACCCGACAGCAGCTCCCCGGCGGCGTGCGCGGCACCATTGACCCAGGTCCCGGTCGGCGTGTTGACACGAGGCGTGGCGTCGCTCCCTCCCCCCCCGTAGATATTGGTGACGGGGGAAGACTGACTCTGCTGGCCGTACAGCCTGGAATTATTGGGAGTGGTGGACGGCTTCGTGCTCTCTCCCGTGTTGATGGTGCTGTTCCCCCCCGGGTCATGCGAACTCCCGTAGTTCCAGTCCACGGAGTCGTAGTGGCCTGGAATGGGGTTGGGGTTGAGTCCCCCTCCAGACATCCCGCCGCCGCCCCCAATCGTCCTTAAGATGTTCAACCCCGTGCCCAGGATGTCGAAACCCGTTGGATCAGTGTTGGCGAGGGGATTGTTCAGGCCGAAGCGATAGCGATTGAGTGAGGCCGATACCACAGGATCCGGCGTCAGGAAAACGCCGAGCCCCGGATCGTAGACCCGCCCGCCCAGGTCAACGAGCCCACTCTCGTCATCCATGGGATGCCCCTGAAAGCCCTTGCCCATCCAGGGAGCGGCGACCATGGACTGGGCCAGGTCACCCGGCGCCTGCCGGGTCCCGAACGGCGCGAACCTGATGCGCTCCAGGACGTTTCCCGCAGCGTCGGTTACGACAGAGGGCGTCCCCTGGTAGTCCGAGTGGATGTAGACCACCTGCTCGTCCGTCAGCGCCCCTGCACCGTCCTCCTGCCAACGCACTTGCGCGACGAGCATCCCGTTCGCGGTCACGTCGAACAGGTGCTCCACCACATCGGACATCCGCTTGCGCTCGTAGATCCCCGGGAGGCTCAGGACCTCGTCACCATTGGATATCGTCTTCAGGACGCGGCGGCGCGCGCCGTCGTACTGATAGGTGGTCGTCTCCTGGTTCAGGGAGATCTTCTTAGGCAGGTCGAACGCGGTGTACTCCACGGTGCGGCCGCGCCCGTTGTCGACCTGGTTCCCGACCGCGTCGTATTGCAGGAACTGGGTCTCCCCACGCTGGGTCCGGCGCGTGACGGCGTGAGCTCGCGGCGCGTCATGGGCGAACGCAGCCGTAAGCCCAGGGCCCGCGTTGATCCGATGGAACTTCAGGTTCCCAATGGCGTCATACTCAAAGGCCTGTCGAGAGATGGCCCCTCGCTCATTGATCTGCCAGTTCGTCAGCCGGTCGAGCTCGTCGTATTCGAAATCCTCGGACGTCTTCGAGATGAGGTCATGGCGCTCCAGCAGATTGCCAGTGGGCGCGAAGCCAAACGCCATCTGTTGGACCGGCAGGTAGGCGCCCTTGGCCTCCTGGAAGCGGAGCGTTCCCGACTTGTCGAAGACGCGCTTGGTGACGACGCCGTTGCCCGCCGTCTCACGCTGCACCTGCCCCAGGGCGTTGATCTCCAAGGCCTTCCAATAATCGACCCCCGTCAGGGCATTGCGGACGGATGCGGGATTGCCTGCGGCGTCATAGGTGGTCTGGACCACCAGCCGGCTGGGACCGCTCGCGGGGCCCACCTCGGGGTAGGCGAAGGTCGACGGCCTGCCGAAGTCGTCATAGGTGACCGTCGTCGCCAGGCGCCGCCCCGATACGGTCCAGGCCGTCTCCGAAGGCCTCCCCAACGTGTCATATGCAAACTCCGTCTTCACCCCGTCCGGGCTCATCACGCTCGCCAGACGGCCCACCCCTTGCGGCCCCGAGGCACTGTCCCAGGTGTAGGTGGTCGTCCCGTCCGAAGTCGTGACATTCAGGGGCCGGCCCAGGCCGTCCCGATCGAAGTTGGTCACGCCCAGCGCGTCCGTCCGCTGAACCACTTCATCGAAGGCGTTGAACACGACCGTGGTGCGGCCCAGATTGGGGTCTACCAGAGCGGTCTGTCGCCCCAAGGAGTCATATTCAAGGGTAGTCAGGTTGCCCAGCGGGTCCGTGATCCGAGCCAGGCTCCCCAACGCGTTGTACTCGAACGTCGTGAGGTTCTGGCCGCCCCCCGTCAGGACGTTCGCCGTGGAGACTACCTGTCCCAATCCGTTGACTTGGGTGATCGTCCGCCGATTGAGCTCGTCCACCGCCTCGGTCTGGAGCTGCGAATAGCTCCAGGTCCGGAAGCTTCCATCCAACCGGTTCAACTTGACCGGCCGCCCCAGCGCATCCGTATCAAGCGAGGTGTAGGCCGGAGGCTCATTCGCGGTGTGGGGCTGGGTGACGCGCTTCACCTTGCCGTCAGGCCGATACTCGGTCTGGACATAAACGGGCTCCGGTTGGGGGCCGGCGCGGACCCACTGCTGAAGGACGGGACGGCCCAGTGCATCCACTTCGAGCCGGGTCTCGGAGCCTCCTCCCACGGAGGAGATGGTGATCCAGCCGCCCTCGGCTCCAGAGCGCCGCTGGTAGGACAACGTGAGATCAGCCAATCCCGAGCCATCCACCTTCCGCTCACGACCAAACCCGTCGTAGCTGAAGGTCGTCTCCCCGCCCACCTCGTCCCGCTTGCTCATCAGGCTGCCGAAGCCCGGATGGTAGGAGAACTCCCTGCGAATGTTTCCGGTCTGAACCCAGGTAGGGAACATCGCGTCTAGGGGCGCATACCCGACGCTCTGGCGCCGGACGGCTCCGGTCAGGTCGGACACCTCCACCGCAGTGGGCGATCCCTGGTCGTCATAGAAGAACTGCGTGGTCAGCTTCTCCGAAACGCCTGCTGCTCCGGGAGACCGGATGATTCGCTCCACGAGCCCTGTCGTCGCGTGGGTCTGATACTCAATCGCTTGATTCGTCGTCCCCAGCGCGTTGGTCCACTGCGTGTCGGCCCTCCGAGGACGGGAGACCAGCCACCTATTCAAGTCTGGAGGTTCGTAGGCGTACTGGGCAAAGGACGATGCACTCTGACTGAACCCCGCCCCCCAAACGGTGCGAGAGCTCGTCGTGGTCGTATTGCCGTAGACGTCGAAGTTCGCCTCATTGAGGACTGCCTGGAAGCATGACTGACTTCCAGATTGTGGGTTGAGGTCACAGGTCTCCGAGGAGGAGGTTGTCTTCCGCACGCTCACCACGGTGCCCGGATGGAAGAGGTAGCTCCAGGTCTGCTTCTCCAGGTGGATCATCGCCCCCAGGGGCGTCTCGACGGTCGTTGAGTCAGGCAGGGCCACGTGGCCCGGAGTGCTCCGGGTCACGGTGGAGGTCGTCCGCGTCCCCGTGTTCTCGTCCGTGACCGTCCGCTCCTCGAAGCCAAGCCATCCACGTCCCTTGGCCGTGAGGCTGCCGGCGTACTGGTAGCGAAGGCCATAGGCCGGGAGCGTACCCACCCCGCCGAAGGCCCGCTTCACCACCCAGATGCCGCGGTGCATGGGCGTCGCGCCGGGCACCCCGAGAGCAGGCTCCGACGGCGTGTAGACGGTTCGGTCGCCGACGTGACTGTACTCAAACGAATCATAGGCGGCGCCATTGCGTACCGACACCAGGAGCGGCTGCTGCGAACCCTTGGAAACACCAACGGAGATGCTCGACGTGTCGCATGAGTACGGATCGGGAACGCCGTCCCCATTCACGTCCGCCAGGTTCTTGAAGTTCCCAGAACCACTGCCAATCCTGAACGGGTTGGTCGCTCCGGTCGGAGGTGCCGGATACTTCAGGGTCCAGTCAGACCAGTCAGTCCCGGTCTGTCCGAACAGATACAATCCCCACGACGTGCTGAACTCGGCACGTCCATCCGCGTTCATGTCAGTGACCATCAGGGTCGCGTCTGCGAAGAGGTTATTTGTTGTCGAAGCACAAACAGGCTCCTCGTAACCGTTACCGGTGTTGATCGCGTAGCAGGTGCGCTCCATTCGAGTAGATGGAAAAATAGGGTTCGGAAACGGGTGGGTGATGACATAGTCCTGAAGGCCATCACCGTTGAGGTCCGCAGGCGTGAGAATGTCCTCGGGCGCATGCCGACCATCGAACCCGCCCACAACGCCCACGTTTTCCAGTGAGTAGGTCGCGAAGCGGCCATCCCCGTAACCTGAACGGCCTTCACGGCCCAACTGGAAGGTCTTGAAGCCTTGCCGCGGTGACTTGAGCTGCCAGTTCACCAGCAACGTCAAGGGCCCCATGCCGTTTGGGTAATAGGTGCGATAGACAATCCCCGCATGCGAAGGACTGTAGGCGACGTATTCAGGGAGCCCGTCGCCTTCCAGGTCCGTGATGCTCCAGTCCTGAAGCGATCGCGGATAATCCTGTGACTCTTGGAACTCCATCGCGAACTCGATCTCACCCGTCTGCGAGTTCTTGTAGTTCCGATACAGCGCGTTCCCAGCGTACGCACGCCGCTCCTTGGGAACGCCCTGCCCCATCCATTCCCAAAACCAGTTGTACCGCGTCAGCATGAACTCCGAGCGCCGATCCCCGTTCAGATCGAAGAGCGCATGGCTCTCCCCCGCGATGGTGTCGACGTCCGGGAGTGTCCGGTCGTCGTTCGGCTGCCGCCCGATCACAGGCAGTCCCTTGGCAAGCACGGGCGGCCCGAACTCCGTCCCCAGGCTCAGCCGGTAGTAATACCTGTCATCTCCTGCCCCGTAGATGACGTCATCGCGCCCATCGCCATCGAGGTCTCCGAAGTAGCACTGCTTGCGTCCGACGCGTCCCGAGAAGGTGAACTTGACCTCCTGATTCCGCATCTCCAGGGGCGGGATGTCATAGTCGAAGGACAGATCCTCCTTGCACACGCCCTGGCCGTCGCATTCGGACAGCGCCGTCAGCAGGCTGGCGTACTCGCGGACGTGGTAGCCAGTCCTGTACTTGAACCGATACGTCTTGAGCTTGCCTTCGGCCACGGGGGCCGGCCCATACATCTCCAGGGCGGCCAGCCGCTTGCCCCGGCGCATCTTGTAGCCGGAGATCCACCGCTCCGTGGCGAAGGGATCATCCTCGTAAAGGAATTCGACCCTGCGGGTCGGCGCGAGGATCGCGGAGCCGGTATACCGGATCGTCTTGGGCAGGATTTCAGCGCCGGCTTGAGTACTCCCGAAGATCGAGTAATCGATGGTCATGAAGTTGCCCATCGTGTCCTCGACACGGCTCAGTCCCCATTCGAACCGGACGTACTTCTCCACGGTGCGCGTATAGGTGTCCGTCTGCGGCACGTACGCCACCTTCGTCTTGAACCCAGGGGAGATCGGGCCGTAGGTGCGGACGGTGCCGTCGGTCTGATACACCCTGAAGGTGGTAGGCCCCATCTCGGAGACGCCGAGCGCTACAATCTTCTCGTGCCCGTTGAACTCCGCGCGGTACTCGGAGCCCGCCAGCCCATAGGTCCCCGCGACGAGCAGCAGCCGCTGGCCATCCAGGCAGTACCGGTCTCCCGCGGGGCCGTCATCCAGCGTGGGATCCGATTCGATTCCGTCCAGCGCTCGGGACTTGCCACATCGGGTGATGCGGGAGATGCCGGACACGTCCCAGCCCATGCCCGCCATTCCGACGCCCACTTGGCTGCTGTAGCCCAGGGAGAGGTTCGGCCCGATTCCCGCTCGGGCTGGAGGCGTCCAGAGGGGGACGGAGTAGAGCGCGGCGCCGTTCATGGAAACGCCCGCGCCGCCCGCGACGGGGCCAGCCGTGAGGCCGTTCGCATCGACCTCTGTCGGAAGGATGGCCCCTGGCGCGGGGGGATTGAGTCCCTGGTCCAGCTTCGCGCTCCGCTGCGCCGAGGGCGGCGCATCTTCCTGCGCAAGGCCATTCAAACACCCGGACAAGAGAGTGTTGAAATAGAATAGCGCCAGCACGGCGGCGCCCCACCGCCTCGTGGTCTTGACTGGAGCCTTGTCTTCGTGATGCACAGCGCGCTTAATATGTCTCGACATCGCTCACCCCTGACCGACTTGAAGGTCGGTCCCCAGCCCTACTGCGCGTTGACACACCGGCCCGAGTAACACACCTGGCCCGCTTCACAGGTGCCACAAGACATGGTTCCGCCACAGCCATCGGAAATCGGCCCGCAGTTCACGCCCTGAGCCTCGCACGTGGTCCGCACGCACGTTCCGCTGCCTCCCGCCTGGGCGCGGCAGACCAATTCGTCGACGTTTCCGTCACAGTTGTCGTCGACGCCGTTGCACTGTTCCGCGACATTGGACGTGCAAGCTCCATAATAGCCTGACGCGCAGTAGGTGGTCCCCGGCACACTGCATTCGCCGTTGGTGACAGTGCATGACTGGGTCAAAGACCGGGGCTGCGTCGAATTGACAGCATTGTCGACGATCCCATCAGCATTGTCGTCACAACCGTTGCACGTCTCCGGCCCCACATTGCACGCTGCGCCATCCGCATTGCAGAAGTAATTGCATTGCGCGGTTCCCGCCTTGCCACCACAACCCGTGCAGGTGCCAACTCCGGAGCAGCCCCAGCAGGGGCCCCAGAAGCCGGCTGCGGCGTTGCAAATCTGGGAGCCGCCCACGCTACATGCGGCTGCTGTCTGACAGGGCCGCGACAGTGCCTGGGTGGTGCCAGGAATGTTATCAACGTTGCCATCGCCATCGTCATCGCAGGCGTTGCACTCCTCAGCCCCAACAACGCAGTTGCTCAGATTGCAAGTTACGTCGCAGGTCCGGGACCCATTCTTGCCACAATTGGTGCACGCAACGAGCCCACCGCATCCCGAGCAAGGGCTCCAAATCCCGGTCGTACAGGCCTGGGTGCCTGCAATGGGGCACGGTGTGTCTGTCCGGTTGCAACTCCGCGTCAGAGTCCTTGCGCCCTGGCCTGGCGCATTGTCGACAAGGCCGTCGGCATTGTCGTCACAGTTGTTGCACAACTCCGTTTCGGATGTCTTGCACGCAAGGACCTGGCCACTGCCGCTGCAAACGACTTTGCCAGTGGCACCGCCACAGCCCGTACAGGTCCCAGTTCCAATCCCTGCCATGGGCATGCACTTTCCCCAATAGCCCGTGCCAAAGCAGGTCATCGTGCCTGGACAGCCATTGCTCATGGAGCAACCCGCCTCATCGCCGGCACTGCAAACAGCGCCCCAGGCATGAGATTGGGGAAGCAGCAACACCAGAACTGCAAGGACAAGCCAGTACTTCGAGAAACCTTTGGGCATGATGGGCACACTTCGGCCTGAGCCCTTTGCGGGCTCGCTCGAACCATTAGGGGTGGATGGGGAGCGCCGGAACCTGCATTCGTACAGGGCCGCATACCAGACGGTCAATCCCCCGCGCCTTGAGTAGAATTTCGTTGCCGAAGGCAACGACCCACTTCCACGGCAGGTCAACTGGGCATGCGAGCGGGCATACGCAGATGAGGCGTAGGCTTCCCAACGCAAATGGGTAGGCGGGTCAGTCTTCTCTGACCCGCCTACCCATTCTCTCAACCTGGAATTTCGTTCGCTTCAGCCCTGCGAGGAGCGGGACTTGCGCGCGGGCTTCTTCGTCGTCGCGATCTCCAGCGACAGGTCCATGGCCCGCGCCGAGTGCGTCAGCGCGCCCATCGACACGAAGTCCACGCCCAGCTTCGCCAAGCGCGGCAGCCGGTCCAGCGTGACGCCGCCCGAGACTTCGATGGGCACGCGGCTGGCCGTCAGCTTCACCGCTTCGCGGATCTGCGCGTCGTCCATGTTGTCCAACATGATGACGTCCGCGCCCGCGGCGATGGCCTCCTCCAGCTGTTTGAAGTTGGTGACCTCCACCTCAACCTTCACCAGCCGGGGACCGTTCAGCTTCGCGCGCCGCACCGCCTCCGTGATGTCTCCACCCACGGCCGCGATGTGGTTGTCCTTGATGAGGATGCCGTCGAAGAGGCCGAAGCGGTGGTTGGACGCGCCGCCCATGCGCACCGCGTGCTTGGCCAGCCCGCGCATGCCCGGCGGCGTCTTGCGCGTGTCCAGCACCCGCAGCTTCGAGCCCCGCACGGAGGTCATCGCCTGCTGGGCCAGCGTCGCGATGCCGGCGGCGCGCTGCACCAGGTTGAGCGCCGTGCGCTCCGCGGCCAGCAGCGAGCGCAGCTTGCCGTGGACGCGCGCGGCGACCACCTTCGGTTTGATCTCCTCGCCGTCGCGCTTGAGGACCTCCACCTCCACCTCCGCGTCCACCATGTGGAAGACGCGGACGAAGGCGTCCAGGCCGGCGACGATCATCTGCTCCTTCGCGACCAGCTCACCGCTGCCCTCCGCTTCCGCGGGGACCACCGCCAGCGAGGTGACGTCCCCCGCGGCACCCAGGTCCTCGTCGAGGGACAGCGCGATGAGCCGATCGAGATAATCCTGCTGCACTTCCGCCTCCTACCGGCGCGCCTTGCGCGCCGGCTTGCCCCGAGTGGTCTTCTTCGCCGCGGCCTTCTTCGCGGCCGTCTTCTTGCCCGCCGCCTTCTTCGCGGAGGCCTTCTTCGCCGGGGCCTTCTTCACCGCCGCCTTCTTCGCGGCCGTCTTCTTGCCCGCTGCCTTCTTCGCGGAAGCCTTCTTCGCCGGCGCCTTCTTCGCGGCGCGCTTCTTCCCCGCCGCCTTCTTGGCCGGGGCCTTCTTCGCGGCCGCCTTCTTGGCCGGGGCCTTCTTGGCCGGGGCCTTCTTGGCCGGGGCCTTCTTGGCCGAAGCCTTCTTCGCCGGAGCCTTCTTCACCCGCTCCGCCGAGCCCTCGGGCGCCTCGCGGGTGTCGCCACCCTCCTTGGCCCGGTCGAACTCGCGCATCGCGTCGTCCACGAGGCCCATGCTCATGTACGCGACGCCCAGGTCATGGTGGTCCGCCGGGGACAGCCCTTCCTTGGTGCCCTCGCGCAGCTTGTTGAGCGCCTCCTCCACCACCGGATCCGCAGCCTGGGGCGCCTGCGAGGCCTCTTCCGCCTCGATCTCGCCCTTGAGCTCCTGGCCCAGGTTCACCCCTTCGTCCTTCGGTGCCCGCGGCTCGGTGGCCACCTTCACCTGTGCAGTTTCAGGCGCGGGGGACTCGGACGCTTCAGGGGCTTCGGACTCGGTGCTGCCCGGTAACGGTGACGGCGTCTCGGACATGGGGGGCTCCGGGGCGATGCGCTGGAGGTGATCCTGCAGCTTGACCGTGCGCTCCTGGAGCTCCGCCACCCGGGCCTTGTCCTTCTCCACCACGTCCGGCGGAGCACGGGCCACGAAGTTGGGGTTGTCCAGCTTGCGCTGCAGACTGGCGAGCTCCTGCTCGGAGCGGGCGATCTCCTTCTTGAGGCGGTCGCGCTCCGCGTCCAGGTCCACCAGGCCCGCCAGGGGCACGTAGATCTCCAGGTTGCCGCTCACGAACGCCGCCGCCTGCGGAGGCTTGGCGCCCGGGGGGCCCACCACCACCTCGGACAGGCCCGCGAGCGGCATCAGGTACGCACGCCAGCGCTCCAACAGATCGCGCGTCGTCGCGTCCGGGCTCTGCACCACCGCCTTCACCTTGGCGGCCGGCGACAGGTTGCTCTCGCCGCGCAGCGTGCGCACGCCCTCGATGGCCGCGATGACCGGCGCCATCTCGCCTTCCGCGGCCGCGTCCACCCGCGCCGCCTCCGGCTCCGGGTACGCCGCGATGCAGATGCTCTCCGTGGGCCGGGACATCGGCAGCTTCTGCCAGATCTCCTCGGTGATGAACGGCATGAACGGGTGCATCAGCCGCAGGATGCGGTCCAGGCACGTCACCAGCACCGCGCGCGTGGTGTCCTTGGCCTCCGCGTCGTCGCCGTACAGCGAGCCCTTCGCCAGCTCGATGTACCAGTCGCAGAACTCCGCCCACAGGAACTGGTACAGCGTGGACGCCGCCTCCGCGAAGCCGAACGCCTCCAGCGACGCGCGCGTGGCCTCCGTGGCCTTCTGCAGCCGGGAGAGGATCCACCGGTCCGCCAGCGTCAGCTTGCGGCCCTCCAGCGGCGTCTTGTCCAGGCTGAAGTCGCCCATGTTCATCAGGGCGAAGCGGCTGGCGTTCCACAGCTTGTTGCAGAACGCCTTGTAGCCACCCAGGCGATCCATGGACAGCTTGATGTCACGGCCCTGCTGCGTGAGCGACGCCAGCGTGAAGCGCAGCGCGTCCGCGCCATGCGCGGGCATGCCCTGCGGGAAGCGGTTGCGCAGGGACGGCTGCAGCGCGTCCGCCTTCGCGCCGAGGATGACGTCCAGGGGATCGATGACGTTCCCCTTCGTCTTGGACATCTTCTCGCCCTTCTCGTCGCGCACCATCGCGTGCAGGTACACGGTGCGGAAGGGCACATCCCCCATGAAGTGCAGGCCCATCATCATCATCCGGGCGACCCAGAAGAAGATGATGTCGTGGCCCGTCTCCATCACGGACGTCGGGTAGAAGGTCTTGAGGTCCGCCGTCTCGCGCGGCCAGCCCAGCGTGGAGAACGGCCACAGCGCGGACGAGAACCAGGTGTCCAGCACGTCCGGGTCCTGCGTCAGGTCCTTGCCGCCGCACTTGGGGCAGGACTCCGGCGGCGTGCGCGAAACGATGACGTCCGCCGTGTCCTTGGAGCGCTCCTCCGCGGGCGTGCACGCCGTGCAGTACCACGCGGGGATCTGGTGGCCCCACCACAGCTGGCGGCTCACGCACCAGTCGTGGATGTTGTTCATCCAGTGGAAGTACGTGTTCGTCCAGGACTCGGGGACGAACTTCGTGCGGCCCTCCTCCACGGCCTGGATGGCCGGCTTCGCCAGCGGTTCAATCTTGATGAACCACTGCGGAGACAGGCGCGGCTCCACCACGGTGGCGCAGCGCTGGCAGGTGCCCACGCTCAGCTTGTGCGGCTCCTCCTTCTCCAGCAGGCCCTGCTCCGTCAGGTCCGCCAGCACCTGCTTGCGCGCCTCCGCGCGATCCAGGCCCGCGTACTTGCCGGTGTCCTTCGTCATCCGGGCCGCTTCGTCCAGGATGGACAGCATCGGCAGCTTGTGACGCAGGCCCGTCTGGTAGTCGTTGAAGTCGTGCGCGGGCGTGACCTTCACCACGCCGGTGCCGAACTCCATGTTCACCAGCTCCGCGTCCGCGATGATGGGGATCTCGCGGTCGGTGAGCGGCAGGCGCACGCTGCGGCCCACGAGGCCCAGGTAGCGCGGATCCTCCGGGTGCACGGCGACGGCGGTGTCACCCAGCAGCGTCTCCGGGCGCGTCGTGGCCACGGTGAGCGTCCGGTCGCTGTCCTTCACCGGATAGCGGATGTGCCAGAGCGAGCCGTTCTTCTCCTCGTGCTCCACTTCCAGGTCGGAGAGGGCCGTGCGGCAGGACGGGCACCAGTTGATCAGCTTCTGGGCCCGGTACATCAGGCCCTCTTCGTACAGCCGGACGAACACCTCGCGCACCGCGGCCGAGGACTGCTCGTCCATGGTGAAGCGCTCGCGGCTCCAGTCCAGCGACGCGCCCAGGTAGCGGTGCTGCTCGCCGATGCGCGCGCCGAACTTGCCCTTCCACGTCCAGACGCGCTCCAGGAACGCCTCGCGGCCCAGGTCGTGGCGGCTCTTGCCTTCCGTCTTCTTGAGCTCCTTCTCCACGACCATCTGCGTGGCGATGCCCGCGTGGTCCGTGCCCGGCAGCCAGAGCGCGTTGAAGCCGCTCATCCGCTTCCAGCGCGTGAGGATGTCCTGGATGGTCGCGGTGAGCGCGTGGCCGATGTGCAGGCTGCCCGTCACGTTGGGCGGCGGCAGCACGATGCTGAACGGCGGCTTGGAGGAAGGGGCTTCGGCGCGGAAGTAGTCACGCTCCAGCCAGTGGTTGTACCACCGCGCCTCCACCTCGGAGGGCTCGTAGGCCTTGGACAGTTCAGTCGTGTCAGTCATTGCAAGCGGCCGGCCCCCGACGGGGCCGGCGGGGAATCAGGGGGGACTGCGAATCAATGCTGGGTCTCGCGGTCCTTGATGAGCCGCTCCAGCTCCTGCCGGATGATGGTCTCCGCCAGCTGCGGGACGACCTCCCAGGCAATCTTCTCGATGACCTCGCGGGAGGCCTTGGACAGCGCCTCGCGAAGCAGCGCCTCGCCGCCGTCCGCGGACGGACGGGCCTGCTGAGCGGGCGTGGCGGCCGGCGCCGGGGGCCCGCCAAGGTCCAGCGAAATCTCCTCCGCGCCGCTGGGCTCGGGCAGCGAGTCCTCGATGCGGATGCTCTCCGTGCGCGCCTGGGCGGCGGGCGGAGCGGACGGGGCACCCAGGCCGAACGGATCCCGGGCACGGGCCGCCGGAGGCACCGCGGCGGGCGGGGGCGCGGACGGCAGCGCCGCGGCGCCCGGAGGACGCGGGAAGCCGCCCGGGATGTTCGGAGCGCCAGGGCCCGGCGGACGCGCGGCCATGCCCGGAGGCGGCGCACCCGGAGGACGCGCGCCCGGCGGCACGGCACCCGGAGGAGGACGCGCACCCGGCGGCATGGCGCCCGGAGGCGGCGCACCCGGAGGACGCGCGCCCGGCGGCATGGCGCCCGGAGGAGGACGCGCACCCGGCGGCATGGCGCCCGGAGGCGGCGCACCCGCGGGACGTGCACCCGGCGGAACGGCGCCCGGCAGCGGACGCGCGGCGCCCGGAGGCGGAGGAACACCGGCGCCCGGAGGACGCGCGCCCGGAGGCGGCACGCCCGGCCCCGGAGGACGCGCACCCGGCGGAACCGCGCCCGGAGGCGGCGCACCCGCGGGACGCGCACCCGGAGGCGCGGCGGCGGCGGGCGGCGCAGCGGCCGGGGCCACTGGAGCGGCGGTCTGGGGCAGCACGCGCGTCGCGGCGGACGCGGGCATGGTGTTGGACTTCTGGCCCACCAGGGCCTTCACCTTGTCCAGGAGGATCTGGCTCTCGAAGGGCTTGGTGATGTGGTCATCCGCCCGGGCGGCCTTCGCGCGGTTCTCGTCGAACGCCTCGAAGGTGCCGGCGAGCAGCAGCACCGGGATGGCCTGCGTGGCGGGGTCGCTCTTGAGGGCCTCGCAGACCTCGTAGCCGCTCTTGCCCGGCATCATCACGTCCGCGAGCACCACGTCCGGACGCAGCTCGCGCGTGCGGGAGATGGCGTCCAGCCCGTTGTCCACCGCGGTCACCTGGAAGTCTTCCGTCGCGAAGATCATCCCGATCACCTTGCGGATGGTGAGCGAGTCGTCGGCGATCAGTAGATTCTTGGGCATCGGCTCCGGCCTCGGGGGGCGCATACCCCCCTGAATTCGTTTGAGATTTCGGGCGAGCAAGCCTGCCTGCACGCCCTGTGTCAATCGGAGAAGCTTAGGATTCGCGCTTTGGGCCGATCAAGAAAACATGCGCTGCAGGTCCAGTAACATCACCGGATCCGGCAGCCCCGGTGCCCGGAACGTTCCGGGCAGCTCGGCCGGCTTGAATTTCTGCAGCACGCCAAGCACCCGGGTGGCCGCCAGCCCCACGTTCCGGCCGGCGAGCTCCGTGAGGACGAACAGCTCCTCCACCCGGGCCGGCGCCCCCAGAAGCGCCGGGACCGAACAGATGGGCCACAGCGCCTGCGCGTGCGGATAGACGCCCGCCACCGGCCCGCTCTGCACCGGGAGCACGCTGAAGGCCTCGCCCCGGGGCACCACCTGGGAGACCGAACCCAGGGGGACGCCAAAGAGCACTCCCTGTGACTCCAGCACCAGCGCCCGCTCCGGGGGCGCGTCCGCCCAGTGCACGGGCCGGAGCTCCGGCGGGGCCGCGCGGGGGCCCGCCCGGTGCGGCAGCGCCTCCACGATGAGCTCCAGGTACAGCCGGTCCTTGTGCAGCACCGCGCCCCGGCTCAGGGGCGCCAGCGAGTCCGCCAGCCCCGGAGGCAGGAGGAAGAACGGATCCCTCGCGACGTCCGCGACCTCCACCACCGAGCGCACCCGCACCGCGAGCGTGGGGCTGACGTCCAGCACCACCACCATGCCCGGCACGTCCTCGGGCGGGCCGCCGAGCAGCGAGGAGAGATCCTTCACCTCGAGTACGCCACGCAGGCTCGCGCCGCGTGCGCCCGGCATCGCGACCTCGATGACGGACGTGGCCTCCACCGCGTAGCGCGTCTCACCGGCCTCCACCAGCAGGCAGAGCCGCCGTCCGCTTTCAAAGGGCACGGGTTGGGACCCTAGCAGCCTTCCAGCGTTGGGTGCTAAGCCCTGAACAAGTCATGGCGCGCCTGCTCCTCGTCGACGACGAAAAGATCGCTCGCAACCTGTACGGCGACTACCTCACGGCCGCGGGCCACTTCGTCACGGCGGTGGCCACCGTGGCGGACGCGAAGGCCGCCCTCTCCGCGCAGCGCTTCGACGCGGTGGTGACCGACCTCATCCTCCCCGGCGGCGACGGCATGGAAGTCCTCCGTCACGTGCGCGAGCGCTACCCTGGCGTGGAGGTGCTGGTCATCACCGGCCTGGACAAGGTCGCCCCCGCGGTGCGCGCCATCAAGAGCGGCGCGGCGGAGTATCTGGTCAAGCCCGTGGCGCCGGAGGCCCTGGAGCACGCGCTGCGCCGCGCGCTCACCACGCGCGACCTGATGCGTGAGAACGCGTCCCTGCGACAGCACGTCGCGCTGCTGGAGGCGGGCCAGCGCATCGCCACCACGCTCGACCGCGAACGGCTGGCCGTGGCCACCTCCGACGCGCTGGAGTCCATGGCCAACGCCTCCGCGGTGATGCTCCTGGAGCGCGACCCCACCGGCACCGGCTTCCGCTCGCACGGCATGCGCGGGCTGCCGGTGGACCTGCACGAGGCGCTGGTTCCGCAGCTCATCGAACGGCTCGCGGGCTCGCGCACGGCCCAGGCGCTGGACGGCCTGCAGGTGCCCTGGCCGCGCACCCTCTCCTTCCCCGCCGTGGACGGCGACCTGGTGCTGGGCCACGCGGTGCTCTTCCACGACGGCGCGCCCCCGGAGCACCACCCGGAGACGGTGGGCTTCCTCGTGCGCAACTGGGCGCTGGCCCTGCGCAACCTGGGCCGCTTCGCCGCCGTGGAGGACCTGGCCTACGTCGACGACCTCACCCGCCTGTTCAACACGCGCTACCTGCACCTGGTGCTGGACCGCGAGGTGAACGAGGCCCTGCAGACGGAGCGGCCCTTCTCCCTGCTGTTCCTGGACCTGGACCGCTTCAAGGCCATCAACGACACGCACGGGCACCTCGTCGGCTCGCGCGTGCTGGTGGAGGCCGCGCGCGTGCTCAAGGGCTGCGTGCGCGATCCGGACGTGGTGGCGCGCTTCGGCGGCGACGAGTACGTGGTGCTCCTGCGCGGCACGGACTCCGGCGGAGCCCTGAAGGTCGCCGAGCGCATCCGCCGCACCATGGAGACCCATCAGTTCCTGGGCCGCGAGGGGCTGGCGCTCAAGCTCACCACCTGCATCGGCGTGGCCAGCTTCCCGGAGCACGCCCAGGACAAGGACCACCTCCTGGACCTGTCCGACCGCGCCATGTACCGGGGCAAGCGGGGCACCCGGAACGTCGTCTACATGGCGGCGCAGGACCTGGAGGCCACCCCCGCCGAGCGCCGGCAGAACCCACCGCCGGCGCAGGGCCAGGGCTGAAGCGCGCTACTTGCGCAGGCTGCCCACGGTGAGGCGCTTGGGCAGCTCCACCTCCGCGGGCTCGCCGCCACCGCCCTCGCTGACCGCCTCCACCTCTTCGTGGGACGCGCCGGTGGTGATGAGGCGGTACTTCTGGGACGCCTCGCGGTCGTGCTGGGCCTGCTCCGGATCCAACCGGGCGATGAGCTGCCAGAACAGGGCGGCGTGCTCGCGCTCCTCGTCCATGACGTGGCGCAGGATGGCCTTCGCCTCCTCGTTGTCCGTCGCGTCCAGGTGCGCGGCGTAGAGGTTGATGGCGTCCAGCTCCGCCTCGATGTTGAGCCGGATGGAGCGGGCCAGTTCGGAGTCCGTCAGCTTCCGGGGCACCAGCGAGTGGAACGGGTTCGTCTGCGGCATGGGGGCCTCTGCGACAGGGAGAGTCCCCAGCAGGCGAGCGGGCAACATGCGTCCCGTCAGGCCCGGCTGGAGGGCGGTCGCGAGCATCCGTTCGCTCGCGGGCGGGGTCAACCGAATCCCGCCGGGGGTGCGTTGCGTGTGAACACCCGCCTCCGCCATGCTCCCGCGCATGGAGACCCCCTCGCCGCTCGCGCAGCTGCTCCAGGCCCTGGACGCGGGGGACCTGGACAAGGCCCGGCTCGCGGCCGTGGCCCTGCAGCGTGCCAACGCCCACACCCACCAGGTCGCCGCGGAGGTCCTCCACGAGCTGCGCCAGCCGCTCCTGGGCGCCAAGGCCTACGCCCAATTGCTCGCGGAGGAAGGCGGCTCCAGCGGTCCGTTGAAGCTGCTGCTCGCGCAGGTGGAGCGGATGGAGCAGATCGTCTCCGACTTCATCCGCCTGGCCAGCGAGCGGCCGGCCCCGCAGCAGCGGCTGTCCCTGGCCGCGCCCATCTGGGCGGCGGCGAAGGTGTTCAGCGTCAACCCGGACTCGGCGCGCATCTCGCTGGAGGTGGAGGCCCCCGAGGACCTCACCATCCAGGGCAACGCGCGGCTGATTGAGCAGCTCACGCTCAACCTGCTCAACAACGCGCGCGACGCCATGTCTGGCCGGGGCCGAGTGAAGGTGACGCTCGCGCGCGAGGGCGCGTCCGCGGCCCTCTACGTGTCCGACTGGGGCCCGGGCATCCCGGACGAGCTCAAGACACGCATCTTCGAGCCCTACGTCTCCGCCAGCAAACGAGGCACGGGGCTGGGGCTCGCCGTCTGTCGCCGCATCGCGCAGGAGCACCACGCGCAGATTGCCCTGGTGCCGCCCACGACGCTGCGCGAGGTGCCGCCGCCCGCCACGGTGTTCCGCGTGCTCTTCCCGCCCACGGACGCGCCCCGACCGCCGCGCAAGCGCCTCTTGGTGGTGGACGACGAGGGCATCATCCGGATGGTCTTCAAGGACCTGATGGACAAGGAGTGTGAAGTCATCGAAGCGGCCACGGGCGAGGCCGCGCTCGAGATCCTGCGTGCGTCGCCCGTGGACCTCATCGTCACGGACAAGAACCTGCCCGGGCTGTCCGGCCTGGAGCTGGCCCAGCACGCGCGCAAGCTGGACCCCGCGTCGCGCGTCATCCTGATGACGGGCTACCCCTCGCTGGTGACGACGCAGCAGGCGCTGCAGCTGGGCGTGGTGGACTACCTGCTCAAGCCCTTCGACGACATCCGCCAGGTGCGCGCGTTGTTGCGGCAGGCGCTGTACACGCCGGCCGCGCCGCCCGCTCCGGCCCCCAGCGCCGCCATGCGCCGGGTGGACGTGCTGGAGGACAACCCGGCCACCGCGCGGCTGATCTCGGAGGCGCTGACCCTGCTGGGCCTGGAGGCGCGCATCGTCGCGAGCGCGGAGGCCGCCGCGATGGAGCCGCCCGTGGGCGTGGTGGTGTCGTGGGACTTCGCGCCGGCCTACGGCAAGAAGGCGCTGGAGCTGGCCCGGGGCCTGAGCCAGGGCGCGCCCTTCGTCGTCCTGGCGGAGCACCTCACCATGGAGACGGCGCTGGCGTCGCTGCGCGCCGGGGCCGCCGCGTGCCTGCCCAAGCTGCTCTCCGACACCACGGCCCTCAGCCGTGAGCTGGGCCTGGCCTTCAAGAAGGCCGCTTCCTGAAAAAGACTCCGGCCCCGGGTGCCCCGCTCTCGCGAGGCCCACGGGGCCGGAAGAAACCCTACGGTGCTACCGAGCCGTCACGCCGGCTCAGTAGTCCATGTCGTCGCCGCCGTACTCCGGCATGGCGCCGCCGCCCGCGCCGCCCTTGGCCTTCTTCTTCGGGCGCTCGGCGATCATCGCCTCGGTGGTGAGCAGCAGGGACGCCACGGAGGCGGCGTTCTGCAGCGCGGTGCGCTCGACCTTCGTCGGGTCGATGACGCCGGCCTTCTCCAGGTCCTCGTAGGTCTCCGTGCGGGCGTTGAAGCCGAACGCGCCGGTGCCGTCCTTGACCTTGTTGATGACGACGGCGCCCTCGACGCCGGCGTTGCTGGAGATCTTGCGCAGGGGCTCCTGCAGCGCCTTGCGGATGATGTCCACGCCGAAGTCCTGCTCGCCGCCCAGCTTCAGGCCGTCCAGCGCCTTGAGGCTGCGGATGTAGGCCACGCCGCCGCCGGGGACGATGCCCTCTTCGACGGCCGCGCGGGTCGCGTGCAGCGCGTCCTCCACGCGGGCCTTCTTCTCCTTCATCTCCACTTCGGTCGCCGCGCCGACGTTGATGACCGCCACGCCGCCCACGAGCTTCGCCATGCGCTCCTGGAGCTTCTCGCGGTCGTAGTCGCTGGTGACCGTCTCGATCTGGGTGCGGATGAGCTTGATGCGGCCCTCGATGTCCGCCTTCTGGCCGGCACCGTCCACGATGGTGGTGTTGTCCTTGTCCACCGTGATGCGCTTGGCGCGGCCCAGGTCGTTGAGCGTCAGGTTCTCGTACTTGTGACCCAGCTCCTCGCTCACCACCATGCCGCCCGTCAGCGTGGCGATGTCCTTGAGCATCTCCTTGCGGCGGTCACCGAAGCCCGGCGCCTTCACCGCGGCCACGTTCAGCACGCCGCGGATCTTGTTCACCACCAGGGTGGCCAGGGCCTCGCCCTCGATGTCGTCCGCGATGATGAGCAGCGGCTTGCCCGCGCGCGCCACCTGCTCCAGCAAGGGGATCATGTCCTGCATCGACGAGACCTTCTTCTCGCTGATGAGGATGTAGGGGTCCTCGTGGACGACCTCCATGCGGTCGCGGTTCGTGACGAAGTACGGCGACACGTAGCCGCGGTCGAACTGCATGCCCTCCACCACGTCGAGCGTCGTCTCCAGGCCCTTGGCCTCCTCGACGGTGATGACGCCCTCCTTGCCCACCTTCTCCATCGCGTCCGCGATGATGGTGCCGATGGTCTCGTCACCGTTCGCGGAGATGGTGCCCACCTGCGCGATGGCCTGCTTGTCGGACGTGGGCTTGGAGAGCTTCTTCAGCTCCGCCACCACCACCTCCACCGCCTTGTCGATGCCGCGCTTGAGGTCCATGGGGCTGTGGCCGGCGGCCACCAGCTTCAGGCCCTCCTCATAGATGGCGCGCGCGAGCACGGTCGCCGTCGTGGTGCCGTCGCCGGCCTTGTCGGAGGTCTTGGACGCGACCTCCTTCACCATCTGCGCGCCCATGTTCTCGAAGCGGTTCTCGAGATCGATCTCCTTGGCGACGGTGACGCCGTCCTTGGTGATGGTGGGCGAGCCGAAGCTCTTCTCGATGACCACGTTGCGGCCCTTGGGACCGAGCGTCACCGCGACCGCGTCCGCGAGAATCCGGACACCGCGCAGGATGGAATCGCGCGCGGACTGGTGGAAGAAGATTTCCTTCGCTGCCATCGTAACCTCCTGAAATACCTGGGGAATCTACTGCGAATGGGGGTGGCCGTTAGCACTCGGCCATGTCGAGCGCCAACATAAGGGCCGCATCGACGATGTCAACGGAAAGGGGCAGGCGTGTGGGCCTGAGGACGCCTTCCAGCCCGCCCGGACGGGGGGCCCGGGGCCTCCAGGAAGGCCCTACTCCGCGAAGCGCACGAGGTTGAGCAATTGCCCCATGTCCAGGGGCTTCTGCAGGGTGATGGCGACACCCTTGCGCAGGCCGCGGTCGGAGATGTTGGCGTCCGTGCTGGCGGTCATCATCAGGACGGAGATGTTCTGGAAGCGGGGGTCCGCCTTCAGCATCTCCGTGAAGTGGATGCCGTCCAGGTGGGGCATCAGGTAGTCGGTGATGACCAGCCCCACGGGATGACGCTCCATGATGTCCAGCGCCTGGAGCGCATCCGACGCCGAGAACACGGTGTAGCCATGCATCTCCAGGTAGCGAGAGAGCATGGTGCACAGCTCGTAATCGTCGTCGACGACCAGGATGTTCACGGGGTTCGGGCCAAAACGGGGCGCTGGAAGGTAACAGCGACGCCGGTCGTTGACAACGCGAAGGGCGGCTTCTTAGCTGCCGGCCCGTATGGCGAAGCGCATGGCGAACCAAGGGGAGGCGCGGGACGTGGACGCGCGGCTGGACGGGGTGGCGGACGCCTTCGAGGCGAGGGATTTCGAGGCCGCGCTCGCCAGCGCCGACGCCCTGCTCCGGGACGTCCCGGACTCACCAGAGGCCCTGCACTACCGGGCCGCCGCGCTGGTGGAGGTGGGCCGCCTGGAGGACGCCGGCAAGGCCTACGGCGCCGCCCTGAAGCGAGCCCCGGAAGACCTGGAGATTCTTTTTGGCGCAGCGGAGTTCCTCGTCTGCCGCACCGGTGAGGACCGCGAGGCCGTGGAGGAGGGGCTGGAGTGGTGCGGCCGCGGGCGCAAATTGGCGCAGAAGGCCGACGACGTGGAGCTCGTCTACGAGTTCCTCCTCCTGGAGGGCATGGGGCTCAACCAGCTGGGTGAGTGCGAGTCCGCGCTCAAGAGCCTGGACCAGGCGCTGACGCACATGCCGCGCTCGCCGGACGCGCAGCTGGAGCGGGGCATCGCGCTGTTCGAGCTCTGCCGCTTCCAGCCCGCGCAGGAGGCCTTCGAGCGGGTGCTGAAGGACGCGCCGGACGAGGCCTGGGCGCACCACTACCTGGGGCTCATCGCGGAGCGGCGCAAGGACGCGAAGGAGGCGAAGAAGCGCTTCGCGCGGGCGCAGGCGCTGGCCCCGGAGGAGCTGCCGCCCCCGGTGGCGCTGGAGGAGGCCGCGTTCGACCGCGCGGTGGAGGACGCGATGCGCGCCCTGCCCTCGCAGGTGAAGCAGTACATGGACAACGTGACGCTGGCGGTGGAGGACCTGCCCTCGGACGAGGACCTGCTGGGTCAGCAGCCGCCACTGTCGCCGTGCATCCTGGGAGTGTTCCGGGGCACGCCCGTGGGCGAGCGCAGCGTGATGGACGCGGCGGATCACTTCCCGCCCGCCATCGTGCTGTACCAGAAGAACCTGGAGCGCTTCGCGCGCACCCGCGAGGAGCTGATCGAACAGATCGGCATCACGGTGATGCACGAGGTGGGTCACCTGATGGGTCTGGATGAAGACGACCTGTGGGAGCGGGGACTGGACTAGCGCGCGTCTCCCCTGCCCTGATGCGCGCCATGCGTGCATGGATGAGGCTGGGGCTGATGTCGGTGCTGGGTCTGACGGGCTGCCTGGGTGACGGCGAAGAAGGGCCGCGCACGTGTCCGCAGGTGGTGGTGTTCGCGCGGTCCGACACAGAGACGTGCAAGTCCTTCCCGACGCCGTGTGACGTGCCGGAGGGCTGGGTCGAGTGCTGCGGCGGGCTCTTCGGAGGCTGCGCGGGCAACGTGTCGGGGAACACCTGCGTGGATGATCCGACCGACACGTGCCAGCCCGGAGGCAGCGCGGACTGCCCGGGCATCTGCGAGTAAGTTTCAGGCGGCGCGCGTCGTGCCCTTGTCCTCGAAGTAGGCGCGGCGGGCTCGGGCGCAGGCGGGGCACTGCCACTGCACCAGGGTGAGGTGGCGCTCGCCCAGGATGACGGCCTCGTGGCGGAGCGCCTCCCATTCGCACTCGCTGCTGGTCCCACAGGCGCAGCGCAGGCGGCTGATCGTGGCCAGCAGCTCATGCGCGCTGGCGACGGGGATGGCGGCTCCAGCGCTGTCGCCCTGGGAGTCGCCGTCGAACTTGCGCGCGAAGGCGCGGCGGCGGCCCCAGGCGCGGCCCTTGCGCCAGAGCTCCGCGGGGGTGCCCTGCGAGATGATGAACCAGAGGAAGGCGCAGCCGGCGATGACACCCAGGAGGGCCAGGCCCCCTTTCGTGGAGGGCGGCGCGGACCGCTGGAGCCGGGCGCTGCCTCCGCGGAGCCGGAGGCCATAGCCGCCCTGCTCCTCCGCGTCGTGCACCGCCTTCAGGTGCTCCGCGATGCGCTCCGGCGGCACGGAATCCGCGACGCTGCGGTAGCGGTAGTCCAGCACCAGGGTCTTCCCGTCGGCGCGGGTGTCGGACTCGAAGTGGAAGGCGGGACCTTCGACGAGCTCATGGTCGGAGGTGATGTTCAGGGGCTCGTCCGACTGGAACGTGATGCGGTGGCGGGCGAAGACGGGGTGCTCCACCTCCAGCGGGAAGGCGCGGCGGGAGAAGCCGGGCTCGGAGAGGTACTGGTGGAGGGAGTGGGCGCTGAAGTCGCGCTCGCCCTTGGAGGACCAGAAGCCCTCGATGCGGTAGTGCTCGCGCAGGACGAGCACGTTCTTCACCGGATCGTCGTCCACCGTCATGGGCTTCACGACGGCCAGCTTCGCGTCCGTCTTGGCGTAGTAGTTGACGTAGTAGCGGGACAGCTCCGCCACGGACACGCCCGCGAGCATGCGGCGCATGGAGTTGGCGGACTCGCCCGTGCGGGTGGTGACGACCTCGAGCGTCGCCGGCGCGTCACGGTCCTGCGCGACGTAGGTCTCGTCCACGAAGACGGAGGGCTCCGCCAGGGCCGGCGAGGGAATGACGGTGAGCGCCTTCGTGTCCGGGGCGACGATGAGGGCCCGGGCGTAGGGAGGCGGCTCGTAGCTGTCGAGCCCGCCTCGCTCCAGCGTCGCGGTGGGATCCACCCACAGCTCGCGACCAGCCACGGTGGCGTGGACGATGGCATGGTCGAACGCGATGGCGGTGGGGAGCCATTCATCCAGGGCCTGGCGGGTCTCCGTGTCCACGAGCACCGGCTGCGCTTCGATGCCCAGCCCCTTGAGCAGCGTCACCAGCAGCAGGGACTTGTCCTTGCAGTCGCCGAAGCGGCGCTCCAGCACCTCGTCGGGCGGATGCGGCTGGTGGGAGTTGGGGCCCATCTCGATGCCCAGGTAGCGGACCTCGTCCTGGACGAAGCGCAGCGCGGCGAAGAAGCGCGCCTCGGGCGTGGGCTCCTTCGCGAGCCGGGCCATCTCCTGCTCCAGCGCCTTCGAGTTCGCGGGGACCTGGAAGAGCGTCGAGGCCCAGCGCGCGACCTCGTTCCAGTCCTTGTATTCGCTGAGCTGGACCCAGGGGTAGACGTGCTGCCAGCTGGGGACCTTGTCCTCGGAGCGGACGGCGGGCACGTCGCGGCGCTCCAGGACGACTTCGCGCTCGCCGTTCGTCACCGACTCCGAGTGCTTCACGCCCGGCTCGGCGAACTCCCGGATGAAGAGCGGGCGGCCTTCCGGCCACAGCAGCCGGTAGGCGAAGTGGACCACGGGGTACGGCTGGCCCACGGCGACGACGTCGGAGAAGCGCCCGCCGAAGACGGGGTTGGCGCCTTCGAGCGAGTACGCGACCTCCACGGTGTCGCCGACGCGCACGTCGCGCAGGAAGGGCACCACGGAGAGGGTGCCGTTGTAGAGGCGGTTCTGGAGTTCGCTCTCCTGCTGGATGACGCGGGCGCCGGCGGGCTGGAAGACGTCCTCGCGGCGACCGTCGCGGATGCGCCAGATGCCGTGGACGGTGAGCGTCTCGTAGGACGGATCGAAGTGGATCTGGATGTCCGTGACGCGGTCGATGCCCTGCGGAGACAGGACCTTCCGGGCCGAGTGCCGGTACTGCACGCGCGAATGGCCAGACACGCGCACCTGTTCCTCGTTCAGCAGGCGCAGGACGCTGGTCTCCTCTTCCCCCGCGGGCATGGGGCCGGGGTCCGCGGGAATGGGGAGCGGCTTCACCCATGCGGCGGGAGGCCCGACGTGGAAGGGCAAGGCGGACGGCGCTGCGCGCGCGGACCCGGCGCCCAACGACACACACAGCAGGATGAACGCCGGAAGGAGACCCGGTGTCAGGAGGGCGGGACGGAAGGTTCGGCGCATGGTGGAAAAGAGCGCTCATCATGGAGCCCGGATGACGCGCCGGGCAAGACGCCCCCCGGGACAGCAGCCGGGCATCCCCTCTCCTTTCACCAGTGAAAACCGACAGGCGGGCCAGGCCCGGAATCGCCGTGACAAAGGCTAGGGTCGAGGTCCCCGGTAGGAAGGCCAAGGAGGCAAGGGATGCTGAACGTGAGGCAGGTGGCGACGCGGCTGAAGAGTGCGTTCCTGGCGGACCCGGAGCGCTTCTACACGAAGGAGACGGGAGCCTGGGTGGCGGGGATGCCCACGCCGCAGGACATCCAGGTGACGACGGGCCGGGAGCCCTTCTGGATCAACCTGGGCTACTGGAAGCACGTGGAGCGCGTGGACGACACCAACGTCGAGCGCGTGGGAGAGCTCTTCCGGTCCGCGCAGGCGGAAATGGCGCGCCTGCTCGCGAGGACGGCGAATCTGGGACCCGGGGACGCGGTGTTGGACTGCGGCTTCGGGTACGCGGATCAGGACCTGCTGTGGGCGGAGGAGTTCAAGCCCGCGAGCATCCTCGGGGTGAACATCACGCCGAACCAGGTCCGGGTGGGCCGGGAGCGGGTGAAGCTGACGGGGCTGGAGCAAGTGGTGCGGCTGGAGGTGGGGAGCGCGACGGCGCTGCCGGGGGCGGGAGCGTTCGACGTGGTGTTCGCGCTGGAGTCCGCGATGCACTTCCGGACGCGGCAGGACTTCCTGCGCGAGGCGTTCCGGGTGTTGAAGCCGGGAGGCCGGCTGGTGATGGCGGACATGGCGCAGAAGACGGACCGCGAATCGGGCGCGGGGCTGCGGGCCAAGCTGCGCTACCGGTACTGGAGGGGGCTGATTGCGTTTCCGGAGGAGAACGTCTGGTCCACGGAGCGCTACCGGGAGGAGCTGCGGCGGGCGGGGTTCCAGGACGTGAAGGTGGAGTCGATTGCCGACGACGTGTACCCGGCGGTGAACACGGCACTGGTGGCGCTGCGGGGAATGACTCAGCTGGAGCGAAGTCCGGGGAGCACGTCCCTGCACCAGGTGCGAGCGGACGTGCACAAGGCGATGCGGATGACACCGGAGCAGTTGCAGTGGCCCGCGCTGTTCAACTGCGACGAGTACGCCGTGGTCTTCGCGCGCAAGCCGTGACGGTGGTTGACGGAGCGGCGCGGAGCAGCGGTAATCAGAAGCGGTAGGGCCTCCGGACCTGGTGGCCGGCCCGGTCTTCAAAACCGGTGAGGGGCTGCGAGAGCAGTCCCTGGCGAGTTCGATTCCCGTGCCCTACCGCCATGTTTTCCTTGGGGTTTTCTGACGCGGCCCTGATCGGGTTGCGAGGCGCCCTGCCCTCCCTTACTTCTCGTACCCAAGTTCTACCCAAATGAGGGGGTACGGGGCCGCGTATGCCGAAGTGGAGTGGGAAGTGGATCGGGGGCCGCACGTACACGGCCACCGACGGAAGCACGCGCTGGATCATCCGCAAGACCGTCGCCGGGGTCGCGCACAACGTCACGCTGGACGTGCGGAGCGAGGCCGAGGCACTGGCCGAGCTGGCGGCCTTCCGCCGCAACCCGGCCGCGTACCGGACCGCGAGCCAGGAGCGCCAGGACGAGGCCCAGCAGGCCCAGGAGGACGCCGCGCAGGCGGTGTTCCTGGACGAGGATCGTGCCCGGCGGTTCCTCCAGCACCTGAAGGCCAGCGGCAGGTCCGACGAGTACCTGAAGAGCACACGCAGCTACTTGGCCGCGTGGGCAACGGCGCTCGCGGACAAGGACCTGCGCGCGGTGACCGGACCGGCGTTGAAGAAGACCCTGGCCACCTGGGACACCGGCAAGAAGTGGCGAATCATCGTCTTCAAGTCCTTCACCTCGTTCCTCCAGGACGCGGGCGAGCTGGACCCGATGGTGAATCCCGGGCGCTTCCTGAAGGTCCCCCCTGCCCGCCGGAACCACGAACTCAAGGGCTACAGCATCGAGCACGTCCAGAAGCTCTACGCAGCCCTCGGCTCGCAGGCGCTCCGCGACGTGCTGTGCCTCCAGGCCAAGACCGGGATGCACGGCACCGAGGTGGACCGGCTCGCGAGCGGTGACGGCAAGATCACGGTGCTGAAGGACCAGGGCGAGATCGCCGCCACTGTCACGTTCAAGCACAAGACCGGGAAGCGGTTCACCTTGTCGCTCGATGCGCAGGGGCTCGCCGCCGCCCAGCGTCTCCAAGCCCGGGGCTCAGCGCCGGATCGGCAGACCATCCGCGAGGCCGTGGAGCGCGTGTGCGCGCGCACGGGCCTGGAGTTCGTCCACTTCGGCGCGATCCGGCACAGCTTCGCAACGTGGCTGGTCGAGCGAGGCAGCCTCTACAACCCGCAGGGCGGCGGCCTCTCCCTGGAAGCCGTCGCCCAGGCGCTCAACCATAGCAGTACGCGGACCACGGCCCTCCACTACGTCAGCGCCACGGTGCCGCCAATGTACGTCGTCCCCATCTGCCTGGAGCATCCAGCGGATCCAGTGACGCTGCGCATCGTACAGGCCCAGGCGCTTCAGTCCGAATGAGACACCACATGGTCCTTTGGTTGCCTTGACAGTGTTCTGACCACTCTTACGTTGGCGTGCCAGCGAGCATGCCGCCCGGTGGCTTTGACTTTGGACCTACTGGCTCCTCGGGAGCCCCGGAGGAGCTATGCGTTTGATTCAGAGATTCCTCGATTTGCTGTCCGGCGAGGAAGTGCCTCTGCCGCTGCGAGCGCTGGGCATCACACGCGACCAGATGCGGTTCTTGAGGGTCGAGGCCGAGAAGGCGGCGGCAATGCCGCCACGCGTAGCGCTAATCGGCGAGACGGGGGTGGGCAAGTCCACGACCATCAATGCCCTCTTCAATGCAGGGCGCCCGGTGAGCCACACCGAAGCCTGCACCCAGGAGGCGCACGAGTATCGCTACACCGGCTCCAAAGGAGAAATCGTTGTCGTGGACATGCCCGGCATCGGTGAGGACACGGAGGCGGACAAGGTGCACCTCGACACGTACCGGCGCGTCCTCCCCACCGTGGACGTTGTGCTGTGGGTGTTCAAGGCCGACAACCGCGCCATCGCCAACATTCAGCGCGTGTTGAAGGTGCTGGTGGATGAGAGCGTCTTGAACCCGAAGCACTTGGTCATCGGACTCAATCAGGTGGACCTGCTTCAGCCTGGAGAGTGGAACTCGCTCATCAACTTGCCCTCGGCGCAGCAGGAAGAGTCCATTCATGCGCGCACCCGAGATATCGAGGCGAAGCTGGGACGCGCGTGCCCCCTACCGGCCGGACGGGTGGTGCCCTACTCGGCGACGAAGGCATACGAAACGGACCGCCTCTTCCATGCGATGCTTGATGCCTGTGACCGTAAGCGTCAGTGGGCATTGTTTGAGCGCGCAGACTGCGCCGACTTCACCACCCTCGTGGACCCTAATCTGCTGAAGCTGGCGGCCGGGAACTAGGAGCGCACGATCATGTCCTTTTCCGATGACGAGAACATCAAGCGCTTGCGCCAAGGGCTCGATCAACGCAGCCAGTGGCAGATCAAGAACGAAGAGATAGCGGCGAACTCCATCACCGACTTCCTGATGGATCTCATTCGACCATTCGTGAAGGAAGTCGCCCAAGCTGCGGTCTCAGCCTTTAGCGGCTTCATCGATTGGCTCCGAGGGCTCTTCGCCAAGAAGTAGCGCGGCACCCACCAGAAATCCACAGGCCTTGGGTGGCGGAGTGCTGGGGGAGCTGAAGCAATTCTCTCCCCGAGTTGCTTTCACCCAAAACGACCGCTCACGATTCTCGATCGGCAGGTGGCGTCCGGGGCCGAAAACTCGGCCCCAGCGACAGACCAGATGCCCAGGAATCACGACCTCCCATACCTGGAAACAGACATGAATAATGCATTTAGCTTTAAAGTGTGGCACCCATTGCCCATCTACTGGTCGACCTGCCCAACATGTACGGCAGGCATCGAAAAATCTGCAATCAAAACCATCGACCTTCGGACGCCGGAGCGAAATACAGCATTTCGCCGAGGAGATTTCAATCCCACCGATGACGGTGGAGACTACACCGCAACCTACACGTGCCCCAAATGCAGTAATTATCTGGCAGCGGCAGGAGAGTGGAGTGGCGACATTGACTGGATTGAAACCGACGATGGCGAAATGCGCCAAGTCTGGATAACCATCTATCGCCCTCGATGGCTGTCAATTTGTCCTGGAATAATCGAAACACCAAACACAACGCCTAAAGCAATCACCGAGGCAGCCCAAAGCGCAGCAAGACTGTTCTGGACAGACCACAACGCATGTGGCGCCGCATTGCGACAGATCGTGGAACTCTTTCTCGACGAACAAGGCATCCCAAGAACAGAAACAACAACCAAGAAGAAAGAGGAGAGACATTTATCCTTTGAGGCGCGTATCGAGAAGTTCGTGACCGCCATCGAGGTGGAGTCTCGCGATGCCGCCGACGAATACGAGAAACTTTTGCGCGCCACCAAGTTCAAAGGCAACGATGCAGTGCACGGGGTGGAGCGTCTCAAGCCAGAGGATCTCAGAACCATCTCCCAGCTACTGTCGCGCGTCCTTCAAATGCGATACACAAACAGCACTCAACTTCTCAAGGAAGCCGCAAGAATCATCGCAGGGCGTCACTCTCGTCGGATGCAGAAGAGACTCGCATCGGCGGCTTCGGCACCTACTCCTTTATCGAAAAATTTGGTCAGCACAGATGCGCCGAGCCTCCATACTGCCGAAATGGAGGCACCAGCGGGAGCCAAGCAAAGCATTAACCCTAGCGCTATTGATTCCAGTTCAAATAGCTAGCCATCATTACCAAGCCAGAGGTCGCAACTCCCAGGCATCTGGTCTGCCGCTGGGGCCGAGTTTTCGGCCCCGGACGCCACCTACCGATCAAGAATCGTGAGCAGTCGTTTAGAGGCCCATGGTTATTTTTGTCTACTCTCAGCACGTGGAAGACTGAAAGGTTCTACAATGGAAGTATTCAAAAGGCGGCCGTTTAAGGTTGGCGAGCGTGAGTTCGTCACCATGGCGGCATTCGACAAGAATGTCAGAGCCGCGCATGTCTGGGTAGAGACCACGGCCGGGGATCCTGTCGTCGCCACGTTCTCGGACGGCTCCAAAGCGACCTACGACTACAGGGTCACGCTGGAAATGCAGCAAGACATTACTGCACTCACTGGCATCAATGCCATTGAACAGCTCATGAAAACAGCGGAAGCAACCGTTCGAGAAAACGTCGAACAGGGTTGGTCCTGATCTTTGCCCAAGCCTTTACGTCTCGGTGAGGCAGCCATCCTTCGGATATCACACTGCTCCAATTCCTCCAGATCAAGCTGGGAGGCACAGTCATGTCGCAAGATCAGACCATTGGGGCGAGTTTCACCTTCGTCGTCTATAGCAAACGCTGGGGCCACAACGACACTTATCATATCAGGCGCACTACCGATGGCTGGGAGATCCTTCATATATCCATCGGCGGCCCCTGCAATAAGAGAGGGGAACCGTACCTGTTCGACAACTTCAGACAGGACTCCATTCGCTATCCCATCGAAGTAGGGCAGCGCATGGAAGCGCTCTGGGAGAGGGCTCGCAACCAGGACCTCAGCCATGACGAAGTGCAGGCAGGACTGAATGAGATCGCACAATCAGTTGTCGCGACGGAGAAGAAAAGGAAGTCGTAGGCTCCCGCGATTGGCGGAGCCGTCGCGCGTCTGAAGCATCCCCTCATTTGCGATTTTCTCTTAGAGCTTGCTTGCTCGGCTGCCCATACGTTCGCCGAGGGGAATCTTCAGATGAGGGGACAACTCAGATCGCGCGTGCCTCAGAGCATGACCAAGAATTAATCACCTGCCCGGGGCGACTTAGTGCCCGTGTCCCTATCTGAAGTTCGCTAAAAGCGGAGCTGACGAATGGCGAGGCCCGGATCGTGTCCCACTCCTTCCGCGTTCTTCTCGCAAGTTCGCGACCGTGCCTGAGCGTGGACCAAGTTGGGCTGCTGGTCGGGCCTGCGCGCCCGTGTGTTGCCCTTCCGTAGAAAGCCCTCCGAGAGCAGAGCCTCAATGCTCGCCACGGTGATCATCGCAGACCGCCCGACCTTTGGTGCTCGATCCAAACGGCCATGCGCCAGTAGATTGAAGACCTGTGACCGCTTGCAGCCGAGCATCTCCGCTGCTCGATCCAGCGGCATGGCCAGGGCGTTCAGCGTGGCCGATTGCGCACGAAGCGCACGAACCTCGCGCTTGATCTCGGCTAGGTCCTGGAGGATGGCGCATTCCAGGGGCGCGGACTCATGGTCTTTAACAGGCACGGCAGGTCGAAAGACTGGAATGGGGATAGGAATGATATCTGAGGGTGGTTCCGGTTGAGCAAGCAAGGAGCCTGTACGGATGTAGCTGAAGTTCTCAGTCATGGACTCGATCTCGAATGGTTCCCACCAGAGCCAGAGGATGGTGTCGAAGGTGTTGATTGGGCCGAGGGCCCAGTAACTACAGTGGCGGAGCACGGCGCTCGTGACGGCCGGTGACGCCCCGGTTCGGTCGGGCCAGAAGAAGGGGGCAGTTCCTTTTCTCTTCTGCTTCTTCTGACTCAACCAAAGGGTCGTCACGGGTGTCACCGACGCGCTACCCGAGCGAGATCGGAGTGACAGCCTCAATGGCTGCGGTTGTCACTCCGGCCGTCACGGTCGTCATCAGCGAACCGGTCCCCGCAGCACCTGTGGAAACGCCTCCGGAGGGAGTGGTAGCTCATTCCTCCCCTCGGCCAGGTTCTCGTAATACCGCTCGGAGTTGGTACGCCGGTAGTTGATGCCATGGGTGCGCTCCATCCATTGCTTGAAGTCGCTGAGCTCGTTGTCGCTCAGGTGCTCGGCGCGCGCTCGCTTCGAGACGATGCTGGCCGTGAGCTTCGCGCCCTGGGCGACGACGAAGTTCTCGTCGAAGAAGTCCTGGAACTTCTGCTCGAATGAGGCTGCACGCTCCTCCTGGAGCGTGCGCGTGGTGTCCGTCAGCGGCAGGTCACCATGATGCGAGCACAGGCTTTGGTAGACGTTCCTGCACATCCACAGGAAGCCCGGCAGTTCGCCCATGAGCCGGGATCGCCACGTCGGGTCGTCCTTGCGCCTGCTCTCGGCGATCTCGATATAGAGCATCCGGGAGCGGTCCGAGTTCTGGCTGCTGATCTCCGGCTTCGGGTTGCTGGCCACGAACAGCTTGGTCTTGAGCGGGTACGAGAAAGGCGTCCGGCCCTTGTACTCGACCAGGACGTGATCGCCGCTCGTGAGGTTCCGGACGATCTCCATCATGCCGAATCGGGGGTTCTTGCAGTCGGCGTAGACCGCGAGGCGCTTGCCGTAGAAGGCGCTGTAGACGAACTGGTTGCCCTTCAAGTGGCTGTTCGTGATGCCCGTGGCAGCCGGACCGAACACCGCCATTAACACGCCGAGCACCACCGACTTCCCATCCTGCCCCTCACCCCGGAGCCAGAGATACTGGCGCCCCATGTTCTTCGGCTCGAAGCAGGACCAAACATAGGCCATGAACGTCTCGCGGTCGCTCAGCCGGTCCAGGAACTCACTCCATGCCGGGTAGGCGGCCTGAGTGGGCTGCCAGTCGAAGCGTTTGAAGCAAAGCCGGTCGTCCCCCTCGAAGCAGAACGGCTCCGGCTCGACCGCGAGGCGCGTGCATTCCTTCTTCCAGAGCAGGATCGTGTCGCCGAGAAGCTTGTCCGGAGGGATCTGACCGAAGAGAGCCTTCAAGTGGTCATGAAGAACCTGTCGCAGAGGCGCGTCGCCGTGGAGCAGGTTCACCTCCCGGCGGGCGTTCACCGAAAAGATGCGTTCGGTGCCATCTGCAGCCCGCAGGAGAGCGAACCGCTTGTTCAGCACCGGGACGCAGTGCTCCACGAGCTTCGCGGTCCCGAAGTTCGTGTACGCAGCCTCGGCGGTGAGCACTTCGGCAGGCGGGGCGAGCTTCGCGATCTCGTCCTCGTCGATACCTCCAAGCCTCTTCTTTGCCTCCCTCTGCCACCGTTTGAAGTCATGCCTCTTGAGCAAGAGCCGCGCGAGCTTCGCAACCCGACCGAGTTCGAGCTTCTGCTGCTTCCGGTCCATGTCGTCCCAACGCTCCTCCAGCCAGTCCAGGGCCTCGGCCACGTTGAACGGTCGAACCGAGTCCTGAAGAAGCTCCAAACGGCACTCCCGGTCCGGAGAAGACACGGCGAGGTAATCGTCGATCCCCAGCTTCTCTTCATTCTTCTCGTACGGCAGGTACGCGACTTCGACGGTGGCACTCTCTCCGACAAGGAGCACACCGAGTTGGTGGAGGCCCGCGAGGACGTTCCCGTTGGTGTCCACGTCGGAGTCGAAGCAGATGATGAAGGTCTTGTCCGCGACTGCGAGCCGCTTCAGTCCCTGCGCAAGCACGCGCTCGTCCCTGCCCTCACACTTCGCGTTCCAGCGCACGTTGCCATCACCACCGCTCTGAGCCCCTTGGATGGCAACTGCCGCGAGCCCCGCCTGACACAGCGCCAGTGCCTTGAACTCGCTCTCGCAGATCCAAATGCTCGTGGCCGAGCGCAGAAGAGGGTCGTCCAACCCGAACGGGTAGTACACGAGCGAGCCCTTGCCGCATGGGCATAGATACTTCGGGCCTTCGATGAACTGCGGCGGCGGGTCGCGCATGTACGGAACCTGTCAACGTGAGTGAGACAGCGAGTTCGTGAGATTACTGCGCAACCTCCAGTGAGTTGGCCAACCGGGCGGGGTTGTTGATCCAGACGGCACTCGGCAGCGTCTGCGGCTTGGGTGGGCC